>NZ_JBBHKC010000002.1:0-584179 GCF_037482985.1 Pedobacter immunditicola | reverse complement strand
TTAATTGGTCTACCTTTTTTTTATATTACCCTGACATCCTAAATAGCGTGCTTTTTAAGTATGGTCAGGATTTCCGGTTGCAGCTGTTGTAACATCCTGTCAAAACCGATATCATTGGGGTGAGTGCCATCTACTGTTCCTTCATGATCCTGGCCAAGCAAATGGCTGGGATTGATGAAATAAAGGTCTTTCACGCCCTTTTGTTGTAATAATTTAACTTCCGCTGCAATTGCTTCATTTTGGCTTCTAACGCGCTTACCTACTTCCTGGTCGAAATAGCCGTGTTCACGGACAATACTTGGGATGACAATAATGGGTGCCAGCGGCCGATGTTTTCTAATGACAGATACAAAGTTAGCCGTACGAGCTTTGATTTGCTCCGGACTGGAGTTAGGTACACAATCAAGGATATAGGCATCAGCAGGAATTGAAGCCACCATATCTGCTACAGCCGGTTCCATTTTAGCACTGCCGCTAAAGCCGAGATTAAAAAAGTTCAGGCCAGTTTCCCTTGATAAACGAGCGGGGTACGCCAAGCCGGGTCTGCTGGCTGAAGCACCCTGCACAATACTGGAACCATAGATCAGGATACGTTTTTTAAATGGTGTTGCAGCTGCCTCCATCGTCGCGTTTTTATCCACTCCTATCTCTACTTGACCAACTTCATCATATAAGGGCAGGTATAACAGACATTCCTTCTCAGTCAGGTCCATGTTCTTTACCAGCACAGCCTCGTTGCAGTCTGCAGAAGGTCGTCCAACTCCGGCAAATTGCCATTTTCCATCTTTCTTGATGTAAAGATCAAGGCCCTTGTTAGCAATTGGAGTCATGTTAGCGAGTTGTTTTTTATCTGAAACACACCATTTTGCCGAGATAGCAGAACTGTTAGTGGTAAAGGATATAGCTATACCGGCAGCATTGGTGAGCAGTTGTTTTACAGCAGGTGGCAGTGCAGGGTAATCAAGGGTATCCAGGCGGTGAAAACTTTGTTTCGTTTCCTTCACTTTTCCAGTCAGCGTTAATGCGGTGGCCCTGGTGTAATTCCATTTCGAATTTGAAGCAGCTACAAATTGATTGAACAACGACAAGTAGCATTCCTTATAATCTTTTACATCTTTAACGGCACTTTCATACAAAAAAGGACCATTGTAACCTACCTCATCCAGTGCAGCTAAAATCTTTACCCAGTTATTTTGACCTTTTCCCGAACAGGGAAAGAAGTGATTCTCCTGTTTACCGGTGCCATCAGCAATATGAACTGATTTTAAACGCTTACCCAAGGCAAGAATCAGTTTTTCGGGATATTTGATATGGTTCATATCCACGGCAGAATATATGTTATCCGGCAAACGCTTCATCAGCTCAACGGTCTCTTCCACCGTACGCATCAATGGCCGCTCGCGGTTTTCGCCAACCATTAAGTCAAAGCCCAACATGTTTTCCATCACCATTTGCGACTGAATAGCCCTCACCGATTTATTCAGCGCCCGGGCAGATTTAATCATTTGAGTTTTACGCTGTTCACGCTCATTTAACCCGAGGTAATAGCTGGGATGGAACAAAATAATTTCAGGTTGAAGAATTGCACAAAACTTAAGCACCTTCTGATGTAAAGCCACTACTTTCTTTCGTTCTGCTTCATCGGTAAGGGAAATATCAATAACCTTGCTAAAAGGCATGTGGATGGACCAGATTTTAATTCCGGCATCGTCGGCTATTTTCTTGGCTTTTTTAACCCGCGCAATAATTTCATCATCACTATATTTAAAATTGCGGTCTTTATCAATAAAACCGTTGATGGAAGTTTCAATATAATCAATACCTACCGACTTGGCGTAGGTCATCGTTTCTTCAGTAATGCCATGAATACCAATAGAATACCCTACAGATAAAGGTTTTGGTGTGGTCTTGTCTTGTGCAGCAGCAATAAAAACGGTGAGAAACGTTAAAAATGTAAATAGAAACGTACGGAATAGTGTTTTCTTCATGATATGTATTTCAGATCCCTTTATTTTTTTCGAAGATAAAATGTTTTTCTAATATGAAAGATCATTAAACGAAAAAGCATGCCCTATCAGAAAGAAATAGATTGAAGTTTTTCGAGCAAAATCATTATACAAAAAAAGCCTCCATAATTAAATGGAAGCTTTCCTCATTGTTTGTATAGTTTATTTAATTTTTACCATTGCCTTTTCCATTGCCACCTTTTCCATTACCTCCACCATTGCCTTTGCCACCATTACCACCGCCGTTGCCTTTTCCATTGCCGCCAGATTTATAGTTTTTATTGCCTTGACTTTTAGACTTGCCCTTCACTACATCATATTTACTATGATTGCTGTATTTGATGACTTTCTGCGAGCGGTTTGACTTGTATTTGGCATACTTAACCTTGTGATTTTTATGGTAACGATAAGGAGCGGGAGAATTAATAACCACTTTATATCCGTTATAAAGATCATATCCACTATATCTTGAGGGCAGTGAATTCGCATACACCCAGTTGTTATTATTTAAATATACAAACTGCCTCTTAGGCACATGGTAATAACTTTCTACATCAGGCAGGTAATAATAATCAACATGATCATAACCAACCGGACCCCATAAAGGCTGTGAGCCTATATTTATGTTTACGTTAACCTGAGCTGCCGAACGAAAGGGAATTAACCCAAATGCGCCGAGCATCGCTATCAATAATAATTTTCTCATCGTGTCTAATTTAATTAGTGAAACCATCAAAACCACTTAAAAACAATATATGCTAACGAAATCAGCGGGTGATCAATCAGTGTCGTTGCAATGAGTATTTTAATATTTCATTATCCTTTAATAATCTTCTCTATCGAAAAATGATGCCAAGATTATTTCCTTAAGGTTACAACACCCAAATCACGGTTCTGACCGATCGTAACGTCAACCCCAATGATGGTACTGTCTCTATATCCTCCAACCGGCACAAACTTTACGTCATAACGACCAGCTGGCAGTCCACCAACTGTAAACTTACCAGTCACCGCATCAGGGATCGTTCCTACGGTATCAGTTCCAGCAATCACCAAAATCTCAGGATAGCTATCAAGTGGAGCAGTAATACCTGAAATTAATCCTGAAGTTGCTAACGTTACGCCTCTTACAACGGGCTTAAGCAAGTATTTTCCATTTCCAGTTTGAACAATTGATTTAGCCGCATCAAAATCAAGCAACAAAGAGTACGTTACACCAGGAACAAGTTCTGGATTTTCACGAAGCTTCACTTTCCAACCTGAAGATCCTGCACTTGGCGTTTTCAACTCAGATTCTATCCCATCTACAACAATTGAATTACCTGAGTCATCCAGCACTAACCTTACTTCAGTAATTTCTCCTGATGGCATCTCGCCAGTAGCAACCAGAATATCAGGGTTACTTGTTCCTATCCGAAAGTCTAAAATGTCAAATATACCGCGCTCTACTGCAAATACATAAGGCTTACCATCAGAATGAAGAACGATTTCTTTTACACTCAAATTGATGGCATCAAAATTACCGGGAGCATCAGTCATCCTGATTTCCACTTTTGTGGTACCCGATGAATCCATATCATTTTTACAACCGGTAAGAAGGGTTAAAGCTGTTACAACCAGCATTGTGCCTAAATAAAGAAATTTCGATTCCATAGTAATATTTTTAAATTCTTTGTACATAATATTCAAAGCTGCATCATCAACATGAATTTCAGATGAAATTGTAGAAAACATAATTATTTAAAAATTTCATCTGAAATTCATGTTCAGTACTGATCTTAGTTACCATAAACAATGTGGCACAAATGACATGTTTTAAGTTGGAGCGTAAGTTTGCCTTGAAAGAGGCAAACTTTTTTATATTTACATCAATGAAGCCTTCTTTAAATTTTCGAGTATTATTTGGGCGTATTTTAATCATATGTATTTTCCCTGGCGTCGTGCCTGTGCAAGCATTTTCTAAACCTGCTATCCATTCCTCTTTTGAGCGCTATGAACTGGCACCGGTAGAAAACGTGCTGATTGAACAGGACGAACCCAAAGTGAAACAGGCGAAAACCAAAAAGACAGCTATTAAAGTGGTTCCAAAATCAAGAAGGCAGGTTAAACCTACTGTTGTTAAACCCAAAGTAAAGGTAAAACCGGTGAAAATAATTCGCCCGAAAATTAAAAGGCCATAAAGTCAGGACTAATACATGAAATTAAAAATAATGACTTTCGTGATTTGTTTGGCAGCCTTGAATGTAAAAGCACAAACAGATAGCACAGCCACAACACCCGAAAAAGCTACACTTACCCTGGCGGCTATTTATGGTAACAATGTAAGTTATTATGGTCAGGGTACATTAGAAAAACTTCCCTATATATTAACCAATGCCACCTTTAGGTTACCCCTTGGTTTATTTTTCTCTGCGAGTTCTTATAAACTGCTAAATTATGGAACTGGAATGTCTGCATCAGATTTAGGCATCGGCTTTGACCATGCCTTTAGCCCAAAACTCCAGGCTGGAATCAGTTATACAAGGTCTTTTTTTCCGGAGGACTCGCCTTTACTCCAGGCAGCAAATGAAAATAACATCAACGCCATGGTAGATTACCAATGGCCATGGTTTAAAAGTAGTTTGTCAACTGACTTTGCATTTGGTTTAGAGAAGGATGTATTCATCAGCTTAAACCACGCGAAATTGATTGAACTAGGCAGTTTATTCAATGAAAACGACCAGATTGCGATAGAACCGGCAGTAGAACTGGTGGCTGGCACACAACATTTTCTGGAAAGCTATACGCAGAAAAAAAACCAGGGCAAGGGAAAGGGATCAGGTAATGAAAACACTACGGAGACCATTGAAATACCGACAACTAGTTTCAACCTGTTGACCTACAATTTCAAAATCCCTTTTACTTATAGCCGATCTCATTACATGGCCGAATTTGCCTATCAATATTCCATTTTGGGCGGCAAAATTCCCGCTGAAACAAAAAACAGCCAATCTTTTTTTAACCTCAGCTTTTACTACCAATTTTGATACTAGTGATGACACCAATTCAAGATCGCAACAAAACACAATAACGCTGACAAATGGAAAAAATTAAGCTTATGATAATAGCTTCTTACCTTAAAAACGAATGATAACATGAAGACTTTGATTATTGAGGATGAAAAAACGCTTGCTTATGAGATCGAATCGTTTTTAAAGAAAGCTTTTTATGTTTGTGATCTGGCACATAACATCAAGGATGCTACGGAAAAAATCATGCTGAACAGTTATGACTTTATCTTACTTGACCTAGGGCTGCCGGATGGTGATGGCTTAAGTCTATTGCCGATGGCAAAAAAACACAATCCTGAGGCAGCTTACATTATTTTAACGGCACGGGGAAACCTGGAAGACAGGATCACCGGGCTTGATCTTGGTGCAGATGATTACCTCGCCAAACCCTTCTCTTTATTGGAACTCCAGTCGCGGATGCAGGCCATAGCCCGCAGAAAATTTAATATACAGGAAGAAGTAACGCCCCTTGGAGAGTTCAGTATCGACCTCCAAAAAAGAATCATCGGCTTTGAAAAGGAACAGATTGAATTATCGCGAAAGGAATTTGATTTATTAAGTTACCTGTTTTTGCACAAAAACCGCGTATTGACCAGAATGCAGTTAAGTGAACATATCTGGGGCAGTTATGCTGATGGCGACTATGATTCTAACTATATTGATGCCCATATTAAGAATATCAGAAAAAAGTTGAATGCATGGGCACCGACCGACTGGCTGGAAACAGTTCGCGGCGTTGGTTACCGGATAAAAAAATAAATGAAATTATCTACCAAACTTATTTACTTCATTACCGGATCCAAACTGGCCGTCGTACTGTTGTTCATTCTGATCCTCCCTTTTACGGTAGATCAGATTGCTTCACAGTACACCAATTATTCATTACGAGACCAGCAAAAAAAAGTAATCAGTGTAGTAGAGAAAAATGGTATTGATTATTATCTGCAAGGTGAAGAAGATTATGGCAGCTATACCATGCTTAAAGAAGAGTACATCGCATTAGAACCTATTGCCAAGGGTTTAATCATGGACACCATTAAAACCACCATGCGGGTGGTGGAACAAGATACCCTCAATTACCGGGTGTTGAGTTATACCTTTGAAATGAATGATAAAAATTACCTGCTCGAAATAGGTAAAACAACGGCGAGCATCAGTCAGTATAACACACCCTTGCAACGGATCGCCTTGTATGTATTGATGGCTTTAATTGCCCTCACCCTTGTGATTGACCTGGTGTTTACCCGTGTATTGATCAGGCCTCTGGGCAAGATCATCCAGGCCAAATTAATTAACCGGAAATTCCCTTTCAAAAACCACAACATCCCTGTAAAGACTTCCACGCAAGACTTCAGGTATCTTGACGAATCATTACGCCTTCTGATGGACCAGATCAATATAGATTTTGAAAAGGAGCGTGAATTTACGGCCAACGCTTCCCATGAACTGATGACGCCGATCAGCATCCTTCAAAATAAAATGGAAAATCTTTTGGCAGAAGAAGATGTAACCGAAGAGCTGGCGCCTAAAATTGTGGAGATGATGAAAACACTGGACCGCCTTAAGAAAATCTCCGCCTCCTTGTTATTAATCTCGAGGATTGATAATGAACAATTTTCAAAAAAAGAGCAGGTAAATCTCCTTGACCTGGTCAAAGAGATCATGGAAGAAATCGGGCATAGGCTGGAAGAAAAGGAAATTAAAGTTACCCTAAACATCTCCGAAAAGGCGGTGATGCAACAAGCCAACAAAGACTTGCTGTTCCAGCTCTTATACAACCTTATCCATAATGCCATCAAATTCAATAAAGAAAACGGCGAAATTATCATTAAAGACCGACATTTGAAAAGCGGCACATATGAAATAAGGATTGAAGATACGGGCAAAGGAATTAGCCCGGAACAATTGCCATTTATCTTTCATCGCTTCCGCAAAACCAATACCCAGGGAAATGCTGGTTATGGCTTAGGCTTGGCCATTGTTAAAAGCATTGCCGTGTACCATAAAATAGACCTTAGCGTAGATTCTACCATCGGAAAAGGAACTTATTTCAGCCTTAAGTTCCCAAAATAACCGGATTAAAAGCACAAAAAATGGTAAATGACAGTAGATGAATGTAGGAAAACGAAAATACTTAATTGAATTCAAGAACTTGTTTGGAGGCGCCCCTCCCAATGATCACCTTCAGCGGAAATTTTTCTGACGGAACAGTTGTCGGAAACCAATGCCTGTCCGCCCCCACAATAATAAAAAGTCCATGATCATCGCCCAATGCGGCAAAATTCGTCTGCCGGGGTTGTTTGGGAAATAAGGTTAAACCATGTGCTGCCATTAGCTGATCGGTAAAGGCCGGAACCTCTTCAGTTACCAATCCTATTTCACTGATACATTCAATAGCTACAGGAGAAAATGCTGCAGCAGACGCATTCTTCAAATCATGACGGGCGATGAATTCCAGCACATTTCCATTGTTATCAGTAAAGTAAATGGCATGTGCATTCCATGACTGGTAATCTGCTATCTTGCTATTTTCAGTGACCGATAGCAACTCCACTTTGCCATGAGCCCAATTAATGGCATCCTGGATCTGGTTCTCCGGGATATTAAAAGCAAAATGATAAGTAGGATTTACACCTGAGTTACTCTGCTGAAAAGTCAGGATAGAGTTGCCTGCCGGAAAACTAACCGATTGATCCGTCTCTTTCAGAAGGTTCATCCTGATCACCTGGTTATAAAACACCCTGGTTGTGCAAAGGCTATTCGTGTGAATGATGATTTCCTGAATGTCCATCAGCTGATGATTAAAGGATGTTTATTTAAGAAGGTAAGCAAACAATTTGATAAAACAAGATTGCATTTTTTTTAACCATCTCCAAGGCTTTTTAATCAACTCCCAAGACTTATTAATCAACTCCGAAAACTAATAATTTAAGATTTCATCTTTACATTTGGAATAGGTGGTGGAAAATGTATATAATCTTTATCATCAGCAGGAATCAATGGAAAGGCTTCATGATCCTGGTTTATCCAATCATTTTTAGCCTTTTCTAAAAGCGCTTTTTCTGAGGAAACAAAATTCCACATGATAAATCTTTCTTCAAGAAAAGGCTCCCCACCAAAAATATACACAATGGAGTTTTCCGCTATTTCAAACTGACAAAGTGTGCTGTCCTTCGCAATGAGTATTTGTTTTGGTCCGAAAGTATTGCCCTCACTACTTATACTTCCCTCTAAAATGTAGAGTCCACTTTCTCCATAAAGATGCTCACCGATATTAACAGTTTCGGCTTTAGTACTCTTTATTTCCAGGAAATATAATGGACTATAAACCGGCACTCCGGATTTTCGTCCAAAAGCTTCACCTGCAACAAGTTTTATGTTTAGGTTGCCTTGTTTCCATTGTGGTATTTCATCAGCACCGATATGTACAAAGTTAGGCTCCATTTCTTCCAAATCTTTTGGCAGCGCTACCCATATCTGAAGTCCGTGCAAAATAGTATCCGGATTGGTTTCACGGATGTGTTCCGGCATTCTTTCCGAATGTACAACCCCTTTACCAGCGGTCATCCAATTAACAGCGCCCGGCGTAATCTCCGCAACAGAGCCGATGCTATCCCGGTGTACGATAGCCCCCTCAAACAAATAGGTCAGGGTAGCAAGGCCGATATGCGGATGGGGCTCGATATCCAGATCTTCATGTTCCCTTAAAGAAATTGGGCCCATGTGATCAATAAAAACAAACGGACCTACGGCTCTTTTTTGCCGGAAAGGCAACAATCTGCCCACCATAAACGCGCCTATACTGGCAGCGCGCTCCTCTATTATCATATTGATATTTGACATAGCCTATTTTTTAAGGAATATTATAAATGTCCGAATTTCCCCTGATTAAATTCATCAAAAGCTTCGATGAGTTCTTCCTTCGTATTCATCACAAAAGGTCCATGATGTGCAATCGGTTCATTGATAGGTTCACCTGATAGAATTAACACAATGGCGTCTGTTTTAGTTTCTATGGTAAAATCTTCACCTTCATTTTGCATCAATGCCAAATGATCAGCGGGAACAAGCTCATTCTCGTTGACCGTAATTTCTCCTTCGATCACCAATGCGATGGTATTATAGGCTGCCGGGAACGAAAAAGCTGTTTTAGCGCCTGCCTTTGCTTTCAAATTGTACATATGAACAGGTGTAAAAGTGGAGGCCGAACCTTTTATACCTTGATAGTCACCTGCGATCACCTCAATTTCTCCCTGATTATTTTCCAGGTAAAAACGATGAATAGCCGTGTTTTTAATGGCCTGATACTTAGGTGAAGATTTTTTGTCTTTAGCAGGAAGGTTTACCCAGAGTTGTACCATCTGGAATTCACCACCTGTTTTACTCCATTCCGTTTCATGAAACTCTTTATGCAGAATTCCTGAAGCAGCGGTCATCCATTGCACATCTCCTTCGCCGATGATGCCTCCGCCCCCACTGCTATCTCCGTGCTCCACTAATCCTTTATAGGCGATGGTAACTGTTTCAAAACCTTTATGCGGGTGTACACCTACTCCTTTAGGAATTTGTGATGGCGGGAATGTATATTTAGAGTTATAATCCAGCATGATGAATGGATCCATGCTTTTCATGTCCATTCTATATCCACTTGGAATGAAGTTATGTACCCGAAAACCATCACCTACAAAGTGAGGTGTTCTTGGGCTTGCTACGTAAGCTACTTTTTTTGTACTCATCATTAATTGATTTAACGGTGATGAAACAATCAGATTTACAATGGTTTCATCTTCCTATAACTTAATGATGTAAAGTTATTGCATTACAACCACAGGAAGATTGATGTAGGTTAAGAAAGGGAACTGTACCTTAATTTACTTCAGACGATAAGTTACACCAACACGCCACATGCGGGAATAGGCTTCCACAGTCATTCCATCCAGACCAGCGCGATAGTTTCTTACGCCATGCGCATAACCAGCATACACACCCATTTTACCAAAGTCTGTAGACAATTGGATACGTGCCCTTAAGTCCCGGTTAAGGGATTTACGGTCCCTTGAAGTTTCGATGTGAAATGCAGCATTGTCAGTTGACTTGGCATCACCGTTTTCTCTTGCCTTGAGTACATGGCCGATATCCAGGCCAGCTACCAAATCAAAAGCCTGCTGGCTCATATTAAAACGTCTGCCCAGAAATGGGAAAAGGTTGATAAAAGAGGTATTGAGATAAGTTCTGCCTTCAAAATCAGAAGCAATATCACCGATAACATCCGAGTAATCCAATTTGACTTTACTCCGAAGCATTTCATATCCTAAATCAGCCCCAAAAATGAAATTACTTTTGGTGACCTTTCTGATATTTAACGACAATCCATAACTAAGGCCGCCTCTTGAGCCATATGGATTATTCGTGTGACTGGTACCATTGATGCGGGAAACCGATACAGCGCCATTCCCGCTGTATGAATAAAAACCAGAATTCAGACTACCACGAACTTCTAATTGTTGGGCCTTCAATGCTATGGGAGTCGACAATATGAATAGGATTAAGGCTGAAAAAATTGCACTTCCAGTTTTGTCAAAACACCAATAAAAAGCAGGTTGCTGTAGGGAGAATGTATTCGTCATAGTTGGTCTGAATTAATACGGATGTTTAATGCGCTATTAAACACAATTCTAAGTTAGAATATTTTCTAGTGACTACAAATATGATTGTACAGTGTAAATTTATCTTTTACTGAAAAAATAAGTAACGAAACAAATTGGGGATCAATGCCAAAGTTGACAAGAAAAATGGCTCCTCAGTAAAACAAAGAAGGGCAAACAAGAATCTCTTCTGTTTGCCCTTAATGGCTCCCGAGACTGGGCTCGAACCAGTGACCCTCTGATTAACAGTCAGATGCTCTAACCAGCTGAGCTACTCGGGAAACTGGCTATGCCAAATTAAACTTTGCTTTTGGAAAAAGCTCGCTTCGTTTTGGGATTGCAATATTAGGACTTTAATTCTATTAATGCAATAGCGCTCTGAAATTATTTTAAAAAATTTTAGACAAGACCGTGTGACGTTTGGGTGAGTCCACAGTGAGTGCACCATGAGTCCACGTTTTGCCGAACAAACCGTGGACTCACCCTGCACTTACTGCGCACGGAGTGCGGACACAATATAAGGTGATAGTAACCACGCTATCAACCTACATAAGGAGATGAATTCAAATTATCCTGCCTTTTTAAACAACCCTATTTCTGCCAGTGCCGGGTTTAACCTCGAACCAGTAATCCTTAACCGCACTTCCGAAGCCGTCACCGCCGGAAAGCGCAGCAAACGCTTATAGCCTATCGTGGTACCCTCAGCAGCTACCTTCCATTCGTTACCTTGCTTATACTCAAATACAAATTGCTCGACTCTCTGGCCAATTTTGATATTTTCCTGAAGTGAAAGCACATCAAAATTCTGGGCCTTGTTCATCTTGAATTCAATGGTCAGTGTGGTATCCTTAGCCTTTGTGGGGAAGTAGGTATCCAGCTTACTATCGAGCATATGTGTCAACACTTTTGATTTATGCCCTTTAATCGCTGCATTTTTCAACAGATTATCTTTGAAAGTCTGGTCCAGCAGTGCTTTAAAACCCTTTAACGAAGCTTCGTCATGAGCGTTGATTAAGCCGCTTTTATCCGGCGGGATGTTTAACAGCAACACCCCGTTTCTGCCGACAGAGCTATAATAGATGTCCATTAATTTTTCAGGCGTTTTCACTTTGTTATCTTCCTCAGGATGGTAAAACCATCCCGGTCTGATCGACACATCAGTTTCTGCGGGATACCAAACCAGGTTTTTCGCTTTTGAAATAATCGCCCTGCCGCCTAAATCTTTAGCCCTTAAATCTTTTGGTGCAAATTCTACTACCTTTTGGGAGTTAGCCGCAATAGTTTCTGTTTTAAGTTGATCGCCGGGAACAACACTCCACTCCATTTCTCTGCCATAGCCTGTTTCTGTTCCAACCCACCTCACATCTGGCCCCGAAACGGCGATGGTGGCTTTAGGTTGCAGTTTACGGATCAGCTGGTACCAGCGGTTGTATTCATAAACCTGTTTTTTACCCGTTGGGCCCTCACCGTTCGCGCCATCAAACCATACTTCGTCAACCTGGCCGTAATTGGTCAACAATTCGGTAAGCTGATTGATAAAGTAATCGTTATAGGCTGCACTGCCAAAATATTCAGAGTTGCGATCCCATGGCGAAAGATAAATACCGAAACCGATGCCGAATTCCTTACAGGCCTCAGCGGTTTCTTTCACGATATCCCCTGTTCCATTTTTATAAGGACTATTTTTCAGGGTGTATTCCGTAAATTTACTTGGCCATAAACAAAAGCCATCATGGTGTTTCGCCGTAAGGATCACTTGTTTAAAACCAGCTTCCTTCAGCACTTTTACCCATTGCCGGGCATCCAGTTTATCCGGGTTAAAAATTTTCGGATCTTCTGTTCCATCGCCCCATTCTTTATTGGTAAAGGTATTGACTCCAAAGTGGATAAAAGCCGTTAATTCCAGCTGCTGCCAATTCAGCTGCCTGGCTGACGGCACTACGTTGGCCGCTTTCCTGATGATGTCCTGCTGTGAGTCATTTGCATCGATGGTAACAAAGTTTTTGTCAGTAAAAATCTGCGCTGATGCCGGGGTAGTAAGCAATGGTAATCCTGCGATACCGAGGGACCAGGCTAAAAATTTAAAGTGTTTAGTCATTATATCATTATTTTAGTTAATAAATTTCAGTTGATCATCACCAACCCGGATTTTGAGTGAGTTTAGTATTCAGGGTAAGCTGATCAAGTGGCATTGGATATAAATACATCCGGTCGTTCCATGTCCAGTTATTGATATTAGGGTACACCCTGATATAGCCATGAGCATCCAAAGGCAAGTTGGCTACCTGCGATGCGGGATATAAAGCTTTATAAGCTGGTGTCAATTTCATCCCCGTAATAGTAGCCGGATTTTCCAATAACTTTCCTGCTTTCCAACGCAGCAAGTCATTGAAACGAAAGCCATCACCTGCTAATTCTACTCTTCGTTCCCTTCTGATCTCCTGTAACGGAAGGCTTAAGGTAGGAAAAATAGCATTCGGATCTGCCACAAGATTAGCGAGGACCAGGTTTGGCATCCCTACCCTGGCTCGTATTTTATTGATTGTCTGGTCAATAACAGCCTGATCTAATTGTCCAAGTTCTGCTTTGGCCTCCGCTAAGTTCAATAAAACTTCTGCATAACGAAAAATAAACCGGTCTATATTGTCCTGGTTGGCATTAAATAAGGCAGGATCTGATGAGCGGCCTTTGATGGGCTGATAGCCTGTGGAAGTGGATGATGTACCAATATTCGGCTGTTCAATAATCAGTTTGCTTCCATCTGGATTTTGTGTATAAACATATCCCGGTGTAGCAATAGTTTGGGCGTACCTTGGATCGCGGTTTTCTACTTCAGCAGCTGGTGTATCTTCACCTTTATACAAAGGCGATAAAGCATAGGGCAAACCGTCTTTACAGAGGTAAGAACGTACAAAATCTTTGGTAAAACCTGATCCCGACCCACTTACAGTCCTGGTGAACCCCGTAGTAGCAATATTGGTAATATAAATACTGGCTAAAATTGCTTCTTTATTCTTGGTCAGATCATCCTGGATAAACAGATTTCTGTAATCCTCATTTGGCTTGCCTGTAGAATAGATATCATACAAACCAGATTTAATAACTGCTTCTGAAGCCGTTGCCGCAGCGGCCAAATAAACTTCTGCGTCCCCTAACCCGTGGTATTTTCTAAAAGTACCCTCCCACAAGGCAATCCTTGACTTTAGTGCATGAGCCGCATATTTATGAACACGGTTCTCACTGCTTGGCTCTCCTAAATTCATTATGGCGTAATCCAGGTCCTTCAATACGAAATCCATTACTTCTTTATGGGGATTTTTGGCTGCATACAGTTCTGGCGACACCTCGTCTAAATCTGTTTCCAGGATGGGCACATCGCCGAATCTCACCACCTTTTGCCAGTAAAAAAAGGCCCTGAAAAATCTGATTTCTGCATTGTATTTTTGCTTAACTGCCTCAGGAACCTCAGCCGTAGCCGTTCTTTTTAGAAAAAAGTTACAAGCGCGGATATTTTCCCAATCCCAGCCGCCGCCATTTGCCGGCACCACATAGGTACCCGCTAAAAATGCGTTTCTGTTATTTGGGGCCATATTATCTGAAGCATTATCATTGGTAGAAAATTCTACAGGTAAGGCACCATAAAACTGATTTGCATATAGTTTTAAATCAGTTTCGCTTTTAAAATAAGTCTGGTCATTAAATTTGTCTTTCGGAAAGCGGTCCAGAAAATCTTCCCGCTTACAGGATGTAAATCCGATAGCAATGGTTAATGCCGCAATGATGGTATATTTGATGTGAATTGATTTCATGTTTAAAAAATTTGATTGTTGATTAAAGCCCTAACTGTACACCAAAAGAAACTGACTTATTTATTGGATACGCAAAACGGTCAAATTGCTCAGGATCAAAGTTTTCATGCATTTTCGTAAACTCAAATAAGTTTTGTCCTGTTACATAAACCCTTAGCCTGTTAATTTTTACCCTGCTCAATAAGTTTTGAGGCACTGCAAACCCTAAAGTCAATTGCTTAACTCTCAAATAGGAAGCATCCTGCAAAAATTTAGATTGTGTCTGAAAGTTACCACCTCCACCAAATCTTGCTCTTGGAAAATAGGCATCAGGCGTTTCCGGCGTCCAGTAATTGCCCACATGTGCTTCGGTTGGCACACTCCATTGGTTTGTATAACCCCAGAAATAGTTACCCCCCAGCGCTGCATTTCTGTCACCCACTCCCTGTAAAAAAGCAGTAAAGTCAAACCCTTTAAACTGTACACTTGCATTGATGCTATACTGATACCTTGGTGTGCTGTTCCCGATCACCTTTAAGTCGCCTGAATCTTCTAATGTCTGGTTACCGCGCGTAATTTTCCCATCACCGTTGAGATCTTTATATTTAACATCACCTGCTAACCAAGTACCTCCCCAGATGGCAGAATTATCCACTAATGCTGCTTCTTCATCTGTCTGATAAAAACCATCGGTTTCAAAGCCCCAAATTTCCCCAAAATTCTGGCCTACATAATAGTTATTGAGCAAACCATTGGGGTTATTATATTTTGTAATGGTAGCCTTATTATCAGAAAGGGCAAGTACAATATTATAAGACCAGTTTTCACCGATCTTATCCTGCCAGCCCATGCTTAACTCAAAACCTTTGGTTCTTAAATCAGCAGCGTTCTGGTTCGGCACCGCAGCACCCAATACCGAAGGCACAGGTGAACCGGCAACGACCATATCTTTGGTATCCCTGATGTAGTAATCGAAACTACCGCTCAAACGATTATTCAGGAGCGCAAAGTCAACACCAATGTTCCTGGAGTCTACCTTTTCCCAGGTAAAGTAGGCACTCACTAACCCAGGTGCAAAAACAGCCGTTTGCTGCTGGTTGCCGAAGATATAACCGCCTATTGCTGAATTCATATTGGCGATATAAGGATAGCTGCTGGCTAACTGCTGATTGCCTAGGGAACCATAAGAACCACGGATTTTAAACTCATTGATCATCGTTTTTAAAGGTTGAAAAAATCCCTCCTGCGAGATCCTCCATCCTGCAGAAACTGAAGGCTGGAAAGAATAGCGTTGTCCGCGTGCAAAACGGGAGGTGCCATCATACCTGCCGTTTGCCTCAATCAGGTATTTATTGTCGAAAGCATAATTTAACCTGAAGAAAGTGCCAGATACAGCCCAATCATCGATTACGCCGCCAACATTAGGCTTGGCATCACTATTTAAGTTGATCGCCGGAATGTCCTGATTGATCAGGTTTTTCACATTGGCATTGAAGGCCTTCACTTCTTTTACCTCTTGGTTATAACCTACCATCGCCTTCAGGTAATGCTTGTTGAAGAAAGTATTTTCGTATTGGGCATAAGTGTTTAAAGCCACATAGCGGTCATTGGTATTACTTTCAAACACCCTTGGTGTTGCCGTCCAGGGATATAAACCCAGCAACGTTCCATTTGCACCATACTCATAAAATGATTTGTTATTGGCCGTAATATTGGAGGCGTAGGAATTCCAGGTATAGTCACCTATCACTTTAACATTTTTAAGCGGGTTGATCTCCCATCCACCTGTTAACCATAAATCGTTTGATTTGGTAATGGACCGACCATTGTTTTCCAGCACGGCAAATGGATTGGTAAAATTGCCCTGTCCGGAGTAATTTCCATTCGGGTGTTTAACCGGCATCATCGGTCTCAGATCCTGAGAAAGTCTTTCCAAACTCCCGATATCTGTGGAAGCAGGACTATCGTCGTCGACGCGGTTTAACAACATCCTGAAGTTGAGGGAAAGCCACGAATTAATCTCCGTATTCACTCTCATATTGGCATTGTACCGGTTGTAATCCTGTTCTGCTGCTTTCAGCAAACCTTTTTGATTGAAATAACCAAAAGAACCGATGTAGGTAGTTTTAGCATCTCCGCCACTTAAGGAAATGTTATGCTGCTGCTGCGGTACGCTACCCGGATACAGCATCTCTGCCCAATCAGTATTGCCTACATAGCGGTACATCCTTGGGTTTCCAGGATCAACATATACCGCATTTTCCGGCGTCGGATTACTTAAATATGCCTGTGCTTTTTGTAAATCCAGGTCTGTAAACGGGTTTGCAGCTGTTTCTCCTCCAGATATGGAACCGGTCTTGTTGGCTTCTAAAAATGAATTAATATAATCTACAGAATTCATGGTTTTAGGCAGTTTGGTCGGTCGAGTCAAAGTATAATCGTATGCATAGTTCACCTGCATCGGACTATTCTTTTTACCTTTTTTGGTCGTGATCAATACCACGCCAAAGGCGGCTCTAACACCATAAATCGCAGCGGCGGAAGCATCTTTCAATACTGTCACGTTCTCTACATCATTCGGATTAATTAAATTGGGATCCATTTGTACCCCATCCACCAATACCAACGGACTGCCGCCATTAATAGAGGTAATTCCACGGATATTGAATCCGGCACCACTACCGGGTTTACCACTGCCCACAGTAATATTTAAGTTGGGTACCAAACCTTGCAAACCCTGCCCTAAATTAGTAAGGGGCCTGCTTTCTAAGGTTTTACTATCTACACTGGCAATTGCCCCGGTTAGATTGACCTTTTTTTGAACACCATAGCCTACTACAACTAATTCGTCCAACTGTGCATTGGCCGAATTTAGGGTGATGACCATCGATTGACCTGTGGTTACTTTCGCTTCAGTAACTTGATAGCCGATGTAAGAAACCACCAAAACCGACGCCTCATTGGGTGCATTGATGGTGAATTTTCCATCGGAGTTCGTAATTGTGCTTTCAGTTGAGCCTTTTACTTTAACAGATGCGCCAGGTAATGGCAATCCGCCCTGATCCACCACTTTGCCCTGGATTATTATCTTTTGGGCGTTAGTGAAGCTTTTTAAGCTGGCTGCAGGGGCTTGAAGCAAGCCGAAGATTACCTGAAAAATGATAAACAGGATTATTATTAATTTTTTTTGATTTGGCCACGCCAAATGAATAGCTTTAGGGAAAGCATTTAATTGCATACTTTTGTAAGGTTTGGGTTAATAGTTAAATTGTTGCCAACATTTTATTTATCCCATATCGGGAAGGGTTAACTCAGCTTATTGCCATATCCCGATTGCCGTCGGGGTATGGTTTTTCTTAGTCACCACGCTTTGCTCATTCCTGCTGTAATTTTTTCTTCATGTGGTTAAGTTTTAGGTTGTAGTTGATTGATAATGGGTATACTATTAAATGGTATTATTTTAATTTAACTTGTAAAGGCGATTTCAAGGCTGTTTTAAAATCCGACAGGTAATTGATCCATTCCTGGGCTGAGGTAATTTTCCCTGCCCTGTTCCAGGCAGCACCTGTATAATAGATATAGGGTTGTGAAGTTTTTGCATGGGCTTGGGATAATAAATGTCCTTTATCAACAGTCATCTGGCTCGTTTCACCGATAAAGACACTGCCTAATCCGGCAACACCATTTTTAGCAGTTTCAGGCTCCCAATAAGCCATGATGCCATCTTTTTCATTAAGCATTACCGCTGCACCCGGTGCATCTCTTTTCACGATACCAACCACTAACGGCAGCTGTGTGTCACCCTTATAATCAAATATTGCTTCAATTTTGTTCAGCTGTGAGCCTGCATCCAGGGAGATAATTTTAGTTACGGTAACCGGAAGATCCGCGGCATTCCGTGTAGGGTAACTCAGTTGAAAAGTACTTCGCAGTGGTCCGTTATCCAATACTTTCCAGGTTTTATAGTTATGGGTAAAATAGATCGAATCATTCACAAAAGGGGCAATATCTCCGCCACCCAAAGTACGCCCGACACTGTAATAATCCATGCCTTCCCCATGGTCGGTATGGTAATCGCCGCTTTTATACCATTTGTCGATCACTAGTCCCGCGGTACGTTTTGCCCAGACATCCATGCCGAAAGCATTATCCTTACGTCCATCCAGTGCAGCACCATATAACCTGAATGCCACCTTATCATTTTCCCATGCAAAGTCATCATACCTTTCCGGCACAAAGCGTGCAAAGGTCTTTGTGGCAACAAGGCCTGGTTTTCCTGCTTTAACATTAATCTTCAAGGTTGATTTTGGCGCTATGGTAACCGCAATTAATAAAGCAACCGGCTCCTTATTTCCTTTATAAACCAATTGGTAGGTAAGCTCAGCTTTCGTTGCAGCGTCAGTCAGCTGGAAAGTTTTGCCTTTTGTCCAGGGAAATTCTTTCTGAAAATCAGCATAAGGTATCTCAACAAGCTCGCTTCTTTTTTGAGGCAATGCATTGGTGACTTCAATATACGTAGCAGCAGAAACAGTCATACCGCAGCAGAGAAAAATCAAGACCAGGAAAGTTTTATAGCCTGTAAGATTAAGTTTAAATAGTTTCATTAATTGATGGTTTTGAAAGGTTTAGCGCCAACGGATGTTAGCCGTATCCAAAATATAAAAAAAAAGCAATTGACAGGCAGGCATTAGGATGTTATAAATTCTTTCTGGTAATTCAAGGGGCTCTTTCCGGTGATGTCTTTAAAACATTTATAAAAACTCGCAAAGTTATTGAAGCCACTTTCGCAACAAACCTGCTTAATATTGAGCCTGTTATCAATCAAAAGCTTACAAGCCTGGCCTACTTTCACCTCAGTTAGGAATTGAGAATAGGTTTTCTTGGTAAAAGCCTTAAAATAACGACAAAAGGAATTGGGACTAATGCCGGCTATTTCGGCTATTTCATCTAAATTGATCTTCTTCCGGTAATTAGCAAAGGTATAGTCATAAATGGCCTTGATCCTGTTTTCGTGATTGTCTTCATTAACATGCGTAAAACCCACTGACGATAAGATCTCTAAATCTTCACTTTTTATAATTTCAACCAAGGCTAACATGAGGTAAATGATGCGGTCAGGCCCTTGTGCTTCCTGCAGCTGATTTAGCTGTTCGGCGATCCTTTCCTTGTTTTTTCCATTTACCTTAATTCCACGTTTTGCCTTTTCCAATAAGTCTTTGATGGCCCGGTTTTCCGGAAGGTTCAGGAAATGTTCTCCCAAAAAACTTTCAGAAAAATGTGCTACCTGAACTTCGCCGTATTGACCATTGTCTATATTACTGCTGTTTTTTTCAAATCTCCAATAGTGAGGCAAGTTTGAACCCAGTAATATTAAATCACCTGATTTAAATTCTGTAATGCTGTCACCAATAAACTGTGCCCCCCCTCCTTTTATAAAATGAATGAGTTCTACCTCCGGGTGGTAATGGAATTTATTGTCCATAGTTGGTTTCAAGTCATGACGCACACTAAATGATTGAACCGGACTTTGGGAAATTTTCAGCAGTTGTGGTTTCATACGCAAGACTAGGTTTATAATGGTTATTTAAAGTTGTTAAATAGTTTCAGTAAAGAGTTGTATATTCTGCCCAATAATATGTACAAAACAAACATCAGGATGAGCTTAAGAATCAGTGAACAGAAAAAAATAGATCCGGCAGATGTACAACAAAACTTTACTGACCTGAGTATCAAATTGTTTTGTTGTCGTTATTGGATCCTAGAGGAATGGGAGTTTATAGACCTTAAAGTGCCTTTTTGGAGAATATACCATAACTCGGTACCGGGCTCCAGTATTCATTATAAAGATAAAATCATCCATTTAAATCAGGATAGCATCATCATTATTCCCCCTAACACTTCTTTTTCATCCCAACTTAAAATCCATCATCCAAGAGGAAATGAATCTATCAAAGGAAGAAGCTTTCAGAAATCTGATGACGTTGATACCTTCAGCCGTACAGGGAAGGTAGATCATCTGTTTATGCATTTTTCATTAGGGTATCCGCTTGACTTTGTGAACAACGATATTTATGAGATCAAATTTCATGCTGGTAAACAGCAGCTCCTGGATGCAATTAAGAAAGCGTGTATCCAGCAAACGATCACAGGCATTCGGGAGAGCTTGTTAGCAAAACAGTTAATCCTAGATTGTTTGTTTCAGCTTCCGGAGGAAATCTGGACCTCGGAGAATGTGGATTTTAGGATATTGCAGTCTATAAAATTTATTGAATCAAATTATAGGCTCAAAATTACCAACCAGCAACTTGCTGACTCGGCAAACATGGCTACTAATTCTTTTGCCCGCTTGTTCAAATTAAGTACCGGAGTAACCACGCAACAATACATTCTTAAATTAAAAGTACAGGCTGCCAGCAACCTGATGCACCATAGCCATAAATCCCTTGATGAAATTGCTTTTGAATGCGGATTTTCAGACCGTCATCATTTCTCCAAGATTTTCAAGAAAATACTGCGGGTTAATCCTTCGGCTTACAAGAAACGTTTAAAAACGAATGGTTATCTTTTATCCTGATCCGGCACCTGCAGAAACAAGGTTAAACTCCTGGGGCCATGTGCGCCAATGACTAAACTTTGCTCTATATCGGCGGTTTTGGAGGGGCCTGCGATAAAGGCACCGAAACCTGTGGTGGCAACATCGATCTGCTGGTAGGCATGATGCATGGTAGCAATAATCTGATCTGCACGCAATACAAGTACCAGGTGCTGACAAATAAAAGGCAGTACCCTGTTGATCATCGCTTTTTCATCTACCCAGACTGCCCCATTTTCTGCTACACCCAGGGCGCCCCTTACATAAGCGGTATGTACATTTTCAAGTTCAAAAGACCGCAGTGCAGCCAGCTGCATGCGTTGCTCCCCACTGGCATCGAGCGTATTGATCACCACCTCATCGGGAGCATGCAATTGTATGTGTGCCTGTAGGGTTTCAATAGCACTGAACCTGATCACGTTTCCGCCAATTTTCGTTAACATGGCCTCAAACTGTGCAACCACATCTTCATAAGTCAGCAAAGCCGCCCAATCAACAGTAGGCAAGGCAACCAGTGCCGGCTGATTTTCAAGGGTTGCTTTTAATATTTTTTCTCTTGGCGTCATTTTTTCCTGTTCTTTTTATACCATTCACTAAAGCTTTGTGCAGGTACTTCCGGCATTTCACGTTGTTTATACCAGGCGTTTAAACGGTTATTGACCATAAAAGGCATGGTTTTCATCGCCCATCGCCCCATTTTACCCGATAAAGCATAAATAGAGGGCTTTGAAAGCACAAAAGTCATCCCCTTCATCCCCATTGCTTTGCTTTTGGTTACATAGCCTTCAGCTACAATGACCTGTCGCCATTTCCACAACTGCTCATGAATATCAATTTTAACCGGACAAACATTGCTGCAGGAGCCACAAAGTGTGGATGCAAAAGGAAGGTCGGCATGGGCTTTCATATCCAGGTTAGGACTTAAAATAGAGCCTATCGGCCCTGCTACAGCGGTATGGTAACTGTGGCCGCCACTTCTTCTGTAAACCGGACAGGTGTTAAAGCAAGCTGCACAACGGATGCATTTCAATGAATTTCTGAAATCTGCCCTGCCCAGCTGTCGGGTCCTGC
Source organism: Pedobacter immunditicola (assembly GCF_037482985.1). NCBI lineage: Bacteria > Pseudomonadati > Bacteroidota > Sphingobacteriia > Sphingobacteriales > Sphingobacteriaceae > Pedobacter > Pedobacter immunditicola. The sequence goes on along the minus strand of NZ_JBBHKC010000002.1, from coordinate 562,027 downwards.
CGTTGTCTACAATAACGATGTGCATTTGTTGTCCTGCTCTTGGCCGATGGTAATGACTGGAATAGGTGGTAATCGGTTGCCCGGTTGCGCTCCTGGTCAGCAGTCGTAAAAATACCCCAAGATGCTCCGCTTTAGGGATTATTTTTTCTATGCCCATACAGGCGATGTGGATGTTTGCCGTATGGGCGCCCATATCTGCATTGCCTTCATTGGTGCAGACCACAAAGCCGCCAGTTTCTGCAATAGCGAAATTCACCCCGGTAATGGCCAGATCCGAAGCAATGAAGTTAGCCCTCAGGTGCTGACGGGCAGCTTCCGTTAAATATTGAGGATCGTAATTGCCTTTTTCTGTATGCAGAAATTCATGGAAAGTATCACTCACATCCTGCTTCTTTAAGTGGATAGCAGGTAGTACAATATGACTGGGTGGTTCTTTACGTAACTGCACAATCCGCTCGCCAAGATCGGTATCCACCGTTTCTATCCCTTGTTGAATAAGGTATTCGTTGAGGTGGCATTCTTCGGTGAGCATGCTTTTGCTCTTAACAATTTTAGATACTTGGTTATCTTTTATAATCTGGTGGACAATCTGGTTATGTGCTGCTGCATCTGCTGCCCAATGCACCTTAATGCCATTAGCCATGGCATTTTCTTCAAATTCAATGAGGTAATTACTTAAATTAGAAAGGGTGTGGTTTTTTATCTGGGAGCCCCATTCCCTAAGCTTTTCCCATTCAGGGATGCCGTGGGCGGCCAGATCTCTCTTTTCGCGCACATACCATAAGGTTTCATCATGCCAGTCTGTTCTGGCTTCATCTTTTATAAATGCCTCCGCAGCATCAGCATGGGTTTTCATGAATTGTGGTTTAAAATTTCTGCGATGTGAATCACCTTTACCGTACTCCCCTGGCGCTTTAAAATGCCTTCCATATGCATCAGACAGGAAAGATCTGCCGCGGTGATGTATTCCGCACCATTTCTCAGGTGATCGGCAACCCTGTCTTTGCCCATCTTTACAGATACAGCTTCTTCCGTTACACAGAAAGTGCCCCCAAATCCACAGCACTCATCCTTCCTGTCAAGCGGTACAATCTCTATCCCTTCAACCATGGATAACAGCTGTAAAGGTTTTGAGAATTCCGGCTCCATGAGTTCCGACATTTGAGCGATTTTCAAGCCTCTTTGCCCATGACAACTTTGGTGTAAACCTACCCTATAAGGGAATTTAGCGTTTAACTTGTCAACTTTTAAGATGTCTGTTAAAAATTCTGTGAGCTCATAGATTTTATTGCGGATGGCATTTGCCGCTACAGTGTCTTTAGTGGAGCTTAAATGCTCTTTAATATGCAAAACGCAGCTTCCCGATGGACACACAATATAATCGTATGCTGCAAAATTATCCACAAATAACTCATTGCAACCTCCGGTTAAACTGGCGAAACCAGAATTTGCCATCGGCTGTCCGCAGCAGGTTTGTTTACTGGGATAATGAACATCCACACCGAACTTTTCCAGCAGCTCCAGGGTGGCGATCCCTGCCTGGGGAAAAAACTGATCTATATAACAGGGGATAAAAAGGCCAACTTTCATTAGTTTGCTCATCATGGTTTGGTTAATCCATTCGGGTTAATGTTATAAAATCGGCAGGCATTTCCACCCCAGAAAAGTGCACGTTCATGTTTAGAGAAAGCAGCCGTATAGCCATCCAGGATCCCCGTTACCTCGCCAAATGTGGCTGCCAAACGGCAAACCGGCCAGTCGGAACCATACATGACCCTATTGGTATCGAAACTTTCGAAGATCACATCAAGATAAGGTTTAAAATCTTCAAATTTCCAGTTACGGTAATCAGCTTCGGTGACCATCCCCGATACTTTGCAATAAACGTTTTCTTGCGCAGCCAAAGCTTTAATGTCCTTTTCCCAGTCGACAATAGCCCTGTGCCTGATATTTGGTTTACCAATATGGTCGAGCACAAAAGGCTGATCAGGAAATTCAGTAACCAGCTCAAGCGCATATTTAAGCTGATCTGGTAAGACCAGCAGGTCAAAAGTATAACCAAAGCTTTGCAATTGACTGATGCCTCTTTTGAAGTCTGGCCTAAGCATATAGGAGCGATCGTTTTCCGACTGCAGTATAGACCTGAAGCCTTTAAGCTTGGGGTGGTGACCGTATTGCTGCAGCTGTTCCGTCAAGTCAGCGGCCTCCAGGTCTACCCAGCCTACTACCGCTTTGATAAATGGATACTGTGCAGCATTTTCAATTTGAAAAAGGTTTTCTGCAGGAGATTGATCAGATTGCACGACCACGCTACCCTGGAAACCATAATGCTCCAGGATAGGCTGTAAATGTTCAGGCAAAAAGTCATCCTGCAGGATGGTCATATCATGATCAATCCAGCTGTCCCTTATGGGATCATAGCGCCAGAAATGTTGGTGGGCATCAATTTTTAACATAAGCGATCAGGTTCTGTTTGGCAACACCCAGCCCCTCAATCCCAAGCTCTACCACATCACCCTCTTTTAAATATACAGGAGGTTTAAAGCCTAAGCCTACACCGGCAGGTGTTCCGGTAGAAATCACATCACCCGGCAATAAGGTCATAAACTGACTCACATAGGAGATCACAAAAGGCACATCAAAAATGAAGTTTGAAGTGTTCCCGTCCTGCATCAGCTGGCCGTTAACGCTTAACCATAAACGCAGGTTATTTACATCAGCAATTTCATCTTTAGTGGCCAGAAATGGACCTAAAGGCGCAAAAGTATCACAGCCTTTACCTTTGTCCCATGTACCGTTTCTTTCCAGCTGGAAAGCACGTTCAGACACATCATTGTGCAAAACATAACCTGCAACATAGTCCAGGGCATCTTCCACTTCCACATAGGAAGCCTTTTTGCCAATAACCACAGCCAGTTCGACTTCCCAGTCCGTTTTCTCAGAATTCTTCGGGATAACGATATCATCAAAAGGCCCCACCATGGAAGTGGTAGACTTCATGAAAATAATGGGTTCAGGAGGCAAAGGGGCATTGGTTTCCTTCGCATGGTCTGCATAGTTTAATCCGATACAAACAATTTTTGAAGGACGGGCGATAGGCGAACCTAAACGCTCTTCACTGCTGATCTCGACAAGGTTGCCCTCATTCGCTTTCACAAATTGCGACAGTCGTTCCAAACCATTATTTTCAAAGAAAGCCTCATCATAATCACCTCCAAAGGCAGAGGTATCGTACCATATATCATTGATAACTACACCGGTTTTCTCCTGTCCGGCTGCGCCCCATCTAATTAATTTCATCTGTATAATTTGGTTTTGTATATGTATTGATTTTTAATTATTTAACTTAACGAATCCGCCATCTATCGGATAATCATTACCTGTGATAAATCCGGCTTCATCAGAACATAAATATAAAGCAAGGGAAGCCACCTCAGCAGGTGTACCCATGCGGCCTATCGGCTGACTTTTAGATAGTTTATCAAATATTTCAGCTTCCTGACCTGCATAATTTTTAGCAATAAAGCCATCTACAAAGGGCGTATGCACCCTTGCAGGTGATATACTATTGCAACGGATATTTGCGGAGAGGTAATCCCTGGCGATGGAAAGCGTCATGGCATATACCGCACCCTTGCTCATGGAATAGGCGAAGCGGTCAGCAATTCCGACCAATGCACCGATGGAGGCCATATTCAGGATAACCCCAGCACCCTGCTCTTTCATTTTCGGAATGACAGCATACAAACAATTATAGGCACCACGTACATTTACATCAAATATCTTTAAGAAATCAGCTTCTGTGGTGTTCTCCACATTACCCACATGGGCAATGCCAGCATTGTTAACTAAAATATCAATTTTACCAATTGTGTTGAATGTATCTGCCACCAACTGCTGGTTACTCACATCGCAACTATAAGCATAAGCAGTACCGTCCTGTCCGATTTCACCGATGGTTTGTGCTGCAGCATCAGCATTCAGTTCGATGATGTGTACGGCAGCCCCTTGTTTTGCAAACAGGATGGCTATCGCTTTTCCTATACCACTACCGCCACCGGTAATAACTGCTGATTTACCTTTTAAACTAAACATATATTTTGTTAAATGATTATATTTTTAAGCTATAAAGCAACCTGAATCTATAAAGATACTCCTCTTTTCCAGGGGATAAAATCATCCTGGTTTAAAAGAACTGCTTTTGGTGTAATTTCTCCGCTTGCCGCTTTAATGCAATATTCCAGGATCTCCGTACCCATCTCCTGAATTGTTTTTTCTCCGCGAATGATGGCACCGGTATCAATGTCAATAATATCACCCATTTTTGTTGCTAAAGCCGTATTGGTCGCTATTTTTATGACCGGACAAACAGGATTTCCTGTTGGCGTACCTAAACCGGTCGTAAACAAAATCAGGGTAGCACCACTCGCAGCTTTACCTGTAGTGGCCTCCACATCATTTCCGGGGGTACAAACCAGGCTCAAACCTGGTAAGGTTGCAGGCTCGGTATAATCAAGCACATCTACCACAGGGGAAGTACCTGCTTTTTTTGCTGCTCCCGTGCTTTTAATGGCATCGGTAATCAGGCCATCTTTGATATTTCCCGGTGAGGGGTTCATATAAAAACCCGATCCCACGGCATGTGCCTGTGCATCATATTCCTGCATCAGCCGGATAAACTTTTCTGCGGTTTGCTGATCCACGCAACGGTCAATGATATTTTGCTCGGCACCACATAATTCAGGGAACTCGGCTAAAAGGACTTTCGCACCCAAGGCTACAAGCAAATCGGAGGTGTAACCAACAGCGGGATTTGCTGAGATACCACTGAAGCCATCGCTACCCCCACATTTTACCCCTACACAAAGTTTACTCAATGGCGCCGGACTTCTTTCGATCTTATCGATCTCCGTCAAGCCTATAAAAGTTTTCAAGATCGCTTCCTTAATTAAATCTTCCTCACTCTTACTTTGCTGCTGCTCAAATATAAATACCGGTTTATCAAAAGAAGGATTCCGTTTTTTGATATCTGCCAGCAGGTTATCTGTTTGCAAATTCTGACAGCCAAGGCTCAACACTGTGATGCCGGCCACATTAGGGTGATCTGCATAGGAAGCCAGTAGTTTACTCAGCAATTCTGCATCCTGACGGGTACCGCCACAGCCCCCCTGGTGATTAAGAAATTTAATGCCGTCGACATTTTTAAATACCCTGCTTTTTGTGGAGGGAAGATTGGCTAACTGGTCTACCTGGAAGGTTTCAATGGCTTCACCCGCTGCATAAGCATGAAGCAGCTGACCGGTAAATTCTTTGTACTTTTGGGTAACTTCATAACCCAGGGAATTATTCAATGCTTCTTTAATGACATCCAGGTTTCTGTTTTCGCAAAACACCGTCGGCACAAACAACCAGTAATTAGCTGTACCTACGCTGCCATCCTTGCGATGATAACCATTGAAGGTGCGGTGCTCAAAAGCAGAAACATCAGGTGCCTGCCATTGAAGATTTACGCCCCTGTAACTGTAATCCTGGGAGGCATGTTTAATGTTTTCTGTTGTCATTAAGCCGCCTTTTACGATGGAGGTGATGGCTTTCCCCACGAGGACACCATACATCAGTACCTCATCGCCAATATTCATGTCGTTGATAAAGAACTTGTGTTTTGCCTTCACATCATTTTGTAAAATGATAGGCAGTTCATCAAAATAGATAACCGTTCCCTTGGAAAGGTCCTGTAGAGCAACCAGCACATTATCTGCCGGATGAATTTGTATATATTCCATATTCGTTACAATTCAAAAATTTTATCCATCATCACCCACTTTTCGCCGGGCTGGGCACCCGGTAAAGCCTGTTGATATTTCCACATCAACTGCTCCCATTCCTGGACTCTTTCATTGCCAAGGTCCATCGCTGCCTTTTTTTCTGCATTATAGGATGAATTTACTTCCATCATCATGATCAAACGATTATGATACCTGTAAATTTCCATATGTTCTATTCCCGCATCCTTGATACTTGAGATGACTTCCGGCCACACCTCACGATGCCATCGATCATACTCATTAATCAGCTCTTGGTTGTCAACCAAATCAAGCGTCAAGCAGTACTTCTTCATAATTTGTTGATTTTTTTACTTTATAACCTTTTAAACCATACATAAAGACGATTAAAAAACATACTAAGGGAATACTGTAAGCTGTGGCGGTATTATAAACATCCGCAAGGGTTCCCATTACGAAAGGCACAATAGCGCCACCCACAATAGCCATAATCAGGAAGGAGGATGCTTTTTTGGTATGCTTACCAACATCTTTTAAGCTTAATGCAAAAATGGTGGGGAACATAATAGACATGAAGAAAAATAAGCCCAACATGGCATAAACTGACATCCAGTCTTGATTAATGATGACCAATACACTTAACAGTACATTTACAAAAGCATAAACAGCCAATAAATGATTAGGCTGGATAAAGCGCATTAAACTTGTACCGACAAACCTGCCCACCGTGAATAAGATTAAGCCTACCGACAACAGCTTCGCGGCATCGGAATTGTCGATACCTACACTGCTTTCTGTACAATAGTTGATAAATAAAGCCGCAATGCCTACCTGGGCAGCAATGTAAAAAAACTGCGCTATCAGGCCAAAAGTAAAATTGCTGTGTTGAAATAGAGGTTTCTGATTAAGCGATGCCTCACTCACGATTTCACTTTCCTTGATTTCCGGTAAAGTTGTGCGCATAAATATCCACGCAACCACCAAAACCAATGAACCAACGATGACATAAATGAGTTTAACCGCATCTAAATTACCGCCTGTAGCTCCAGGTGCTTCATTGAAAAATAAATAGGAAGCGATAATAGGCCCTAAAAAAGAACCCACTCCATTGAAACATTGGGAAAGGTTGAGCCTGGTTGTTGCGGTTTCGGGCGCACCCAATACGGTAACATAGGGATTGGCTGCTGTCTCCAAGCAGGTAAGTCCGGATGCCAATACAAATAAGGCCAATAAAAACAGGTTAAAGCTTGAATTTTCTGCTGCCGGATAAAACATGAATGCACCAATGGCATAGAACAGTAAGCCGATGATGATCCCTCGTTTGTAACCGTATTTACTCATCATATAACCGGCAGGCAAAGCCACCAGGAAATAGGCACCAAAATAAGCTGCCTGAAGTAAGGTCGACCTGCTTTTAGTGATGTTCAGTGTTTCCTGGAAATGTTTATTTAAAACATCCAGCAATCCATAAGCAAAACCCCACAAGAAAAACAGGGAAGTGATCATGATAAAGGGCAGTAAATATTTGTTTTTCGCCATCTGCTTTATTTGTAGTGTTCAAAGTAAGAGAAAATCAGGCACCTAATATTTAACTAAATTATCATAATATTCAAGTATATTGTCTTTTAATTGCAGGTTGGCTTAAATAAAAATTCATAGTCAGGAGCAATATTCCGTATATCAATTAATTGAATGTGCCTGTCTAGCTTCAAAGATGATCAGATCGAAGTTGTTCATCCTTTTGTGTCATTTGTCGATAAAGTCCATTTTGTTTTTCCGTATGTAGTCTATTTGAAGTTGATATAAATCCTCGTTCTGATAAAGATGCTGGAAAGCTGTATCAAATTCATTTAAAGGATTGTCGTCATAAGACTTGCTAAATCCTTCAATCGTCCCATTTTGGTGTTTTGTTATCTTTTTATTTTCATGTTCAAACACGTCATTGGCTTTTTGTGTCAATGATGCAAATTTATTCGCCCCAATAAGTCTTAACATTTGAGGTAAGTGCTTATAAAACTGTCCGCTCGAATTGAAGTAAAATTGATTATAGCCACCATTATTCACTTCAGTTTCCAATGCCCAAATCATATAAATTGCTTGTCTGGATTTGTTCCAGGCCATAACAGTCTCATATTCCCTTTGATAGTCTTCTGGATGCTTCTGTTCTAAATTGTCGTGAACAGTATGTAAAAGACGCTGGTCAGAAGCAGTGTCAATGTCTTGTTCAGTAAGGTTTTTATGAATTGATCTATTTCCGAAGGCTCGATCGTTGTTTTTCATCCGCTCGGTACAGCTGAATAGGCTCAAGCTGGTTGTAATTAATCCAATAAGGATTATTTTCATCATTTTAGGTTGTCGTGTCATTACCATGGCTGTGAACATGAAGGCCTTCCGCGTTGAAGCTTACAATGGTTTAACCTGGAGTTCTGAAAAGAGTTCAATCAAATTGTTTTCAGGGTCCCTGAAATGCGCAACTCTGATTCCCCAAGCCGGCATATCTTTTGGTTCAGTTAAAAAAACTAACCCCTTGCCTTTAAGGTTTTCAAACGTTTCATTTACATCTTCAACTTCAATGATTATTGCTGATTTGTCTTGCAGAATTTCGTTTTTCGTTGCGTCTGAATTGTCGGTGGCCTGGCTCATTAATTCCGCTTTGAATATGGCGAGTCCTGATGGGATTCCAATGTCAAAGCTAGCAAAGTTCTCCCCAGGTTTGCCCCAAGAGCACGCTAAGCCGAGAATATCGTTATAAAAAGTGAAGCACCTGTCAAAGTCAGTCACTAAAAGTCTGATGTTACTAAATTTCATTTTGCTATTTAAGTTTATCAATGATGCAAAATTATTTTCATGTTATCGTAACCGATTAAATTTTTCTCTATGAAACGCACAGTCTTTGTACAAGCTCGCCAAAAGTTGAATATGAATTGACTGCTATCGGATACAAACTCAACCTAAGTTTGAATTGGGGAGTAGAACAGGTTAACTGATCCTTTAAAAGATTTTTAGCCTTTAGTAGCCAAAAACAATAAAAGCGGATGATCTTTCGATTATCCGCTTTTCCATTGATGCTCCCGAAGCTGGGCTCGAACCAGCGACCCTCTGATTAACAGTCAGATGCTCTAACCAGCTGAGCTATTCGGGATCCTTTTTCCCTTCAACGATCTCGACTCTGATATTTGAAGCAAGTCTCGATCGTTTTGGGAATGCAATATTAGGGCTTTTAAATTATTTATGCAATCTTTGCAGTGAAAATATTTTAAAAAAAATTAACCTTTTATATATGAGCCTGATAATCATAGGATCTGTAGCTTTCGATGCCATCGAGACACCTTTTGGAAAAACCGATAAAATTGTTGGTGGGGCCGCAACGTACGCTGGTTTAGCTGCATCTTACTTTAGCAAAGACGTAAAAATTGTAGGTGTTGTGGGTGATGACTTCCGCCAGGAAGACATTGATACTTTAAACAACCATGGTATAGACACTGAAGGCTTACAAATTAAACAAGGTGAAAAATCTTTCTTTTGGTCTGGAAGATACCACAATGATATGAACAGCAGAGATACTTTAACTACAGAACTGAATGTTCTTGCAGATTTTGATCCTGTAATCCCTGAGAGCTACCAGGACTGCGAGTTCCTGATGTTAGCTAACCTTGCACCGAAAACACAACAAACGGTTATACAGCGCCTAAAAAAGAGGCCAAAACTGATTGTAATGGACACCATGAATTTTTGGATGGACATCGCGATGGATGATTTATTGGAAACCATTAAATTGGTAGATGTTTTAACCATTAATGATGCCGAAGCACGTCAGTTATCTGGGGAGTATTCTCTGGTTAAAGCGGCTAAGAAAATCCAGGAAATGGGACCTAAATATGTGATCATTAAAAAAGGTGAACATGGTGCGCTATTATTCCATAAAGACCAGGTTTTCTCTGCTCCTGCCCTTCCGCTTGCTGAAGTTTTTGATCCGACAGGTGCTGGCGATACTTTTGCTGGCGGATTTATTGGTTATTTATCGAAAGTGGGGACCATCAATTTCAACAACATGAGAAATGCGATCATTTTCGGCTCAGCATTGGCTTCCTTTTGCGTGGAAAAATTCGGAACAGAAAGAATTATGGATTTAACCCAGGAAGAAATTCAAGCCCGTATCAGGGGATTCGTTAATCTGAGTTCATTTACAATATAAGAATCGCTGGCTTCGAAGCTATAAGCGAAACATACAATAAAAAACAGGCTGAGCGCCTGTTTTTTATTGTATGTTATTTCAATCGGCCAACAGGCTGGAATTTCTCAAAAACAGATTCACTATGCGGTGCATCAGCAAGCTCTTCTGTTAAATCCTGCCCGGCCCAATGTTCATAATGCTTGCCATTGCGCCACAACCTGCTTTCGGTAACTTCATAAATCAAACCTTTAAAAGCCACCCAAATTTGCGGTTTATCTTGTCCGTTGCGCAAAGCCAGTTGCTGCTTGGTATAATCAGGCAAATCCATGTTTTGGGCGTTTAAAGAATTCAAATAAGTAAATAGCAGCCAAAAGGAAGAGGCCTAAAAGGAAATAGTTTTCAAAGGGAACATAGGCCACATTAAACTTAATGGTATGCGCTACATGGTAAGCGATGGTACTTCCATTGTTAAACAGTAACTGGGATAATGCGTATAACAAAATAAATAAACCATAGACTCTATAAAATCTATACATAAATCTGTAAGTATTGATATACTCTATATAAAGCAGCAATAGCAGAAATAGAGAGAAAGTAAGTACGGTGTATGCTTTTGTATAAGCAAAGAAAATAATAGCAATGGATAAACCCAGGAATATATTACTTAAGGCCAGGCTGTATTTTTCAAGCTCGTTCTTTGGAAAGCGGCTATTTAAATAATTGTAGATACAGATTCCTGCAAAAGGCACCGTAAAGCAAAACAAGGCAGACTCGCCAGGGACCTCAAAAAAAGAAACGCCGGATGTTTGACTGTAATCATAAAGAACGAGCTTATACCGGGCAAATATGATTTTGATAATCACTGCAACAATCCCCATGATAGCTACTGAAGGAAAGATAGCCTTCCAGCCGTTGAAAACTACCGCCTTTTTATCAAAGGCTAACAGAAAGGGAACCAGGATAAGGATCAGATTAAATAAAATGCTGTTATTCATTTAAAATCATTAAGACCCGTCAAAAATAGGATTTCCAAGTCGTTTAGCAATTTTCTTTTTGTTGGCTGATCAGATGCTTGTGGCAACCCATTGCAAATATCGCTGCAACGGAATGAGATAACCCCGCTGTTTAAGCTGATTAGCTATCTAAAGGGCAGACCTCAAAGCAAATACTGTAAGGTAACGCAGGGCAGAAAAATGCAAAAAAAAACGCTTGCAAATGGAATTGCAAGCGCCTTCTACTTTAAAAAAACCGGAATTTTAAACTATATCGGCACCTAATATTTCTTTAGAATATGTTTTTAAATATTTTTTCAGAATTTGACGGGCAACATGTATCCTGGTTTTAACTGTACCGATTGGAATATCCAACATTTCGGCAATTTCATGGTATTTATATCCTTCAAAATATTTGATGAAGGGAACGTAGTATTCAGGTTGAAGGGTAGCCAGGGCCTTGTTGATATCTCCCATTACAAACTTGCTGTCGCTGGAGTTTTTACTGGCACTGTAATGTAAATTTGCAGAGGAAATATCTTCCGATTGGGTAATCAACGCATTGGTTTTTACAAGGCGTCTGTAGTTGTTGATAAAGGTGTTTTTCATGATGGTAAATAACCAGCCTTTTAAATTGGTCCCATCTTTGAATTTGCTGTAATAAGTAACCGCTTTGAGCATAGTATCCTGTACGAGGTCGTTTGCATCTTCAAGGTCTTTAGTAAAATTTAAAGCGAATGACTGTAAAGAAACTGAATGGTCGTGGAGTTGGAGGTTAAATTCGTTTTTCGTCATAATGTTTTAATTTATAAGGTGTTAAAAAGGCAAACAAACACAATCTTAAATGTGGCACTATTAAGTTTGTTTAATTTACGTTATTAAACCTTATACAACATATGTACCAAAAAAACGGAACACGAGTTTTGTTTAGTAAAATATGGGCTATTATCCAAATAATTCAGGAATCATAAAATATTTACTTCGCGTTCCAGTTTGATGCCAAATTTTTGGCACACTACATTGATAATCTGTTCTGAAAAACTATACACCTCTTGTCCTGTAGCATGACCATGGTTTACCAATACCAACGCCTGGTTCTTCCAGGTTCCGGTTTGTCCAACTACCCTCCCCTTGAATCCACAGCTTTCAATTAACCAGCCTGCTGCAATTTTATAATAATCATGACCAACAGGGTAATTCACTATTTCAGGATATGACTTTTGAATCTTTTCGAGTGTGCTTTTTTCAACAACCGGATTTTTAAAAAAACTTCCGGCATTGCCAATGGTGGATGGGTCAGGAAGTTTACTCACCCTGATTTCTGATACTATTGCAGAAATATCAGCAATAGTCGGTGATACAATATTTCTAACCGCTAATTCACTTTGAATGGCACCATATTGCGTATTCAGATTTGCCTGGGTACTGAGTTTAAAACTTACAGATGTAATAATATACAGACCTTTTAATTCATTTTTAAACACACTGTCACGGTAACCAAACTTACAATCCTCATAACTGAATATCCTTTTTATACCCGTTGCAACTTCATAACCGGTACAATTATAGAATACATCTTTCAGTTCTACACCGTAAGCACCAATATTCTGAATGGGCGACGCACCTACCGTACCGGGTATTAAACTTAGGTTTTCGACCCCGGCAAGGTTATTCTTTACACAATACTGTACAAAGTCGTTCCATACCACACCAGCGCCCGCTTCAACAATTATACTTGCACCGTCGCTTTGTTGTTGTTGAATTCCAGGAATACCGATTTTTACCACAAGACCGGGATAGTCCTGTGTAAATAAAACATTACTGCCGCCACCAAGGACAAGCATTTCGCCCAATTGATCACCAGCAGAAGCTAAAAACGCTATCAGTTCTGCTTCACTGAATATTTCAACAAAATACCTTGCTTGTGCAGCAATTGAAAATGTATTATAAGGTTTTAAAGAAATGTTTTCCTGAATTAATGGCATGTATCGATGTATTTTTTCCTGCTGCAAATGTAAATGTTATGCCTATAATTAGCAGTTAATTCAATATTTAAAAAAAAATACATAATTTAACATCCCTATTACACCGAAAACAAATACTAACACCTAAAAAGCATGAAGAATTAAGTTAAATGGAAAATCAGGATAAAAAAAGAGTTTTAATTATAAATGCAGCTTTAAATAGATTTGCTCATTATGGACTGGCAAAAACCACAATGACCGAAATAGCTAAAGATATTTCTTTCTCAAAAGCACTCTTATATTATTATTTTCCTGATAAACTGAGTTTGTACGTCAGCGTGATTGAGTACCTCATGCGTGCGATCAGTAAAGAATTAACTAAATCACTGGAGAAAACCAAAACTTCTACCGACGGTATCATGATGCTTTTGCAAAAACGCCAGGGTTATATACAGAAGTACTATAACTTAATGGAATACTCTAAACATTCCTGTACAGAACTTTCCGGGGGCCTGTATGAAAAGTTCACTAAGGCAAAGGACTTCGAATTGAAAATTCTCACGACCTTATTCAATAAAGGAATAGAAAACGGAGAGTTTATCCATACAGATATGGCATTAATTACCGAAATATTCGTTGATGCCCTCTCTGGTATCCACTATAATATCCTGAATAAGGATAAAAACATCTTCCCTGATAAAGAGCAGTTTAAGCAAATCTTTATTAAGGAGAAGCGATTTGCGGAAGTCTTTCTTACAGGCTTGAGACCGAATATTTTGTCATAACTTTGTAACCTTTGCCATTATTTAAATAAGCCATACTTATACAGAAAAATAATGGCAGTACTTTTGACCCAATCTATAAAAAAGTCAAAAGGTAAAAAGGTTAAAAAGTAGAATGGATAAAAAGAAAGAACAGATTATTGAAGGCGCCATCAAACGCTTTATACATTATGGGATCAGCAAGACCACGATGAATGAAATAGCGGATGATTTATCCGTTTCAAAACCCTCCTTATACTATTACTTCCCAGACAAAGGCAGTTTGGTATATGGTGTAATCAGCAAGATTTTTAGCGATTATTTTGATTTACTGACAAAGGAAAAGTCATTCCCTTCACTGGAAACTGCTTTTTCCAGCCTCCTGGAAATCAGACACCGCTTTTTTCAAAAATACTATATGTTGCATTTATCTTTCGGCACTGTAGAGGCTACTTACAACACTGCTGAACTGAAAGATTTGATTCTTGCCTGCAAAAATAAGGACCTGGAATTTCATGCCGCACATTTGCAAAGAGCCATGGATTTAGGTGAGATTGATGCTGCCGACAGTCATGATCTGGCTGAATTGTATTTGCAATGCCTAACAGGCATCACTTCTTTATGTGTGATGAGTGGCAACAAGGAATTACTGCCTAATAAAAAGTCTTTGAAATTATTACACGAAAAACAGCAACAATTATCTAAAATTTTCATCAAAGGATTGAAGAACTAAAATAGACGATAGGATAAAACCAAACAAACTTGAATGAACCCAATTAATAGAACATTGAAATTAGTCCCGCTTTTATTGCTGGGTTTGTTTCTTACAAAAGGGGCACATGCCCAAGAGCAGCAGCTCACCTTAAAACAAGCCTTGAACTATGCCGTTAAAAACAGCGAGAATGTTCGTAAAGCCCGGCTGGATATCGATGGCGGTAGGTTTAAAACCCAGGAAATAAGGTCTCAGGCCCTACCACAGCTTAGCGCTAATGGCTCCTTAACTTATAACCCCATCGTTGGCCAGTTGGTGATTGGCGACCAGTCCTTTCAAATTGGACGAAATTGGAATGCCAATGCTGGTGTTCAATTGAGCCAGCAGCTTTTTAACCAACAAGTATTTACGGGGTTACAGGCTGCCAAAAGAAGTGAAAGCTATTATAACCTCAGTGCGGAATTAACAGAAGAACAGATCATTGAACAAGTAGCCAACACCTATTACCAGGTATTGGTGAACCGCGAAAGGTTGAAGGTGATCAATACCAATATCAAGAACATCAAAGTAGTAGAGGATATTCTTGGCAACCAATATAAGAATGGTCTTGCTCGAAAAATTGATGTAGACCGTATTAAGGTCAACCTGACCAATATGGAAAGCCAGCAGGAACAAACTACCAACGCGGTGACGCAATTGGAGAACCAGCTTAAATACTTTATGGGGATGCCTGTGAATACACCCATCGACTTGCCTTCTACTGAATTAAGTGAAATAACTACTTTGCCGGCACTTTCTGATAGCGTAAGCGTTTCTGAAAGGACTGAAATTAGGTTACTTGATGTGCAACGCGACCTGCTTTCTTTGCAGAGAAAAGCCTATGTATCTGAGTATTACCCTACACTTTCTTTAACAGGCAACATTTCTTATACAGGACAAAGTGATAAATTTGACTTGTTTAAAAAGAACAGTTCTGCATTTTGGTATGATGCCTCAGCTATAGGGCTGAGTTTGAATATTCCGATTTTTAACGGCTTCGCCACACGTTCAAGAATCAGACAGGCAGATGTCGACATCAAAAAGGCAGATGAAGACAGAAGACAAACCACCAACGCCCTTAACCTTGATTATGAAAACGCAAAAATCCAATTGAGGAACAGTATAGCCACCATCAATGCACAAAGGGAAAACGTAACCCTTGCAGAAGAAATTTATAGAAGCACTCAAAACAATTACAATAACGGCTTAGCCGCACTTACCGATCTTTTAGATACTGAAAATGCATTGACAGAAGCACAAAACAGCTTTACACAAGCATTGTTAAGTTATAAAATTGCAGAAATCCAACTCATCAAATCAAACGGAAATATAAAATCACTATTACAATGAAAAGAGGAATTATTATAGCTATTATAATTATTGTTGCCCTTGGCGGAATAGCATTCGTATTGGACAATAATAAAAAGAAAAATGATGCAATAACAGCTATTGTTGCTCAGGGAAGTGGTGCCGTTACAGTGAGGATTGCACCGGTTAAAATGGAACCTGTAAACCTGGATTACAGTGTGAATGGCCTATTTACACCTTATAAGGAATTGAATTTCTTATCAGAGAATGCAGGACGGGTAAGTAAAATATACGTAGAAGAAGGGGATTATGTGAAGAGAGGACAAGTTTTAGCCCGCGTAGATGCTGAAATTTTAAATACTGACCGCGAAACTGCAGAAGCGACCCTTCAAAACGCCTTAAGAGATGAAGCACGTTACACGAGTTCTTTTGCTACAGGCGGGGTTACCCAACAACAACTGGATCAGGCAAAACTTTCGGTTAAAAATGCGAGATTAAGGCTGCAGGCTTCTCAACGCCGGGTAAGTGACGCCAATATCAAATCACCGATCAACGGTATTGTGAATAAAAAATACATTGAAGTGGGTGCTTTTGTTAATTCACAGGGCACACAATTATTTGAATTGGTAGATGTGAGCAGACTTAAATTAAAAGTGAATGTAAATGAAAGCCAGGTAGCCAATCTAAAATTAGGTGATGCTGTTCAAATTAAATCCAACGTTTTCCCGACAGTGGATTTCAATGGAAAAGTGACCTTTATTGCACCTAAAGCAGATAACTCTTTAAACTTCCCTATTGAAATTCAGGTAGAGAACAATAAGCCCAACACCATTAAAGCGGGTATGTATGGAACTGCTATCTTCAAATTCCCTAAACAAGCTCCGGCTATTACTATTCCAAGGGGTTCTTTTGTGGGTAGTGTGAGCAGCAACGAAGTTTTCGTATTGGAAAATGGTAAAACCGCCAGGCTTCGCAAAGTGGTTGCCGGAAGAATTCTGGGTGAGAAGGTGGAAATTCTTGATGGCCTGAAAGAAGGTGACACAGTTATTACCAGTGGACAAATCAATTTAACCGATGGATCATTAGTTGATCCATTAAAATAATATAGACCGATGAAGATTGCAGAAATATCCATCAAACGTCCATCACTGGTCATCGTCGTTTTTACGGCGCTTACCTTACTTGGATTATTAAGTTACTTTTCGTTGAGTTACGAATTGCTTCCAAAGTTTTCCAATAATGTAGTATCCATATCGACTATATACCCGGGAGCCTCGCCAAGTGAGGTGGAAAATACCATAACCAAGAAACTGGAAGACGCGGTTTCCTCCATGGAAAACATCAAGAAACTTAATGCAGTTTCTTATGAAAGTTTATCCGTAGTAATCATCACCTTAAATGATAAAGCCAATGTCGATTTATCATTAAATGAAGCGCAAAGAAAGGTAAATGCCATACTTGCAGATTTACCTGAAGAAGTGAAACCTCCTTCGCTCAGCAAGTTCTCGCTGGATGACCTTCCAGTCATCACCATGACGGCTTCAGGAAATTTGGATGATGCAGCGTTTTATGACTTAATGGATAACCGCATTGCGCCTGTTGTATCCCGTGTAAGCGGTGTTGCCCAGGTTACATTAGTTGGTGGCCAGGAACGTGAAATCGCGGTAGATCTTAATGCCGACAAACTGGAAGGCTATGGTCTGACTATTTTACAGGTACAGCAAGCCATATTAACCTCTAACCTTGATTTCCCGACCGGTAGCGTTAAAACCCAAAATCAGGATATCCTGATCCGTCTATCGGGTAAATACAAGGATGTGGAAGAATTGCGGAACCTGGTTGTTGCCACCAGCAATACTGGCGCACAAGTGCGTTTGGCTGATGTAGCCGATATTCAGGATACCCAAAAAGAGGCTGAAAAATTAGCACGTGTTGACCGCAAGGGTGCTATTGCTATACAGATCATTAAACAATCTGATGCCAATGCGGTGGAAGTAAGTAAGGGTGTCCATAAAATTGTGGAAACTTTAGAAAATGATTACAAGGGCATCGGCCTGAAGGTTGACATTGTGAGTGACAGCTCCATTTTTACCCTGGAATCTGCAGATGCGGTCATCCACGATTTGATCCTGGCGATTATCTTAGTGGCTTTTGTGATGCTCTTCTTCTTGCACAGCATCCGTAACGCCTTAATTGTAATGGTGGCTATTCCTGCTTCTTTGATTGCAACTTTTATTGGAATTGAGTTGTTGGGTTATACCTTGAACCTGATGTCCTTACTGGGCTTATCGCTGGTGATCGGAATATTAGTGGATGATGCCATCGTGGTACTTGAAAACATTTACAGGCACATGGAAATGGGTAAAAACCGGGTTCGAGCCTCCATGGATGCTACTGCTGAAATCGGCTTTACTGTGGTATCTATTACCCTGGTAATCGTGGTGGTGTT
The DNA here is from genome assembly GCF_037482985.1 of Pedobacter immunditicola. Taxonomy (NCBI): domain Bacteria; kingdom Pseudomonadati; phylum Bacteroidota; class Sphingobacteriia; order Sphingobacteriales; family Sphingobacteriaceae; genus Pedobacter; species Pedobacter immunditicola. The sequence continues at coordinate 543,845 of NZ_JBBHKC010000002.1, read as the reverse complement.
TTTCCCTATTGCCCTTAGCTCTGGCTTAGTTTCTAACATCCTGCGTCAGTTTTGTGTGGTGGTGATCATGGCCACACTCCTCTCCCTGGTTGCTTCCTTTACCATTGTACCCCTTTTATCTTCCCGTTTCGGAAAGCTGGAGAAAATAGAAGGTAAAAATGCCTTCGGACGCTTTATATTATGGTTCGAGAAACAACTCAGTACTTTTACCAAATGGGTTACCGGCCTGTTGACCTGGTCGCTTGACCATAAATTCATCACACTGGCCGTCACATTCCTACTGCTTGTTGCCTCTATGGGATTGCTGGTTATGGGATATATTGGTTTTGAGTTTTTCCCAAAAAGTGATAAAGGCGAATTCTTAGTACAGATTGAACTCCCAAAAGATGCTTCTGTAGAGCAGACGAATTTTGTGACCCAAAAAGCCGAGGCTTTTCTGGATAAGGAACCGGAAATTGTGCAGATGATCACAACCGTAGGACAGTCCAGTGGTGATTTTGGTGGTACACAGGCTACGGCTTATAAAGCGGAGATCAATGTGAGATTAGTTGCTCGCGATAAACGCGAGGATATATCCAGTGTTTATGCGACCAAAGTGGGCCGTGAACTGGCAAGACAGCTGCCGGGCGTAAAGGTTAAAACCGTTCCGATCAGTATCCTGGGTTTTGCAGAAAATGCGCCTATTGATATGGTGGTGATGGGTTCTGACCTCGACAGCGTGTTGCGATATGCTGAAGCTGCAAAAGCTGTACTCGCTACGATCCCAGGATCGGCAGAAATTAAATTATCTGTTGAAAAAGGTAGTCCGGAGATCAATGTACAGGTGGACAGGGATAAAATGGCTGCCCTCGGCTTATCGCTACAAACGGTGGGTGCAACCATGCAGACTGCTTTTAGCGGCAATACGGACAGTAAATTCAGGAAAGGTGAATATGAATATGACATCAATATCCGTTACGGCGCTTTTAACCGCAAAAGCATTGAAGATGTGCAAAACCTGAACTTTATCAACAATGCAGGCGAGAAAGTAAAACTTTCCCAATTTGCTGCCATCAAAGAAGGCTCAGGCCCTAGTCAGCTGGAAAGACGCGATAAAAGCACTTCAGTTTCCGTAAAAGCACAGTCTATCGGCCGGCCGACGGGTACTATCGTTACCGAATTTGAGACTAAACTGCTGGACCTTGAAAAAGAGGGAAAAATACAGCGACCTGTAGGCGTAAGTTATGTTTGGGGTGGTGATCAGGAGAATCAAAGTGAAGGTTTTGGTACTTTGGGTATAGCGCTCCTGGCTTCTATTATTTTGGTTTACCTGATTATGGTGGCACTTTATGATAGCTTTATCCACCCTTTTGTGGTGATGTTCTCTATCCCGCTGTCTATTATCGGGGCCTTGCTGGCGCTTGCCTTAACCAATAATGCCATGGGTATCTTTACCATCCTCGGATTGATCATGCTGATTGGTCTGGTGGCGAAAAACGCAATTATCCTTGTCGATTTTACTAACCAGATGAAAGCGGAAGGCCGCAGCACCAGGGAAGCTTTAATTTTAGCCAACCATGCTCGTTTACGCCCGATTTTAATGACTACCATCGCCATGGTGATCGGGATGATGCCTATTGCCCTGGCCAGTGGTGCCGGTGCTGAATGGAAAAATGGTCTGGCATGGGTAATTATTGGTGGCTTATCCAGTTCCCTGTTTTTAACCTTGATCATTGTACCAGTCATGTACCAGGTTTTCGACAGCCTTGTTGTACGTCTCGGTGGAAATAAACACGGCAAAACCATAGATCAAATGATGGTTGAGCCGTATGCACATAAAGAAGTGAAAGAATATGATATGGATGCCGTGCAGATGTAATTTTTGTTGTAAAGGCTAAATAGAATTGTAAGTTTATTGTGAATCCCTGGCTGTGAAAATAGTCAGGGATTTTTTTTTAAATATCGCCTCTAATGAGGACATCAAATGGAACTCACCAGATTTACTTAACGGTGAAATTCGCCGATTCGACCGAAAAAAACAGAGTTAAACCTTTGAGACAAATTCGATCTGGCACCAAAGCTTCATTTCTATATCAAACCAACTTTGCTGATACACACAGACGATATAATGCCTTGACTGAGTATTATAAAAATATAGATTATTGAACTTGTGGAGGCTTCTCCGATTATTTAAGATGATGAACTAGGCTGCCCCTTGTGCATTTAGAAATTACACCGATTCAATTGATTATGAATACTGAGATTTAGGTAAGCTTACTGCTCGCTTTTGGCGGACAATAAGCTCCCTGCAAATCGAAAAGCCTCTTATTGTACATTTACATCTAATAATTTTAACCAGCCTGCGGTGGTAATATCACCATTAACAGCCAATTTTATTTCCGGCTGATTTTCTTTCGAGGTATCAACGATGGCTACTGCCCATGTATACATACCAGCTGGCACACCTAATGTAGTTTTGAATTCATATCTTACTGGAGCATTCTTTAACCAAGTGGAAGGCTCACTGTTTTCATCTACGAAAACTTTCTTCACAGCCCCACTCGCATCCAACAGCGCAAAGGCCACTTTATATTTAAAGTTCCATTGGGGAATATTATTTGGGAAATAACCCCATCCCATATTTCTCCAGCGGTGTGTAATGGTAGCTTCTTCACTACTGATAAGTTTTTCTGGTAAGTATACCTGATCTGGATAAAGTCGATAACCTCCTTCAGAAACAAACCGTTGTACCAATGAAAAAGATTTCGTGAACCAGCTTTCTGTATCTCCTATACGAAAGTCCATCATGTTTACAGCTGCCTCTAGTGAAGCATCAAATTCTCCTTTTCTTACATCTTCCGGATGTCCTTCTCTGTACTTACCACTTGGATCGGTCCAGTAACGATGGGTACCACTGGTGATCCACCCTCCCTCCATCAGAATTGGACGTTTGAAATTCCAAGTTTTAGCGAAAGCTTTTTCCCAACTTTGATAGTAATCAGTCATCCCAAAAGCATCTTGCCGAAGGCTATATCCTTTATTAATCATTTTAGTTAACAATTTATCTGAATTGGGGTTAGCCGAACCCCAGCTTACTGGATCCCCAATTACACGATGATAGTTGATCACCAAGGGCACCTTAGTGAAAGTTTTTACATAAAGATCTGAAACCCAATCCATCACCTCTTCCTTCATTGTCTCCGCACTTCGGCCAGAAGGTGCGTACGGATCTTCGTAAATTACGTTATGTGCCTCACCCCATTTACCCAAGCCGTACGCATCAATAAACGAGGTTTTCTTTGGATCATTAAAATCTTTTGCCAGCTCTTCAATAAATTTAGCATAATGCTGTCTGAAAACTGCATCTTGAGGATAGGGAGTTCTTCGATTTGGGAAGGATGGATTCTCTACATAGTATTTAGCCCCAGCATCGAACACAAATTGCGGCGTATTCAAACCTTGGTCACGTCCATCTACTACAATTCGAAAAGCAATAGGCAGACCTCGGCTTTCTGCTCCCTTAATCATTTTATAAAGCGCAGTACTTGGATCTCTCCAGGCATATACACCAGTAGTAGGGTTAAATGTCGCCCAATTGGTGCGAATGTAACAAGCTGATGCATAATCTATAGCTTTCACTTTCTTCCCTAAATCAGGCACATAATATTCACTGTCCCAATAAGAATCGACACCAGTGCCAGAGCCATACATTACCCAGCCATTTAATGGATTACGAAATGTAGAACTTCTATTGTAATTAGGTTTAACCAAAGTTCCCTGAGCTTGTTTTTCATCATCTTCCGAGTTCTTCTTGCAGGCAAAAAACAGAAGGCATAAAACTGCGGCCAATATTTTTAGGCCAGCTATTTTATAGTTAATTTTTTTCATTTTAAATAACCTTAAAAGTTAATCTATACTTCAATATCATCAACTAGTTTTGATCTAGCGTTTTTCAGCGAGGATGGTATTATTTCGCAAATCAAAAACCAAGACATTTGTAGTTGCCGGAATGGTGTAATAAGAATCACGTTGTGCACTTGTAGTCCCTCCCGATAAAGTGGCTACTGTACCTAGTACAAGGGAAAGCTCCTGTTTTGTTCCGGCTGCAGTGAGCGGACAGCTAAACGCATAAGCCAGATTCTTGTTGTTATCGTTCCTGCCATAAACAATGAACTTAGCCTTTCCTACTCTCCCTCCTGTGTACACCAATATTTGCGGATCGGCCAAACTTACTTTACAATCCAATTTAATTGGTGTGCCCCAACCGTTAACTGCACCATGCATCCACAATTCTTCAACGATAGTGGTCATTGCTGTGCTACCTGCCCAAGTAACAGATTTCGGTGTAAGTGCTTGCGCCGGCGAATAAATTGTAGCTGTTGCTTTCTGCATGTTCACCACGACACGATACTCGCCGGCGGTTTCTATTTTCCACGAAAAAGCAGTTTCTCTCATCTTTATAGCAAATGCAGCACCATCTTGTAACGTTGTGCTGGCATCAGCTGATGAGATATAATTAGTTGTTCCGTTATACTCTACAGGAATTTCCAAATTACCAGGCTGGAGGTTTAACACATACGCATACTGGTTCAAATTTTCGAGTGTTTTAGGCATTTCAATCTTATTAATTCCAAGCACCGCACTTCCTCCAAGAAACACTTTGTCGGCATCAAAAACTACAGTTTTAATTGGTGTCACCACAACTTTTATAGTTCGAACTTCTGGCACCTCAAAGGTTACACCACCTTCCCACTCGGCAACCACCCTAAACTCAAGCGTAAAAGCTTTATTAGCGGGTATACCCCACTTTTCATTTGCCCAATTCTGTAACTGCTCTGATGTGAAAGTTTTGCTATACACACCGTCATCTTCATAAGTCATAATCGCCGTTGACGAACCGAAATTATTGCCCACCACATCTAATCTTGTAGTATAGGTAACCATATGGTCATCTGATTGCGACCTGGCTGGTTCCCAGGTAAATGTGACAATATCTTTATCAAGATTACTTTCGTCTAATGTTATCTCTGCTGACGAAACCTTTAGCTCCATTTTTTCTTGAACTTTTTCTATGTCTTTAATTTCCTTTTTGCAGGCCAAGACACAAAGCACAAAGCATAATGACATTAGGATTTTATATATATAGTTTACGCTTTTCATGATATTCTTTTTAGTTAAAATAATATTCTTTAGTTCAACATTATTAACGATATCGTTGTCATCATTTTTATTAGTTATATCCCGGATTCTGAGGGAATGGCGCATCTCGGTTGGCATCTCTAATTGCCTGAGGAATTGGCCATAACATATGATTATCTTTAATCTTATCCTTGATCGCCGGATTATATAATTTTACCCTATCTACCAATTTTTTGGTACGCACTAGCGTGAATCGTCTGCTTTCTTCGCCCACCAATTCTCTAATGCGTTCATCCAAAAGGAAATCCATGTCCATTTCAGCTGCTACAATATCTCCGGCACCTGCTCTCCTACGCACTTCATTTACAGCATCAGTTGCTTTACCGGGATTATTCTGTCCTAGGTAAGCCTCTGCCAAAAGCAAATATGTCTCCGCCAAACGGAATTTCATACGGTCTTTGTAACTACCAGTTAAACTTAAGTTCTCTGCACGTCCATAAAAGAATTTGGTGATGGCAGGGAACAAGGTTTTAGTAGTGAACCACGTCTGTTCTGTTATTGGAGCCTTTTTTCCAAACAGGGTGGCATCACCTGCATTGTTATAATACCAATTGCGTTTAATGTTATAGTTTGAATTACGGAGATCAGTTGCATCAAAAATACCAGCAACATTTCCAGTGGCGTTCGTGCCATTCGTTCCAGTCCACCATTTCATAGGCACTAGCTGAGCAATACCGCGACCGCCCAAAGTATCGGCTAAGACAAATCCGTTTATCGAAGAGTAATTAGGAACCCAGGCCCTACGTGTCCAATCGTCTGAATTGGTACCTCCACCAACCACATTAAATTGAAATTGTAACACCCATATGCTTTCTTTGTTACCACTAGTTAACCTATTCTGGTTATTCTCCAAAAATAAATCATTAAAAACATCGCCAGCTTTATCCTTATTTACACCAAATCTGGTTTTCATTAAGCTATAATAACCACTATTAATTACAGCCAAAGCAGCTTGTTCTGCGGCAGGATAATCACCTTGTAATAAATGAATCTCGCTTAATAAATGACTCGCAACCCATTTTGTTACTTTTCCATCTTTTACTTGATCAGGATTTGTTGGCAAGTGCTGCACGGCAAATTTCAAATCCTCTACAATATGAGCTATTACTTCGGCTTTGGGCGTACGAGTGAAATTTAGTTTAAAATCATACATAATCGTCTCTACGTAAGGTACATCTCCATAAAGATAAACTAATGTACGATAGGCATACGCTCTGAAAAAACGTGCTACTGCCTGAAAATGCTCCTTATCTGTGGGAGAATCCCAATTGGTGTTCTGTTCTGAATATACTAGCATTAAATTGGCTGAAGAAATTAAGCTGTAAGCCCAATTCCAATAGGTGCCTACAAATCTTTCTGCTGGTGTAAGGGTTAAATTGGCAAACGCCATTAAAGATGCATCACTATTAATTACGTCGGCAATATCCGTAGCAGCCTGTAAAGCTTCATAAGGAGCTGCACCATTGTGGATATAAGCTCCCCCCTCGCCATAAGTATTGTACTCTGAACGGGTAAGTGCGTAAAATCCGGCACTACCTACTTCAAATCCGTAGGTACTGGTATAAGTATTGGTTGGTGCTAATTCAGTTTTCAAATCTTCTTCCAAAAACTTTTTACAGCCAGCTAACGACATCAATATGATAAGTGCAATACTTTTTGTTATAATATTTTTCATCTTCGTATTGTATTAATTAGAAGTTTACATTTAAACCAAACATATAAGAACGTGCAGTTGGATAAGAAGCCATCCAAGTGTTGTCGTAATTGAGCACTTGCCTGATGTTAGAGAAGGTATGTAGGTTGTTCACACTAGCATTAAGGTCTATCCCACTCACACCTACTTTCTTAGCTATGCTTTGTGGAACCCTATACCCGAAAGTTATATTTCTAACTTGTAGGTAATTAACTTTTTTGTAGTAGCCATGCCCCTGGGTGTTGAGATAGCCAGGAGAAACTATCGTTGCATTTGGATTTTCCGGTGTCCAATAATTAGCGTCATGTACGTAATTAGTGATCCCGAAAGTCCATGCACCCATGTTAGCCATGTGATCGTCACGCCATACGCCGAAGACTCCGGTTACCAGTGCAGATGCGTAAAAATTCTTATAACTTAATCTATTGGAAAACGATGCTGTATAGCCTGGGTTTTTGGAGCCAATAATTTTTCTATCGGCAGCATTGATGGTTCCGTTACCATCTATATCCTCTAATTTTGCGGCACCTGCAGCGGCTCCTGGTTGCGATCCGTACTGCTCTCCATTTTGCCATATACCAACCATGTTATAGTCGTAAAAGACCCTTAATGGTTTACCGATAAACCAATTATTGTTGATATCATCGAGCCCATCTCCTCTCAGTTCTACAATCTTATCGCGGTTTAGAGAGAATACCGCTGTAGAGCTCCATTTAAAATTTCCTACATCTATATTGACTGTATTTAAAGTTACTTCAATACCTCTATTTTGAGTTTCACCGATATTATCCCAAATTCTGTTATAACCATTCATGATGGGAACGGTACGGGTCATCAACAAATCTTTTGTTCTAGAGCTGTAGGCATCAATTGTACCGCTTAGTCTATTTTTAAAAAGCTGAAAATCTACGCCCAAGTTTGTGGAATAGGTTGTCTCCCATTTCAAATTAGGATTACCCACTCCGTCACCAGCTAGATAAGCGGTGTTTACTGCTGTACCATTATCTCCCCAAATGTATTTTACATTTGAATAGAGACGATCTAATGTTCTATATGGTGTGATAGCTTGGTTACCGTTGGCACCATAAGAAACACGTAACTTTAACATATCTACCCACCCAACATTATCTTTTAAAAAGCTTTCTTCGCCAATATGCCAAGCACCAGCCGCCACGGGGAAAAACGCATATTTATTATTTACACCAAACACTGAAGCACCGTCACTACGTCCTGTTAAGGTAAGCAGATACTTTCCTTTATAACTATAGTTTAACCGACCCATGTAAGAAAGCAATGCAGTTTCTGATAATCCAGAGTCATTAATTATATTACGTGCAGCTGTATTCATCATGAAGTATTCTGTATCATCAGTTACAAAACCTTCTCCGCTTTGTGAAGAATTTACACTTTTAGTTTGCTGCATACTGAACAAACCGGTAGCGTCAAAACGGTGATCTCCAACCTCACGTTCATACTTTAACAAGTTCTCCCACGTGTAATCGTTATAATGCGAATTGTTAATAGAGGCTCTACCTCCTACTAAACCCGCTTGCTCTCTACCATCGAAAGTATCGCGGCCGAAGTAGGTTCCAGTAAAACCACTTCTATAATTGTATCCAAAATTTGACCTTACAGAAAGTCCTTTAACTGGCAATAATATATTGGCATAGCCAGAAAGGAAAAAGTTGCGATTAATTCTATCTTGAACAGCATTTACGTTACGCATCGGATTGGCGATAAGGGAATACTCCATCGGTTCTGGAACGTATCCGCCAGCTGCGTTTTTATAACTACCATAAGGGCTCTGCTTAATAGCATGTTCTATATTTGGTGTAACGCCTCCATCGCTTCTTTGTGTATACTGCATACCAACTCCAATGGTTAACCATTTATTGAAGGTTTGATCAAGGTTTGTAGTCATATTTAAACGGGACAAACGCGAGTTATACACTACACCATCTTGATCTAGCGCAGCAAGGGAAGCCATATATTTGGTGTTTTCCGTACCTCCAGAAATACTCAATTGGTGGTCCATTGTAACTGCTCTTCTAAAGATATAATCTTGCCAACTGTGTGTAATTCCATTTACATAGTTGCCACGTTCTGTAACACTGATGATATCTCCGGCAACAGGGTCTAATAAGTAGCCACTATACCCCTGCCTTAACCTACCAATATCCTGCTGAAATCTGATATATTCATTAGGTCCCATTACCTCAATTCGTTGCATTGGTTCGGCCATGCCTAGCTGTCCGCGGTAAGCGACTTGTGCTTTACCGAATGTGCCTCGTTTGGTTTGTATTAAGATAACGCCGTTAGAACCACGAGATCCATAAATTGCAACTGCTGAAGCATCTTTCAAAACACTTAAATTTTCAACGTTGTTAGGATCAATATCAGCAAGGGCACCACTGTACGGAATTCCATCTAGAATAATAAGCGGTGAATTATTAGCAGATATAGAGTTTTCGCCACGGATCAACAAGGTTTGCCCTGCACCAGGTGCCGCATTCCCAGAAGTGATGCTAAATCCCGCAACCTGGCCGACTAAGCGGTCCATTAAATTTGGTGTGGAAACCATATCCAACTGTTCTTTACCTACTACTGCTAATCCTCCAGTTAGATCTTTTTTCTTAGCAGTACCGTAACCCACTACCACCACTTGGTCTAGCATTTTATCTCCAGCCATCTTAACGTTGATGACGCCAGATGAGTTAACTTTTACTTCTTGATGGTCAAAACCTATGTAAGAGAAAGCCAAAGTAGCTGTTGATAACACCTGAATGGTATAGTTTCCATTTATATCAGTTGATGTTCCTTTACCAGTCCCTTTGATGAATACGGATACCCCCGTTAATACTTCTCCCTTTTCATCAGTGACTTTTCCTTTAACATTGACAAGGTCTTGTTGGGAATAGCTGTAGTTTATCGACAGCAAAAGCATGGCAACAATTATTAACCCGCTTTTGAGCTTGATGTGTAATTTTTTAATCATTTAAATTTATATATGGTTAGCATTAAATCTATAATTCACATCTTCTCTTCCAGGAAGTGAAGAATATATTGTTCATCTGAATTTTTCTCTAGACATCACTTTGAATTGGTTAAACTTCTACTTCTTTTAACCGATAGTAAAGATGATGTTGAATATGGGTAGCGCTTTAGGGAACTGAACAAATTTGATATATTATCGCGGAAACTGGCCGAAGACACCATTCTGAAAAATATGCCATATTACAAATAGTCTTGATACTGGCATTCCGAGTTCTGGGTAAGTTTAGAACAAAAAGTTTGGGTTTGCTATTAAACGCTTTGGTTATCGTTGAAATTGAGTTTTGCCATTCACTAGCAATTACTAAAATCACTGCTTTATTTCTCATACTTGGTTAGGTTTTTTATTTGGTTAAAACAAATCTATAGTACACATGCCCTACGGAGGGTTCGTTTTTGTACGAAAATGGTTTGGTTTTGTACATCTTCGAAAATAAATGCATTTTTTTCCAAATAAAGGAAGATTAACCTGGCAAGATTTATTTACCAAAGGTTTTTACGTTATCAACTGTGACAGTATAGCTATGCTGGACATCTATGGCTGCTCCCTCACCTGTATAGAAAATATCCCTAAAACTAGCTTCCGATATTCCTTTTGCTACGACCGGCTGTTGACTGACGATATTCCTAACAAATAGCCCTTTAATATTTCCCGTATACTCAACAACCAAGCCTTGCTTAGATAAAGCGTTGATTACCATATTTTCGATAAAAACATTTTTTATTCTAAGCTTCCCGATAGGCATGATACGAATGGCACGGTGTGAAATGGAATAGAAGTCTTGCCAATTCTGAAGATAAATGTTCGAAATATTATCTCTTTCTCCGGCATAGATTGAGCCACTTACCACATTCACATTTTCTTCTCCTGCCCCTACACCAGTATCAGTTAAACCAATATTAATAAAGTCGTCTCCGCTTTTGCCTTTACAATTGGAAATGATGATATTTTTGCAACCAAACCTAACGCCCAACCCATCTTGGTTCAGTAACTGTTTGTCTGCTCCAGCAATATTAACGACCTGTCTTACATCAAAAGTAATGTCGTTAACTTTGCCATTTGTACAACGTTCTAACACCAAGCCATGGGCGTGATAATCTTTCAACACAATGCCGCTTATCTCAAATACATCTACATGAGCGAGTATAATCGCATGATTACGCCACCCTCCTTTTTGGTTTTCGTTTGGTTTGCCGGCATCACTTCCGTAAGATTGGCCGTAGCCTTTGGGATTTATGGATAAGCTCTTGTTATGGTCTCCCGTAGACCGCGGATTGCTGGCACCTTCTAAGAGTACGTTACCTTTTCCAATTATCTTGATGTTTTTTATCGGTGTAATATCTACTTTACCCAAACCTGCATTTGCCGATCGAATAAAATTGTCCCTACACTTGTCAGATAATTTAATCTTACAGTTGTTTAGCTCGAGTTCGAAATCTCCAGGCAATAAAATGGCCTTATCTATCAGCCAGATATTTGTTTTTTCTACTGCATCATATTTCGGAATAACTACTTTTCCACTAATGTTTTTTGCATCATTTATCGCTCTTTGAATACGTTCTGACTGGGTGCCAGTCTTGTACATATTTGGACTGAGATAAATTTCATTCGGTTTACTGCTGTCTGCTATTAGAGATGTAAAACTATGCAATAACAAGTAGAGTGCTAATAATGCTTTTCGTGGAATTGTCATGATTATAATTTAATTTTGTTAGAATTATATAATTTAGAGTAAGAATATCGTTTTATTTAACGGTTGTCTACAACCTAATTTTTAATCTAGCTAGCGTCTCTAGGTAATAGTAATCCGCATAAGTAAGAGGGGCATCTACCTCAGACTTGAATGGATGCGCTCCTGTACTGTGTTTCAGTATAAAGGCTCCATTTTCGCCAATTTTTGCTGTATACGCTTCAGAAGCGAGTGTCCTTATCTGCGTATCAACAACCTGCATATATCTCTTTTTTAATTTGGCATCTACAAAATCGCCCAATTCTGTTAATGCCGAGGCCATGATGCAAGCTGCCGAAGCATCACGCGGAGTGTTTGGGATTTGCGGAGCATTGTAGTCCCAATATGGGATAAAGTCTTTAGGCATATTCGGATGGTTGATTAGAAAATCGGCAATATTTTTTGCTTGGTCTAGATAGCGTTTATCTTTCGTTTCACGATAGAGATAAGTATAGCCGTACAATCCCCAAGCTTGTCCGCGGCTCCAGGCCGACTCATCAAAAGCACCTTGATGTGTTTGCTTTAAATGAGGAATTCCAGTTTTTCGATCGTAAGATACAACGTGGTAGGAGCTAAAATCAGAGCGAAAATGATATTGCAGTGTATTATCAGCGTGTGAAATTGCAATTTTCTTAAAGCCATCATCTTTAGCATAATCAGCTGCCCAAAGCATCAGTTCCAAGTTCATTAGGTTATCAATAATTACGGGGTATTGCCAAACTGCAGTGTTGTGGTCCCAGGAACGAATCAACCCAACCGTCGGATGAAAACGAGTGGCCAGAGACTTAGCACCAGTTAGTAATACTTCTTTATAGCGCTCTTCGCCTGTAATACGCAAGCCATTTCCGAAACTGCAGTATAACATAAATCCAACATCATGATTGTCTGTGGTATATTTCTCCCTCTCTATTCTATCGGTATACATTTTAGCATATTTAAGCACTTCTTGATTTTTGCTTTGCTCAAAAAGGTACCATAGCGAGCCCGGGAAAAAACCGCTACACCACCATCTAGAATCAGATGAAATGTCTTTTCCATTTTCAAAGGACTTGGGAAGTCTACCTGGCTGACCTTCATACTTTTTCGCCATGATTAGACTTTGTTGTTCTGCTGTTTCGAAAGCTTGATCTACAACTTTCTTTAAGGATTGAGCATTGACTTGTAAAGCTGTGATTAGTGCTGTAAAAAGTAACAGAGAGAAGCATTTCCTCATATTGTTCATTTATTTTGATGTAAAACATTAATTATGATGTATTTAAAACAGTCTTTCGTTAAGATTTAACATCAGTACTAGTTTTCTACCTAATATTCTCAAAAATAGCATAAACACGATAGAAGAGGGTTCGTTTTCGTACAGAAATGGTTCGCTTTTGTACATTAGCAAAAAACTTGCTCTGCCGAAAAATCGTTAGGCTATTTTTTACCAGTAAGAGCCACTGATTTTTTCTTAAAGTCAGAAGGACTTAATTCGAATTGCTTTTTAAAGCACACGCTGAAATACTTGGCATTGTTAAATCCGGTTTTATAGGCGACTTCTGCAATGGTCAGATCTGATTTCTCCAATAAATAAGCACTTCTTTTTAATCGGATATTTAAAATAAACTCCTTGATGGACATACCCACGATATCATGAATTTTTTGATAGAGAATTGTCCGTCCAACATTCATATCAGATACAAAATCTTCTACCGAATAATTTGCATTTGCTATATTTTCTTCAATAACTTTCATTGCTTTAATCAGTAGTTCTTCATCCATGGAAGTTACTGTAACCTTGGCCGGATCAACCTGTATTCTCTTACTATACTTCTCTTTAAGTTCCTGCTGGTTTCTCAATATGGTTTCGGTCTGTTGCAATAGATAGTCAACATCAAAGGGCTTATCTATAAACACACTTGCCCCATATTCTAGTGCCTTGATTTTGTTCTGATTATCATCTCCGTTGCCAGAAATCATGATAATGGGGATATGACTGGTTTTAAAATTCTGTCTCAAGCTACGGCAAACCTCTAAACCATTACGGTTTGGCATTACCAAATCAGTAATGATCAATTGAGGATAGATCTTTTCTGCTTTAATCTGCCCTTCCATTCCATCACTTGCCGTATACACATTGTATCTTTCAGATAATCGCTGCTCCAGGTAGGCCCGCATTGCTGGATCATCCTCAATCAGCAGCAAACTATTTGCTTTTCTAGTGCTGCTTACTGCATTTTGCTGTTCAGTTGTATCTAATATAACATCATCAATTTCCGAAATCGTATAATCGTAAACGTTCGATTGCATATCACCCGATCCCGCCTGTATTTTTAGCGGCAGCATAATTGTGAATGAAACTTTGTCTGCCTTATTCACTATCCAGATTTTCCCTTCCAGCACATCAACCAGCTCTTTTACAATGGCTAGCCCCAGTCCAGAACTTTCCTCAAACGTAGGCCTATGTGACGATAGGCGATTAAAAGATGTAAAGAGTGTAGCTATTTGCTGTTCAGAAAATCCGTCGCCACTATTTAAAACTTCAATAGAAATATATTCATTACCCTGCCCGTCCAATTTTTGGAATAGTCTCTCCTTTTCCTCATTTGTTGAACCATAGATTCGCACCCCTACATAACCTTTATTTGGGGTATATTTTAATGCATTTGAGAAAAGATTAGTCAAGATCTTCTCGATAATATCATAATCAAAAGCTACATAGAGATTATCTTTATGTGCAGTAATATTGGTCTCAATTTCTTTTTTATTGGCATATAGTTCAAAAAGCCCAAAAACTTCTCTTACGAAATTGATAAAATCTCCAATTTGTGGATTAAGGGTGATTTTTTGACTCTCAATTTCGCGAAAGCGCAACAATTGACTAATCATTCTTTGTATTCGGGATACGTTTTTCTCTATCAAATCCATATATCCGACAGCATGATCATTAGCGGCCAAAGTTTCCTTTAGTTGTTTAAGAGGTTGAATCACCAGCGTTAGAGGTGTCTTCAAATCATGGGAGATATTGGTAAAAAAATGGGTCCGCGCTTCATTTAGCTCACGCATGTTCTTTTCCTTTAACGCTTCCAAAGCCAGTCTTTCCTTAAACACCTTTTTATTGGTGTAATATCGGGTGATGAAAAATAACAACGAAAACGCCACAGCACCATAAAAGCAATAAGCCCACCAAGACAGGAAAAATGGTGGATCCACGTGTATATAAAGCCGTGATATTTGATCTCCCCACAAACCGTCGTTATTAGATGCCTTTATTTCAAATGTGTAGTCGCCATTTGGAAGATTTAGAAACTGAACTGACCTTTGATTATTATGAATAATCTGCCATTCTTCTCCAAGACCTTTCATGCGGTATGCGAATTGGTTCTTATCTGCAGATAAATAGCTATCTGCCGAGAACATTATTTCTACATTGGATTGCTTACTAGAAAGCCGTATTCTATCACGTTTTTGGTTAGATAAACTTGACACGTCTTTTGAAAGTGCCGAAGGTTGAGAGTCAAATGTAACTTCCTTATTGTTCAATAAAAATTTTGTAAAAAAAACTCTAGGCTTTTGTGGATTTTTATTTAAATAGGCAGGATCAAAAAGCAAGAAACCGTTGGTACCACCAAATAACATTTCGCCTTTACTGGTTTTGTAAGCAGCACGTATATAGAAGGAACCGCAGCTATTTTCCTGATAAAATCTCGCCTTTTCAAATATCTTCAGTTTCCAATCATAGTAATAAAGTCCGTCACCAGTGCTTAACCAAACGTTATTAGAGGAAGTATCTTCCAATATACCAAATACCATTTTTGCAGGAAAACCATTACTACTATTGTAATTTAAATAAGTACCATCAGCTTTCAAAACATTCACTCCTTTCCCTAAAGTGCCTACCCACAAATCGCCATTTGCAGTTTTATAATAACTACCCAGATAGTTAGCAGAATAGGATAAATCTTTTACCAGATAATGTTTAAGTACTTTTAGCGTACTGCGATCAACAATAAATAAACCTTGATGGGTTATTAATCGGAGATTGTTTTGCTTATCAAGGTCTATCGCCTCTACTTCCAAATTCAATTTTTTATTGTCCGTCCCAACAACGTTAATCATTTCTACAGCACCTTGGCCAGATCTCTTGTAAAGGAATGGTCTATCGGGATCGGTCATCCACCATGTGTCTTCAACATCATTTACAAAGTCGTAAACGGTAAGCAACTGTTTACTTTCTGGAGAAATGAAATTAAGATCTTTGAATTTTTTCTGGCTTAGATCATAAGAGGTAATGCCACCATTAAAGCCAGAAATAAGCAAATGTTTATTTTCTTGATCGAACTTTAAGCGCTTGATCATATTCGAATTTATGGAGTTACCCTGTGATTTCATAAAATGAGTGAAGGTATCGCTTTTTCTGTTCCAGTAATTGAGACCACCACCTTCTGTACCAATCCAAATATCGCCGTGATGATCTTCTTGAAAGCTACTTATAATAGGATGATTTAAACCTCCAAGACTGGGATTAAAATAGCGCACCCGAGAATCATATAAGGAACAATAGGCTATCTTTCCCCCATAAGTTCCTATCCATGCTCCTTGGTCCGGATCTGCATAAATGGTCCAGATTGAGTTATTAGGCAGTGAGAAAGCATCATTTAAATTCATCCGCAAAAAGTCGCCACTTTTTTTAGCGGGATCGTAAAGAAAAAGTCCAGCCTGGGTAGCTACCCATATCACCTCCGTTTGATCCATGAATAGTTTCTTGGACAGTACAGACTGTTTTCCAAAAGTTATTGGAATATGATCCTTTACCAACCCCGTTGCATCTGTGACATAAATCCCTCCGCGTTGAGTTAGGAAATAATATAACCCTCTATATTCTAAAGCATCAGCTACTTGATTTACCGATTCTTGAAAATTTGCGAACGGGACTAAACGACGTTTTGCCATCTCGACTTTGTGCAAAAGTGCATCTTGACTGATGTAAACGTTACCCTTTAAGCTAATTAGATTGTTGAAGAATTTGTTTTTGGGTAAGGGGAAACCAATTAATTTATTATTTACCTGATCGTAACACACTAAGCTATCACCAGAAAGCATATAAAGTTTGCCATCGTCGTTTAAACATATAGAACGTATTTTTCCTGGCACAACTAATTTGAAGGAAAATTTCTCGTAATCGAATTTCAACAGACCATGCCCCGTTCCTAAAAATAGGTTACCCTTTTTATCTCTAATTAATGAGCCGTATCCCCATTTTAGTTTTGGTTGTATAGCAAATACGATATCGTTTAGTTGATAAAAACTATTACCATCGTACATAAAAAGCGCATCCGGTCCAGTGTACCACATTCTGCCTAAGCTATCTTTTGCGATACTTTGTATCCCGCCGTAATACGAAGTTTCAGGCATCACATGAAACCTATACTTTGAAATATCAATAGCAAAAACGCCTTGTAAAAAGATAACTACAAAAATAGCAATTAGGCTGAATTTTTTCATCTGACCAGAAATCGGTTTGTCATAAATTCCATAAATCTTAAATCCTCAATCTACAATTTATATTTTAACTTTCTTGTTTTAAACACTGATATTGTAATCACCAGCTTCGAGAAAGCGTTTTCCATTTCCATCAACACAAGCTAAGATCGTAAGTCCCATAACCTTCTTCATAATTGGTTCTTCTATTATGAAATAGGCTTTTACGCCAATTTAATTGTCTTTTGTTGGTTTTTTTTCAGCTTAAAAACGATGATTTCAATTTCACCCGGCACCAGATCATTTACCGGAATTTATATGGAGCGTTGTATCTCTTCTTCCCATAGCAACCTAGATATTTTGATTGATCCATACTTATCCCATTCCAACCAGATCTATTTACACAGATATTTTTCAAGTATTGAACTTAAATTCGCTTTTAAAAAACCCGGAATTAGTGTGTTTTCAATCCTAAACCCCTTGTCTAGCAGGTTCTAGATAACTTAGATTCTCCAACCAGGCAGGTTATTTAATGCTATCATAATATTCCTTCATCAGGTACCAAGCTTTTTTCCTATATCCCTGATCAGATACCAATCCCTTACGGTTCCAACCTTGTTGATTGGTTGGATGGAAGCGGAAAGGTGAACGAAAATCAAATAATACCCAAGGTGAAGTTCCCCTGAGGTTGGGGATGTGCCTAAACATTTCCAAATTTTCCCTGTACAGCGTAGCTTGGTAATCCTCACTCCATGAACTTACTAAATCTGCGTCTCCGTTTCTGCCATACATTGCCTCTCCACCAAATTCTGAAATGATTAACGGCTGCCCCTTTGCCACATCCCAAATGGCTTTATCCGGCGATATTGGCCATTGGTGGTACCATCCCATATATTTGTTAACGGCTACCACATCGAGTTCTTTGATGAAAGGATCATTCATCACAAACACTTGTCTTTCACGATCAAAACGGACCAGGTCGAATGCCGCGGTAATCAGTCTAGTGGTGTCAATAGTTTTACATTTTTCTATCAGGTATTTCAGAAATGCATTCCTAAGTTCGGAAGGCTGTGTTTCGTTAGCTACACCCCAGAAAGCTAAAGCACAGCGGTTTTTATCACGCATCACCATTTCGGTCATCATTTTGCCAGCCTTTTCCCTAGTTGCATCATTTTTAAAATCGATACCTTGCCAAATTGGAATTTCCTCCCAAAGTAAAAAGCCCATTTTTTCCGCCATTCTTACGATATATTCATTTTGCGGATAGTGCGCCAATCGGATCATGTTACATCCCAAAGCTTTAGCTTCCGATAACAACATTACTGCATCTGCTGGTGAAAAAGCCCGCCCTTCACGTTGTGGGATTTCTTCATGGAATGATATTGACTTTAAGAATATTGGTTTGTCATTCAGATAAACATTTTCTCCTTTTACCCAGATATTACGGAAACCTATCTCCTCTTCCACCTTATCCTTTCCTGTCGAAACTTTGACATTATACAGTTTAGGGATAGTAGGTGACCAACGCTGCATCTTTTTAGCAATAAACGAAGTTTTTATTTCGCCATTCGCATCGGTTTTAAGCGTTTGCTTAATTCTCAATTCTGGCATTTCTATAGTCACAGATGTATTGGCTACTTTTTCGGAAAGTTTCACTGTGGCATCTATCTTATCTGCCTTAAATTTATCTAACTGGATAAAATAATCTTCTATAAAGACATTTGGTGTACTAACTAAAAATACATCACGTGTAATACCGCCATAATTCCACCAATCGAATGCCATTGCCGGAATGGCATCAACCGTACGTGTGTTGTTTACTTCTACCGTCAGAAAATTGTCTTTTTCTTTTACCGCATCGGTTACTTCTATTTGAAACGGCGTAAAACCACCTTCATGCTTCCCAATTGCCTTTCCGTTAAGATAGATGATACAACGATAGCTAACCCCTCCAAAGTATAGGAAAAGGCGTTTATCAATTTGTTTTTCTACATCAAACCTACGAGCATACCAAATAGTGCCTTCGTAGTATTTAAGCTCGGCCATTTGGCTGTTCCAATCTGAAGGTACGTTCAAACGGTAGCCATTTTCAAAAGAATACTCATAGAAATCTGTTTTGCTCTCTGGTTTTTTATTGAGATAGATTTTGTTTTTTTTACCCTGATCATACAAGTCAATAATCGCATCCCATTTACCATTTAGCGACTGCACATTGCGTCCATAAACATTTATCATGGTCTGCTGTGCGGCCAGTTTAGAAAAAGTTAATGTAAAAAAAACAACAAGTACGATGTTAAATGTTTTCATCTTCATAATCAGTAAGGCATTTATTTCTTGAATATTTTCATCACAAGACCACCACCTGCTGCCATAGACAGTGTCATTTTACGATGCCTCGGAAAGCTCCTATTGTACATGTAGGTCATTAAGTTTTATCCATCCATAAGCTGTCTCATCGCCATCAACAGCTAGCTTTATGCCCGGTTGATTTTGTTTCCTGGTATTCACAATTGCTACTGCCCAAGAATAATTACCTTTCGGAAGATCGACCTTAGTTTTGAAATCGTAAGTTGTTGGATTATTTTTTAACCACTTAGAAGGTTCGCTATCTTTGTCAACAAACAGTTGTTTGACTTTATTGTCGGTATCTAATATTGCAAAGGCAACTTTATATTTGTAGTTCCATTGCGGAATATTATTAGGGCAATATCCCCAACCCGTATTTTGCCAACGATGCGTAATTGTTGTCAAGGTGCCCGATTTAATGTTTTTTGGAAGACTGATTTGATCTGGATATAAGCGATAACCACCCTCAGAAATAAAACCTTGCACCAAAGAAAAGGCCTTTTCAAACCATGAATCAGTATCTCCCGAACGGAAATCCATCATATTTACACGTGCCTCTGCCGAAGCCTCAAACTCGCCCTTTCTCACATCTTCTGCATGAGCTTCTCGATATTTTCCACTAGGATCTATCCAATAACGATGCGTGCGAGTAGTGATCCATCCACCTTCCATTATAATTGGCCGTTTAAAGTTCCATTTCTTGGCAAAATTCTTTTCCCAGTCTTGATAATAACCTGTCATACCGAAAGCATCATGGCGTAAACTATAACCTTTATTAATTGCTTTAACTAAAAGTCTTTCGCTATTTGGATTAGCTGGTGCCCAACTCTCTGGGTGACCTACCAAGCGGTGATAATTGATCACTAAGGGAACTTTAGTAAAGGTTCGAGCATATAAATCAGTTACCCAATCCAACACTTCTTCTTTCAATTTCTCTGTATCTTCGGCCACAGCCGTCTCTGGATCTTGATAAACTACATGATGTGCCTCGCCCCACTTTCCCAAACCATAAGCATCAATAAACGATGTCCGGTCAGGACGGTTGAATTCTTTAGCGAAGGCTTCTATGAATTTGGTATAGTATTTTCTGAATACCGGATCTTGAGGGTAGGGTGTCTGCCTATCGGGATGCTCTTTGTTTTCAAGATAATATTTTGCTCCAGCATTGAATACGAATTGAGGCGTATTTTGGCCTTGGTCGCGTCCATCAACAACAATTCGAAAAGCTATAGGCAAGCCTCTCTTTTGCGCACCCTTTATCAGTTTTCCAACCTTAGATTTTGGATCATTCCATGCGTAAACTCCATCACTAGGGTTTAACGAAGACCAACTTGTACGTATATAACATGCAGACGCATAATCTATCGCCTTTACCTTCTTCCCTAGGTCAGGCACAAAAAATTCAGTGTCCCAATAAGATTCATCTGCATTACGCGAGGCATACATTACCCAACCATTTAACGGATTGCGCAATACCGAAATGCTATCATATTTTGGCTTTAACAACAGGTAATCATTAATGCCATCATCCTTTCCCTTATCATATTTTTGGGAGTAAGCCAATGCTGGAACACATAATAATAAAGTCAGCGCAATTCGGGTTATTCTTTTAAGTCTTAACTTATCGCTCATTTTCGTACTGGAGTTTGTTTTAAATTATATTATAAGTCAATTGCCAAATCGTTTAAAGAATTGACCCAATCCGTCGGATTTAAATTGAAAAAAAATGCCTATTAAATATGGCTACCCCATTTGGCGTCAAGGTTCCGAAATAAGAGAAAAACAAGGCTTTTATCCAGCGGTGTTTATTTTTCATACATTTATTTGGTTAGTGGTTACAAGTAAGCCTTAATTAAGATTAAGATGTTTAGCAGTGAACAGGTTAACAAAACATTCACTCCTTTGCAGTACAAAAGTAGCTTTTCAGACCTGTGAAGATGGTATTGATTTGTTCAGAAATGGTTCGTTTTTGTACAGAAAGGTTTTGTTTATGATAATTAATATAAACTTCTCTGTAGTGAGTGTACAATTAAAACTAGTATTGTGAATATTAAATCGGAAACTAAAAATCAATAACAGGTTCTTTTATGGAATCTTGGTCAAAACCCTGCTCGTATTTATTATCTATACTTCCCTTAAATCTTATGCATTCATTATTCAACGGTCGTATTTAACTGTTAGCATTAAATAAGGCTCGCTATAGATCTAACGAAGTTTTCGCCAAGTGGACTTGTTTCGAGTATCTTATCAATCTCTTAGAAAGAAGGCATGGTATAAACTATGACCAAATAGAAATAATGAGCGTGAGCGTCATTGACAGAATAAGCCGACCTGAAGAGTAGCACCTCGGTTAGTAAATAAAAAGGGCCGAATCGCAATGATTCGGCCCTTTTTATTGAATCGATAACTATTAACAACGAATGTCGTTCCAATATGTTCCAAGATCTGATTCATCAATTAAGATGACACAGAACATTCTATAGCTAATTCTTAAATATGTATCGCCCTGTTTTCAGTTGCAGCCATTGCCGCTTCTTTCAACGCTTCCGTATAAGTAGGGTGTGCATGACAAATTCTGGCAATATCCTCTGCTGATGCACGGAACTCCATAGCCACTACAGCTTCTGCAATCATATCTGCAGCACGCGGCCCAATCATGTGTACACCTAATATTTCATCTGTTGTTGCATCTGCAAGAACTTTTACAAAACCATCTGTATCCATACTGGCTTTAGCACGTCCGCTTGCTTTGAAAGGGAAAGAACCTGCTTTGTATTTGGTTCCTTTTTCTTTCAACTGCTCTTCGGTATAACCTACTGAAGCTACTTCTGGCCAGGTATAAACTACACCCGGAATCAGGTTGTAATTGATATGTGGTTTTTGACCAACAATACGTTCCGCTACATAAACACCTTCATCTTCTGCTTTATGTGCAAGCATGGCACCTTTAATCACATCGCCGATTGCATAAACACCAGGAACCGAAGTTTCTAAATGTTCATTTACCGGGATCTTATTGCCA
The DNA here is from genome assembly GCF_037482985.1 of Pedobacter immunditicola. Taxonomy (NCBI): domain Bacteria; kingdom Pseudomonadati; phylum Bacteroidota; class Sphingobacteriia; order Sphingobacteriales; family Sphingobacteriaceae; genus Pedobacter; species Pedobacter immunditicola. Next base: position 521,368 of record NZ_JBBHKC010000002.1, on the reverse strand, counting down.
CGGTCTTCCGTTTTGATGCCAATATTTTCTAAACCTAATCCTTCTGTATAAGCCGTACGCCCAACAGCAACAATACAGTAATCAGCTTCCAGTTTCACTTGTTCGCCTTTAGCGTTGTCGGCTGTAACAAAAACTTTATCACCTTCTACACTAGCACCAGTTACTTTATGGTTCATAAAAAACTCCATGCCCAAAGATTTCTTCAGCACCCGTTGCAATTCTTTTCCTAAGCCAGCATCCATGGTCCCGATCAGAGACGGTAAATACTCAACCACTGAAACTTTAGTACCCAGACGGGCATATACAGAACCTAACTCTAAACCAATTACCCCACCACCAATAACAATCATTTGTTTTGGCACTTCGGTAATGTTTAAAGCTTCAGTTGAAGTAATGATGCGTTTTTTATCGATAGGTAAAAAAGGAAGTGTAGTAGGTTTTGATCCTGATGCGATAATCACATTTTTTGCGGTGATAGTTTCCGAGCTACCGTCATCTTTAGTGATTTTGATCGTGTTTTTATCAACAAAAGAACCCAGGCCCTGAAAGCTGTCGATTTTATTCTTTTTAAACAGGTATTGAATACCAGCTGTATTTTGCGAAACAACATCATCCTTGCGGGCAATCATTTGTGGCATGTCCACTGACAAATCTTTCAGTGCAATACCATGGGTAGCGAAGGAATGTGCTGCATTATGAAAATGCTCTGACGAATCTAACAATGCCTTTGAAGGAATACAACCTACATTTAAACAGGTACCACCAAAAGTTTTATATTTCTCTATTACTGCTGTTTTCAAGCCTAGTTGAGCACATCTAATGGCGCCAACATAACCACCAGGACCGGAACCAATAACAACTACATCATATTGCATATCTCAAAAGTTTTTTTTTGTAAAACAAAGTTAATAATCCAAATAGAAATACAGCATCAGGCTGGACATATTCTCATTTTATGAGTATAAGCTGACTTGTACGCAGAACACCCGCCCTGGTTTCCCGGTTCAGAAACTTCCCTTTAATACGGGTAATGGGATAAAACCGGAATGTTTTTAGGGTTTGTCCCTGGAGGCCAGCATCATTGAGTTGTGACAATATTTCGGTATCCCCATAAACCAAATAGGGTTTTTGAGGCAGCTGCTGCTGTTCATTTGTCCGGTAATAATAAAGTGGCTGGTCTATATAAAAGTCGATAGCATAGGAATAACCATTGACTACTTTTACAACCGGCAGCTGAGGCATGTTATGTTTATTGATATAAAAAGCCGCCTCACTATCTGCCTGATAAGTAGTCAGCACAGGATAATAACACCAATTAAAATAAAAGTTGATCAGGAAAGCCACAGCGGCCGACTGGAAATATATTTTATAGCGCCCCAGATTGCTATACCTGGCAGTGATAAAAATAAGCACAAGGCAAAAAACCATTGAAATTACAAAAGGGATGCTGTATTGTTCAGGTTCGAAATAGTAATCCAGCACCATGATCACCAACACCATTAGAGAAATGATGATACCCTGTATAATTCTGGTCGCTTTGAGTGCAGCTGGTGATTCCAGATTATAAATGTATTGCGCAGTTATGATGGCAAAGAAGGGAAACAGAATGTTCAGGTAATGAGGTAACTGAAATTCTGTGAGGGAGAAGATGAGGAAAGTGAAACCGGCACCACAGAGGGTATACCACTCGGCTCTTTGAGGTTGCTTAACGTATTTCCGTAGGTATCGGACCACCGCGATATAAAATAAAATTGCCCAGGGAAGGAAGGCCCAAAGCGTAGTGTGCAGAAAAAAGAAAGGATCACCACCTGTTTTCTTAATGGGCCCGGTGTTAAAGAACCTCCCAAACTGACTATCCCAAAAGAAGAATTTTAAGCCGGACACATTCGTTTTACCAAATACAACTTTCTCGGGGTGCAGGTCAAATTGCTGGTATAAACACCATAATTCCGGAACTATAAAAAGGAGGATGAATACCGCAGCTAAAAGCCAGCGCAGGTTAAAAAGCAGCTTCCATTGTTTGGTGATAATTAAATGTCCGGCAATTGCTGCTGCAATAGGTATTAAAGCAAAGATGCCCTTCGTCATGACTGCACAAGCGGCAAAAATACTGCCCAGTAACAAATGCCAAAACCAATTGCCGTGAGCTGAATCACTGCTACTTTTATTAATAGCACCTGCCGCTTTTGATATCAGCCCTGTTGACCTGTAAAAATGAAAGACCGCAGCAATAATTAATCCTGTTAGGTAGGGTTCTGCCCTTACATCGTTATTTGAAATGATGATGTGCTGGGCGGTTAATAAAATTAGAACTGCCCATAAACCAATTTCTTTATGATAAAGGTCCTTGGCAAACTTATAAGTATAAACGGCCCCCATCATCATAAAAAGGATAGCCGGAAGTTTATAAGCCCAGGTGCTGATGCCAAAAAGCTTAAAGGATATCGCAGCAACCCAAAAGGGGAAATGAGGTTTATCAAGCCAGTCGCGCCCCTCACTGGTCAATGATATAAAATCTTTGTTAATCACCATGTTTTTGGCAATGGATGCATACAAAGCGCCATCAGGACTGATAATTGTGATCCCTAAACCGCTGAAATTGATTAAAACAGCCAGGCCAATAAACCCATAAAGCCATTTAATCCGATTACTGCTCGCTAATACTTCCATTACAGATCCGTAGTTTGTGATTTTGATTTAAAAATAAAAAAGTAATTGACACTGAAATTCCAAATGAACACAAGTCCTACTGCGATGACTTTACTGAAGTAAAAGTTTAATGACAATAAATGATTAAATACATACACAATGAGTGTGTTCAGCAACAAACCAATCACAGATACGGTGGCAAATCCTGCAAACTGTCTGGCCATTTTAGCCTTGCTCTGGAAAGTCCAGACCCGGTTGATTAAATAATTGCTGATGACGGCAACCGTAAAACCGATGGCATTGGCAAGAAATTTATTGATGAATAACACATCTTTAAATAACCAGGTAACAGAAAAATCCAATACCATACCAGATAATCCGGTGACCCCAAATTTCATAAAAGATATTAATCGATTACGCTTCATTCGTCAGACAATAGGTGACTGGATGTAAAAATACAAGGATTGTTCCATGATTTTAGTACCCATAATGTTAACTTTAGTCGCTATTTTTGGTAGGCTTAATTACCTAAATTTAACTTAATGATTCGCCTACAGACATTCATCATCGCATTCGCCATGCTGTTTACAGGACTCGCATCCTATGCCCAGCAAACAGATTCCGCCTATATCAGGGAAAACTTTACTAAAATTGAAAGAAATATCCCCATGCGGGATGGAGTAAAGTTGTTTACAGCCATTTACATCCCTAAAGAAAAAAATCAAAAGTATCCTTTTTTGTTAAACAGAACCCCTTATACGGTATCGCCCTATGGTGAAGGGAATTACAAAACAAGCCTGGGTCCCTCCCCCGGCCTTTTGAAAGAGGGTTTCATCTTTGTTTACCAGGATGTACGTGGAAAATGGATGAGTGAAGGCGAATTCGTGGATGTGAGACCACATGTAAAAAATAAAAAGGGCAAGAAAGACATCGATGAAAGCTCAGACACCTATGATACGATCGACTGGCTGCTTAAGAATGTAAAACCCAACAATGGAAAGGTAGGTATCTATGGAATATCTTATCCGGGTTTTTATTCTACGACTTCATTGCCGGAAGCTCATCCGGCATTAAAAGCTGTTTCACCGCAAGCTCCTGTTACCGATTGGTTTATCGGAGATGATTTCCATCATAATGGTGCCTTTTTCCTTGCTGATGCTTTTAACTTTTATTCCACTTTTGGTGTGCCACGCCCAAAACCGATTACCCCTGACAAGGGCCCCAAGGCTTTCCAACATCCGATTAAAGACAATTACCGCTTTTTTATGGACCTTGGTACGGTTAAAAATGCAAACAAAAAATACTTTGGCGACTCCATTAAGTTTTGGAACGACCTGATGGCCCATGGCAATTATGATGAGTTCTGGAAAGCAAGAAATATCACGCCACACCTCCGCCAGGTGAAACCTGCGGTATTGGTGGTGGGTGGCTTTTTTGATGCTGAAGACACTTATGGAGCCTTAAAGACCTATAAATCTATTGAAGAGCAGAATCCTGCTGCAACAAATAACCTGGTGATGGGCCCCTGGTTTCATGGTGGTTGGGTGAGAAGTACGGGTGAACAATTCGGACATATGGAGTTCGGGCAGCCAACCAGTACCTGGTATCAACAGCATGTGGAACATCCTTTTTTCATGCATCACCTGAAAGGAGCACCGGATTTAAAACTTGCGGAGGCTACTATTTTCGTTACTGGCAGCAATGAATGGAAAAGTTTCGACACCTGGCCACCAAAGGATACCGAAAGCAAAACATTGTATTTCCATGCGGATGGTAAGTTGAGCTTCACAAAACCTACTGTTACAACCAGCTTTGATGAATATGTGAGCGACCCACATGCACCTGTGCCCTACCAGGCTGGTGTTCAGCCACAAAGAACCAGAGAGTACATGATTGACGACCAGCGCTTTGCTGCCCGCCGGCCGGATGTGAAGGTTTACCAGTCCGATATTTTAACTGAAGATATTACCCTGACAGGTAATTTAACGGCAAATTTATTGGTTTCCACCACGGGTACGGATGCAGACTATGTAGTGAAATTGATTGACGTTTACCCGGAAGATGCCTTGGCCCCAAAGAACAGCCCTGATGTAGTGATGGGGGGCTACCAGATGTTATTGCGTGGTGAAATTATGCGTGGCAAATTCCGTAACAGCTTTGAAAAGCCTGAGCCATTTGTGCCTGGAGCGGTTACCACGGTGAAGTATGCGCTTCCTGACGTGGCACATACCTTCAAAAAAGGACATCGTATCATGGTGCAGGTGCAAAACTCCTGGTTTCCACTTGCAGACCGCAATCCACAGAAGTTTATGGATATTTACACTGCCGAGGATAAAGACTTCCAGAAAGCCACCCATCGCATTTATCATGATGCCGATAATGCTTCTGGCTTAAATGTGACTATTTTGAAACCTTAAACTGAAGACAACTTCATCACCTTTGAATAACAATAAATAAACAGATGAAAACGGAAGTACATTTGATGCATAGTGCATCCATCCTAGATCCATTGTTAGCTGATGACTACTTCATTATCAATTAAAATATATACATTCTGATGAAACGAAACCTCTACATTCTTCTGACGCTCTTGTTCTGTACATCTTCTGTACAGGCACAATTGATGCAGCCGAAAACTACTTTTACCCGTGCCGACACACTTCGTGGCACACTTACTCCCCTGCGGACTTGCTATGACATCAATTATTATCATTTGGATGTTAAAGTGGATATTGACAACAAATTTATTTCGGGCAGTAATGAATTTGCTTTTACGGCGATGGAGGATTTTGACAAGCTACAGTTCGACCTGTTCGAAAACCTGAAAGTGGAGAAAGTGGTATATAAAGGCTCAGATCTTCCTTTTACCAGGGAATTCAATGCTGTGTTTGTTACTTTCCCAAACACCATCCGCAAAGCCTCGAAAGAAAAGTTTAAGGTTTATTATTCCGGTCATCCTGTCGTTGCAAAAAATGCACCCTGGGATGGCGGGTTTATCTTTAAAAAAGATAAGTCTGGTAAACCATGGGTTTCCGTTGCTTGTCAGGGTTTTGGTGCCAGCAGCTGGTGGCCAAACAAAGACCATCAAAGCGATGAAGTGGACAGTGTGCTGATCAGCATCAGTGCACCTGCAGGCTTAAAAAGTGTATCCAATGGACGCTTGCGCAGTATCAATAAACGCCCGGATGGCTACACACAGTTCAACTGGTTTGTGAGCAATCCGATCAACAACTATAATGTTACCTTTTACATCGGGGATTATACAAACTGGAAAGATGAATACCAGGGTGAGAAAGGTAAACTTACTTTAGATTACTGGGCACTGAAAACAGATAGCGCAGTGGCAAAACCACATTGGGATCAGGATGTAAAGCCCATGCTGAAGTGTTTTGAAAACTGGTTCGGTCCCTACCCCTTTTATGAAGACGGTTACAAACTGGTTCACGCACCACATTTAGGGATGGAGCATCAAAGTGCCGTCGCTTATGGCAACCAGTTTAAAAATGGTTACCTCGGTAAAGATCTGTCAGGTTCAGGTTATGGCTTAAAGTTCGATTTTATTGTAATCCATGAAAGCGCCCATGAATGGTTTGGCAATAACATCACCTCTAAGGATGTTGCTGATATGTGGATCCATGAAGGTTTTACCAATTACTCTGAAACGCTTTATACCGAAATGCAAAGCGGAAAGACAGCCGGAACGGCCTATGTTACAGGCATCCGCAATAATATAGAAAACGATATTCCGATTATCGGTCCTTACGGTGTCAATAAAGAAGGGTCAGGAGATATGTATTACAAGGGTGCTAATTTGGTGCACATCATCAGGCAGCTGATCAATAATGATGACAAGTTCAGGGCTATTTTGAGAGGGATGAACAAGACGTTTTATCACCAAACCGTGACCACTGCTACCATTGAAAACTACATCGCGAAGGAAAGCGGCTTGAAGCTCGATAAGATCTTCGATCAGTACCTGCGCCATGCGGATATCCCTGTTTTAGAATATAAAATTGACAATGGCAAGCTGCATTACCGCTGGCAATCAGCCGTTAAGGGTTTTGACATGCCGCTAAAAGTGTCACTTAAAAAGAAGAGCTTTGATTATATCTACCCTGGCAGCGATTGGAAAAGCACAAAGGTCGCCAGTTCAATTGGTGAGCAGGAATTTAAAATAGATGCCAACTTTTATATAGCCGTAAAAAATGTAAAATAATTTCAGCCGGCATGCAACTATTTTAGAATAATTTGATCTTATATAAAATAAGCAAACATTAATGAATGTAAATATGAAAACATTAAGCAAACTTTTATCCCTTGTCTTGATCTTAACGATCTCGGCCTCTGCTCATGCAGGTACTTATCTAAAATCAGAACCTGGAACAGTTCAAAAACAAGAGGAACGAAAATTGGGTAGTTTTAAAGGCATTGCTATTAGTGGTCCCCTTAAAGCGTTTGTCAAAATAGGTAGTGAAGAAAAGGTCCAGCTTGAAGGAGATCCGGAAGCAGTAGCCCAGCTCATCACCGAAATTAAGGATGGCATTTTGATCATCAGGCCAAAAACAAAATGGAAAGACTGGAACAGAAAATTCGACAATAGCCGGGTGACCGCTTATGTTACGGCGAAAAAGCTCAGTTCGTTAGTCATGAGTGGATCTGGAAGCATTGAAGTACAGGGCCCCCTTAACAGCACGTCACTAGCGACAACTTTAAGCGGATCAGGATCTATGAAAGTTCCTGCAAATGTCAATTCATTAACTGCCGTGATCAGTGGCTCAGGCAATATCGAAATGAATGGAAAAGCCAACGATGCCAGTATCACCATTAACGGTTCAGGAAACTTTAAAGGTAATGCTTTAACGGTTGAAGTAGCCTCTACTCACATCAGTGGATCAGGCTCTATCTATGTGAAGGCCAATAAAAAGATTGATGCAGTTACTTCTGGCTCAGGAACAGTATATTACTCCGGCAACCCTACCATAGAAAAAAGAGTGGTGGGTTCAGGCGGCGTGAGGAGAAACTAAATCCTGCTTAATAAACCATAAAAAAGACCTTTCAGAAATGAAAGGTCTTTTTTATGGTATCAAAATCTATTAAGATCTAAAAATAAAGCTGTTTAAATTTCGATGTATAACAGCTTAACTATAATGATAGATTATACACCTAATAATAAACGTGCTGGATCTTCCAATAATTGTTTCACTCTAACTAAGAAGCCCACTGATTCTCTTCCGTCAATGATACGGTGATCATAAGATAAAGCTAAATACATCATCGGGCGAACCACTACCTCACCTTTTATAGCAATAGGGCGTTCAATGATATTGTGCATACCTAAAATAGCAGACTGAGGAGAATTGATAATTGGTGTAGACATCATTGAACCAAACACACCACCATTGGTAATGGTAAAAGTTCCACCAGTCATTTCATCGATAGACAACTTGTTATCACGGGCTTTGGTAGCCAGTTCTACAACACTTTTTTCAATTTCAGCAAGGCTTTTGCTTTCCGCATTCCTGATCACAGGAACTACCAATCCTTTAGGTGCAGAAACGGCGATCGATACATCAACGAAATCATTGAAGACCAATTCCTCACCATCAATACGGCCATTAACAGAAGGGAAATCTTTTAAAGCTTCACAAACAGCCTTGGTAAAAAAGCTCATAAAGCCTAAACCAACACCGTACTTTTCTTTAAACTTATCTTTGTATTTACCACGAAGGTCCATAATTGGCTTCATGTCAACCTCGTTAAAGGTAGTTAACATTGCTGTTTCACTCTTCACGGCAACCAAACGTTTAGCAACCGTTTTACGAAGAGGTGTCATTTTTTGTCTGCGTTCATTTCTTGAACCAGCAACAGCAGCTACTACCGGAGCGCTTGGCGCAACAGCTTTTGCAGGCGCTGCTTTTTCTGCTTTTACAGCATCTTCCTTCGTTATACGACCGTCAACACCAGTACCTGTAACCGCATCTGTTGAAATTCCTTTTTCAGAAAGGATCTTCCCTGCAGAAGGAGAAGGTGAACCCTTCGCATAGCTTTCACCTGATTTTTCTGCTACCGGAGAAACAGACTTCTCTTCAGCAACTACTTCTTTTTCTTCAACCGGAGATACTGCTGGAGCAGCACCACCTTCTTCAATTGTACATACGATAGCACCAATTGGCAATGTATCGCCTTCTTCGGCTACTGTCTTTAAAGTTCCTGCTTGTTCAGCAGTTAATTCGAAAGTTGCTTTATCTGATTCCAGCTCAGCAATAACTTCATCCATTTCAACTGCATCACCATTATTTTTTACCCAGCGGGACAAAACAACTTCAGTAATTGATTCACCTACTGGCGGAACTTTTATTTCTATACTCATAACTGATGTATTATTATATTTTAATCGACATTATATATTTTACTAACGGATTTTTTAGCAATCTTTTGCTCCTTGTCTGTCACAGGCATTTCAAAAGCTTTAGCTAAAATATAAGCCTGCTGATCAGCATGCTGTCTTGCAAAACCAGTGGCGGTACTGCTGCTTTCTTTTCTTGAAATAACTTCAATATCATTAAAACTAGTTTTTCTGACTTTACGAAGCAAATAAGGCCATGCACCCATATTTTCAGGTTCTTCCTGAACCCAAAGCGCTTCCGTCGCATTTTTGTAACCACTATAAACTGCTTCCATTTGTTGTAAAGGCAGAGGATACAATTGTTCTACACGCACTATCGCGACGTTTTTAATCTTATCGTTCTGTTGTTTTTCCAACAATTCATAATAGATCTTACCACTGCAGAAAAGCACCCTGGTTACATCATTTGCTTTTACATGAGCATCTGTAATAACTTCCTTGAAGTTACCCTGGGTAAATTCTTCCAGTTTAGACACACATGAAGGATGGCGCAATAAACTCTTTGGTGTAAATACGATGAGTGGTTTTCTGAAATCACGAGCGAATTGTCTGCGTAAAGCGTGGAAGAAATTTGCGGGAGTGGTACAGTTGACTACCTGCATGTTATAATCAGCACATAATTCCATGAAACGTTCAATCCTTGCAGAGGAGTGCTCAGGGCCCTGCCCTTCATAACCATGAGGCAATAACATCACCAGGCCATTTTCTCTTTGCCATTTAGTTTCTGCGCTGGCAATATATTGATCCACCACAATCTGTGCACCATTAAAGAAGTCACCAAACTGTGCTTCCCAGATAGTCAAGGCGTTAGGATTCGCCATGGCATAACCATATTCAAAACCTAAAACACCGTATTCAGATAAATGAGAATTGTAAATATCAAAAGGCCCTTGATTTTCACTCACATTTGCCAATGGGATATATTCTTCTTCAGAATCCTCAAGGGTAATTACCGCATGTCGATGGGAGAAAGTTCCACGCTCCACATCCTGACCGCTTAACCTTACTCGTTTACCTTCAGCTAACAAGGTTCCGTAAGCAAGTTGCTCGCCCATTGCCCAATCAAAAACATGGGTAGTATTTGCCATTTTCTTACGCTCATCAAAAAGCTTTTCGATCTTTTTAAAGAACTTTTTATCCGCAGGCAAGGTGCTGATCTTTTGAGCTATGCTTAATAACGTAGCTTCATCGACAGCTGTGTTTGGTGAAATATCAAAATCCTGTGCAGAAGCAATACGCATTTCTGACCAGGCACCACCGAACTTAACATCCTGATAAGTAGAAGTCAGTTCTTTTGCTTCGTTTAAACGCTCCTGTAAAATACCACGGAACTCTTTTTCCAGTTCTTTGGCAGCAGCATCATTCAAGTTACCTTCTTTAATTAATTGTTTAATATATATATCACGCGGATTAGCGTGCTGCTCTATGGCTTTATATAATAGAGGTTGTGTAAATTTAGGTTCATCAGCCTCATTATGTCCGAATCTACGGTAACACAAAATATCAATGAAAACATCATTTTTATAACGCTGACGGTATTCCATTGCTAAATTAATGGCATAAACCAATGCTTCCACATCATCACCATTTACATGAAAAACTGGAGAAAGCGTTACTTTAGCAATATCAGTACAGTAAGTACTGGTACGGGCGTCTTTATAATTAGTGGTGAAACCAATTTGGTTATTGATCACCAGATGTATTGTACCACCTGTTTTATAACCATCAAGGCCAGCCATCTGAATCACTTCATAAACAATGCCCTGGCCTGCAACAGAAGCATCACCATGTATTAATATCGGAGCAATACGGGAATTATCGCCACCATATTTAAAATCAACTTTAGAACGCGTCAACCCTTCTACCACCCCATTCACAGTTTCAAGGTGTGAAGGATTTGGACAAAGGCTTAAGTGAACATTTTTGCCTTTATTGGTACTCACATCCGTTGAATAGCCAAGGTGATATTTAACATCTCCTCCAAAGGGAGAAGAAGCGCTGTAACCCTTGCCTTCAAATTCTGCAAAAATATCTTTATAAGACTTTTGCATGATATTTGCCAACACGTTTAAACGTCCGCGGTGGGCCATACCGATTACAAACTCTTCAATGCCCAGATCAGCACCTTTTTCAATCACAGAATCCAAAGCAGGAATTAACGCTTCAGCACCTTCAAGAGAAAAACGTTTCTGACCGAGGAATTTGGTTCCCAAAAAGTTTTCAAAGCTCACTGCTTCATTTAACTTTTTCAGGATTCTTTTCTTCTCCTCGATAGAGAAGTTAGCCGTATTACGGCTGGTTTCCATCTTATCCTCAATCCAGGTCAACACCTCAGGTGTGCGCAAAAATTTATACTCAGCACCGATGGAGCCACAATAAGTTACCTCCAGAAAAGCAATAATATCTCTCAGTTTCGCTGCGCCAATCCCGATTTCAACACCTGAGTTAAAAACTGTATCCAGGTCTGCATCACTTAAACTAAAGTTCTCAAGATCTAAGGTAGGGAGGTGTTTCCGCCTTTCGCGAACGGGGTTTGTTTTGGTGAATAAATGGCCCCGGTTACGGTAACCATTGATCAAGTTCAAAACATTAACTTCTTTAAAGAAATGCTCAGGAGCCTGTGCATTTTCAGCATGATCAGGAGAGGTTCTTCCAAAGTCGAAACCTTCAAAAAACTTCTGCCATCCAAATTCTACTGTGTTCGGATCTTCTTTGTAAGTTTTATATAACGAGTCTATGTAATCGGCGTTTTCGCCGTTGAGATAAGATAAATTATCCATTATGTATGAAATTCTATAAGTCCAGTAAAATTAGGGTTTTACCTCATAAAACAGGCAAAATTCTTTATATTTCTTCAAGAAAGTCGACCATATCGCAAACATTCTTCAATGGAACAAGACGCTCTTTCCCAATGATGTCAAATTCAGATATTAGACTTCCCGCAACCAATAATGGGACCTTAAGGTTTTCCATTACCTTATTTATTATTTTATTAACATCTTTCCCCAGGTTGAGTGAAGTCAAAACGATAAAAGCATAGTCAGGCTCATAAGATTTAATCACCTTATCAATGTCTCCATAGGGAATGTCCTGTCCAAGGTACAAAACATGATGGCCGCACCTTTTCAATAAGTAACGTGCAAAAAGCAAACCAGTTTCGTGGGTTTCTGCTTCAGGAAGGAAAAGTAAAAACCGTTTAGGATCAGGCTTCACAGGTTTTTTAACTTTATCGATCGCGATGATCAATTGATCGCGGATCAGGTTAGCGGCGAATATTTCATGGGAAGGATCGAGCGTACTCGTTTGCCAAAGCATACCTACCCTTTTCATAAACGGAAACAACACGGTATCCATCGCTTTTACCAGGCCCATTTCCTTAATGCAGGAACCTAAAATCTTGGAAAAGGCATCTTCATCATATTTCAGGGTCGCCTCAGAAAGATTTAAAACCTGCACTGCATCATTGTTCCAGTTGGTTTTAAGCTGGGTAACAAGCGTATTGATCTGTTGAGGATTCATGCTTGCTATTTTGCTGATCTTATAACCGTTTTCATTCAGCGTCACAATATTCAAAAGCATTTTCAAATCCTGCTCATCATAATACCGGATATTAGTAGCCGTCCTTTTAGGAGGCACAAGATTAAATCTTGATTCCCAAGCCCGTAAGGTATGGGCTTTAATACCAATCAGGCCTTCTATATCACTTATTGAAAATCTCTTCACATTTATACAACAAAAGTTAAACAAATTGGTTTAAAATACAAACTATTGTTTAATACCAGGGCATACCATTAAAATTAAAAGACAAGAACCATTTTACAAGCTCGGAACGGGTACGTTTAGTAACTTAAACTGCTTATTTAAGTCGAACGCGCTCTTATTGGAGCCCGCTTTTTTCCCACCCCCTGCAACCGTAGCCCAATTACACCAGTTATTGGCAGGGGCATAGTCTATGGACTTTTCTTCAAAATATGCTGCCCCCTTCACCCAGTCGATTTTCAAGATATAAATAAGGTATGTGGAGAGTAACAAACGTGCAGCATGTGGTATAAAACCTGAGGAATTAAGCCTTCTCATATATTTATCCACATATTCATTACCCGTAGTTCCGTTTTTCCATTGTTCAAACAGGGTATCTTCACATGAGTCAGAAAGGGTTTGTTCAGGTTTCTGGGCAGAATCATTAAAAAAATGAGGGCCATGTTTTTTAAACATAAACCTGAAATAATCACGCCACAGTAAGCCAAGTAAAATCTGATTAAAATTAGCATTTGCCCCAAAGTTTTTCTCTGCCTCTTTTACCTTCCAGTATACCATCCTCGGAGACAAGCAACCATGAGCCAGCCATGCAGAAAGCTTTGAAGAGAAGCCCGGTTTTCCTGGTGTGCCTTTTAAAACCGCTTTTTGATAAATGAACGAACCTTCTTCGAGTAAGGATGTCAAATGAATCAATCCTGCTTCTTCTCCGCCAATGAGTTCTTCCTGGATATTTGCGGTCATTGCCCCTTCCGGCACAATTTCATCAATTGCAGGCAGGTCACCCCATTCCTCCACAGCGGCAAAACTAATTTCCTCAGGTGTTAAAAAGCAAGATTTAACAATGGCATCACGTTCGGTCTTCTTTTTAAACTGGGCAAAAACGTCTGGTATATCTTTAATAGGGAAAGGAAGGTCTTCTTTATTATATAAAGTATGACCTATAAAATGCCGCAGGTTGATTTTTATTTTCCAAAGGCGGTCTTCCACATCTGCAGATACCTGGGTTTCTTCATGTGCAACTTCGCGATGGTGAAATACTTCTGCAATCTCGTACTTTTCTACAAGTTCCGGCAAAAGTTCTTCAGGGTAACCTTTCATGACCAGCAAATTACCGCCAAGTTTTTGAAAGGCTGTCCTTAACGCAGCAACGCTTTCCAGGAGGAATTTAGCACGCACAGGACCTGAGTGATAGGTAAACTGTGGTGTTAACTGAAAATTCCGGGGATCAAAGATGTAAACCGGTAAAATATCATCAGATTTAGCAATGGCCTCCACCAGGATTTCGTTATCATGTAAACGAAGGTCATTTCTAAACCAAACTAATATCTTCTTGGATTTCATATTCAAAAGGTTATCATTGATAAAAAGTAAAAATAGGGCATTTTAGCTCCTAAAACTAGGACAAGTATCAATATTTACACAAGCGAAACAAAGTCCTGCTTTATAGCAAAATATAAAACTTATAAGCGATCAAAAGGTTATATTACATAATCATGAAAAAGCACATACTGATAACCGGCGCTACAGGGATGATTGGCAAAGAACTTTTAAAAGCATTGCAAAAAGAAGGTCATACCATCGCTGTACTGAGCAGGAAACGCGTTAAAATTAAAGATGTACAGGTTTACCTCTGGGATGTGTACCGTCAGAAAATAGATGCAGGCTGCCTGGATCGAGTTGATACCATTGTACATCTGGCTGGCGAAAACGTAGCTGAAAAGAAATGGACCAGGGAGCGCAAACAACAAATCATCGACAGCAGGGTATTGTCTACTCAACTTCTGTATAAAACCATCCGGGAAACACCTAACCAAGTCAAAGATTTTATCTCTGCTTCAGCAGTTGGTTATTATGGCGACTGCGGGGAAGAAATATTAACCGAAGAAAAGGACAATGGCTATGGTTTTCTTGCCGAGTGTTGTGAAAAATGGGAAAACGCAGTAGATAAAGGCAAGGACTTAAACCTGAGGGTGGTAAAAATCAGAACAGGCTTCGTTTTAAAAAAGGATGAAGGTGGTTTAGCCTCCATGGATAAACCGGTCCGATTCTTTGTCGGTGCGCCTTTGGGCACAGGGCAGCAATGGGTACCTTGGATACATATTAAAGATATGGTCAGGATCTATTTGTTCGCCATCTCCAACCCTGAAATGCAGGGCGCCTACAATGCCTGTGCACCTTACCCCGTCACCAATAAAACCCTGACAAAAGCCATTGCGCATACCTTAAACAGGCCGGTGTGGCCCATAAAAGTACCCGAGACTGTATTAAATGCCATCCTTGGTGAAATGAGCACTGTTGCTTTAATGAGCACAAATACTTCTGCTCAAAAATTGCTCGACAGGGGTTTTACCTTTAACTTTACCCAGCTGGATACCGCACTGAAAGATATTTACAACGCTGCTGATTACACTGAATGAAAGAAGAAATTGCTATTTGTTGGCTAAGAAGGGATTTAAGACTGAATGATCATGCCGCCCTCTACCATGCCTTGAAAAGTGGCATCCCGGTTTTACCGCTATTTATTTTCGATACTGTGATCCTGGATCAATTAAATGATGCTAAAGACACCCGGATTACGTTCATTCACCAGGCGCTCCAGGAAATTTCCACTCAGCTTACTGACTTAGGTTCTTCGATATTAATTAAACATGGAACACCGCTGGAAACATGGGCTGCACTTTTAGAAACCTATACTGTCAAAGCCGTATTCGCCAACCATGATTACGAACCTTATGCCAGAACGCGAGACAATGCGATTTCCGATTATTTAGCAAGACAAAACATTCCCTTTCTAACCTATAAAGACCAGGTTATTTTTGATAAAAATGAAGTGATTAAAGCTGATGGCACACCCTACACTGTTTTCACGCCTTACTTCAGGAAATGGCGAGAAAAGCTGGACGATTTCTATATAAAGCCCTACCCGGTTGAAGATTATTTCGGGCAGTTGTTTAAAACGGAAAAATTGCCTTTTCCGAGCCTCGAAGATATAGGCTTCAGCGCCGGAACACTGGCAATTCCCCCGGCAGATTTCGAATTGAAGCTTGATGGTTATGAAAAGTACCGTGATTACCCTGCAGCAGAGGCCACAACACGCATTGGTATCCATTTGCGTTTTGGCACCATTAGCATTCGCTATGCGGTATTAAAAGCACTGGAACACAGGGCAGAAAAATGGTTATCGGAACTGGTATGGAGAGAGTTTTACATGATGATCTTATGGCATTTTCCCCATACGGTGTCTGCTTCTTTTAAGCCGGCTTATGACCGCATCAGCTGGCGAAATGACGAAGCGGAGTTCAAGGCCTGGTGTGCCGGCGAAACTGGCTATCCGTTAGTAGATGCAGGCATGAAACAAATGAACAAAACGGGATTTATGCACAACAGGGTGCGGATGGTGGTGGCCAGTTTCCTCACTAAACACCTGCTGATCGACTGGCGATGGGGCGAGGCTTATTTTGCTGCAAAACTGCTGGACTATGAAATGGCCAGCAATGTTGGCGGCTGGCAATGGGCATGTGGTTGTGGCAATGATGCAGCACCTTATTTCAGGGTGTTTAATCCGGAACTACAGGCTAAGAAGTTTGACCCTGACCAAGCCTACATTTACCGCTGGGCACCTGCCTATAAAGAACAAAAGCATGTTCAGCCAATTGTTGAACATGCTTTTGCAAGAGATAGAATGTTAAAAGTATTTAAGGAAGCGCTAAATCAGTAAAGATTAATTCTTTACGTCAGTAACTTCTACATCGAAATCTAAAACAGCGTTTGGAGGAATCGAACTAAAACCTTCTTTTCCAGTAGCTCCAGTCGAGCCATAAGCTTCAATTGAAGGAGATAAAAACCTTACCTTTCCACCTTTGTTGATCATCGGAATAATTTTCTTCCATGAAGTTCTCACTCCAGGATCAGCCAAAGGTATTGCTACGCTGTCTACTAGTGTTGCCGAATCAAACGCTGATCCATCCAGAAGTTTACCTGTATAGTTAACAGAAACCACAGATCCTGCATTAATTGGTGAACCTGCTGTACCCGGTGCATTGATCACATAATAAATACCTCCAGGGCCCTTAGTCATACCAGCAATGCCTTTAGCGGCTATAAACTCCCTGATTCGCCTGTCATCAAGTGCAGTCTGTGTTTTCTCAGGCTCCGTGCTGATGGTTAAATCAATCACTTCATTTGAAGGGATATTGATCGTAGAAAAGCCGTTTTTACCAAAAGCCAGGTAAGAAGGCAATAGTATTCTCACGGTTCCACCCGGCTTTAATGCAAGGATCGAGGTCCTGATGGCCGGAATATTACTTCCGTTGAAGTTATTGGCATAACCAACCAGCGTTCCGAAATTGCCATTTGCAGGATCTGTATAATACGTAGTTCCGTTCAACAGGGATTTCAAATTGGTATGGTATAATACAGAATCTGTATTCTTAAAATTTTCGCCTGTACCCTGCGTAACGATCTGGTAATAAAAACCGGTACTGTCTTTAACGACGTCCAGGTTGTTAGCCCTAATATATTGTTGAATTTTTGCATCGTCAGTAGTTTCAATAGAATCATATTCCCTGGTACAAGAACCCAGAAACACGACCAGGCCAATTAAGGCAAGCGTATACGATACAGTAAGTTTTTTAAGCATTATTTTAGTTTTTTCTTATTAACTTCAATCAGTTCAACAGTAAAATCAAGAGGTGAATTAGCTGGGATCACCCCGCCTACTTCAAAATTCGCATAAGCCATTGGCGAAGGAATTAACAATCTGATCTGACCACCTTTTTTCATCAGTGGAATACCTCTCTGCCAGCCTTCAATTACACCATTCAATGGAAATTTAATAGGTTCTGTCGTCGTTTTATCGAAAACTGTGCCATCTAGAAGACGGCCCTCATAGTTTACCGTTACGGTATCAGTCGATTCTATCGTTTCAGTTCCGGTACCTTCTCTCAACACCTGGTAAAACAAACCATCATGTTTTTGTACGTTGGACAAAGCATTTGTTGTCACAAAAGCTTGAATAATTTCGGTGTCAGTTTGCAACTGCGCTTCCCTGTCATATACATCTGCCTTCTGACAAGCAGAGAAGCTGAGCACCAATGCGATTGCCGCCAATAAAATCTTGTTTTTTACCATAATGCACAAAAATAGTCTTTTATTGGTGACGTCGCAATTTTTAACCAATTTTAACAAATGCTACAAAAAAGCGCCCTTTAAAACACAAAGGGCGCCTGCATTACCGAGACATTATCTTTAATCAGCGAGAAAAAACCGCTGAAGTTTTCTAATAACAATATTTATTCGCTGCAATGAGGTCCTGTGCAACCTGTTGGCGTGCATTTTTAACATTGAAAGCTTCCTGTTTAGTAAACCTGCGCAGGCCCACCATCATCATCCGCAATTCATCACCTTCGGCAAATGCCCATAGCGCTTCCTTACCTGCTTTTTGGATCCCATCAACCGCCTCTACAAAATAAATGCGCATCAAGTTCAACTGACCTTCACAAGTCGCCTCTCCTCTCAAGCTTACCAGTTTTTCTGTCCTTAATAAAACAGACTCAGCAACATATACATAACTTGCCATATCCGCAATGTTCATTAAGATCTCCTGTTCTTTAGACAAGCTCATCATTAATTTCTGAACCGCAGCGCCTGCAACCATTAAAGTCGCTTTTTTGAGGTTTGTAATGACTTTCTTTTCGGCAGCAAATAAAGTATCATCTTCTTCCCCAAAATCAGGAATAGACATCAGCTCTCCGGCAACCGCTGTAGCTGGTGTCATCAAATCCAGCTCGCCCTTCATGGCACGTTTCAACATCATATCTACCGTAAGAAGCCTGTTGATTTCATTTGTACCTTCAAAAATACGGTTTATCCTTGCATCACGATAGGCGCGGTCCATGGGTGCATCAGCAGAGAAGCCCATACCACCATATATCTGCACCCCTTCATCAACCACAAAATCCAGCACTTCAGAACCCCATACTTTCAGGATCGCACATTCTACAGCAAACTGTTCCGTAGATTTCAATTTTGCCTTCCCTGTATCCATCCCACCAGCTACCAAAGCATCAAAAGCATCATCAATGTTCTGTCCCGCACGATAGTTAGCCGATTCTACAGCATATATCTTGCTGGCCATTTCTGCCAGTTTATGGCGTATAGCACCGTATTTGGAAATAGGGCGCTCAAACTGAACACGCTCGTTGGAATAGTTAATGGCGTGGTTAATCACAGATTTAGAAGCTCCTATGGCTGCTGCCGCCAGTTTAATCCTTCCAATATTTAAAATATTCACAGCGATCTTGAAACCATTCCCACGATCAGAAAGCATGTTCTCTACCGGAACAGGGCAGTCATTAAAAAACACCTGCCTTGTAGATGAGCCTTTGATGCCCATTTTATGCTCTTCAGGATTCATGGTGATGCCTCCGAACTCACGCTCTACGATGAATGCAGTCAGGTTTTTATCATCTTCAATCTTGGCGAAGACAATAAAAATGTCGGCAAAACCACCATTGGTAATCCACATTTTTTGTCCGTTAAGCAGGTAATGCTTACCATCGGCAGCCATTGTCGCTTTCGTTCTTCCAGAATTGGCATCAGAACCCGCGTTAGGCTCCGTTAAACAATAGGAAGCCTTCCACTCCCCTGTGCCCAGTTTTGGGATATATTTAGCCTTTTGATCCTCATTACCGTAGTAAAGAATAGGCAAAGTACCAATTCCGGTATGTGCCGATAAGGCCACCGCAAAGGAATGCCCCGCACCGATCACATCTGCCACCAGCATGGATGTGTTGAAGTTCTTTCCAAAGCCGCCAAACTCCTCAGGAATAGAGACGCTTAAAATACCAAGCTCGCCAGCTTTATCCATCAAAGCAGGCATTAGCCCTTCTTCCATTTTATCAATACGATCAAGATTAGGCTCCACTTCTGCCGCTAAGAAATCACGGCAAGTCTGGGCAATCATGTTTTGTTCTTCATCAAATTCTTCAGGAATGAAGACATCCTGGTAAACGGTGTCCTTGATTAGGAATTCACCACCTCTAATTGTTTTTCTTGCTGTAGTTTCCATAGCTTAACCTCCAGATTTCTTATGATAACATTTCAAAAATACCCGCGGCCCCTTGTCCTGTGCCTACGCACATGGTGACCATGCCATATTTTTTATCTCTTCTTTTCAATTCATTAAACATTTGCACCGACAGTTTTGCACCTGTACAGCCCAGCGGATGGCCAAGGGCGATGGCACCGCCGTTTACGTTGAGGACATCAGGATTAATGCCCAGTTCCCTTGAAATTGCAATAGACTGTGATGCAAAAGCCTCATTCAACTCGATGAGGTCAATTTGATCTAAAGTCAACCCTGCCATTTCCAAGGCTTTCGGAATCGCATAAATAGGTCCGATACCCATGATCCTTGGCGGAACCCCGGCAACACCATAGCTCAGCAGTTTGGCAATAGGCTCCACACCCAGTTCCTTCAGCTTACGTTCAGACACCACCATTACAAAGGCAGCACCGTCAGATGTTTGGGAAGAATTGCCTGCAGTGACGCAGCCATTGGCAGCAAATACAGGTTTTAATTTCGCCAGTTTCTCCAGGGAAGTATCAGCTCTGGGGCCTTCATCAGTATCCACCACATAACTGCGGCTTTGTTTTTTCATATGGCCATCAAGGTAATTTTCCGTTACATTGATCGGTACAACACCATCTTTCAAATGACCATTTTTAATGGCCTCCACAGCTTTACGATGCGAGTGAAAAGCAAATTCATCCTGATCTTCACGGCTCACTTTATATTCCTTGGCAACCGCCTCGGCGGTGAGCCCCATCCCCCAATACCAATCAGGGTTATTTTTAGCCACATCTGCATTTGGAACAAGTTTCCAGCCACCAAAAGGCATTCCCGACATGACCTCTACCCCACCGGCAATGATACAGTCGGCCATGCCGCTTTTTATTTTAGATACTGCCGTAGCAATAGTTTCCAGTCCCGAGGCACAATACCTGTTCACCGTCACGCCAGGCACCTTATCCGTATTCAAGCCCATTAAAGAGATCATACGTCCGATATTTAATCCCTGTTCAGCTTCTGGTGTCGCATTGCCGACAATGACATCATCAATTTCTTCCTGGTTTAAATTGGGCACCGAAGCCACCAGGTGTCTGATTACTTCAGCAGCTAAATCATCCGCTCTTGTAAAACGAAATGCACCACGTGGCGCCTTGCCCACTGCGGTACGGTATCCTGCTATAATATATGCTTCCTGCATGTCTTTATATTTTATAAATTAATTTCTTAGTGGTTTTCCCTTAGTCACAATACTTTGTATCCTTTCCAACGTTTTCCGTTCTCCGCAAAGCGATAAAAATACTTCCCTTTCCAGGTCCAGTAAATATTGTTCAGTTACTTCGGTAGGTGCGGATAAATCGCCACCACACAATACATAACCCAGTTTTTCTGAGATTTTTTTGTCGTGCTCAGAAATGAAATTACCCGAGTACATGGAATTAGCACCGGCATAAACAATGCCCAGGCCCTGTTTACCCAATACCCGGATATCTTTACGCCTCACCGGTTGTGTATAACCTGCCTCTGCAAGTTCAATCGCTTTTTCTTTGGCATCGGCAATTAACCGGCTCCTGTTCATAGAAATAGCATATTTATCTTTTTGTAAATAGCCTAGATCGCAGGCCTCCTCAGCAGAAGTGGAGACTTTGGCCATCCCGATGGTCAAAAAACGTTCCTTCAGGATGTTCTGTACAATCTGGTCTTCTTTAAACTCATCTGAGGCACGCAAAGCAAATTCTTTGGTACCACCACCACCGGGAATTAAGCCTACACCAAATTCCACCAGTCCCATATAAGTTTCAGCATTCAGCTGCACATGATCTGCATGTAAACTAAACTCACAGCCGCCACCCAAAGCCAAATTATGCGGCGCCACCACCACGGGAATAGAAGAATAGCGAATGCGCATGGACGTATTTTGAAAAGCTTTTACAGCCATGTTCAGCTCATCCCATTCCTGCTCAACAGCCATCATGAAAATCAGGCCTACATTGGCGCCAGCAGAAAAGTTAGCCCCATCATTACCAATCACAAGCCCTCTATATTCTTTTTCAGCGAGGTCTATGGCTTTATTAATGGCTTGCAAAGTATCGCCGCCAATGGTATTCATTTTTGAATGGAACTCTACATTCAAAATGCCATCACCCAAATCGATGATAGACGCTCCTGCATTTTTCCACACCGTTTTATTGCAGCGCAGGTTGTCCAGAATGATAAAAGAAGAAGCCCCCGGTACGGCCTGGTAAGTTTTGGAAGGGATATCATAATATTTTTTAACCCCATCCTCCAACTTGTAAAAAGAAGTATGTCCTGCATCCAGCATTTCCTGTACCCAGCCTGCAGCACGATGGCCATAAGCTTTCATCCCCTCCATGGCTTCTTTTACGCCGACAGCATCCCACAGCTCAAAAGGACCTAAGTCCCAGCCGAAGCCGGCACGCATGGCATCGTCTATACGGTACAATTCATCAGAAATCTCGGGGATGCGATCAGATACATATTCAAACAAGCCAAAAGAAGAAGCCCTGAATAATTCTGCGGCCTTATCCTTGCCTGTCGCAAAAACCTTCATGCGGTCCTTCACATTTTCGATCGACTTGGTTAAATCTAATGTAGCCGATTTTACTTTCTGTTGCGGACGATATTCCATCGTCTTCAGGTCCAGCGCTAAGATTTCCGACTGCCCGTTTTCGTCTTTTATTTTCTTATAAAATCCTTGTTTGGTTTTATCACCTAGCCAGTTGTTCTCCGCCATCTTTTGAACATAGGCGGGAAGTTTGAACAAGTCATGTGCTTTATCCTCGGGACAATTGTCATACAAGCCATTGGCCACTTTAATCATGGTATCTAAACCCACCACATCAGTGGTACGGAAGGTAGCAGATTTTGGCCTGCCTAATGCAGGGCCAGTAAATTTATCCACTTCCTCCACAGTAAGGTCCATTTTCTCAACAAGGTGCAGTAGTGACATGATGGAATATACCCCCACCCTGTTGGCAATAAAAGCAGGTGTATCTTTACAAAGAACCGTTGTTTTACCTAAGAATTTATCACCATAATACATTAAAAAATCAACGATTTCCGGCTTCGTTTCCGGGGTTGGAATAATTTCCAGCAAACGTAGGTACCGTGGCGGGTTAAAAAAGTGCGATCCACAGAAATTAACCCTGAAATCATCACTTCTACCAGCAGCCATTAAATGAATAGGGATACCGGAAGTATTGGAAGTAACCAAGGTTCCCGGTTTACGGTACTGCTCCACCTGGTCGAATACCTTTTTCTTGATCTCCAGATTTTCAACAACGACCTCTATGATCCAGTCATAACCAGAAATTTTAGACATATCATCTTCAAAATTACCGGTGGTAATTTTATTCAAGACTTTTTTTGAGTAAATAGGAGAAGGGTTGCTTTTCACAGCATTCTGCAGCGCCATGTCTACAATGCTGTTTCTGGGCCCTTCTTTGGGCACAATATCCAACAGCAAAACCTCAACACCAATATTTGCAAAGTGACAGGCAATACGAGAGCCCATGATACCTGAACCCAAAACGGCTACCTTATTAATCTTTTTATTTATCATCGTCTGAATCAATTGTATATGCTAAAGTGAGTTTGTTTAATTTCTGTAAGGTAGTGGCCAGGTTATTTCGCTCACTCACAGTTAAATTTTCAGTGAGGTAATCATTAAATGATATAACTACGCTTTTTGCCAGTTGCCGCTTCTCCCGCCCAAGCTCCGTAAGGTAAACCTTTACAGATCTTTTATCGCCCGCCGACGTTTCCCGGTATATCAAACCCAAGACCTCCATGTTGGTTAATATCCTCGACATGCTGGTTGCTTTAACGCCCAGCAGACCTGCCAACTTAGAAACAGGCGTCCCCTCTTTCTCTATATTAATCAACACATAACCAATAGCTTGTGTAATGCCAAAGCCTGACGCAATCTGGTTATACGTATTGGCCATGTTTTGCCACACCACCTTTAATAAATAATCTATTGTTTCCTGTTGTTTCATTAAATACTATGCTTGCATAACAAAGCTAACTAATATAAACTTTGATTGCAAGAATAGTTTAGCAAAAAAAGCACGAAAATAAAAAGGCCGGATCTTTACAGATCCGGCCTTCATTATTCAGTTATACAGCTTAGTATAAAGTAAATTCTACTCTTCTATTTTTCTGACGACCGTCTTTAGTTTTGTTAGATGCTATCGGTTGGTTTGGACCATAACCTGTAGCTTCAATTCTTGAGGAATTAGCACCCTGACCTACTAAGTAGGCTTTAACTGCTTCTGCTCTTTGTTTAGATAAACGTAAGTTCAATTTCATAGAACCTGTATTATCAGTATGACCAGCAAGTTTCAAGCTAAAGTTTTTCTCAACCAATAAAGCAGCTACCTTATTTAAAGTTGGGAAAGATCTCGGTCTCAATGTAGCTTTACCCAAGTCAAACTCTAAGTTTCTGATGGCTTCATCAACAACTTTACGATCTGCTTCAGTAACGATCACTTTAGTGGTCGTAGATGAAACTTTAAGCGGACAACCAGAACCGTCAACAACAACTCCTTTAGGCGTGTCAGGACATTTATCTAATTTATCAGCAACACCATCGCCATCGCTGTCTTTTAAAATGTTATCCATATCAGCTCTTAAACGTGCGTTTTCAGCTTTTTGAGCATCAAGATCACCTTTAAGGGCATTGGCAGTTTCCTTAGCAGCTAAAGCTTCATCGTAAGTTAAAGCTACCGGATTATGCCAAGCCAGTTGTTTTTCTCCACTTCCAAGTGAATATTCTAAACCAGCATAAGCATAATTATACTTGTCGTTGTTAGTGCCCCTGTATGTTGCATCAAGGTTATCACCATCAACAAAACTCACTGTCCAACCAAGATCAAGGTTTACTTTATCTGCTAATTTAAATTTAGCACCTAAACCTACTGGAACAACCAGCTCTGAAATATTATCTTCAGTATACTGAGAAGTTACGCCAGCACGAGTAACCTTCGTTTTATAACCTGCTAAACCAGCACCAGCAGATGCATATAGTTGCATCATATTTTCTTTTTTAAACATGTCTATATTAAACATGTTCACGACAGCACTTAAACTTGCTGTATAATTCAAGTCGGTTTCAAAAGCAGTGTTGCCACCAGTAATGGCTACGCCATTATCAAAGGCCTCCTCATTGTCACCACTTAGTTTACCTCTCATCCCGTCTAACTTCAAAGAGAAATACGGTGTAATTTGTTTTTTTATGTAAATGCCATAACCCAAATTGGTTTTCCAGTTAGAGAAATCGTTCTTACCACCCAGCGGAGAAATCGGAGATAATGCACCTGCATTCACACCAATTGACCATGTATTTAACTTGTTAGAAGGGGTAACAGTTTCAGTATCCTGTGCATGAACAACATTTGCCATCAACACAACAGCAAAAGCTGAAGAAAGGCATTTAATAAAGCTTTGTTTCATAATGCGAAAATTAAAATTGTATAATTATTCACACTATAAACAATTCTTATACCAATTATGTTAATTACCATCCGATAGCCTGGTCATCACCTCTCGGATCTGCCCCACCCTGGTAGTAACCCCATTTGGTTTTCAGAATAGCATCCACCCTGCCGATAGGGCCTCTGGCTCTGAGCTTATAGCCCTTTTTCTCCAGATAACCTTGTTTTAAACTATCAATTGCACCGCGTTCAAACACCACTTCATCAGGCAACCATTGGTGATGAAACTTTTTTGAATTCACTGCAGTCTGCATGTCCTGCTCAAAATCAATTACGTTTAAGATCGTTTGAAAAACGGATGTTATAATGGTCGATCCACCCGGCGTACCCACAACCATAAACAAGTCTCCATCTTTTTCAAGAATGGCTGGTGTCATGGAGCTCAGCATACGCTTATTTGGTTCGATGGCATTCGCTTCGCCTCCAACCAGTCCGTACATATTAGGTGCACCTGGTTTAACAGAAAAGTCATCCATTTCGTTGTTCAGTAAAAAGCCTGCACCTTTAACCACAACACAAGCACCATAAGAACCATTTAAGGTGGTGGTGATGGAAACAGAATTCCCCTCACGGTCTACAATAGAAAAGTGTGTGGTTTCTTCACTTTCGGCAGCGGCCACAGTACCGGCATTCAATAATGCACTAGGCGTTGCTTTGTCCCAGTTAAAACTGCTCATCCTGTTTTTGATATAAACATCTTCCATCAGTTGTTTCTGGGGAACCTTATAGAAATCCGGATCGCCCAGATGCGCAGCGCGGTCAGCATAAACCCGTCTTTCTGCTTCCACCATCACCTGGATGGTGGAGTCCGCATTGTGGCCCCATTTTTTTAATGGGAAGCCTTCAACAGATTTTAGTAGCTGGATCAAAGCGATCCCACCACTGGAAGGTGGTGGCATGGTAATCACCTTATATCCTCTGTACATTCCTTCAATAGGTTTGCGCCAAACAGCCTGGTAGTTTTTTAAGTCCTGGTGAGTCATCATGCCACCCGAGCGCTGCATTTCAGCAACAATGGAATCAGCAACTGGACCTTCATAAAATCCGGCCTTCCCTTTATCTTTGATATGGGTTAAGGTGTTGGCCAGTTCCTGCTGTACCAATTTCTCCCCTTTTAGCCATTGGCCTTCCTTCGCTAATGCAGTGCCCAGCGGATTGAGTTCCATAAACTGCTTTTGCAGTTCATTTAATTCTCTTGCCTGGCGTTCGCCAATCACAAAACCCTTCGCCGCCAGCGCTACAGCAGGCGTCACTAAGTCTGCCCAAGGCAGTTTACCGTATTTTTGATGAGCCTCATAGATCCCGGCAACGGCACCAGGTACGCCTGCAGCCAAAGAGCCATACATGCTTTTATCTACGATTGGATTACCTGCCGAATCCAGGTACATATCCCTGGAAGCTGCTGCAGGCGCCTTTTCGCGGTAATCGATGGTACTGGTTTCACCCTTTGCAGAGCGATACACCATAAAACCACCGCCACCAATATTACCTGCATTAGGATAAACGACGGCAAGGGCAAATTGTACGGCCACAGCCGCATCTACCGCATTGCCACCTTTTTTCAGAATATCTATACCAACTTGTGAAGCGTAAGAATTTGCAGAAACGACCATACCATTGCGATATTCCTTACTGCTTTTTTTTCCCAATTGTCCGCCTGCACAACCTGTGAGCACCACAGGGATCAAAAAGGCAAAGAACAGGACAATGGAATTAACTTTTATAACTTTCTGCATCTTTATATAATTTTTCAATTATACTCATATTTCTTTCAAAAATCACTTTCCTTCTGAAGCTTAATTTGGGGGTAAGCTCGCCGCCTTCTATGGTCCATTGTTTCGGTAATAAAGCAAAGCGTTTCACCTGCTCCCATTTACCAAAATCCTTGCAACTATCTTCCACAATACGTTCAAATTTATCAAGCACCTGTGGATCTTTAATCATCTCCTGATCAGTAGTATAAGGGATTCCTTTTTTCTCTGACCATGCCCGCAGCGCATTAAAATTGGGAACAATCAACGCCACAGGGAACTTCCGGTTTTCACCACAAACCATCACCTGCTCGATGAGAATGGTTTCTTTAAATTTATTTTCCAGCATCTGTGGCGCCACATATTTACCGCCCGCTGTTTTAAACATTTCCTTTTTGCGGTCTGTAATTTTTAGAAATTTTCCATCGATAATTTCGCCGATATCACCGGTATGGAACCAGCCATCCTGATCAATGGTCTCTGCTGTGAGGTCAGGACGATTGTAGTAACCTTTCATAATGGCGTGACCGCGTGCCAGCACTTCGCCATCTTCAGCAATCTTAATTTCCATGCCTTCAATGGCCGGGCCTACGGTACCAAACATGGTGTTTCCATTAAAATGATTAACGGTGATGACAGGCGAAGTTTCGGTGAGGCCGTAACCTTCAAAAACAGGCATGCCTGCCGCCCAAAAGATTCGTGATAGTCTTGGGTTCAGTGCAGCACCACCGGAAACAATGACCACAATATTACCCCCCAGGGCCTCCTGCCATTTTTTAAATACAAGTTTGCGGGCTATACTCAGCTGAACATCGTAGAACCAGCTATTCTTAATTTCATATTTTTCTGCAAGACCCACCGACCAGAAGAAGATATTTTTTTTAATCCCCGTCAGTGCCTTGCCTTTTTCCATGATTTTCTCGTAAACTTTCTCCAGTAACCTGGGCACAGTAGAGAAAACACCGGGTTTCACATAGTTGATATCCGCCACAATAGTTTCCATACTCTCTGCATAGTACACAGAAATACCGCTATAGATGTAAAGGTAAACCACCATCCGTTCAAAAATATGCGACAAAGGCAGAAAGCTCAATGCTTTTTCAATACCCCCCGGTAAAAGTACGGCAGAACCTTCAAAATTTTTGACAAGGTTATTATGCGTCAACATCACCCCTTTGGGCGTACCGGTAGTACCAGAAGTATAAATTAAAGTTAAAATATCATCGCTTTTCACTGCATTTCTGTAGCTGGCTAAATCAATTTCCTGATGTTGAGCACCTTCATCTGCTAGGGATCTCCAATAAGTTGCACCAGGCACTTCATCCATGGTGTAAATAGCCAGTGGCCTCCCTAATTCACCTACAACCGACATCAGCTTATGATAAAGCACCTCATCGGCAACGAAAACCATACTTACCTCGGCATCATGGAGAATAAATTTCAAATCATGAGCAGCCAGCGTGGGGTAAAGTGGAATCTGATAAGCACCAATCTGCATGATCGCAAAATCTGTGATGTTCCACTCCGGACGGTTAGGTGACATCACGGCAATCCGGGATTCCTTGCCCATGCCTTTTGAAATCAGTCCGCGACTTAAATTATCAACGAGTTCTTTAAACTGTAGGGTGCTGTAAGCGTTCCATTTTCCTGCCCTTTTTCCACTTATAAAATCATCCTTTGGAAACTTTTCTAAATTATATTGAAGTAGATCAAATACGCGTGTGATTTCGGACATACATTTGGCGTTTAATTTGGTGAAGTTGTTTACCAAATCTAACAAATAATATGCTGGAATGAAACCAATTTTAATTCGGTAAAGAGAAATAGTCAGCTTACATTGGATCTAGGGTGGATCTACCATGGATCTACGTTGTATCTACCTTTTCCTGCAAAAACGTAGAGGCATGGCAGGTGCTTGGCACATCCCGCGAACAGTAACCACCCATTTGGTCCATTCTAAATTTTATTACCGCTAAAGGTAAGGGTGAGGGGATAGGATAATTTATAAAAACACAAATAATAATCACTTATTCAAAGGAGCGGCATAGTATTTGTTATTGGGACTCCTTTATTAAATACAATAATATATTATGAAAAAAATCTTTACTATTCTAAGTTTAATAGTGCTTACTTCCCTTGCCATGTACAGCACTTCGAAGGCACAAAATTATAAAAACGCTATTGGTGGTCGTTTTGGAACGGCAAATGGTGTAACGTTTAAGACTTCTTTAGGTGGCAATAAAATGTTGGACATTATCGCTAATTTTAGGTCACACCGTGATGTGAATTATTTCCGTTTAACAGGTTTGTATGAAATCAATATGCCTATAGCCGGAGCACCTGGATTAGGCTGGTACTATGGTGCCGGTGGTACTATAGGATCTGTAAATTACAAAAACGATTACAATCATAATAACGACCTTTACCTATCGGTAGACGGCGTTTTAGGTTTAGACTATAAATTTACTGGTGCGCCATTAAATCTTTCCTTAGACTGGAAGCCAGCAATTGAGCTTGCACCAGACACGGAATTTGACGGAGCCGGACTAGGATTATCTTTCCGCTTTACGTTCTAGAAATTTTTAAACTAATAAAAAAAGCCCGATGCATTTTTGATGCATCGGGCTTTTTTTATGTATGATTCCAGCCCCAACAAACAAATACTTTGACTTTTATGCTAGAGAGCCACGCGTCGTTGCTGTCAGCTTGCTGAAGACTAACTATCTTATTTCGGCAAAATATTCTGATTGAGATGGAAAAAGTTTTGCGGATCGTATTTCTTTTTCAACTGCACAAGACGTGGGTAGTTAGCACCAAAGGTACTTTTTGATGCAGCTTCTCCTCTTGTACTCATAAAATTTGCATAAATATGCCCGCCCGAATACGGTTGCATTAGTTCAAATGTTTTGTTTAGCCACGCTATGCATACCGAGGCGTTTGCAGGATCTTTCCATTGCACCCAAGACACAAGGTGTACAGCACCTTCCTTACGAAGCCCGAAAGCCGTTGCATCCGGTGCAACACGACAAACTTCTCCATGCACGTAGTGACTAAAGTTGAAAACCAATCCGCATGACGGCGGCGGTTGTGCAAAGCGCTCAAGTATAAGATCGATTACTTCATCCGATAGTTGTTCAATATATGAACCTTTATCTGAATCGAACGGGCAGGGAATCATTCCACCATCCGCACTCATATTATACACTTGCGAGAAATTCCTGCGCTTTACCGAATCTTGTTCAGGAGCAATGAACCTGCGGAATGCATCAAGCAGTCGCTCCCCTTTATCCAGATTGCCCGAGTAAACAAACTGTACCGTAATACTTCCCTTGCCTTGCGTGGCCAGATAGAAGTCAGCTTGCAGTTCATCGGGAGCAGCCGACATAAATTCCCCAAAGAACCGGAGTAATGAACGGGCCTTATTGATTGGATAAATAAAGCTACCGGCAAGCACTTCGCTAATCGGATGCAATTTGTATTCAAATGAAGTAGCAACGCCAAAGTTTCCGCCACCACCACGAATGGCCCAGAATAGGTCTTGATTGGTACTTTCGTCTGTTTTTAGTGTACGGGCATCTTCTGTGATAATACGGGCTGAAATTATGTTATCACAAGACGCTCCATATAACCCCGAAAGCCAACCTAAACCGCCACCTAACAAAAGACCAGATCCTACGCTGCCACATTGACCTAATACTGGCGCAAGACCGTAGCCGGAAGCAGCGGCAAGAATCTCTGCTGCTGTGTTGCCAGTCGTAACCTGCGCCGTTTGCCTAAGAGGATCAATAGTAATGTCCTTCATTTTCGACAGGTCAATAACGATGCCGTTTTCACAAGTACCCCAGCCTAGATTGCTGTGATTACCGGATCGCACAGACACTTCCAGGTCATGTTGATGAGCAAAATCAATGCATCTCAAAACATCCTGTTCATTTTTGCATTGCGCAATAATAGCAGGGTATTTATCTGTTTCGGGGTTCCATGCAAGCACCCGGCGTGCTGTTTCGTATGCTGAATCACTCGGTAAAATAATATGCCCGCTGAAACTTTTCCTAAAATTGCTTATTGCATCCGGGTCAAGTGGTGACTTCCATGATCTGAAGCTTTGTCCACATGCGTGTAGTAGCGTGAGCATTCCGGCAGCTATTGCCGACTGTTTAATAAACGCACGACGTGTTTTGATAGTTCCTCCTATGTAGGACATATAGATATTATTTTCATCTTACCAATTTTATCCAAGAACGGAAAGGGAAATGGTTAAACAAAAGAATCATCTTAATTGGCTATGTCCTAATAAGTGTTGTTATACTTGCATACAACACACAAATAGAACTGGAATTTCGCTAAACCGTCTCTATATCCGTATTTGCGCAATGTGTTCTTACAAAGATAATGTTCTTCTGTAAATCAGCAAGTCATTACTTTATATTTTATGAATACACTGGTTACTGAAAGTTTTGCAGGAAATGACGATGAAGTATCGATGTGTTGCCATACCTTAGCTACAACTCACCGAAAGCCTGGCCATCATGAATAAAACAATTAACCGTGACCATCAGCAGACCAATAAAATATTTGATAACCGTAGTTTGCAAACAGATTACGGCACACTAATTCCAATACTAAAGAAAGGCATGCGGGTTTTGGATGTAGGATGTGGAACAGGTGCCATTTCAAATGGCATTGCAAAGTTAGTTGCCCCCACAGGGTGTGTTATTGGCATTGACAATACAGAAAAGTTTATTACAAGTGGCAAGGAAAGCTACAAGGAAACCCCCAATCTTGAACTCGTTTATAGTGATCTATTTAACTATACGAATGATAAAAATTTTGATTTGATTGTTTCCGCCAGAACGCTGCAATGGCTTAGTCACCCGAAAGACGCGCTCAGAATAATGAAGAGCCTGTTAAACCCCGGTGGACAAATTTCCATTCTTGACTATAATCATGAAAAATTAGAATGGTCTCCCCTGCCGCCAGAAAGTATGCAGGTGTTCTATCGGGCTTTCTTAAAATGGCGAGCCGATGCTGGAATGAATAACCGGATCGCTGATGACCTGGCTGACTTTTTTATTGAAGCTGGCTTTCATTCCATTGAAATTTTCAATGCTGACGAGATTTATAAGAAGGAAGCTCAAAATTTTTTGGAAAGAATAGGGATTTGGTCAAAGGTTGCCAACTTAAAACAAATTGTTGATGAGGGTTACATCACCGAAGATTTAAGGTTAAAAGCTATCGAGGAATATGATGAGTGGATAAAAACTGATGCTAAACAGATGATCATGAAGTTAAAGGAAGTTAGAGGAAAGGCATGAAGAAGTTACCAATACGGAATTTAAAATCTACAATGGAAAAAGACATCGAAAAACTAAAATATCCAATTGGGAAATTTCAAAAACCTGAGCATATTGATAAAAAGCAAATCGAAGATTGGATTATGATTATTGAAGAATTTCCAAAGAAGTTAAGTAATGAAGTTAAGAACCTCACAGAAAAAGACTTTGAGAAACAATACAGACCAAGTGGTTGGACAATTAAACAAGTTGTAAATCATTGTGCCGATAGTCATATGAACAGCTTCATAAGATTTAAACTAGCATTAACAGAAGACACGCCAACCATAAAACCATATTTTGAAAATTCCTGGGCTGAGTTATCCGACTCGAAAAATTTCCCAGTAGAAAGTTCATTGAAGATATTAGAAGGTTTACACGAAAGATGGATAATGTTGCTGAAAAATCTATCCGATAAAGACCTCGAAAGACAATTCAAACATCCTGAGACAAGTGAATTAATTTCTTTGAAAACTAACATTGGAATTTATGCCTGGCATTGTGAACACCATTTAGCTCACGTGAAAAATGCAAATAACGCCTCCTATGTTTCATAAATGTTTGTCTGGAGAGTATTTGATCATGAAGCTATCATGGTATTTAATCACAATAGCTTCATTTAACATTATAATCTAATTTTTACACCACCATTGACAACAAATCCATCAACAGGTGCATAAATATCCCTGAACACTGGATTGGTGAGGCTCCCGGTATAAATGGTATCAAACTTGGTCTGGCGAGTATCGGTATAGTTCTCAAAGTTCAAAAACACCGAAAAACGCTCCCATAGCTTTTCAATCATCAATCCGGCAGTCCAGTAGCCTTTACCGGTTGCACCATCATTGAGTTTCTGCTTGCTGTAATAGTAAGCCTCAGCACCAATCTTCCACTTGTCTTCCACCTCGTACATTAGCACATTATTTAATCGGTGCTTGGAAACAAGGGGGTAAGCGGTGCTTGTGCCGCCTGAATGCTGATTTACATCAGCCAGTGTATAACCGATGAACAGTTTAAAATCTTTGTAGGTGATTTTGGCGTTAGTTTCCATTCCTTTCGTGTCCAGGTTACCTGCTGGCTGTACATAAGCTAAGTTGTTACCTGTAGCCGCTGTAAGCATGATTGGGTTATTGATGCGGGTGTAGAAAAACATCTGATTGATGCTAAAACCGACTTCACCATCAAATAAACTCGTCCGGTAATTTACATCATAATTTGCACCATAAGAACGTTCTGCCTTGGTGTTTACCACGTCGATCGGCAACACATTTCTAAACTGTATCCTCTCTGCATCTTCAGTAAACACTGATGGGGCCTTATATCCCAACCCACCACCCAGGCGGGTAGAAAAATGTTCGTTGATCTTCCATAGGCCAGACACACGTGGTAAAAAGAAGAACCCATATTCATTGTGATAATCCCCACGAACACCAGATTCAATGCTAAATTGATCAGATAAGTTCCAGGTATTTTGTGCAAACGCACCAATGGTGGTATAATTATAACTTCTCAAAGCAATGTTGCTGTTGTTATCTTCTTTAAATCGATCGGTCAGCAAGTTCAGGCCAGCCACCCAATCCGCATTTTTACCATTGCGACTGTAATTGGCCTCACTATAAGATGAAACCTGTACGCCCGAAAACAAGTAGTCTGGCATGCCGATACTGCGGTCATAATAGCTAACACTGTTCCGTAAAACCAGCTTTTCTTTCTCATTCAGTTGATGATCCAGTTCAACCTGCGAACTGTAGCGCCCGGTTTTATTTCGTTCAAAGTAAGCATTTTGTGCGTTGCCATTTCCTTTAACATATTCCAGGTCGCCACCGATACGTTTTTCAGTAGTGGCATTTATACCGGCATAAAGTGTAGTGGATTCATTCAGATAAAAAAACAGCTTTGGATTTAGCGTAAACCGGTCAAACTTAGGAATAGCCGTCAGGCCAATATCCGAAGGGTCATAAGCAGTTCCTTTGTTATACCCCCCATACACGGTGATACCGGTTTTATCAAACTTCTGACTGTAGAAACCACTTGCATCCAGTCCTAAAGCAGAGGTTCCATTCAAAAGAAAATTAAGCTGACGCTCCTCTGTGGGCTTTTTAGACACTAGATTCACTAAGCCAGCAATGGCACCACCGCCATACAAAGTAGATGAAGATCCCTTGATTACCTCTACCTGTTGCAGGTCTAATGGGGCTATCTGTAACAGGCCCAAGCCACCGGAAAAACCAGAATACAATGGAAAGCCGTCACGTATCATTTGGGTATACTTTCCATCCAGCCCCTGGATGCGGATACTGGAGTTTCCACTGGTTGCCGAGGTTTGCTGGGTCTGAATACCCGTACTTTCTGCCAGCAACATACGGATATCCCCGGGCTTCATATTTCCTTTTTCATCCAGTTCTTCACCTGCGATGACTTCTACCCGCGTAGGGATGTTGTCAATCGTTCTGCTGCTTCTGGTGGCAGAAATCACCACTTCATCCAATTCCTCTTCCTCTTCTTCTGCTTTTTGCAATAATACGATCGCAGGGCCATTTTGAGCCAAAGGAAAAGTTAATGTGTCAGTTTTTGTTTGAAAGCCAGCATAGCTAAACTGGATAATTTGCCTGCCAGAAGGTATTTGATCAATGGTAATTGCGCCCGAAGGATCAGCTGTGGTGACCAGTGTGGTACCTAGAACTTCAATATTTACTCCGGGCAAAGGCTGGTTTGTTTTCGCGTCTTTGATGACGGCTTTATAAGTGTTTTGAGCAAAGGCAGCAGCTGTAACAAACAGCAATGCCAAAAGCACAATCATTCTTTTCATCATGTGATTTTATATAATTAATTCCTAAACATGTCCTAAAAGGACTTTGGGTAAGTATAAGTCTTGTTTAGGCGGTTGCCAGATGGTTGTTGCGATGGCTGAGATCTTTACAGGAAGGTATATGGTATTGTGTTGTACAGGTCTAAAATGCGAGACAAATGTCAATATAGACAGATGGGTAGCGGTAAATCCCATGCAGGTGTCACATACATAAAACGGTGAACATTCTTTACAGCAGTCATCATCCTTGTCATTGCATTCATGCTTTTCTTTTTTCACTATCTCGTGTAGATGTACTTCCCCCTCTTCCGATGCACAACATGGCATGACGGTTAGCGTGAGTACAACAATAAATAAAAAAAGCGCGAAGATTTTCACAGGGACAAAAGTAGATAATTCTACTCAATATGAAAAATAGACTACAGGGTCATTATTGGTGGCATGAATCATGATATTATCATCTTACGAGAGATTCATCTTTGAAAAACATTTATCCCAATGAAACATAAAAAGACCTTCTTTTTAATGATCATCCTTTTTGTCGGTGTTCTATCCGGTTGTTTAAAAGCACAGAAGGCATCTCCTGATAAACAGGCCACCTTCAGCAATAAAAAGATCTTGATCGTGTATTTATCCCGAACAAATAATACAAAGGCAATTGCACAGCTTATACAAAAGAATGTGGGCGGAACGCTGGTTGCACTGGAGCTCGTTAAACCTTATCC
This sequence comes from Pedobacter immunditicola, assembly GCF_037482985.1. Lineage (NCBI taxonomy): Bacteria > Pseudomonadati > Bacteroidota > Sphingobacteriia > Sphingobacteriales > Sphingobacteriaceae > Pedobacter > Pedobacter immunditicola. The sequence goes on along the minus strand of NZ_JBBHKC010000002.1, from coordinate 485,351 downwards.
GGAAAATTACAAGGCAATTGTAGAGCAGGTGGCAAATGAAAATGCAACGGGTTTTTTGCCACCACTTAAAACAAAGATCGACAACATCGGCGACTATGATGTGGTATTTATAGGCTTTCCCACCTGGGGAATGCAATTACCGCCACCCATGAAAAGTTTTTTAAATCAATATGACTTGAAGGGAAAAATCATTATCCCATTTAATACCAATGCAGGTTATGGCATTGGGAGCAGTTTTGAAACTTTAAAGAAGTTAAGTCCGAACAGCAAGGTACTGGAAGGATTTTCAACGAAAGGCGGCGTGGAAAGAGACGGGGTATATTTCGTCATCAAGGGAGAAAAAGAAAAACAAGCACAAAACGAGATAAAGAAATGGTTAGGGAAATTAAGCGCTGAAATTACAAAATAAAGGGGCTGCATATCTCAGTCTATTAATTTCATATATTTAGCTAATGAAGAGCTATCTGTTTTTAATAGTTATATTTTTTGCTGGTTGTACAAACGATAAGTCTGCTGAAAAAGACCATGCAATTTCAGTAACACCTCAAATCAATTATTCTATTAAGGCAAGTTTTCCTCATAGTACTAATTCTTTTACCCAAGGTCTGACATTTCATAAAGGTCTTTTATATGAAAGCACTGGGTCACCTTTGGATTTTCCTGAAACGGAATCTGTAATTGGGATTTTAGATTTACAAAATGGTGAAATTACTGAGAAAGTTAAACTTGATAAAAGTATTTACTTCGGCGAAGGCATAGTTTTCCTTGAAAACAAGGTTTTCCAACTTACCTACAAAAATCAAATCTGCTTTGTCTATGATGATTCAACTTTCAGCAAATTAGGCCAATATAGATTTGCCAATAATGAAGGTTGGGGACTCACAACCGATGGTAAACAGATTATTATGAGTGATGGAACTCATGTACTTAGTTATATTGACCCCAAAGACTTCAAGACTATCAGAACAATTTCCGTAGCTGAAAATGGATATGCTGTTCCATATTTAAATGAATTAGAATATATAGAAGGCTTTATATATGCAAATATATGGCTCAAAGACGATATCCTTAAAATTGACCCTTCTAACGGAAACGTAGTTGGAAAACTAGATTTAACCAATTTAAAAGATAACGCATTACAAATTAACGCTAATGCCCAGGAGACTAATGGCATTGCCTATAACCCGGATACCAAAAGATTGCTAGTCACTGGGAAATTATGGCCGATAATCTATGAAATTGAACTTACAAATGACTAGTTGGAATACAAATCACAAAAGAAAAAGAGCTCCATCATAAGTGGGTCGTCATACTCTAAATGAGTCGTCATGCTGATTTCATTTCAGCATCTAATAGAAAAGCTTGTGACGAGCAATGTCATTAATAACTTTTAATGGAATATCATTTAACGGCGATAACAAAAAAATAACCCCCGGAACAAGTCCAGGGGTGAGGATAATTATTTTGTTTAATTACCGAGTTTAATTACCGAACCATTTTTTTCTCACTGCCAATTGCTGTGCATTAGCCTTGTCGTCAATTACAGCGGTCAGTTTTATATTAGGATTAGCTTTTAAGGTCACCGCAAAGGTTTTCTCCAAGCCATCCCTTACCACTTTAAACTTCACTACATCACCCACTTTTTTATTTGTAATGGCAGGCATGCGCTCCACTACAGCTTCAACAGGAACACCGTCCACGCTGATCACTTGATCATTTACATTTAAGCCATCAACCCAAGCAGCAGAGTTGCGCGAAACAGCCGTAATAAACACACCCCCTTCAACAGTTCTTGAGGCAATACCAACATAGGGAATACTTGTTCCCTCATTTTCATTTTTCACCTTAATTCCTGCATAACCAAAGTATTTTTGATATTCAGCAGGGTGTGTACCATTTACATATTTAGCATAAAAATTCGAGAAACTGATGCCACTGATTTTTTCCGCCATTGCTTTGAATTCAGCATCAGTATAACCTCTTTTTGAGGTTTTCCCCTGTACATACATTGCTTTCATCACATCGTCAAGGCTTTTAGCACCTTTGGTGGCCTTCGCGATTTCTAAATCCATTAACAGGCCAACCACTTCGCCTTTAGCGTAATACGAAATTGTAGAGTTACTAGAGTTTTCATTAGGTCTGTAAAATTTAATCCAGGCATCAAAACTCGCTTCTGCAACAGTTTGCACTCTTGCACCAGGTGTATTTTCCACATTTGCCACGGCAGTAGCCAGGTTATTGATAAAGGTATCCGGGTCAATTAATCCTGCATTCAGCATGATTTTATTTTCATAATAAGCTGTAAAGCCCTCCGATATCCATAAATTGGTGGTATAGTTCTCTTTATCATAATCAAATGGACCTAAAGCCACCGGACGTAAACGTTTAACGTTCCATAAATGGTAATACTCATGAGCCACGAGGTTTAAAAAGCCATTATAACCGCGTTCTGAAGTATACTGATCGCGTGAGGCGCCTAAAACGGTAGAGTTAATGTGCTCTAAACCACCACCACCTCTTTGGAAATGATGCACAATAAAAGTATAATGCTTATTGGGGTTTTCGCCGTAAACAGCCGTTGATGCTTCCACCACTTTAGCCATATCGACTTTTAAACGCTCTTTATCATAATTTCCGCCACCAACCATGGCCACTTCATGCCTTACACCAGCTGCGGTAAATTCGAAAATGTCCTGGTTACCCACTTCAATCGGGCTATCAAACAGGATATCAAAATCTGCTGCATGGTAAGTAAACTGCTGACCTTTTACTGGCTCAAGACCGGTAGAAACTTTTGACCAGCCCTTGAAAGGGACAATTTTGATTGTACTTGGAGATTTAATCATCCCATCAGGATACATGAAAACACCTGTTGAAGATAAAAAAGCATGTGAATCATCAATGAATGAAGTACGCACAGATACTTCAAAACCATAAACACGGTAATTGATTTTTACTGCACTGGCTTTTGCATTGTAAATGCGCCACGTGTTTTTATCTACTTTTTCGGCCTTCACTGCTTTTCCTGCTGTTTGTGCTTTAAAACCTTCTACATTTTTAGCAAACTCACGTACCAGGTAAGATCCGGGTGCCCATACCGGCATTTTAACATCAATATAATCTTTGTTTAAGCCAGAGATATTCATTTCTACCTCTGCATAATGTGCCTGTGGCTCTATAAAACTTACTTCGAAACCTATTTTCACTTGTGATCTGGCTGCCATACTTAATGTTAATAATACGACTAAACCTAATAATGATTTTTTCATCTATATATTAATTGTTTTTATTTTTTATGGGGTTAGTGCTGCAAATTTATAACTTATATAAACCATTTGCCTTTCATTAATAAATTAAGCTGTAACATACTTAATACAACGCCAAGCTAACAACTAATTTAAATATTTTTGTACTCTAACATTAGCACACTCAACTTTATGAAGCTTAGATATATTGTTTACACCCTGATTGTCATTGGCATCGCTTACCTTATTTATTACCGTATTTCTGCTAACCAAAAAATTGCAGGCACTGGCAATGGCAAGGGCAAAAATGGTCCTTCAGCTTCATTAAATGTTAATGGAATGGTGGTTAGTAAAGGTAATTTCAATAATGGACTGGGTATAACCGGGGCCATTGAGGCCAATGAATCTATTGCGCTTCAAAGTGAAGTTGCCGGCCTTGTTACAGGTATATTTTTTAAGGAGGGCACCAATGTAAGTAAAGGTGCTTTACTGGTGAAAATTAACGACCGTGATATACAGGCACAATTGCAGCAAGCCCGTACCAAGGAGAAGCTTTCTGAAACGAATGAAAACCGGGCGAAACAACTGCTCGAAAAAGGAGCCATCAGTCAGGAAGAGTACGACACCTCACTTGCTGACTTACAATCCCTAAAAGCACAGACACAACTCATCCGTGCACAATTAGCCAAAACTTCCATCTACGCCCCTTTTAGTGGGAAAATAGGATTGCGTTCTATCTCTACCGGCGAATACATTACACCTTCAAAGGTGATCGCCAACTTGATGAGCATTAACCCCATAAAAATCAGCTTTTCTGTTCCGGAAAAATATGCCGGACAAATTCAGCAAAATTCTACTATATCGTTTACAACCAGCGGTTCTACAAAAAAGTTTAGCGGGAAAATATTTGCCATTGAACCAGGAATTGATGCGCAAACAAGGACCTTGCAGATCAAGGCTTTAGCACCAAACACGAATATGGAACTTTTACCAGGTGCCTTTGCTAAAATTGAAGTGTCCCTGAACACCATGGAAGATGCCATCTTGATTCCTAACGAAGCCGTTATTCCTGTTTTGAAAGGTAAAACGGTTTATATCAGCAGGAACGGAAAAGCACAACAAATACCGGTTGAAGCTGGCACACGTACGGCAGAGGCTATATTAATTACATCAGGACTAAAAGTTGGAGATACTGTTTTAACCACCGGTGCAATGGCATTAAAACCAGATGCCCCTGTGAATGTTACTATCGTAAATAACTAAAGAACAGCAACATGAGCATTTCAACCACCAGCATTAAAAGGCCCGTTCTGGCTATTGTCATGAACCTGATGATCCTGCTTTTTGGCTTCGTCGGCTATTCTTTCCTCGGTGTCAGGGAATATCCTAACATTGACCCTACGGTTGTTTCTGTACGTACTTCATACCCTGGAGCCAACTCAGACATTATCGAATCCCAAATTACTGAACCGCTTGAAAAATCCATCAATGGTATAGACGGGATCAGGAACATATCTTCTTCCAGCAACCAGGGCAGCAGTAATATTACCATCGAATTTAACCTCGATAAAAATATTGATGATGCGGCTAATGATGTGCGTGATAAGGTTTCTCAGGCAGCAAGAAATTTACCAAAAGATATTGACGGCAACCCTACGGTAACCAAGGCCGATGCCAACTCTGATGCGGTAATTACGATGACCATTCAAAGCGACAAACGCAATGTGATGCAGCTGAGTGACTTTGCAGAAAATGTTATCGCCGACAGGCTGCAAACCATTACCGGGGTGAGCAGTATTCAGATTATGGGTCAGCGCAAATATGCCATGCGCATCAGGATTGAGCCTGATAAACTTGCTGCTTATGGTTTAACGCCGCAAGACATTGTCAACGCGTTGAACACTGAAAATGTAGAATTGCCTTCAGGTAAAATTACCGGCGAAAACACTGAATTAGTGGTAAAAACATTAGGTAAACTAACTACCGAACAAGAATTCAACGACCTTATCCTTAAAAGTGATTCCAATAACGTGGTACAGCTGAAAGATATCGGCTATGCGCAGTTAGGCTCAGAAAATGAAGAGACCGTATTGAGGGAATCTGGTAAACCCATGGTTGCCATTGGCCTGGTGCCCCAGCCGGGAGCTAATTACCTGGCTATTTCTGATGAGTTCTACAAAAGATTTGAGCAATTGCAAAAGGATGTCCCAAAGGACATTAAACTTAATATATCTTTAGATAACACCCGTTTCATTAAAAGTTCGGTAACCGAGGTTGCGGAAACCATTATGATTTCACTGGTACTGGTGATCATCATCATTTACCTCTTTTTTAGAGATTGGGCAATTGCCTTCAGGCCGCTGATCGATATTCCGGTATCCCTGATCTTTACTTTTTTCATCATGTACATTTTTGGCTTTTCCATTAATGTTTTGTCTTTACTGGCCATTGTTTTAGCAACAGGACTGGTGGTGGATGATGGAATTGTGGTCACGGAAAACATCTTTAAAAAGATTGAAGAGGGTTATTCTCCTTTTGAAGCGGCTATTAAAGGCGCTAATGAGATTTTCTTTGCAGTCATCTCTATTTCCGTTACCCTTGCAGCAGTGTTTCTACCGGTGGTTTTCATGGAGGGTTTTGTGGGCAGGTTATTCCGGGAGTTCGGTATAGTAATCGGTGCCGCGGTGCTTATTTCTGCGTTTGTATCGCTAACCTTAACGCCGATGCTGAATGCTTACCTGATGAAAAAGACCGGTCACAAAAAATCGAAGTTCTATGATATGACAGAGCCTTATTTTGTGAAACTGAATCAGACTTATGCAGATAACCTCAATAAATTCCTGGATAAGAGGTGGCTGGCTATACCGATTTTGGTGTTCTGCGTTGGTTTAATAGCCTTATTCTGGAATCTCTTACCTAAAGAAACAGCTCCTTATGATGACCGCAGTGCCATCAATATGAATATAACCACGCCTGAAGGTGCCTCTTTTGCCTATACCGATCGTTTCATGTCCAAAATAAACCAAATGGTGATGGATTCAGTGCCTGAAATGAAAGTGAACATTACCATTACCTCTCCTGGTTTTGGCGGTGGCTCTACCAATGGCGGTTTTGTAAGAATGGGACTTGTGGATCCGGGTGATCGTGATCGTTCACAGGCAGAAATTGCTGCTCATTTAACGAGTATCACCAGGAAATATACTGAGGGAAAAGTTGTGGTTACACAGCAACCTACTATTTCTGTAGGACGAAGAGGTGGTCTGCCTGTCAATTACATTATCCAGGCACAAAACTTCGAAAAACTGCGTGAGAAAGTGCCTCTGTTTATGGAGGAGGTCGCCAAAGACCCTACCTTCACTATGTCTGATGTGAATTTGAAATTCAATAAACCGGAAATCAACCTGACCATTGACCGAGCAAAGGCAAAAAATCTCGGCGTGTCGGTGCAAGAAATAGGCTCTGCCTTACAGCTTGGCCTGAGTGGACAACGTTTCTCTTACTTTTTCATGAATGGTAAACAATACCAGGTCATCGGTCAGTTTGAAGTAAATAACCGTAAGGAACCGCTGGACTTAAGCTCGGTGTATGTGAGGAACAATAAAAATGAGCTGATTCAGCTCGACAACCTCGTTCATGCGGAGGAAGAAAGCAGTCCGCCGCAATTATACCGTAACAATCGTTTTATTTCCGCAACCGTATCTGCAGGATTGGCACCGGGAAAAAGTATTGGTGAGGGTATTGAAGCCATGGACAGGATTTCAGAAAGAGTACTTGATGAAACATTCTCGACAGACCTTGGCGGCGAGTCAAGAGATTTCCAGGAAAGTTCTTCTAATACACTATTTGCTTTCGGATTGGCTATCTTATTGGTTTACCTGATCCTCTCCGCGCAATTTGAAAGTTTCAAGGATCCGGCCATCATTATCTTAACGGTACCTATGGCCGTGGCAGGGGCATTTTTATCGCTGTGGTTATTTGGTCAAAGCTGGAATATTTTCAGTCAGATCGGTACGATCATGCTCATCGGACTGGTAACCAAAAACGGGATCCTTATCGTGGAATTTGCCAACCAATTGAAAGAACAGGGCAAGAATGTTCATGATGCCATCAGGGAAGCTTCAGTTTCCAGGCTAAGGCCAATCTTAATGACTAGTCTTGCCATTGCCATCGGTGCGCTGCCTATTGCCATGGCCTTTGGTGCAGCCGCAAAAAGCCGTATGGGTATGGGTATTGTGATCGTTGGTGGTACCGTTTTCTCCCTGGTACTTACCTTATTCGTTATTCCTGCAATCTATTCTTACTGGTCTAAAGAACACAAGGTAAATGTTGAACTTCAAGAATCTTTAAAAGCCGAATCCGAAATTGAAATACATGAGACAGTTTAAGTTTATCCTAAGTATATTTTTGGCAGGTTATTTTCAATTGGCAACAGCCCAGGAAAGTTTGTCGCTCAAAGATGCCATTACGCTATCACTTCAAAATAATTACGACATCAAATTAGTCAACAATGATGTTCAAATAGCAAGGAATAATGTTAATGCCGGTAATGCTGGTCTATTGCCGGTAGTGCAGGGGAACTTTGGCACAGGTGGAAGCAAGCAGAAAACTGTTCAAACGACCTCAACAGGTGAAGAAAGAACGAACGACAACGTGAGGACCACGAATATGAGTTATGGTGCAGCTTTAGACTGGACCATCTTTGATGGCTTCCGGATGTTTGCTACTTACGACAAGCTAAAAGAGCTGCAAAAACTGGGGGAAGTAAACGAAAAAGCGACGATCCTAAACACGGTTGCGCAGGTCATCAGTGCTTATTATGACCTGGTAAGGCAGCAGCAATTGGTTGTGGCGACCGACAGTGCGTTAGATATTTCAAGATTCCGTATCCGCATCGCAAAAAACAAACTGGAGATTGGAAAAGGATCGAAGCTTGATGTGCTCAGCGCTACAGTAGATTATAATACGGATACTTCGGCCGTTCTGCAGCAAAAAAACTTGTTGCTTAATGCGATGGTTAACCTAAACCAGGTGATGGCAAGAGACCTGAACATCAAGGTGTGGGCACAGGACAGCATAGACATCGACCAGCAGCTCAATTACCAGAAACTGCAGGAAACGACGTTACAGCTTAACCCTGCCTTACAAAATGCTTTCATCAATAAAAAGGTGGCTGAGCTGACACTTAAGGAAGTGAAAGGCCAAAGATATCCTGTTATTGGTGTAAACAGTGGTTATGAATACTCCAGGACTGCAAATCCGACAGGCTTTAATCAAAAATTCAAGGGCCGTGGATTTACTTATGGCCTGACCGCCAACATGAATATTTTCAATGGATTTTTACAACGGCAGAATGAGCGAAACGCAAAGATATCCATCCACACTTCCCAACTGACTTTGGAGCAAATGCAGCAAACAATTAGTGCTGACCTTTTAAGAGTCTACCAGGATTACCAAACCAACCTTGATCTGCTTAAGGTAGAGCAGGGAAATGTGGAAATAGCAGGGCAGAACCTTGCCATTACACTTGATAAATATAGGCTAGGCAGCATTGCTCCGATAGAGTTAAGAGAAGCACAACGAAACTCAATTCAGGCGATCACCAGGTTTTTAGATGCACAACATCAGGCTAAATTAACAGAGATTAGCTTAAAAGAGATCAGTGGTACTTTGAATATTCAATAAGATGATTAATTTTAGCAAATGATATTAGTTGCAGATAGTGGATCCTCGAAAACGGATTGGATGGGATATCATCCTAATGAACCTATTAAATTTCATACACAGGGGATCAACCCCTATTTCCTGAATGCCCAGGATATCGCTAAGCTTTTTACAAGAAAGAAAGATTTGGGCTTTAATCCTGATATCGTAAAGGAAATTTACTTCTTTGGCGCAGGATGTTCATCTCCTGATAAGCATGAGGTGATATCTAATGGTTTATCATTATTTTTTACCAAAGCTTTCATTAGTGTAGAGCATGACCTTCTGGGATCTGCCTATGCCACCTGTGGAAATAAAGAAGGACTAACTTGTATTTTAGGTACGGGTTCAAATATATCTTACTACGATGGCGAAACTGTACATACCAGTAAACATGGCCTTGGTTACGTTTTAGGTGATGAAGGTTCGGGAACTCATTTTGGAAAAAAACTTGTTACCAGTTACCTGTACGGCAAGATGCCTAAAGAATTAGCTGTTTTGTTTGCTGAGGAGTTTAAAATCGACAAAGAAAGTGTCATCAGCAATGTTTATCAGAGTCCTTCACCCAATACTTACCTGGCTTCACTGAGCAAGTTCATGGTGAAACATACCCAGCATCCTTTTATTTCAAAGCTGATTCATGACGTATTCCAGGAGTTTGTTCAAACAAACATCAAAGACTACAGCAATTACAGAACTTTGGATTGCCACTTCGTGGGCTCAATTGCTTACCATTACCAGGACATCCTCCACGAAGTTTGTAAGGCAAACGGAGTAAAAATCGGTAACATCATGCAAAAACCTATTGAAGGAATTTATAACTATATATTAAAAAAAGAAGGAATCCTGGTTTAAGGATTCCTTCTTTTAATAGTCTTTAATCCGTAGAAGATTCCGGCAGCCATCAGCAGGTACATGCCACCATCTATCGGAACAGGCTCATCAGGATCTCCTCCTGGAAATCCTGGGCCAGGGTCCTGAGCCAATGTGTTCATGGCCAATAGCATCATGATCAGTATAAAAGTTAATGCTTTCATTGTTTAATTATTTTTAAGGTTCTTGTTTTTTTAGGATTGGTGTGGTCGACCCACTCCAGCAGGTAAAGGCCCGGGTACAGGTTTTGACACTCCAATTCAAGTTGAGCATTCATTTGTACATCTTCAAAAGCTTTCTGCCAGACTAACCTGCCTGACAAATCTTTGATCCTTATTTCTGCCGATGGTGTATGGTGTTTTTTGACATTGATAAATAAATGATGCTGAAAAGGGTTAGGATAGGCAAGTAATTCAGGACCAGCATCGATAACCGGCACCGGCAGACTGACTGTGCTCAGCAATAAGGAAAAGCGTTTATCGCCCTGACTCTCCATCAATGCTGAATCAATAGTAAAGACATAATCAATCGTGTTTTCAGGCTTTAAACTCAGCTTCTTGTTCATGAATTTATCGAATAAAGTGATCCCTGTATTGGCGGTTTCAAACGCAGTTACCTTTATTTTGAGGTGATATTGACCACTGGCATAGCCTTTTACCGCTAAGCTGATTTCCTCTTCCCCAACCGGAAAAGCGCGTTCTTCTATGGCCAGCTTCGATCCTATGATATGAAGGCTGGAGATACTTACATAACCTTCACTTACTTTCAGCGCATCCTGATCGTCCATATCGATGCTCCCACCGGTTTTAAAAACCAACTGGAAGCTGTCGGAGAAAACGCTGCTGCTCAATTGCAGCAGGAGGTTGTTCCGGGGAACTTGCGTTTGATCGCTGCCAGAAACTGTTTGTGTATTCCCCAAAGCTGCTTGAGGATTAGGAGAAACTGCTTGCGCTTTAGCCACGACTATTTGCAGGACTACTCCCATTGCCGTTAAGAAAAGGTATCCCTTCATAAGACCACCTTACTCCTTTCATTGAAGCTGATAGACCCTGAGGTCGCCCCTTCATTTACTTTGATAAAAAAGCCTTCACCCGGTTGAATAAGCTCATTCTCGTCCTGGCTGGTACGGTAAGTATTATTCAGTGGATCAAATAACCATATAAAAGGTCCTACATTAATTTTATCCAAACTCCCCCACCTGATTGGTGCTGCATAAGGATTGCCTACAAGGTTAAATCCGTCGCCTACGCCATTTTTATTGTTGTTAAACACTTCTACCGTCAGGTCACCGGTAAATAAACGACCGGTATAAGTAAGGATATAGGGCTCGGCATTGACAAAGGGTGGGCTTTGAATCTGTTGCTGGTAAGCATTTGGCAGCATCCTGTTGCCTCTTGAAAATACAAAAAAGCCTTTTCCAACTGGAATTTGCACCTGCATATCAGCAATGGGAACGTATTTCTGTGCGAGGGTGCCCGGTAAGGATTGATTATGGGTATAGATCGTTGCTCCATTATTTGGCGAAGCATCAAAGCCGTTGGCTGTTCCGCCTCTGCCTGTTACAAAAATGCTGCTTTTTATGGCCTGCAGGTGGTATTGTCCGTTACCGGCGACAGTAGTATGGATGACCGGAGAACTTAACAAGCGCCAACCCCTCCCTGTTGCAGGTGAGGGGAAAGTCCCGTTAACAAAACTTTGCACCTGTACATCTCCACTGATGGTGGCATTTGAAGGAACAGGGCGCAATGCCGCCGTAATACCGTTATAACTCAGCAACACCAGGTGGCCGTTGGCTTTTAACGCCCCATTTATTAAATTCAGCGATTTCATAACCTGCAATGGGGCGGAAAGGGTGAATATGGAACCCACAGCAGGCCTGTTAATTTCAAGAAGTGACACCGTTGCAGCGCCTACTCCTGTATAGTTGGTGTTCAGGGCGTTTCCCGAAAAAAGAAGCCGTGACTGCGGACCGACCAAGTTTATATTGCCATTGTTGATCACATGCCCCTCCAGCTGCAATTGACCCACCAGACCAGTTGATGAGATCGAGGCTCCCGTGGCCAGCTCTAAAGTTTGCAATACCTGCATTTGACCCGTAAGATTGATTTGAGCTCCAGCTTCTAATTTCAAATTATTAATGACCACATTCGATGAAAGAACCGCAGTACGCCCGGCCGCGATGATGATATTCTTATTGTTGCCCGGGTGTGTAATTCCACTCCAGTTGTTAGCAAACCCATAATCGTTATCTTTTGTTCCAAGAAAAGTATGTGCATAGGGGGCCAAATTTGGATTGGCAACTTCGGATTCTACGGTATAAAAGGATTGCGGATTCACTTGGTTTACATATTCTGTAAGAATCCGGGGTGTAGTTTTAGCGATTTTGCTGATTTTTAAATCATCAATTATTCCATTAAAAAACTGATTACCCGTTTTGCTGGCGCCAATGACGACCTGCGCTGGTAACGGTGCTGTAAAATTTAGTGCAGCATTTGTATATTCACTTGCTCCATTCTTCAAAATACGAAGACTGGTACTTGTAAGGGAAGTACTCACAAAATTCCATTCATTCATTTTTAAAACGCTGGAGCCGGTGAATGTTCTTACCGATGGACCTCTGTTGACGATGAACACCAATCTATTTTCTTTATTCACCTGGAGCTGGTAACCTCCTGTACCCGCACTGTCATTAGACATGATCATTAGTTCCCTCCCTAATTCATGCAATTTTATCCAGGCAGAGAGGGTGTATTCGGTATTGGTATGCGGTTCGACAAGCTTTTGATCGGAGATCCCATTAAATGATTTGCCAGCCCCAATCATCCCTTCTGCAGCCTCATTAAAATGCTGCACATGATAGTAGCCACCCTTCCACATGCTTTCCACAACCGGATCATGAGGTTGATGCAACACAGCGCTTCCATAGAGAAAATAAAAAGAGTTAGTGTTCTCAATAGTACTAGTCTTTGTGTAAAGTTTATCTATGAGTACCCAACAAACCAGCTTACCTGTTTGGGCGTTGTAACTTACCAATTGAAACTTCAAAGCGGCAAGGGGCGAAACAGCATTCGAAAAAGCAATATCTAGACCCTCCGGGTGAGTGATTTTATTTTCGAAGGCATTTTCCAGGTGCCTGAGGCCTGGCTCTTCCAGCTCTACTAAAACATAGAAATCCGACCAATGGGGGGCCGTTGCATTATTTTCTACCTTAGTCTTGTTAATGGTTATTTTCTTCCGGTACCTGTAACCAGGCAACCAGCTTTGCTGTGCGTCACATACCAAACCAGAAAACAAGAGCATAAGGAGCCCTGAATACTTTAATATCTTGAAAAACTTGAACATGAGAGCGGTTGATAAAAAGAGAAAAGAAAACCAAGTGTAAAAAAATATTAACTCAATAAAAAATGTTTTACATAAAGTTCATTCCCGAACATTGCCAACTTAATGTCATATCACTAAGGCTTTGGCCTGATTAAAATTAATAGCCTTAAATTTGAATTAATGGTTAATCAAATGAAGAAACAACTTAGTTCAATCCCTTATTCTGTATTGGATTTAGCAACCGTAATAGAGGGCAAAACACCGGCCTACACTTTTAAAACCAGTTTAGATCTTGCACAGCATGCTGAAAAATGGGGTTATACCCGCTATTGGCTGGCAGAACATCATAATATGATCAGTGTGGCCAGTTCAGCAACGGCTGTGGTTATTGGCCATATCGCCGGCGGTACAAAAAGCATCCGGGTAGGTTCAGGAGGCATCATGCTTCCAAATCATTCCTCGCTTGTTATCGCCGAACAGTTTGGCACCCTTGAATCCTTATTTCCGGGCCGGATAGATTTAGGTCTGGGACGTGCACCAGGTACGGATCAGGTGACGGCAATGGCCATCCGTGGCGAACAACGCATGATGGCTGCACAGAACTTCCCTCAGGAGGTTTTAAAGCTCCAGGCTTACCTGTCGGTTGACAACCAACGCAGCAGTGTAAGGGCCATTCCAGGTGAAGGCCTCGACATTCCCCTGTGGATTTTAGGATCCAGCACCGATAGCGCACGCCTGGCCGCAGCATTAGGACTTCCATATGCATTTGCCAGTCACTTTGCACCTGCGCAATTCCTTACCGCGATTAATTTATACAGGCAGAACTTTAAACCATCAGACGACCTCGCCGAACCCTATGTATTGGCTTGTGTGAATGTGGTTGCTGCTGATACAGATGCAGAAGCACAGAAAATTGCCACTTCCTTATACAGAATGTTTAAAGGGGTCATTAGTGGTAAACGCGAGCTTTTACAGCCCCCGGCAAACAGCATGGAGGAGGTAATGAACGAATATGAAGAAGAGCAGGTAAACCAGATGCTTGCCTGTACTTTTATAGGAAGCAAGGAAACCGTCGCCAATGATTTGCAGGACTTTTTAGAGCAGACGCAGGTAGACGAGATAATGGCGAGTTCACATATATTTGACCACCAGGCAAAGCTACGTTCCTATGAACTACTGGCTGATGTATTTAAAGCAAAATCTTAACAAAAAGCACCATGCTTAAGGAAGAACAAATTAAACTTATTGCCGGAACCCTTTTACCGGGGTTCCTGCCCAAGGATGATGCTGAAACGGAATTATCCTTCCATTTCACCGTCCCGCCAAAGAGCTATAAAGTCTGGTACAGTAAAAATAACCAGGCTAACTGGGATTTTAAGAAGTTTGAAGAAGTAAAAATCTAAAGGCCTGTTAAACCATCGGTGCTTTATCAGCAATATTACTGATTACGGTATCCAATTCCTTGGCTGAGCTCGTTAAATACTCAAGTATCACCTTATAATCTTCATCAGGCTGGTCAATCCTGATCAGGTCAACTAAAGCTAGAATTCTGGCGAGTGGTGCCCTCACCATATGTGATTGTATCCAGGCAATTTCCTTGAACCGTTTGTTCTGCTCTTCAATGGCGTGTATGTATTCCTTGCGTTTGGTGATGTCCTCCATGGCACTGATGATCCGTACAGGCAGCCCTGATTCATCAAACACGAGAAAATAACGCCCTAAAACATAACGATAGCTGCCATCTCCACACCTGAAACGATAATCATCATGCCACCTGCTGACCTTATCTTTAAGATGGCGCTGCATTTTATCGGTCACCCGTTGCTGATCTTCCGGATGTATCTGCTTTTGCCACCAATCGCTGCTTGTGGTGTGGTTAATGATATCCTTATGCCCGAAAATCCCCTTGATACCACGGTTCCAGACGATTTCATCAGCATGAAGGGTATAATCCCATATGGTATCACTGGTAGCCTTGGAAACTATATTGAAGCGCTCTGCACTCGCCTGAATCTTTTTCTCACTTTCAATACTTTCCGTAAAATCTGTGATCAAGAATAAGTGTGTTTGTCTGGCCTGAAATTCCAAGGGATTGCAGACTACGTGGACATAGGCCAGCCGGCCACTTTTCGTCCGGTGTGTTCTAATCTCTTTGTCGAGGAATGTCAATACTCCTCCCTGCTCAATATCCCTCAGCCCAAGCTGGAGGAACGCCGACCTATCATGGCCATAAAAGTTGATGGCCGCAGGATTAACTTCTAAAATTTCATGCGTATTGGCATCAGCTACCCACATAGGCATGGGCGATAACCGAAAAAAATCAATCGAAGAAGTAGGCATATCATTAAAAATTTGGCGTTATATAACACGCAACCCTTTCTCGGTTACAAGAAAGGGTTGCAAATGATGCTATAAATATAATTTTAATTCTTTTCCGCTGCTAATTTTAATGCATTATAAGCATTAACAATACCACCTGTTACACTTAGTTCAGCAAAAGGTATAGATTTAGTTTCTTCGCCTACCTTCACATCCACATCATGGTTAACTTTTACCACTGAACTCATGATGATATCTTTCACCTCCTGAGCGGAGAATTTAGGGTAATAAGAACGGATTAATGCGGCCAGACCGGCAACCACAGGGGCAGCCATACTGGTACCATCGAAGGCAGCATATTTTGAATCCGGAATAGTTGAATTAACGTTCACACCCGGGGCGAAAACATCAACTGTCGTTTTACCATAGTTGGAGAAGCTCGCCTTAAGCGAAGCATCATCAACCCAACCTGAAGCACCAACAACCAGGTAAGCACCTGCAACTCCGCCATCTACATACCTGCGGTCAGGGAAACTTTGTTCAACTTCCAGGTTTTTGTTATCATTACCCGCAGCCTGAACAATCAGTACATCTTTAGACATGGCATACTTTACAGCTTCGTCCACTACTTTTTTATCCCATGAATAACCTTTACCAAAGCTCATGTTTAATACCTTTGCACCGTTATCCACAGCATAACGAATGGCGTTAGCTACATCTTTATCACGCTCATCACCATCAGGCACTGCCCTTACGCCCAGTATCAGGGCATGGTCTGCAATTCCTTTGATACCCAAACTATTGTTACGGTTAGCCGCAACTATCCCGGCCACATGCGTACCATGGCTGGCATCAGGACCGGTGATGTCATTATTTCCATAGATACGTTCCCGGCTGTCTGCATAATTATCGCCCACCAATTCTGTTCTTGGATCAAAATCCATATTCAGGTTATATTTGACCTTTCCACTAAAGTATTCCAGGCCCTTCACAATCTGTGCATCATAAAACTCTTTAAAACTCTGTGTCTGCAGCTGTGAAACCATCAGGCTTTTTACCCTGTTTTCCATTTCACCTTCCGGTTGGAAACTTTCAAAATCTGTCAATGCAGGTTCTTCCTTACCCATTTTCTTCACTACGGCATCTATCACCGCCTTGAACCCCTGTACATTGATCAACCCGTTTTTCGCTTCCGCCAATTCTTTTTCATATTCGGCACGCATTTTTTTATAAGCTTCATAAGCAGCACGGTCTTCTGCCGAAACTGTAGCTTCACTCACATTTGCGAACTTGGCTTCGTCCCTTTTCAAAAGTCTTGTCAGCTCCAGGGTTTCATGTTTAATTGAACCTTTTGCGGAGCCCAGGTAATTCCAGCCACGAACATCATCTATATAACCATTGTTATCATCATCTTTGTTGTTGCCTGGTTTTTCTTTAGGATTGGTCCAGATGGCCGTGCTCAAGTCTTCATGATTGAAATCCACACCACTATCCAAAATTCCAACGATTACTTTTTTACCTTTTTTGCCCTTTAACAACTCTTGGTGGGCTTTCTCCGTACTGATACCAAAAGTAGAATCTTTCTGCAGGTCAAGGTTTTGCCAGTTCTCTTTCTGAGCAAAAGAAAAGAATGGTAAGGCGGCTAAAAGAGCCAGACTAAATGTTTTTTTTGATAAAATATCAAAGTTCTTTCTATTCATAAATTTAATACTTTCGTTTAAAAATGTTCGTTTTCGAGAGGGCTTGAAGTTTCACGCGCAATGACATCTGCAATAGAGGTATGGGAAAGTATTTTCAAGGTAGCATCCCTCACATCCAGAAATGTTTTACGGATACCACAGGTAACTTCATCATGGCATTCGTCACATTTACGGTAAAACTTTATACTTGCACATGGCACCATGGCTATAGGCCCGTCGGTAATGCGTAAGATATCCACAAGGTAAATATCCTTGGCATCCTTATTCAGGCTATACCCCCCACCGGCCCCTTTTTTACTGTATAAGTAACCTGCATTTCTGAGATCCAGTAAGATTTGTTCTAGAAATTTCCTGGGTATCATCTCCTGCTCGGCCAGCCTGACAATCTGCATCGGAGGATTGTTAACATTCTTCCCCAGTGCTATCAGCGCTTTTATAGCATACTTTGTTTTCTTTGATAACATATTATAACAAAGCTAACAAAAGATTTAGTTATTATAATAACGCAAATATTACAGAAAACTATTGATATCCTCTTCAGGAACAACTTCGTCCAGTCCCTGTACGTTTTTTACCGTAGCCAGTGCAGCACTGAATTTCATTTCATAACGTTCTGATTCATCTTTATACTGCTGGGTTTTTTCAGGCAATAGTGTATCATGTACATTAATTAAGGTATCAATTTTTGATTGCAGGTAAGCTGCATAATTTCCCGAAGCTTTATCTGCCAGCGTTTGAAGAAGTTCTTTGTATGTCATGGTGATGAACTTTTGATTACCCTATCTAAACGATATAAACTAGCAATTGTTCTTTGTGTTTATATTATAATCTCCTCATTTTTATAAAATGCTTAAATTTTCGGTATCTTAAACGAGGCCAAATATGACACCTATCTACTTAACCCTCAACCATGAAATTCATTTGTAAGTATTTGTTGCTGCTGCTCCTGATCACTGGCCTGGCCCAGGCACAGGTAAGTCAGACCGCTATTACCAGGGTGAACGAAATGGCAGATCTTCCTGCCCCTTTAAACATTATTGACTGGAAGGAGATGGCTTTAAAATTTGACAGTACTGTGTATAATTTTAATAGTGAGGGCAAGTATTGGCCATTGATCTGGATGGATACCACAGGTAAAAACTTTAAGCAGCCGGTAATCGGCGTTTATACAGCAATAGGTGATGTGCGCCAGGGCAAGGGCAATAATAAAGGCATGTTTCATGAAGCCCTCGCCAACATGGGCGCAGTACTGGGGGCAAGCCTGGTGGGTATTGACAAAAGCGATTCGGGAGGCATCAATTATGTGGGGATGTTAAAGAATTACTTTAACAAGGACACCGGCTGGAATATCATGATGAACAATACGGCGCCGGAAGTTGCCCTTTTAGGTGGCGGTTATGGGCGTGACTGGTGGTATGATGTGTACCCAAATGTGCTTTTCTATGCCATTTATGATCAATATCCCGATGAGCCGATGTTTGAGGAATTGGCCAGGACAATTGCGGAGCAGTTTTTTAAAGCTGATTCTGTCTTAAATGGCAATTATAATTATTCTTATTTTGATTATGGTAAGATGCAGCCCATGACCAATCATATCTGTATACAGGCCGATGCAGCGGCAGGTCATGCCTATGTGCTATACTCAGCCTACCTGAAGTTTGGCGATCCCCGTTACCTCCAAGGTGCCATCAGCGCCATGAAAGCTTTGGAGGCACAGGAAATTAACCCTACCTACGAATTACTCATGCCTTTTGGCGCTTATTTAGCTGCCCGGATGAATGCCGAACAAGGAACAGATTTCGATGTACACAAAATGCTGAACTGGACCTTTGACGGCACCGCCGTTTGCCGTAAAGGCTGGGGCGTTTTAACGGGAAATTGGAATGGAATCGATATTTCTGGGACAGTAGGCAGTACTGTTGATCATGGTGGCTACAGCTTTTTGATGAATACTTTTGATGCAGCATGGCCCCTGGTACCATTGGTTAAATACCAGCCACAGTATGCCAATGCCATCGGCAAATGGATGCTTAATGCGGTCAATGCCTCCAGGTTATATTACCCTCAATACATGCCGGCCGCACACCAGACCCTGCCAGAATTTGCCGCCGTCACCAAGGGAGTTATCGCTTATGAAGGAATAGCAATGGCTTCTACTTACGACAGCCTTTATACTTCTTTAAAAGCACCTGTTGCACAGGGTGACGGACCGAAATGGGTACCTGGGGGAAACCCTGAAGTATCCCAGTTTAGTGTGTATGGAAGTGCTCATGTGGGTATCTTTGGAGGAATGGTGAAAGAAACCGAAGTTCCCGGCATTTTGCAACTGGATTTAAACGCGACCGATTTCTATGGCAAAAATGACAATCCAACCTTTTTATACTATAATCCTTATCCTGTTAAAAAAACCATTCGCATAAAGGTTCCCCAGAACCAGAAAACCGACGTTTATAACCTGGTAGCAGAAAAGTTTGAAGTAAAAAATAACACTTCAGGATTCGACCTGACGCTTGAGCCTTTGCAAGCTGCAGTTTTAATCAGTACGCTTGCTGATCGGATCAAAACCCCTAGCCCTGCCCCTGCCTTAAAAAATTAAAAGAAAGGGTCTTCAATATCTATTCATCAGAGCCGAATCAAATAAAATGATTCAGCTCTGATGAATTGTTTCTTATTTTTAAACTTAGCGCTTAACGATTTTATACGTTTTGGTTTGCGTAAAGCTCTTGCCAAACATATCAGTGGCTTTAACTTCAATAGTATGTTCACCGGGAGCTAACTTATTCGGCACTGCCGCTCTCCATAAATGTTTACTTTCAGCTGCTGCAGATGGACGTCTCCCTGTTAATAAATTCTCCGTATTGTCCCATTTATGCAAGACACTTAAAAATGCCGGGTCGCTTTCAGGGATATACTTCATTTTTTTCCATTCGCCATGATCAACACGGTAAACCACTTCATCTTTTTCAGAACCCATAAAGAAGTTAGCATAGATTCCTGCCGAAGTCTTCTTTTCATATTCCACCACTTTAGGAGCAGAAATTTCAATCTGGTATTCTTTTGCCTTACCAGCAACCTTATAATCTACATCGTACTGGTTCCCTTTAAAATTAATAAAAGCATAGCCTTTTGGCGTACCATCGCTCATGGTTGATACAGGCACTCCCTGCTCATTCAATTCTCCAGAATACCAGTTACCAGATGTGGTACCTACGTTATAATGATGATGCGCTTTTTCTTGTTTCCATCCATCTTTACTGGTGAAGAAAAGCTGTTTCTGGTTATGTGTATGTGCAGAAAGGGATAAAGTATGAGGGTAATCGGCTAACAGTTCGAAAAGTGCAATTCTGTCTGCTTCCCTGAAGCCTTTGTCATTTCCGGCTTCACCGATAGGAATATGGAAAGCAAGAACAACTAGTTTATCTTTAGGTACAAACTTCAGGTTGTTCTTCACAAAGGCCAGCTGGTCTTTTCTCAAACCACCCCAGTAAGACTTTCCGTCCCTTGGATCGGGATACAAAATATCATCCAATACGATAAAGTGCACATTACCATAATTAAAGGCATAATCGGCAGGTCCGAAATGTGCTTCGTAACTTTCGTCCGATAATGAATCAGTTGTTACATCGAAATTGATATCATGGTTTCCCATTAAGTTATACCATGGAATGCCAATTTTATGAACGGCTTTAATATAAGGGTTGAAAAGATCAGGATCGTTACCCACCAAATCACCCATACTTAAACCAAATGCTACATTTTTAACGCCTTCCAGTTCTTTAACAATGCCTTTATCAAAATAATCAACTTCCTGTAAAGTGTAAGGTTGTGGATCACCAAAAATCAGGGCCGTAAAGTTTTGATCTTCTTTTACCGGAGTCAATAAAAAATCTATGGAAGATGGTAGTTTGCCAGTCGGCGCTACACCTTTATATTTTAAGCCTGGCGATCCCTTCGGTTTATGGTTATAGAAAAATTGTGGGAGGTTGTTTTCATTCACCTGTATCTTGTACCCGGATGGTTTAATCAAAGAAATGATCTGGTCATTGTTGACTGGAAGCTCATAATAACCTTTCTGGTTAGTCAATACAACATCCCGCCCATTGGTTACAGCAACATTCCGGATCCCTTTCTCGGACCGCTCATGTTTCTTATTGCCATTTAAATCTTCGTAAATATACCCTTTTGCTATATTTTGGGCATTTACTCCCAACGTGAACAACAACCCCGCTGCAACTAAAGAAATTCTTTTCATGTACTCATTTTTTGGCGAAGCTACTCAACCCATATTTTTGTAATGTTAAGATACGTTTAATATTAAGCTCTTTTTTGTGATTCAAACAGCATAAAATATTAGACAACATCATAAAATCCTTACTTTTACAGGATTAACAAGGGTGGAGATGACACAGAAACAGGTTTTTAGTGGGTTATACGGTAAAGATTCCATTGAATTTGAACGCGGATTAATCAATATCTATCCCTTTGGAATTATTGGGAAGCAGTTTCATGGTTCCGTAAAAGTGCATGCCCATAATAAGCTGCTGCAAATGTTTTTAATTAACAGTGGCACAACCGAACTACACATCAATACGGAAACCTTTGAGATCCATGGCCCGGCCTTCATAATTATTCCAAAAAACTTAAATCATGGCTTTAAACACCTCGGAGACGTAAATGGGTGGATCATCAGTTTATCGGATGTTGCTTTGGAACACATGATTCAAACCGATATTGATATATTAACAGCAATAGATGTATTTCAGTATACCCACATATCAGAAGACAATCTACAAACAATGGCTATATATCATGTAGCCCAAAGATGTGTAGATGAATACCATACTAATTTATCCGGCCGGATATTAATGATGCATTCTTTGGTCGGCCAGCTGATTGTTAACCTATACAGACTGCAGCACACAGAACACAATTCCTCTGTTGTGGTGGATAGTTCCAGCGCCTTATATTTTAGAAGATTTAAACAATCGATTAAAGAATCTTATTCCTATAAAAAGACAGTTGAAGAATATGCGGCAGAGTTAAAAATTACCAGCGGCTACCTCAACAGAATTTGTCAAAACGTATCCCATCAAAGCCCGAAAGAGATCTTAATCAACTATTTTATTACAGAAGCAAAGTTTATGCTTTTGAACATAGAAAAGTCAGTAAACGAAATCTCCTACCTGCTCCAATTTGAGGATCCTGCCTACTTTACGCGGTTATTTAAAAAGAAAACAGGAATAACGCCAAGAGAATTCAGGAACTCCACAGGCATAAAAAAATCTCTCATAAAAAATACTAGTGACGATTTGTCCAACTTTTAAATGATTAGTCCTTAATTCCAGGCAAATATTTCAATAAGTTTGATCTTACAAGAATAAAGTTGTTAACTCATTTTAAAATAATGAGCTAAAACCTATGTACGATTAAACAAAATATGAAGCAAAATGAGCCTATAATTGAACGTATAGAGACCTACATTGTAGACCTCCCCACTATACGTCCACACATGCTTTCAATGGCAGTAATGCGCAAACAAACGATGGTGATCGTTCGTGTGGTTTGCAGTGATGACATTGAAGGAATTGGTGAAGCCACAACCATTGGCGGTTTAACTTATGGAGACGAATCTCCTGAGGGAATGAAACTTACCATCGACCAATATGTGACACCCTTAATTACCGGAAAAAGCGCAAACAACATTAATGCCTTAATGTATATTTTAAATAAAAATATACAGGGCAATCATTTCGTGAAATCCGCAATAGAATCTGCATTATTTGATGCCAAAGGCATCAGGTACAAGGTACCGGTGTATGATTTATTAGGCGGAGCCATTACAACCAAACTACCGGTTTTATGGACTTTAGCGTCAGGTGACACAGAAAAAGACATTGCAGAAGCACATGACCTGATTGCCAGTAAAAGGCACAATACTTTTAAGTTGAAAATTGGCAGGAACGATCCTAAAGCCGATATCGCACATGTAGCTGCCATCAAAAAAGCAGTTGGTGCAGACATCAAGGTAACGGTTGACATCAACCAGGCCTGGACCGAAAGCGTGGCGAAAAGAGGTATACAAAAGCTTCAGGATGCTGGCATCGATTTAATAGAACAACCTATTGTAAAAACAAACTTTGAAGGACTGGCAAGGCTAACAGAATATTTTGAGGTTCCGATTATGGCCGATGAGGCTGCCGGAACCGTAAGTGATGCCTTTAAGCTCGCTAAGATCAATGCTGCAAGTGTATTTGCGCTGAAGATCTCTAAATCTGGTGGTTTAAGCAATATCCAAAGACAGGCCGCCATTGCACAAGGTGCAGGCATCTCTTTATACGGGGGCACCATGCTTGAAGGCACCATCGGTACACTTGCCTCAGCACATGTGTTCGCTTCCTTAAGTAATCTGGATTGGGGTACCGAGCTCTTTGGCCCCTTATTGCTCACAGAAGATATCGTTAAAAACCCTATCGTTTACGCCGATGGTGTCATGGAAATCCCTCAAGCTCCAGGCTTAGGACTGGAGATGGATTGGAACCAGGTAGAAAAATTTAAAAGAAACTAATTATGCTATTTCATGTAAAAATGACGGTTAATATACCGTTGGACCTTGATAAGGATTATGTAAACGATTTAAAAGCGACAGAAAAAGCTTTATCACAAAAATTACAGCAGGAGGGGAAATGGACGCACATCTGGCGCATCACCGGATTGTATGCAAACTACAGCATTTTTAATGTAGACAGTGCAACAGAAATGCATGACATCTTGATGTCACTCCCACTATATCCTTTTATGGAAGTTGAGGTAACCTCTCTTTGCCACCACTATTCTTCGATTAAAGACGAAGAAGGGGCACACTAAAACCAAAGATTAATTAAATTTTTAAAAATTAACTGATTATAAACATGGAAAGAGCAAAAATAGATGCGGTATTAAATAAAATACTAAGCACTGAAAAAGCAGATCAAGGTGATGCGAGAGTTAAAGAAATCGTGAACCGTTTAACAAAGGACTTATTTTACGCAATTTCAGATCTGAACATCACTTCAGAAGAAATCTGGAAAGCAGTAGATTGGTTTACTGAGGCTGGAAAAAACAATGAAATGGGTTTAGTAGTTGCCGGATCAGGATTAGAACATTATTTGGATATCATCATGGATGATGAGGAAGAAAAGGCAGGCATCACTGGCGGAACCCCGAGAACAATTGAAGGTCCATTATATGTTGCAGGTTCTCCGGAAAGTTTAAGCTATGCTGAATTAGAAAATGAACCGGAACCAAACGGTGAACGTTTATACATGCATGGTTATGTAAAAGATGAAGAAGGCAAACCAGTAGAAGGTGCATTAGTAGAAGTTTGGCACTGCAACCTTAATGGGCTGTACTCTTATTTCGATAGTTCACAATCACCATTTAACTTGAGAAGAGCGATCAGAACAGGTGCTGATGGAAAATATGAGTTCAAAAGCTTCCTGCCTGTAGGATACAGCTGTCCGCCAAACGGAGCTACCGAACGCTTAATGTTTGCATTAGGAAGACATGGCAGCAGACCAGCACATATTCACTTTTTTGTGACTGCACCAGGGTTCAGAAAACTAACTACCCAAATCAATATTGCGGGTGATCCTTTAATTTATGATGATTTTGCTTTTGCAACACGTGAGGATTTAGTGCCTAATATCGAAAGAATTTCACTTGAAGAAGCTACGAAACAAGGTAAAGATGAAGCTTTTGCTTCTATAGATTTTGACTTTAACATCCTTAAAGAAAGAGAAAATCTGTTCGCAGCAGAGAATAAAAGAACTCACGCCGCTTTGTAACAGGCTTACTAACCTAGTTAAAGTATTTACCAATAAAACCAATATTATGCATAAAATCACTCAGGAATATTTAGAAGGCTTACTTATTCACGATAAAGAAAAAGGCCTTTACAGACATCACCGGGAATCATTTACCAACCCTGACCTTTTTGAATTGGAAATGAAACATCTTTTCGAAGGCAATTGGGTTTACCTGGCTCATGAAAGTCAAATATCTGAGAAAAATGATTATTTCAGCACTTATATTGGTCAGCAGCCTGTTTTTATTGCAAGAAATAAAGAAGGCGATTTAAATGCTTTAATTAATGCCTGCAGCCACAAAGGCGCAATGATATGCCGTCATAAAAAGGGTAATAAATCTACATTTACTTGCCCTTTTCATGGCTGGACTTTCAATAATTCCGGAAAGCTACTTAAAGTTAAAGATCCAAGAGAAGCAGGTTATCCTGACGAGTTCAACTGTGAAGGATCACATGACTTGAAGAAAGTAGCCCGTTTTGAATCTTATAAAGGATTTCTATTTGGAAGTCTGAATGCTGAAGTTGCCCCACTGGAGGAATATTTAGGCGATGCCAAAGTGATCATTGATCAAATGGTAGACCAGGCTGAATTTGGCCTGGAGATTTTGAAGGGAAGTTCTACGTATGTCTATAAAGGCAACTGGAAATTGCAGATGGAAAATGGCGCTGATGGATACCATGTAAGTTCTGTACACTGGAATTATGTGGCTACCATGGGCAGGCGCAAATATGAAAACGAGGGTACCAAAGCTGTTGATGCCAACGGCTGGTCTAAGAGCACCGGTGGTGTTTACGGTTTTGAAAACGGACATATTTTATTATGGACCCGAAAAATCAACCCTGAAGTAAGTCCTGTTTACCATCAAAAAGATCGATTAATAAAAGAATTCGGAGAAGAAAAGGCTGATTTTATGGTCAACCTAACCAGGAACCTTGGCATCTATCCCAACGTATTTCTAATGGACCAGTTCTCCAATCAGGTACGTGTGATCAGACCGATCTCTGTCGATGAAACCGAAATTACGATCTACTGTATCGCTCCGAAAAACGAAGATCCTCAACAAAGAGCTGTCCGCATACGTCAGTATGAAGATTTCTTTAATGCAAGTGGCATGGGAACACCAGATGACCTTGAAGAATTCAGGGCTTGTCAGAATGGCTATAAAGGAATCGCATTAGCATGGAATGATGCTTCCAGAGGAGCAAAAAACTGGGTTGATGGCCCGGACGAAAACGCTGTGGCCATGGGCATCAATCCCAAGCTCAGCGGAAATAAATCAGAAGACGAGGGTCTTTTCTTAGTGCAACATAATTATTGGTTAGAAAGCATGAAAGAAGCAGTGAACAAAGCAGATTCTCTAACCGTATAATTATTGCAAATATGACAGATTACCTTAAAATACAATCTTTTCTATATAAAGAGGCCAGGTGCCTGGATGATAAACTCTGGGACGAGTGGCTAAAACATTACGATGAAAAAGCGGAATTCTGGATGCCAGCATGGGATGATGAAGATGAACTTACGCAGGATCCTCAAACAGAAATTTCCTTAATCTATTACCCAAACCGCGATGGTTTGGAAGACAGGGTGTTCAGAATCAAGACAGAACGTTCAAGTGCTTCCATGCCTGAGCCCAGAACTACACATAATATCACCAACCTGGAGATATTAGAAGAAAATGACCAGGAAATAAAAGTCAGGTTCAATTGGTATACCTTAAGTTTCAGGTACCAGACCTCCGACTATTATTTTGGAACTTCTTTTTACACCCTGAAGAAAACTGAAGATTCATACCTTATTTCAAACAAGAAAGTTATCCTAAAAAACGATTACATCCGTCAGGTTATCGATGTATATCATATCTAATAAAAAATGGCAAATATAGCATTGAATTTTGAAGACGGTGTAACCCGTATCATAGCGGGATTACCAGGTGAAACTATTGCCGAAAGTGCATACCGCCTGGGTATCAATATCCCACTTGATTGTGCAGACGGTGCCTGTGGCACATGTAAATGTATGTGTTTATCGGGGGAATACGATCCAGGAGATTATATTGAAGATGCCCTTTCAGACGAAGAGGCGGAAAAGGGTTTTGGACTTGCCTGTCAAATCCGTCCCGAGACTAATATGGTTGTCGAGATATTAGCCAGCTCAGCGGCCTGTAAAGTAAAAGTGGAAAGCTTTGCAACAACCATTACCGAAATAGCCTTCTTAGGCGAAGAAGTCATCAAGCTTAGTGTGAGTACAGCAGATGGAGCAGCGTTAAACTTCCTTGCCGGTCAGTATGTAAATATTGAAATTCCCGGAACAGGCATTACACGATCCTACTCCTTCAGTAATTTAACAGACTCCAATCAGCTTACTTTCTTAATCCGATTGGTAAATGATGGGGTAATGAGCACTTACTTAAGTAATGAAGCCAAAGTCGGTGATACTTTACAATTAACTGGTCCACTGGGTACTTTTTACCTCCGTCCTCTTCAGCAACCGAGTCTATTCTTTGCGGGTGGCACAGGGATAGCGCCATTCATTTCTATGTTAGAAGAATTAAGCCTATCGGGAGTTGAACATCCGATACACCTCTTTTATGGCGTATCCTTTGAAAACAACCTCGTAGAAATGGAACTATTGGAAGGTTTCAAAGCTAAGCTTCCATTAACAATATATACCTGTGTATCCAATGAAAGCTGCGAAAAACACCCAAGTGGCTTCGTCACACAATGGATCAACAAAGAACATCTTGAGTTAGAAAATTATGATGTTTACATCTGTGGCCCTAATGCCATGGTAGAATCAGTTAAAACAGCATTGAAGACTGAGACTATTAATTATTCGAATTTTTATATGGAAAAATTCGTCTCTACAGGAAATCCTGTAACCGCATCTTAAAGAACAAAGAAAACAACAATGATATTTCACAATAGATTTCAACATAAAACTGTCCTGGTAACTGGTGCAGCACAAGGTATAGGAAAAGGTGTAGCTAGTAGAATAGCTGCAGAAGGAGGTGCAGTAATTCTTGTAGACCGCTCACCCATTGTTCAGGAAGTTTTACAGGATCTTTTGAAAGAAAACTTAAAAGCAATAGCCGTTGAAGCTGATCTTGAAACACTGGAAGGCTTTGAACAAGCTGTCGCCAGTGGAGTAGCGGCTTTTAACAGCATCGATATATTAATTAATAATGTTGGCGGCACCATTTGGGCCAAACCTTTCCAGCATTATCAGGAAAATGAAATAGAAAAGGAAGTTCGGCGTTCGTTATTTCCAACGTTATGGGGATGCCATGCTGTTTTACCTGTAATGATAAAAAATGGAGGAGGAACGATCGTAAACGTTTCTTCTGTTGCTACACGAAGTGTTAACCGTGTACCTTATGCGGCAGCGAAAGGAGGTGTTAATGCCATTACCCAATCCTTAGCTTTAGAACAGGCAGCAAATAACATCCGGGTAGTTGGTGTAGCTCCGGGAGGAACTTCAGCCCCTGAACGCCTTGTACCGAGGAATGAAAATCCTCAAACTGAACAAGAAAAAATCTGGTATCAACAAATTGTAGATCAGACCGTTAATTCAACCGTATTGAAAAGATATGGTACCATCGACGAACAAGTGGCCACTATTTTATTTGTTGCTTCCGACGAAGCTTCTTACCTCACCGGTTTAACAATTCCGGTAGGTGGCGGAGATCTGGGTTAATATTAAATAAACTGAATTAAAAACATCACAATGCCAATCATAAAATTATCAAACAGCGATTGCTATTACGAATTCGAAGATTTTGGGAATGACAAAACCATCGTCTTTTCTAATTCTCTTGGCACGGACTTTACCATGTGGGATTACCAGCTGGATATATTAAGTCATCATTTCAATGTATTGAGGATGGATACCCGGGGTCATGGAAATAGCACCATCAAACAGGACGAGGTAAGTATAGAAGAACTTGGAACGGATGTAATTGAATTACTGGACCAGTTAAAACTTAATAAAGTTTATTTCTGCGGACTTTCCATGGGCGGTTTAATCGGGCAGTGGCTCGGTATCCATTATTCCAATCGTTTCGAAAAAATCATCCTCAGCAATACCGCAGCAAAAATCGGTAATGAAGAAGGCTGGAATACCAGAATTCAACAGGTTCTGGAAAACGGAATGGCAAGCATCGTCGATGCAACTGCAGAAAGATGGTTTACGCCTGAGTTCAGAGAAAGTGCTCCAGACACCGTTTCACAAATATTGAAGAACTTTGAAAACAACGACCTGAGAGGTTATACAGCCAGTTGTGCTGCTGTTCGCGATGCCGATTTCAGTGCTCAACTCTATGACCTGGAAGTACCGGTTTTGGTGATCAGCGGCTTGCAAGATCAGGTAACAACCGTTGAAGACGGGAAGTTTCTAGCGAAACGCATTCCTGTTTCCAAACATGTTTCTTTAGATGCTGCACACCTCTCTAGCGTGGAATGTGCAGAAGAGTTCGCCAAACATATTTTACATTTTTCAGAAAACTAATTTTATAATCTATAAAATGAAACAAGTACCACAAATATCTTTACAAGAAGCGGTAGCTTTTGTAAAAGATGGTGACACCTTATTACAAGGTGGTTTTGGGATGACAGGTAACCCTGTACACCTGATGCATGCACTTGCAGAAACATCGACTAAAGATTTAACTTTTATTGGCAACAATGTAGGCGAGGTCGGCATTGGTGGCGGACGACTGTTACGCAATGGTCAGTTAAAAAAAATGATAGGTTCATTTTTCACTTCCAATCCTGAGGCTGTTAAAGCGGCACAGGACGGTGTTGTCGCGTATGAATTATTACCTCAGGGCACGTTAGCTGAAGCACTGCGTGCCGGTGGCGCAGGCATTGGTGCTTTTTACACACCAACCTCTGCAGGTACTGATTTGGCTAAAGGCAGGGAAACAAAAATATTTGATGGTAAAGAACAGGTATTAATTCCGGGCATCCGTGGTAATGTCGCCTTTATCCGCGCCTGGAGAGCAGATACCGCAGGTAACCTGCAATACAGAATGACAGAGCAAAACTTTAACCTTGCTATGGCTACTGCTGCAGACCTTGTGATTGCTGAAGTAGAAGAAATCGTTGCTGTAGGCGAGATTCTGCCTGAGCATGTACATACGCCAGGTTGTTATATAGATTACCTGGTGCAGGCAACCCTTACCCTAGAAGATCTTGGCAGTTCAGCCTCCATCAGCACGGGTAAGAAACCTTCAGAAATGCGCCTGAACATGGCTAAACGAGCTTTAGCAGAACTAAAAAAAGGCGATGTGGTGAACCTTGGTATCGGTATACCTACCCTGGTTGCTGATTTAATTACACCTGAAGATGGTATCATCCTGCATACTGAAAATGGGATGCTGGGTGTTGGTCCCGCTCCTGCTGATGGCGGTGCAATGGACTACCCCGTAAATGCAGGGAAAATTCCGGTAACAGCTTTACCTGGAAGTTCTTATTTCGATAGTTCAGCTTCTTTTGCCATGATCCGCGGTAAACATGTGGATATAGCGGTAATGGGCGGCTTAGAGGTAGACGAACAAGGAAACCTTGCCAACTGGGCCGTTCCTGGTCAGCCGTTATTAGGCGTTGGCGGTGCAATGGATTTAGCTTCCGGTGCAAAAGTACTGATCATCACCATGATGCATACCGAAAAAGATGGTACGCCTAAAATCGTGCCTTCTTGTGAATTACCGCTAACGGCACTTCAGGCAGTAGATATGATTATTACAGACCTTGCCGTATTCAAATTTATAGATAGTAAACTCACCTTAATAGAATTAATGCCTGGAGCAACACTTGAAGATGTTAAGGCAAAAACAAGTGCCAGTTTTGAGTCACTGATTGGATAAGATAAATAGAAGTTTTTATTTATCTGAACTTATATGTAGAGAAAATGTTAAAGGATTGGATCAATACAAGTGGATATACTAACGCCATCATATATACGTTTCGTTGTGTACTGGGTTTCCTGATTGGTTATTTTCTTTATAAAAAATATCTGCATGAAGAGCTGTTCTGGACACTTTTATCAATTGTACTGGTCATCTCCCCTGAGGAAAAAGATTCAAAGCGATTATCAATTGAGCGGTTTAAATCAAATTTAGTTGGCTCGGGTGTTGGATTGATCTGTTATTTAATCCACCCACCAAATGCTTTAGTGATGGTTATTGGAATAATTGTAACCATCATTTTCTGTCATCTCTTTAAAATGCTGAACATGGCCAGGGTAGCAGTTGTTGCCCTGATCATTATCCTTTCCTGGCATTCATCAACCAATCTTGAATATGCCCCCGTTCTGCGTTTTTTAACCGTCGCTTTAGGTTGTTTACTGGGTTTAGCTATTGTAGTAAGCACGTCCTGGATCATTAAAAAATTAAAAATACTGCACGATTAATAGATTAAAATTACAATGGAACAAGAAGTTTTTATCATAGATGGCATCCGCACACCTATAGGAAGTTTTGGGGGCACACTCGCTCCTGTCCGTACGGATGATTTAGCTGCAATAGTTATTAAAGAATTATTACGCAGGAACCCTGAAATACCAGTTTCTGAAATTGAAGATGTTATTTTGGGTTGTCATAACCAGGCTGGTGAAGACAACCGGAATGTTGCCCGCATGGCCTTACTTTTAGCGGGCCTGCCAGTCACCATTCCTGGTGAAACCGTAAACAGGCTGTGTGCTTCGGGCATGTCGGCCATAGTGAATGCTTACAGGGGAATTAAGGCTGGCGACGGTGACATTTATATTGCCGGCGGTGTGGAGCACATGACGCGTGGACCGATGGTGGTTTCCAAAGCAAGTAAGGCCTTTGGCAATGACTCGCAAATGTTTGATTCTTCTTTCGGATGGCGTTTCGTTAATCCGAAAATGAAGGAGATGTATGGTGTAGATGCCATGGGTGTTACTGCAGAAAATCTGGCAGAAATGTATAATATCAGCAGGGAAGAACAAGATCAGTTTGCCGTGAGATCTCAGCTAAAAGCAGCTGCTGCTCAGGCAAGTGGACGCCTGGCTGAAGAAATTATGCCTGTAGAAATTCCCCAGCGAAAAGGAGATCCTGTTGTTTTCGCCCAGGATGAGTTTGTTAAACCCAATACTAACTTAGCTGGCTTGTCGAAACTGAAGGCAGCATTCAAAAAAGAAAATGGAACAGTAACCGCCGGCAATGCATCAGGTTTAAATGATGGTGCAGCGGCAGTTTATATCGCTTCTGCAAAAGCGGTAGAAAAATACAAGCTTAAACCGGTAGCTAAAATTATAGCCAGTGCGGTTACAGGTGTTGAACCCCGGATTATGGGTATTGGCCCGGTAAGTGCCAGTCAAAAAGCATTGGCAAAAGCCGGTTTAACCCTCGAAGATATGGATATCATCGAACTGAACGAGGCTTTCTCCGCTCAATCGATTGCCTGCATCAAAGGGCTTGGTTTATCGGTTGATGATCCCCGGATCAATGTGAATGGTGGTGCGATTGCTTTAGGGCATCCACTGGGGATGTCAGGTACACGCATTACCTACTCGGCAGCATTGGAATTAAAAAAACAAAATAAGAGATATGCTTTGGCTACCATGTGTGTAGGCGTGGGACAAGGCTATGCCGTGATCTTAGAGGGCATAGCTTAAGGTTAAGTTGTCATCATCCCGAATGGGACGTCATCTCGGACTCCGTTTCGAGATCTATTTATTTACTAAAAAACAAATTATTCTCCGATGAAAAACTACCAATGCAATGCTCTTTTGAACATTGTCATTGGTAGTTATCATAATGTCTTGGTCGCAACATCAACTTATTTTCCTGGGACCCGCGTAAAAATCATTTCACTTCCTAACCTATACTTTCCATTTTCTTGCTGATAACCTTCCCATTTATAGTGGTCCTTATCTATGAATATATTTCACATTATCGTAACCTTCAATTTCAAGACCTTGATAGGGTACTTCTTTCATTTTCCCATCCTGTATGGGCATCTGTAATGTTCCTTCCGATAACACATCTGAAATGAAGTAACGTCCGTTTGCAAATGATTTTCTTACCACAGTGACGCTGAACTCCATTCCTACCGTACTGGTAACAGAATCAGTCCAGTTGAAGTGTTTTCCTTTAACACTCCATGTGCCAACGATATCGGCCAATAACTCGTGATTTTTGCCGGGTCTGGAATAATCAATCATTTGATTGAAAGTCTCTTCTGATGCTGAATAAACATTTGTAATAGAATCTTTTTTCTCCTGCGCAAGTGACGGGACTGCATAACAAGCAACTCCCATCACCAGTAAAACTAATAAAAAGGGTTTCAAAATAGCAGCAATAGGTGCTCTTTGGATTAACACTTCCTGGTTAGTCCAGTTTGTTTTTTCTAGTGTCATAACATTTAATTTTCAGATGAACGACCTAATTTTCCGTACTGCCTAACCTGAATTTATATAACTCTTGGGGTAAATTAAATACACACAAAAACGAAAACATTTGAATAATATATTAACAACTTCAAAAAGTTGATTTTTAATCTATTAAATTATTTACATAAATTTATATTTGATCTTATGTATCAGTCGTATTGATGAGGTCGGTTATCTGCAGTTGATCGAAGCAACAGCTATTCATTCATTTCAACAATGCTGTATGATGAATTTAGATTTGGCAAACAATCCACTTTTTGCTTACCTTCTGGTGATCTTACCAGACGAATGGGTAGCGGCGGAAACGATCAAGATGAAACAGTATTTTAAGGATGTATACGGTTGCAGCAAAGCTTTCAGCATGAAGCCTCATCTCACCTTAACAAAATTCATTCAAAGTGAAAAGATGGAACAGGCTATCGTGGATGATATTGAAAAATTCAGCCGATCAATAAAACCTTTCGACCTCATCTTTTCTGGTTTTGGCCACTTCCCTCGTCATACCGTCTATATAAATATTCTGAATCCCTCACCTGTTGTTGACATCGTTGAAAACTTCAAATCCGGCTTTAAGCAAATTTTAACCTGTACGGAGCAGTATAAACCCATTTTTGTGACAAAGCCCCATCTCACCATTGCAAGGGGAATGAAAGATGTGCAGCATGAGCAAGCCTGGCTGGAATGGGAAAACAGGAAGTTTGAAGCTTCCTTTAAGGTTGAGGAAGTTGTGCTTTTAAAAAAAGCAATTCAACATGATGTCCATGATTGGGGAAAATACCATTCAGTTAAAACCTTTCCATTTTCAGGCAGTAGTCGACAGGAAGAACAACTGAGTTTTACTTTATAATAGGAAGTAGTAAGCTTCGCTTCCTGATTTGTAATTTAAGCAAGCTTTTTAAGCAAAAAAGGTATTATCATTTGCTGATCGCAAATCATAATACCTTTTGACAAATCCTAATTCAGTATTACCGCTTTATTTATTTGAATAATAATTATAAATATGTTCAGAAATTGCCGCCAAAGTTTTCTTTGCAGCAGCCTCTTCCAGGCCTTTAGATAATAAAATCACGACATATTTTCGTCCATCAGGAAGATATACAATACCCGAATCATTATAGATTCCGGTGATAGACCCTGTTTTATTGGCCACTCTTACATCCTTTGGCAACCTTGCCGGAATCACACTTCTGAAAGTCTGTTGAAATAAGATCTCAATCATCGCATCACTTGCTTTCTTGCTCACCATCTTTCCCTTGGCTAGCTGTTCGAAAACCAACATCAGGTCGTAGGCAGTAACCGTATTGTTCATCCCCTTATCGAAAGCTTTACCGTCCTCTACACCACGCAATACCTGGATTTTGTGTGCACCGATGCTGCGCATGGTCTTATTCACATTTTTCGCACCCACCAGGTCGATGAGGATATTAGTAGCCAGGTTGCTGCTCTTAGTGATCATCAGCAACAACAGCTCGTCAATACTTACTTTGGCACCGATCTTTTTATAAAGCGCCTGCTCACTGTCATCCTTAGCACTGATGCTGTATCTTGATCCATCTGCAATACTCTTAAAGGAATTATAGACTTTAATAGAATCAGTGATTGCGAACTTGCCTTTTTCTGCCTGTTTAAAAACCTCCGCCATGACGGGGGTTTTCATCGTGCTGGCCGCATGGAAAGAAGTTTTGTCGTTGATCAGGAAAGTTTCATTGGTTTCCACATCACGAAAAGCAACTGCAAAATCAGCATTTTTGTGTGGAGCGGTTTCCGCTGTAATGCGTTTGCGCAAGGCTGCCGTATCCAAAATGGCTTTTTGATCCGGCTTAAGGACCAGGTCTTCCAAATCACGGTCCGCATCAGAAAAAGTACTGATGAACCTGGCATCACGAACGGTACGGTCTGGGTTCAATGAAAAAGATAAAAATGGTCCTTCTCCCATATTTTTGTTTTTGAAATGAGCCCTGAATAAGTCGCCATGGAAATGTACCAAATCAGCATCATAGTTTGGCGATTTAACAAAAGTCATGCTTAAACCATTAGCCTCCTTCTTAATTTCAATAGGCCCAATCAATTCGTCCTTAAAAACACCGGCATACTTTTCAAGCGGAAGGCTCATCCGCAAGCTATTGTCTGGCATTAGCTGAGACCGGGTCTTCTGAAGCGAGTCTCTTCTTGTAGCAGACGCGTCCCATCCTTTTTTATAACCAGCCAGCCAATCAAAAGGTTCGGCTTTCATATTAAAGTCAAGGATATGGTTAATGATGGACCAATATGCGCCGGTAGAAAGCTGATTGGTCAGTACCACCACACCCAGGTTCAATGCTGGTATCATCGCTATCTGGGAAACAAATCCCGTTAGTAAACCACCATGGCCTACAACCTGGTGCTGGCGGTAGTCGTAAGTACGGAAACCTAAAGCATAACCTGAGAAATGCTTTTGGGCAGGCTTAAGCCATTCAGGCTCCTTGCCGACCGGCATAGGCCTTATAATTTTCCATAATTCAGTAGTGGAAGAAGGTTTATAAAGCCGACTGTGATCAGGTGTACGTCCAGAATCCAGCTGCGTGATCAGCCATTTAGACATGTCTTGGGCCGAAGAAGCAATTCCTCCTGCCGGGTTACTTGCATCACCGATATTCTGGTCGAAAAAGCTATCAATAACCCGCAGTTCACCATCCCTCAACACATGAGAATAGGCTATATTCGGCTGTTGTCTTAAGGTGGAGAAACGGCTGATGCTATTGTTCATTCCGATTTTGTGGAAGATCTTCGTTTTCACAAAATCCTCCCAGCTCATTCCCGATACCACCTCAATCACCTCTCCTGCTGCCAGGTATAAAATATTATCATAAGCATAAACTGTACGGAAATCATGGCTAAGTTTCACATCTTTCAATTTGCTCAGCAATTCCTTGCGCGTAAAAGTTGAAGGCGGAAACAGCAGCACATCATTGGCATAGGCCGTGAGGCCACTATGGTGAACAAACAGGTCCCGCAGGGTGAGGTTTGTCGTCACATAATCATCAGACATTTTAAACCAAGGCAGGTATTTGATCACTTTATCTTCCCAATTCAGCTTTCCCTCATCAACCAGCATCGCCATCGCTGTGGAGGTGAAGGCTTTACTATTGGAAGCAATGCTAAACAACGTATTTTCATCAACCGGAGCGGGGTCTCCCAATTTTTTTACCCCATAACCTTTGACCATCACAATTTTCCCGTCCTTTACAATACCTATGCTCAAACCAGGCACCTGGAAAGATTGCATCACTTGACTGACGTAGGCATCTAAACCCGGTGGCAAAACCTGCTGCTGGGCCTTGGCATCAGCCAGCAAAAAACAAAGCAGCATGGTAACCAGACCTGTTCTCATTTTGTGTAACATCATTTTATATTTTTGGATTATTTGAAATCTCCTTTGATTAAAGTAATATGTTTTCAATGGTATACATTTTGTTTCCATACGCAAATGAAGCTATCATAAGTCTTTTATCGCAAGTCGTTCGAATTCTTAATAGTTGTAAGCTAATGATGGTTAATCAAAAAAGCGCTGAACTACGGTTTTAAACCAGTAATTCAGCGCATTTGTAAGCATCTGTAGCAATTAAACGTTCAATTATGGTTTATCCCACCATAGTGGTGTATCCAATGATACATCGGCCGGCACATTTGATGCGTTCTCAGCTCTTTCTCCTGATGGATAGGCCACTCTGCGGATGAAGTTAGGAATTACTGCGCCCACCGGCAATTTGAAATCCTTATATTTATAGTCATACCTACGCACATCATTCCATGCATCAGCGCTTAAATAAGTTGCAGCATATTTTTCTTTGAAAATCAAATCCAGGGTCAAGTTTGCTTCTCCAACACTTACGATTGGATTAGTGATATAAGCATCACGATCAGCAGCACTCACCTCCAGTTTATTCATATTTGCGGTGATCCCTGCAAGGTAAGCCGCATAAGCCCTGGCCCTTCCTGCTGGTCCTGATCTGAATGCCGCTTCCGCTTCAATAAACTTAAGTTCAGCATAGGTAATCACAAATAACGGGGAAGTTCTATTGGTTAATGGCGAAATTAAACTGACATAGTTTTCATCACGTACCGTATTGGCATCAGGACCTAAATTACCGGCGCCGTTACGTGTGCCCTTATAAATACCCTTCACTGTTTTATCTGTAATTTTAGCAATCCTTGGATCTAAAAGGCCATATTTTACGCCATTCATGTGGTCAATAAAATTGTCCGACAACCAACCACCTAACAAGTTACCGGCATTACTTACCGCAAGCTGTGCCCATGGATTAATCCCGGCGAAAACAGCCATACCTGCATCATCTGCATTTGTGGCATACGACTTTTCAACCGCCGCCAATACACCTGCCGGGTTGTAGGCAGCCTTTTTAGATATTTTATTAAGGAACCTTGCCTGAATACCATAGGCAGTTTTTAACCATGCAGCGCGGTTTCCACCGTGGATCAAATCTGAAGCCGCATCAAGACTCATAGTGGCATTTGTTTTCTGAAGATTGGCAATACTTTGCTCAATCAGGGTAACAGAAGTTTGATACAATTGCTCTTCAGAATCATATTTTGGTGTCAAGGCACCATTCAAGCCAAATGCTTCCGAATAAGGCGCACTTCCCCAGGTATCAGCAACGAGGCCTAAAGTATAGCCCATCAGTAGCTGAGCCACCCCGAGGTGATCAGTGGCACCAGCAGCTTCCGCTTTTGCAATCATGTCAGATAAATCAGCCATTGCATAATAGGCATTATCCCATTG
Organism: Pedobacter immunditicola; assembly: GCF_037482985.1. NCBI lineage: Bacteria > Pseudomonadati > Bacteroidota > Sphingobacteriia > Sphingobacteriales > Sphingobacteriaceae > Pedobacter > Pedobacter immunditicola. The sequence continues at coordinate 447,151 of NZ_JBBHKC010000002.1, read as the reverse complement.
TGACGAGTTATCTGTGATCTGGTAGGTATCAGATGCCCCACCCGCAGAAGCACTGGCCTGATATTGAGCATAAAAGGTATTAAAGCTAGCAAATCGCTGACCGTTCAAACCTGCCTTATGGGTAGCAGTTGATAATAAAGCATTAATAGGCGGCTGTTGAACCTGATTTGGGTTGTCATTTTTATCAAAATAATCTTTACACCCCTGACTCATCCCCGTGAATGAGGCAAGCAGGATAAAAATCGCTATTTTATTATATTTTTTCATATTCGTCATATCTTAAAAACCAACATTTATTGAGAAAAGATAGCTTCTTACAGCTGGATAAGTCATACCTGCGAAACCGTCGATGTTAGATCCACTGTTTGTGGTAGAACTCTCCGGATCGAAACCATCATAGTCAGTCCATAACAATAAATTGTTACCGGTTACTGAAAGGTTTACATTTTTCACAAAACTGTTATTTATCCATTTTTTAGGAAGTGAATAACCTATTGACATCGAACGCAATCTTATCCATGAAGCATCCTGCACATAAGGCTCAGATACACCCCTGTCATATAAGCGGTAATAACCATCACCATAATTTACATTAGTAGATGGATCAACACCCTGTCCAAGCCATACTTCCTTTGTATTAGGCGTTCCATCAGCAAGAACACCTTCAAAGACTTTATGATCATTTCTATTTTCCGTACGTTTAGACATACCAAAAGCCGAATAGTAATTGGCTAACTGGTTGTAGCGTTCCTGACCAATTCTGGCATCGAATAATACGTTCAGGGATACATCTTTGTAACGGAAATTATTATTCCATCCACCGATCCAATCCGGTTGAACATTACCCAATTTCTTTTGGTCTGCTGCTAATCCTACGATTGGAAATCCATTTGCACCAATTAATAGCGGTCTTGAAGGATCACTTGCTTCGGTTGATTTATCTAAACCAGCAGAAATTTCTGCTGCAGTGAAATAACGTTTAAATTCGGTCCCATATAAAGTTCCATAAGCCTCTCCAGGAATCAGCTTCATCGTTACCCTTGCATTTAAATAACCATGCTCGTTGGCCGCATTGATTTCTTTTAAATCAGGCCTTAAAGAAACAATTTTGTTTCTGTTAACAGAGTAGTTCAAGGTAGTTTCCCATGAAAAATCCCTGCTTTTTAGCGGTGTTGCTGTCAGGGTAAGCTCTATACCTTTATTCGACATGCTACCCGCATTCACGGCAGCCGTTACATATCCGGTAGAAGAGGAAATAGGCACGCTGATGATTTGGTCTTTACTCAAAGAACTGTAATAGTTGGCATCAAGTCCTAATCTTCCGCCAAAAAACTTCACATTGAAACCACCTTCATAGGTATCGGTAAACTCAGGTTTAAGCGTTGGATCTCCCAATAATGAAGGCCTTGTAAAACCTGTAACACCCGTTGGTAAGCCGGTATAGCTGGCAAAACCCAGGCTTGTTGAATAAGCATTGGCATCTTTACCAATCCGTGCATAAGAGAACCTCAACTTCGCATTGTTGATGACTTCAGGAAGTTTGAGGTGATCAGAGATGATATAGCTCACACTTGCAGAAGGATAAAAGAAAGAGTTATTAGGACTAACCAATGAAGAGGTAATGTCATTTCTTCCTGTTAAAGTCAGGTATAGATAATCTTTATAATTCAAAGATAACTCTCCGAATATACCCATCAACCTATAATCTTCCTCGTAAGTAGCTCCGCTTAAAAATTTCGCATTGTTCAAGCTGTACCAATCAAACACCGTTAAATCAGAACCCTCTACAGCGTTTCTTTCGATTTTTCTGTTGTAAAGATCATGACCGACACGGAATGTTCCACCCAATCCATTTTCGTTGGTATGGGTTAAACTCGCAATAAAGGTGCTATTGATACTTCTGAAATTATTATTGTAATTATTGACTAAACCCATACCAGGGAATGCATCAGTACCATTCTCTTCCACAAGGCGTTCACCGATCAGCCCCTGGAAACCAGGTGCAGTCATTGCCCTGCTGTCGCGATAAGTATCTATACCGGCACGGTAATTAAAGTTTAACCATTTTAATGGCTGATAAGAAGCATTGGCACTACCAATCAGGCGCAACACATCGTCAGTAAAGCTCTGAGATTCCGCTAAATAGCGTGGATTTGTTGTTGACCCATAAGAACGCATGGTGCCATTTTCTACCTGGTAATCATTCACATCATGGCGTGGCGACCAATAAATCAACTGCTCAATATAGCGGCCTGCATTATAGCGGCGGCCTCCGGTATTGGAAACATTAATGGATGCACCGGCATTGAACTTTTCACTCGGTTTAAACGTAGTATTTAATCTTCCCTGCAAATTACTAAAGTCTGTAGAAGGCAATACCCCATTGTGCTGCAATTGTGATACGGAGCTCAAGAAGGTGATTTTTTCTGACCCACCAGAAACGGTGATCCCATTACGGTATTGGCCGCCGGTTTGAAAGGCATCCGCCATGTGGTTATACAATTGTGCCGGATGTGTTGGATCAAGTTTAATGGCTTCTTCTACCGTCGGACCATAAGATGGCCAGAAATCATCAGCGTTATATACCCCTCTCCAACCCTGGGTATACTTACTTTGCAATTCGGGCATGGTATTTACATTTTCAACACCAAAAGTACCCTGGTAATCAATTTTAATCGCTCCCTGTTTTCCAGATTTAGTGGTAATCACGACCACACCGTTGGCACCACGCAAACCATATAAGGCTGTCGCTGCACCACCACGGAGAATGTTCATGGATTCAATATCATCCGGATTCAGATCCACAGCGCGGTTACTCATGCCATAGCCACCACCCTGAGTTGAAGTGGTGTTATCCATGAAAATTCCATCAATAACAAATAGCGGCTGGTTATCACGACCCGGGTCAATGGAGTTCACACCACGAATCTGGATCTTGGCGCCCTGTCCTGGGGCACCACCTGTGCTGCTGATGGTAACACCGGCAACTTTACCTTGCAGGGCATTCACCACATTGGGCTGGCGATTTTTAGTAAGGTCTTCGCCATCTACAGGTTGTGTTGAATAAGCAAGAGATCGCGGATCACGCTTGATGCCCAATGCCGTAACAACAACTTCAGTTAGTTGTTCTGCAGCGGGAGATAAGGAGACATTCACGACCGACTGGGAAGTGACCACCACTTCTTTTGGCGTATAGCCAATATAGCTGAAGGTAAGTGTGCCACCTGTACTGGGGATTTTAATGGCATAATCACCATTATTGTTTGTTGCAACTGCGGTAGAGGTGCCTTTCAGTTTCACCACAACCCCGGGCAGGGTCGTTGAATTTTCTGAATCGGTCACCTTACCACTTACATCTTTCGTTTGAGCCATCACAGCAGAGGCCCAGAAAAAAAGAAGGGGTAGAATACTTAAAGTAAACTTTCTTTTCATAATTAGTTGTTTAGGGTTAGGTTGATTGGAGGTATTATTGGGTGAAGATTTTATCTACATAACAGGACTTCATTTAAATGCAAAATTTGAGTCTTTAGCTCTTGCAAGGTAAAATTAATCTCCAATAAAAATACACTAAAATGATAATTGTAAGGGAAAATTCCGAAAATTATACAGCATATTCTAAATATTTTCAATTAAAGCACCTGATTGAAATAAACTACAAAGAAATAAAAGGTTTTAACACCAAAATACACAACACAAACACATTTTGTTACAAAGTTTTTTAAGAGAAGAATCAAAAAGAAGTTATTTTTAAAAAATCATTAAACCTAACCATGAAAAGAACCTCAATTACTTTTATTATCTCCGTATTTCTCACTTTCCTCATCACATTTCAAGGAAATACACAATCATTCAAGCTGGAGGATGTAAAAGGTTATCCATTTCCAACAAATCTCATTGCCTCGGCAACAGGTGCCAAAATAGCCTGGTCGTTTGATGAACAAGGGAAACGCAATATTTACGTTGCCGAAGGACCGGATTTTAAACCACGAAAACTTACAAATTACAATACGGATGATGGCCAGGAAATCAGCAGCCTTTCCATCTCAGCTGATGGCAAATGGCTTGTATTTATCCGGGGTGGCGACCATGGTTCCAACTGGGATGATGCTGCGCCGGTCAATGTAAACTCAGCCCCGCAAGCACCTAAAGTACAAATCCACGCCATCTCGTTTGATGGCAGCAAACAGCTTGCCCTCGGCGAAGGTGAAAACCCCATCATTTCCCCTAAAAGCGATGTTATTCTTTTTACCAAAAGCGGTCAGGCCTGGACAGCAGCAATAGACGGTTCAACGCCAGCCAAACAACTCTTTACCGCCCGCGGCACAACAAGCGAGTTAAAGTGGTCGCCGGATGGTGCTGCCATTGCCTTTGTTTCCAACAGACAAAGCCATTCCTTTATTGGCATTTATGTGGATCAAAAAACACCCATCAAATGGATCGATCCTTCCTTTTATAGGGACAGGTCGCCACGCTGGTCGCCAGATGGCAATGCTGTAGCTTTTGTGCGTACAGCAGGAGCCGGCGGTGCACCCGATGCGATCCTCATTCCGAAACACCAGCCTTGGTCTATCTGGAATGGCGATGTTAACACAGGAAAAGCTTTTCAGGTATGGAAAGCGCCTGAAACACTTGCAGGTTCGCCGCCCCGCACGCATGGCGGCACCAATTTACACTGGGCAGCAAATAACCGCATTGTCTTTTTATCTTCCCATGACGGATGGCCTCATTTATATAGTGTGCCAACTTCAGGAGGCAATGCACTGTCGCTTAGTCCGGGCAATTTCATGGCTGAACACATTACCTTAAGTCCCGATAAAAAATGGCTTTATTTCAGCGCCAACACGGGCAAAGACAAAAAAGATATCGACCGCAGGCATATTGCCCGGGTTACTGTAGATAAAGCAGCTGTTGAAGTGCTTAGTTCGGGCACAAATATGGAATGGACCCCCGTATTGACCGGCGATTCTAAACATATTGCCTTTATTACGGCAATTGGACAGCAACCACCACTTCCAGCCCTGGTTGCCATAGACCAGGCAACAAAGCTGGATAAAAACCTTAAAGTCCTGTCTACAGAGAACATCCCAGTTACCTTCCCTACAAATAAACTAACAGCCCCTGAACAGGTTATTTTTAAGGCGCCAGATGGGGTCACTATCCATGCACAGTTGTTTAAAGGCCAGGGAAAAGCATCAAAAAAACCTGCTATTGTTTATATCCATGGCGGCCCATCACGACAAATGCTTCTTGGATGGAACTATTCAGAATATTATACCAATGCATACGCACTTAATCAATACCTGGCCAGTCAGGGCTTCACCGTTTTATCGGTTAACTACAGGCTGGGCATCGGTTATGGCTATGATTTTCACAGTGCTAAAAATGGCGGTTCGGCAGGCGCATCAGAATACCAGGACATTAAGGCGGCAGGAGAATGGCTTGCCAGTCAGAAGGATATTGATCCGGCACGAATTGGTGTATATGGTGGCTCTTATGGTGGCTACCTTACCAATATGGCACTTGCCAAAGATTCTAAATTATTTGCAGCGGGGGTAAGCATCCACGGCCTGGGCGATATGACTATAGGCCGCCGCAACAGAAACGCTTTAATGGACCGTTATGAGAAAGTACCTGATCTGGAGCAGGCGCAAAAAGTAGCTTGGCAATCTTCGCCTAATGCCTTTTTAGACACCTGGAAGTCACCCGTATTAATTATTCATGGTGATGATGACCGCAATGTAGAATTTAGCCAGAGCACCGATATTTACAAAAGGTTGGTAGAAAAGGGCATTCTTACAGAAGCGATGGTGATTGTGGATGATACCCATCATTGGATGAAATATGAAAATGTGATGAAAGTAAACCAGGCCACGGCCGAATTTTTCATCAAGCATTTGAAAAAGTAATATTTTTAGATTTAATCAGAATTTACATACTGATAGCGGAAGAATAAAATAGGTAAACCAAAAAAAAAAGAAAATCCCCAACTTGGAATGGTTGGGGATTTATTGGGAATTATTTCTTTGAAGCCTTCAGCGAAAAACCTATTTCTACATCTTTAGATATCATCCAGTTTTCTGGACTTCCTTCTGTTTTGTAATTAAGTCCCCAGGCAGTTCTGTCGATAATAAACTTGGCATCGGCGCTAACATTTGATTCAGTTACGTCCACTTTAGCTGGGAAGGTTACATTAACCGTGCTGTCTTTTAGTGTTAGATTACCGCTAATCAGGTAATTAGGATCAGCCACTAAGTTGTTTTGTTTGTCACCTTTATAAGGCTCAACCTTTGTGATCACGAACTTAGCTGTTGGAATTTTCTCAGCATCAAAGAAGTCAGCACTTTTAAGGTGTCCTTCAAGATCTGCAGCCTTTTTGTCCTTTTCAGTAACAGATTCTGCATCAGCGCGGAGTGAAGCCATGCTTATTACAAATTCACCACCCTTTAAGGAATCTTTATCCGTAAAAACCTCACCAGAACTAACGCTAATTGTACCCCAACGAGGTGCTAAACCACCTTTATGTGTTGCTTTCCAGGTAATAGAAGTTGTATTGGTATCAATGGATAAAGCATCACCGACTTGCGATACAGCCGCTTGTTCAGTAGTTGTTGTTGCATTATCACTATTTGTACCTCCACAAGAGGCAAGGAAAAAAAGCGCAGGAAGCGCAGCAATAAGTGTTCTCATTTTTAAAATTTTACTGAGTTTGAATTATTTATGGCAGCAAAGGTAAGACCATTTAACTTGTCGCAGCTTGATGTATGGTAAGAAAAGCATCTATGGTCCACTCACTTTGTTTATAATAAACTTAAAAGGCACCTTTAGCACATTACCCAAATCACAACAATAACAACAACCACAATTGCAATACCGATAGCTATGGCAAACTTAGTGGAAACACGTTTTTTATGGCGATCAGAAATGCTTTTCATTCTTTGGCGCAGACGCTTATAATGGAAATCTTCTAGCATCTCCTCTTCAAATCCCCCCGGCTGTTCATCGCGTTCAGCGCCAGTTAGATAATCTATTTTGTTATACCAGTCTTCCAGCTCCTTTATTTCCTGGGTGTTACATTTCCCGGAATTATATTTTTTCAACAAATAAGCCAACCTCTTTTTTTCCATAAAATCAACATTTTGCGTTTGTCATGTATTACCCTAAGTAACCCAAAACCGTTAGTTGGCAACAAAATTTTTAATGTTTTCTTAAAGCAGCAACAGCAGTAACTGGACTAATAATAATTTTCTACAAGAGGCGCTATATTTCATTAAAGGTTAACATTATCTTAATAACTGATGTGTAATTTTACTTGTAATACAAGGAGGTAATTTCGCTCACTTTAATTACAATCACTTCCCTCATGAATGATTTTCTAACTGACAATTCGGATATTTTATTATTTAGCGACAAAAACCTGATCAAGCTTTGGCAGAAAGGTCATATCATGGCATTTGATATTTTTTACAGAAGGCATGTAGTGCAACTGGTTAATTTTGCGGCGCAAAAAACCGGCAAGGAGACAGCTAAAGAGCTCGTGCAAGATGTTTTTCTGGATTTTTTTCAGAAACGAGACTTCATCAAGCCTGAAGAAGCGGTTAAAGCATACCTCTACTCGATGCTGAAGCATAAAATTTACAACTATTACAGACAAAATAAAGTTGCCTTAAAATACCAGGAATACCTCAGCCATCACCCGGCTGATGACCAACACTGCACCCAATCGCAGGTAGCGCAAAGAGAGTTAAAAACTGCGCTTCAGCAAAACATTGACAAACTGCCATCCAAGTGCCGCGAAGTATATAAGCTAAGCCGGGAGGAACATTTACCGCATAAAGAAATCGCTTATAAATTAAATATTTCTGTAAATACGGTAGAACAACACATCCGTAAAGCGCTCAGCAAATTAAAAACTTCCCTTCATCATTTCCTGTAGCTTACACAGCTCGTCCATAGTTTAGGATGACAGCGCCTTGCGAGCACACTGCGTGCAGGGTCAGTCCACGTATTCTTCGGTAAAACGTGGACTGACTGTGGACTCATGGTGGACTCACTGTGGACTCACTATAACCTGTGCACTAACCTTCGCTATCCGCCGTTTGATTTAGCGCCAGCAAAATGACCGTATATATGTATTCCAGATCTTCATCTGTCATGCAATATGGAGGGAGTAGGTAAATGACATTTCCCAAAGGCCTTAATAAGAGGCCATGCTCCAGAAAAAAAGGATAAAGCTGATCCCGGAAAGCATTAAAATAAGAGGTTCCGGTATTGCTTTTCCATTCAATCGCCAGGATGGTGCCCGTTTGCCTTACCTCTTTTACTTGAGGGTGCGACTCTAGCTTTTTTGAAAAGTCATGGTGTTTTTTGCAGATCCGGCCGATGTGGCCTTGAGTTTCCTCGCTGCGCAATAGTTCCAGGCTGGCAATTGCAGCTGTGCAGGCCAAGGGATTAGCAGTGAAAGAATGCCCGTGGTATAAGGCTTTATGCTGGTCTTCACTTAGGAAAGCCTCATAAATTTCCCTGATGCAGGTCGTTACACCCATTGGCATCGTGCCACCAGTCAGGCCTTTCGAAAAGCACATCAGGTCCGGGACCTCCGTTAAATGATCACAGGCAAAATTCTTTCCTGTACGGCCAAAGCCGGTCAAAACCTCATCCTGGATCATTAAAACGCCTTCTTTACGGCAATGCTGCATGAGTACGTCCAGGCAAGCAGCGCTGTGCATCAGCATGCCACCAGAACCTTGTACCAGGGGTTCATAAATAAAACACGCTGTTTCGCTGGCAACAGCTGAAATAAGAGATTTAAGTTCGGGAAGGTTTTCCTTTGTTGGCGGGTCAATAAATACCACATCAAACAGCAGCTGTTCAAAAGGTTTCGTCCATGCACTCCGGCCACTGACAGACATGGCCCCAAAGGTATCGCCATGATAACCATTGGTAAAAGCCAAAACTTTTTGCCGGTCCTCCCCGCTGTTATTCCAATATTGCAGGCACATTTTTAAGGCCACCTCAATGGCCGTAGATCCATTGTCGGTGTAAAACACTTTCTGTTGGTTGGCAGGCAAAATCTTCAGCAGTGCTTCTGCCAGTTCGATGGCCGGCGGATGTGTAAAACCAGCAAAGATCACCTGCTCCAGCTCGAGCAGCTGTGCGGCAACTTTCTCGGCAATATAAGGATGAGCATGACCGTGTAAAGTTACCCACCATGACGAAACCGCATCGATGTAACGTTTTCCCTGTTCATCAAATAAATAAGCACCACGTCCTTTAACTATAGGAATAGCGGGAGCGGCCGTGTGCATTTGTGTATAGGGATGCCAGATGTGCTGCTGGTCCCTCTCGCTTAAAGTCGGCATGTTAGGCTTTTACCTCCTTCACCATGGGTTTTAGGCCCAGGTTTTCAAACATTTTTCTATCCTGCATCAGACCAGGATTAGGCGTCACCAATAAGGTTTCACTTTCACTGGTAAAAATCGAATTGGCACCTGCCATAAAACACCAGCCCTGCTCCTCTTCATTCATTTCTGCCCTTCCGGCACTTAACCTCACCATCGAAGCGGGCATAATGATCCTTGCGGTAGCGATCATCCTGACCATATCCCACAGTTCAACCTTAGGAAATTCAGCCAGTGGGGTACCCTTTACCCTGGCCAGCGCATTAACTGGCACGGATTCGGGATGTTTAGGCATGGTTGCTAAAGTCAGGAGCATCGCCATGCGGTCATCGTGACTTTCACCAAGTCCCAAAATGCCGCCAGAACAAACCGTAATGCCAGCCTTCCTCACATTGTTAATCGTGTTGAGCCTGTCGCCGAAAGTCCTTGTACTGATGATCTCCTCATAATAACCTTCAGAAGAGTCCAGGTTATGGTTATAAGCATACAAACCCGCCTGTTGTAAACGCTGTGCCTGGTATTCTGTTAACATACCCAGGGTACAGCATACCTCCAGACCCAATTCATTGACGCCTTCCACCATTTCCAGGATACGGTCAAAATCCTTGTTATCGCGTACCTCGCGCCAGGCTGCAGCCATACAAAAACGCGATGAACCTGCTTCCTTGGCACGTTTTGCAGTGGAAATCACTTCTTCGGCCGACATTAATGCCTTTACTTTGATATCGGTATGGTAACGTGCTGCCTGACCGCAGTAAGAACAATCTTCGGTACAGCCCCCGGTTTTAATTGACAATAAAGTACAAACCTGCACCTCCGAAGCCTGATGCCATTGGCGATGCACAGTTGCCGCCTGATAAACCAGGTCTAACAAGGGTTGATGATAAATGGCCCTGATTTCGTCCATGGTCCAGTCTGTTCTGATGTTCTTTTCTAAATTCATTGGTGTGTGTTTTATCTTTTTATGGTGTAATTTTTAGCGATGATGAAGCTATCATCAGCTTATTTACTGCTGTTTGCTAAAGCAGAGTGTGGCTGCCTTGTATACTTTGTTCATTGACTATTTTAAATTCCGGAACCTTTGCAAAAACTGTTTCTGCAGGAAAATAGCTATGCAGAATACTTTCTGTGGCCTCATCCATTTCTCCGTTGATGATGACCGCCCGCAGCGGGATATTACGGTTTAATAAGGCTTCCATGGAAAGCAGCGCATGGTTAATGCAACCCAGGTAATTTCGGATCACCAGGATAGCAGCAGCATCGAGATGCTGAATCAGCTCTATCATTCTGAATTGATCAGACAGCGGCACCATTAGTCCGCCGGCACCTTCAATAACCAGCTGGTTTTGAGTGATCGGTAAGGTAAAATCTTCGAGTTTGATGTTTATATTTTCAACCTGTGCTGCTTTGTGCGGTGAGGCCGCCAGTTGAAAACGATAAGTTTCAGGATGAAAAACGGTCTGCGCCTGAGTAACCAGACTGGCTACTGTATCACGATCACTGCAACCGAGGTCGCCGGCCTGCACCGGCTTCCAGTAATCTGCTTTTAATTGATGGGTGAGTATAGCAGAAACAATAGTTTTACCTACACCAGTGCCGATTCCTGTAACAAATAAGGGTTTATTCATGTGTGTTGATGACTTTAAGGAGCGTAAAACAAAGTTTTTCAATCTCCTGATCGGTGTTGAAAGCATGGAGGCAGATCCTGAGCCTTTCCTTGCCTTTAGGAACCGTAGGACTGACAATCGGGTAGACAGCTAATCCTTCTTCCGCTAATTCCCGGCTGATCCTTTTAACCTTTTCATTACCCGGTAAGATGATCGCCTTAATGGGACTTTGGAGTGTTTCCTTTGCTGATCCAGGGGACATGCATTGCTGAAACAAAAGGATTTTTCGCTGAAGTTCTTGTTGCAATGGCGCGTTCTCCTGTAAAAACCGGAAGGCGGTTTGGAGCTGCAGCAAATGCAAAAAAGGCATTGCGGTACTGTAAATAAAGGGCCGGGCAAAATTAACGAGGTAATTGCGCAGCAGATGACTTCCCAAAACCGCAGCACCATGCGCACCGAGGGCTTTTCCAAAAGTGATCACCACAGCAAAGACATCCCGGGTTAATCCGGCACCACTTACCAGTCCCTTTCCAAAGACACCAAATGCATGTGCTTCATCTACAATCAGCAGTGCAGCATATTTTTTGCAGAGCGCGGTAATTTCGATCAGTGGCGCCAGATCGCCATCCATGGAATAAACACTCTCAATGGCGACATAACAACTGCCTTTGGCCCTTTTAAGTTTTTCTTCCAGGCTTTGCAGGTCATTGTGTTTAAACTTGACCCGATGGGCAAAACTCAACCTGCAGCCATCGATCACCGAACTATGGATCAGCTCATCGATGATAATGGTATCCCCTTTTTGAGGTAAACAAGAGAAGAGCGCAAGGTTTGCCGTATAACCGCTATTAAATAACAAGGCGGCTTCCACTTGCTGATCAGCGGCTAGCTCATCCTCCAGACTTTCAGCAAAAACACTATTTCCGGTTAATAACCTTGAGCCTGTCGCGCCTAAGGGCATCTCCTGATGAGACTGCTGCGCCTTAAAAACACTCGCCTTTAAAGTTGGAGAACGGGAAAAACCAAGGTAATCGTTAGAACAAAAATCAGCCAGCTCTTGCTGCAAGGGCATATTCCGGAGCAAACCATCGGCTGTCCGTTTTTGCAATCGTTCCTGTATCAATAAGGTGGCCGCATTCAACATCAGTTATGCTATTATTGCTTTTTGCATTGCGGCAATCCACTTCGTAAAAAGGCGATGCTCTATATCAATGATCACTGCCGCATGACTTTGCCAGTCGGCCGAAAAATTCTCCAGCTGCAAAATCATTTCCTCCAGGTGACCGGCTTCTTCCAGGATGATCGACTTTACGGTAACCTTGTGCTGAACTTTACTCAGCTCCAGCTGGTAAAGCGGATAAAGGTCGTCGGCTCTTAATTCGATGGCATAAGTAACGAACAAATAAGCAGCAAAACGCAGATCCGGACCAGTTAAGCCCATTTCTTGTTTCAAATACCGGCTAGTTAAAATATCAAGCCTATTTAAATAAGAACAACTCTCTGAAGGTGCAATTAATGCTTCCCTTGCATAGGTAGTGCAGATACCGGTGGCAATTTTATCCAGCTGTTTTTTTAAGTAATAAGCATGACGGTGTTCCTCTGCAGCATGCTTCAAAATCATCAGGCTCACCGTTTCCAGGTCTTCGCTGGCTGAAATTTTCCTGGCTCCCGAATTCTCCATGAAAGAAAGGGTATTTAGAAACAGCGCATGATTGGTATTATTGCTTATGATTTGGGATAACAGTTGTTGTAGGGGCATTATTCGTTTTTTGTTCAAACTTAGTATCTTGCCGGATCATCAAAGGAGCCAGTTTTTAGTTTATGAGTAGTCCGGTTAAAATACCATTCAAGAGTTTAATTCAAATTGACAGAAATTCAGCTAAGGCTGTATACCTTCAATTGGCTTACCAGCTGATCCATTTCATCCAACGGGGTGTACTTATTCCAGGGATCCAACTTCCGGGCAGCAGGCAGCTATCAGCCCTGCTTGATCTGCACCGAAAAACGATCATTGCAGCTTATGATGAGCTGGATGCACAAGGCTGGATTGAGGTCAGGCCAAACAAAGGCACTTTTGTGACTAGCAAATTCCAGGCGATACCAAGGGATGCATCCATGCATCACCAGGAATTTCTGTCGAGTTACCCTGCCCGCACAGGTTACAGGTTTAAGAAAAGTATTCTACTGGATCTGAGCGTGGTCAAAACAAATGCTGAACTGGAATTTACCGACGGACTGCCGGATGTGCGGCTTGCCCCTTTAGCAGATTTATCAAGGGTTTACGGCACTAACTTAAAACGTAAAAGCAATTTAAAACACCTTGGTTTTACACCCAATGAAGGCAGTGAATATTTCAAAGAATTGTTAACCACCTATTTAAACAATACCAGGGGCTTACACATTTCTAAAAGCAATGTCCTGGTGACCAGGGGTGTTGATATGGGCATTTATCTGGCTGCAGAACTGCTGCTGCAAAAAGAGGACCTTGTGCTGGTAGCAGATTTAAGTTATTATGTGGCCAATATGATTTTCCAGAAAGTGGGCGCAAAAATAGTTTCCGTCCCCGTTGATGAACAGGGAATCGATGTGGATGCCGTTAAGAAATTATGCGAATCACACCAGATCAGGATGTTGTACCTCACCCCTCATCAGCATTACCCAACCACAGTTACTTTAAGTGCAGAGCGGCGGGTGGAGCTTTTAAACCTGTCGGCAACTTATGGTTTCATTATTCTGGAAGACGATTACGATTACGACTTTCAATTTGACAATAGTCCGGTTTTACCGCTTGCCAGTGCAGATACCCAGGGGATGGTGATCTATATCGGTTCATTCGCCAAATCGCTGGCCCCCGGTTTCCGATCCGGTTACCTGGTGGCACCGGAGAACCTGATTAAAGAACTGGGTAAATTAAGAGGCTTAATAGACCGGCAGGGGGACGTTTTAATGGAGCAGACTCTGGCAGAACTATTGGAAGAGGGTGAAATACAGCGGCATTTAAAAAAAACATTAAAGGTTTATAGGGAACGCAGAGATGCTTTTTGCGGCTTACTGCAAACACATTTAAGTGATGTGGTTTCCTTTGAAAAGCCTGCAGGTGGTTTGGCGGTGTGGACAACATGGAAAGCCGGACTTAACCTGATGCGGATCAGTAAAGACTGTATGCGCAATCATCTTTATTTACCCCAGACCTTGCTTTACCAAAAAAGAGGCCTGACTGCAATGAGACTTGGTTTTGGAAACCAGACCGTAGCGGAGCTGGAACGGTCGATGAAAATATTGGCCGCAGCAGTAAGCTAATCATCATCCCTTGTGAAAGGTACAAAACGCACCGGAGACAGTTCTCTAGTCAGTACTTTTCCATTTTTTTTAGTGACCAGCACCAGCATTTGTACAGATGAGGGCGAGCCAATCGGGATGACCATCCTTCCTCCCTCTTTTAATTGTTTGATCAGCGGTGGCGGAATTTGATCGGCCGCTGCCGTAACGATAATACCATCGAAAGGCGCTTGCGACTCAAGTCCCTGGTAGCCATCGCCGATAATGACCTCCACATTGTGATAACCTAATTTATGCAATAGCTTTTTAGCCCTTTCACCTAGCTCTTTTACGATTTCAATGGTATAAACTTTATCTACAATCTCTGCCAGTACAGCTGCCTGGTAGCCAGAACCGGCACCCACTTCCAATATCCGGTGACCTTCCTTCGGTTGCAGCAACTGCGTCATATAGGCAACAATATAGGGCTGTGAGATGGTTTGGTTATAACCGATCAACAAAGGGCTGTCGTCATAGGCATTCCGCTGAAATTTTGGGGGCACAAACAGGTGACGTTCTACCTTGCGCATGGCTTTAAGTGTAGCCCGGTGGTAAATGCCCCGGTTTTCAATTTGCTCCCGCACCATTTTTTGCCGCAGCTCTTCATAATTTTGTGAAAAACCAGGTTTGGACATCCAAAGTACCAGCAATATGGAAAATAGCTGTCTCATCTGAATTTAGTTAAACAGGAGAGATTAATTAACAGTTGTGTATGGGTAAAGTTCTGGTAATAGGTGAAATAGTTTTAAAATATTGACAGTGTTACCCCACCCTAAAAATCTTCTCCCTATGATTTTCGCCCCATTGCTTTAGCGCATAAATAATTGGCGTTAACGTATCCGCATAAGGTTCCGTTTTATAGGAGATTTTTACCGGGTAATCGGCAGCAACTATTCTACTGATCAATTTATTTTGTTCCAGATCCTTCAATTCTTTGGCCAAAACCTTTGGAGTAATGCCGGGAATACTGTTCTGAATATCTGTAAACCGCTCGTTACCTACAGAAACTGAAATAATGATGGGCAATTTCCATTTTCCACTGATGATATCAAGCGCATCCCTTACAGGCTTTATTGTTGCAATGCAATCGGCATATTTCTTCACTTCCATTTATACGAACAAATTAAATTACACTTCCCTTTGGGAAAGCGCTATACAAAAGAAAGCATTTATCCGTATATTTGCAAATCAATTATTTCATGCCGTAGACTGAAATTGCATGAACTCAATGAAATAGAAATATGTCGATAAAATTATCCCTTATAGAACTTGGCGCCGTTAGCAACGGACAAACAAGAGCTGATGCTATAAAAAACATTGTAGAAACGGCACAAAAGGTTGAAGATTGGGGTTATAACCGGATCTGGCTTGCGGAACACCATAATACCGAAAACTTCATCAGCCGTGCTCCTGAGGTGACCATCCCTCTGGTAGCTTCCAATACCTCCCGAATCCGAGTAGGTTCCGGCTCCGTGTTGCTTAACCATTACAGTCCTTTTAAGGTGGCGGAGGTTTTTACTTTATTGGGCGATATGTTTCCAGGGCGGATTGATATGGGAATTGGCAGAGCGACAACAGGTCCGGTATCTGATTTCGCATTACAACGCAATCGCAGTATTCAGCAGCGGAGTGATGACTCAGAAGAGCAACTGAAAGAATTATTAAACTGGCTTACCGATGGCTTTGATAAAAGAAATATTTTTAGCCAGGTCAAAGCACATCATGACGGAATTAACCTGCCTGAGTTTTGGCTGTTAGGATCCAGTCAATGGAGCGCCTATACCGCAGGCAGCCTGGGTTTGAACTATGCGTTTGCAGGATTTATCAACCCTGATCAGGCTTATACCATATCACATAAATACCGTGATAATTTCAGTCCGGGGGAACACCTTTTAGGGAGTAGTAACCCGAGATTAATGCTTTCCCTGAATATTTATTGTGCAGATACCTTAGAAAATGCCGGGAAGCTAGCAGCCCCCATGATCGTGATGATGCAGCGTATGCGGCAGGGTGATTTAAATAGTCCGATAGAAACGGAAGAAAATGCCGTTGCTATTTTAGGCGGCATACCCTCGCCATCTATTTTATCAGACAGCAGGATTCCGCCGAGATATCTCATTGGTACCCCCGACACCATTCAAAAAGATTTAGCGGAAATAGCCCTGACTTTCGATGCGGAAGAAATAATGGTACAGTGCATCAGCAATAATAGGGCTAACCGGTTAAAATGCCTGGAATTGTTAGCTGAGGTATTTGATTTAAATGGTTAAATAAACATTAAAAATAAGAGATTATGAAACCATCATAAGCTTGTAGCTTACAAAAAGCAATGAATAAGCTTATGATAGCTTCATTACCATTAATATATATATATACGTATGAAAATAGGAATTATCGGTGCCGGAGCAATGGGATACAATCTTGCTAAAAAACTGGCACCAAACCATGAAGTGCGGTTAGCTGCCTCCAAAATGAGTGACGAACTTACCAACAAAGCCACAGCTATTGGCGTTACCGCTGTCGACCGAAAAGAAGCAGTCAAAGGAGTTGACCTGGTCATCCTGTCCATTCCATTAAAGGCGATTGCCGAACTGCCCAAAGATCTTTTTGAGGCCGAACCACAAGACCTTATTATTGTGGATACCTCCAACTATTATCCATTTAGGGATGGCAATATTTCAGAACTGGACAATGGAGAAGTAGAGAGCCTTTGGGTGACAAAACAGCTTGGCAGACCTATTATTAAAGCCTTTAATAACATTCTTGAATACACACTGGTTCATCATGGCAAAACTACTAACACACCTGGCAGGATCGCATTATCCATTGCGGGCGATAGTGAACAAGCAAAGAAAGTGGTAGCTGGTCTTGTGAATGAAATAGGCTTTGATGTGGTAGATGGAGGAAAGCTGGCCAATTCATGGAGACAACAGCCTGGCACACCTGCATACTGTACAGTGCTTAATAGCGAAGAACTTGTTCATGCATTGGAAAAAGCCAATAAAGAGGATGCACCTAAATTTCGTGATGAGGTGATTCATCGTTTTATTAATGCGGACCCGGCCTTGACCCATGAGGAAGCAGTGGCCTTAAATAGAGTTACTTTTAATAAAAATAATACAAATAGATGAATGATAGAAAAAAGTTAAAGCTGGCGGCCATTATCGATGGCACCGGATGGAATCATGTGGGCTGGCAACATCCTGATATGCCATCTGACGCCAGTGAAAGTATCGAATTTTATGTACAACAGGCAAAACTGGCTGAATCAGCCAAGTTCGACACTTTGTTTTTAATCGACGTGAGTCATGTAGGAGCAGGAAATATACCGCATTATCTAAGTATGTTTGAAGGCGTTACCATCATGTCTGCCATCAGCATGGTCACCAAAAATATTGGCTTGTCGGCTACGTTCTCCACATCCTATGCAGACCCATACGGTGTTGCCAGACAAATTCTATCCTTAGATAAAATTAGTAAAGGCCGCGCTTCTGTAAATGCAATCACTTCAAACCCAGGCGGCATGGTTAATTTTAGCCGTGGTCATTTAACCCGGGAAGATCAATATCCGATGCAGAAGGAATTTATGGAGATTCTCTTGGGCTTATGGGATACTTATGAAGATGGTGCTTTTATCCGCGACAAGGAAAATGGGGTATTCATTGATCCGTATCAAATGCATACGCTTAATTATAGAGGAGCATATTTTTCGGTAGATGGCCCTTTAAATATTAGTCGTTCTGTTCAAGGCCGCCCAGTTTTATACACCGCAGGTACATCAGATAAATTCATCGAACATGCTTCAAGCTATACCGACGGTGCATTTATTTTTGGCAACACCTTACAGGAAACATTGGCCGTAGCCAATAAATTAAAGCAAAGATTAGTAGCAAAAGATAGAAGGCCGGAAGATTTTATATTGGCTACCCAGCAAAACCCCATCGTTGGCAGGACAGAAAAAGAAGCGAAAGATAAGTTCATGGAAATGATGCGGTTGTATCCTCAAAACAGTATCCCGCTTCCCCTATTTTTTGGATCAGCAGAAAAAGTAGCAGATCAGGTTCAGCAATGGTATGAGGTGGGCGCAATGGACATGTTGATGATCCGGCAAGACCATCCCTATGGTTTGAGGGATTTTATTGATTTAGTCGTACCTATTTTGCAGGAGCGCGGAATATTCAGAACAGCTTATGAATCTGATACCCTTAGGGGTAATTTGGGATTGCCTAAGCCGGCTTTCAAAAAGATTAAATAACACAATTTCAATTTTTGGCATCAAAAACGGGGCGTACTGATTGACGCCTGGAGACTGTAGCCCCGTACACCGTCTTATATATGAAGGATAGATGAAAAAAATCCTGGTTGTGGAAAACTAAGATAAAGAGTATTACCTTTATTTGAAACGATCAACGCTATGATTAAATATATATTGACCGGCCTGTTAATGACAATGTCTATTCTTGCCTATAGCAGCGTATTGAGTAGTCAATACAAGGACTCGGTGGTCTATCAATCTGAGTACCTGAGTATTTCGAAGGTTTCAGCTCATGTTTACTTACATACTTCATTTTTACAGACTCAGGATTTTGGCAAGGTACCCTGCAACGGAATGGTTGTAGTTGATGAAAAGGAAGCGATTGTGTTTGATACGCCTGCGAATCAGGAAAGCACAGCGGAGTTAATCCGATATTTGACTTTACAAATGGCGGTGAAGATTAAAGGGGTTGTTGCTACACATTTTCACGATGACTGTGTTGCGGGTTTAAATGAATTTCACAAACACCAGATTCCTTCTTATGCGGAAAATCGTACGATAAGGAATTTAAAGGCCGCAAATAGTCAATTTGATATGCCTAAAAATGGTTTCGACGACTTCCTGGAACTTAAAGCGGGAGATGAAAAGGTATCAGCAGCGTATTTCGGCGAGGGGCATACGAAGGATAATGTGATCGGATATTTTGCAAAGGAAAAGATCATGTTTGGTGGTTGCCTGATCAAGGAAATTGGCGCTGGAAAAGGGTATCTGGGTGATGCCAACGTCAATGCATGGTCGGCAACGGTCACAAAAGTAAAGCAGAAACACCCTCAGACAAACATCGTTATCCCGGGCCACGGAAAAACAGGAGGCTTGGAATTACTGGATTACACCATACAATTATTTAACTAGGTCTCGATTCATTAAAGCGAGCGTTTTAAATAAATTGCAGGTTTGGCTGCTTGAACAGGAACCGATGCAACGTGAACCTTGAACTGTTTACGCTAGGTGCGTTGTGGGTTCAGCTTTGTTTTTCCGCAGTATTTTCCAGATCAATATGGCAAAAAGCAGTGTCAAAAGCGCGAAGAATTTCTCAAAGTTAGTTTTGGCAAAGATATTTCCGACGGTATTGAGCATGAAGATCACAAGAAATACCCACAATACAATGTTTACTGTCTTTTCTTTGAATTGAAAGGCAATGTAGTTGCCCTTCATTAACAAAATAAAGCCGAGGAATACGTTGATCACAATGGAAATGGTTTCAAAAACATACATTTCTTTATCATTCGTAATTTGCCCGCCCCATGCGATGGTGTATGGAATTATTTTCGCCATGATGCAAACATGAAAAACGATCACCATGGAGAGTAAAACCAACAGAATTTGTATAGCGGTCTTATGATTCATTTATGTTCTTTTTAAATTAAAATGAGCTTCTTATCAATCACGTTACTATCTTAAAAAGCTTACACAGCAACCTTAATATCTATGTGTTAAATATCAGTTGTTTAAAAATTGAAAACAAACTCTACAGTATTAAATCTCATAATAGCGATTGATAGCCACTCGATGCTTTATTGTTGTAGCGAGTAAAAGATGTAATTCCGAGGAGCTATATCAATGTCTTATGCTTTAATAAAATGTTCCTTCCATTTTACAATTCCTCCCTTAAGGCTATAGACCTTCTTTGTGTTACCATATTTCTCCTGTAATGCCTCAGCGGCCGCAACACTTCTTATACCGTGCTGACAGAGAAATACAACATTTTCAGCATCAATATCCGTTTGCAAAAAAGCACTCAACTCAGACATGGGGACTTTCTTATATAGGTTACTATCCAGGAAGGGGACTTCATGGCGTTCCCGTACATCAATAATTATGGTTGATCGCTCCTGCTGAAGCAAGCTTAGTTGTGAAGCATCAATTTCTATATAATTCATATTATTGTTTTCTGTTGCTGGTGGTTCATTATGACAAAGTCAATTCTTTCCATGTTTCCAATCAGGCAAATTTGCTATAATGACGAGTAGAAATCCACGATCATCATTATGATGAGTAGATAATGTGGTTTATTTAAACTCCCCTGATTTTATTTTTTCTCTTATGAACAAACAGATAACAAACATATAGAAGTAAAATCCACACTGGAATCAACTCAACCGATATTTTTAACCCCGTTATCCACATCATCACTAAAATGATTCCAAGAAACAGCAGACATATATAGTTGGACAAAGGATAGATAAAAGAGGGAAACTTTGTTTTAACCTGATCTGCATCTTTACTCCTTCTGAATTTCAAATGGGTAATGCTGATCATCAGCCAATTGATAATTAATGAGGACACGACTAAGGACATCAAAATCTCCAATGCTTTATCGGGCATTAGTTTATTAATGATAATACATATCGCCACAAACAAGCTTGATATTAATAGCGCATTTAACGGTACCGAGCTCTTATTCAGTTTCTTTAAAAAAGAAGGTGCATTTCCTTGTTCCGCCAACCCAAATAACATCCTGCTGTTACTGTAAACACAGCTGTTATAGACAGATAAAGCCGCTGTCAACACAATAATATTAAGCGCATTAGCAATCAAGCTAGTAAAGTAGATAGTCTTGCCCAAAAGGTTAAACTGAAAGCCTTTTAAACTTTCGAAAACCATTACAAAAGGGCTGCTATCGGTAGTAATGTTTTTCCATGGAGATAAGGAGAACAGGATCACCAACGCACCTACATAAAAAATCAGAATCCGGTAAATAACCTGATTGGTGGCCTTTGGAATCGTTTTTTCAGGTTCTTCTGCCTCTGCAGCCGTTATCCCGATTAATTCCAGTCCGCCAAATGAAAACATGATTAAGGCAATTGCGGCAAACAATCCCTGAAAGCCTCCTGCCCCATCGGCACTCAAGAAGCCCTTTGGAAAGAAACCACCATCATTCCATAGATTTTGAATGCTTGCCTGTTCGCCTCCGTTACCACTAAAAAGTAAATAAACACCAAATACGATCATCGCGATTATGGCTGCAACCTTGATGATAGAAAACCAGAATTCCACCTCACCATATACCTTAACAGAAGTAAGATTTAACGCATTAATCACGATGAAAAAGAAAAGACTCGAGGTCCATAGCGGGATTTCAGGCCACCAGAAGTGCACGTAAATGCCAATAGCAGTCAGCTCCGACATGCTGACCAGGATGTACAACACCCAATAGTTCCAGCCAGAAGCAAAACCGGCAAAAGATCCCCAGTACTTATTGGCAAAGTGGCTAAAGCTACCAGAAACAGGTTCTTCAACCACCATCTCGCCTAACTGACGCATAATGAAAAAGGCAATAACACCTGCCAGTGCATAACCTAAGATTACAGAAGGCCCAGCTAATACAGCTGCAGGACCAATACCTAGAAATAATCCTGTTCCAATGGCTCCGCCAAGGGCAATTAACTGAATATGCCTGTTTTGCAAACCTCTTTTGAGTTTTTGTTCCTCAGGCTTTTCGATAGTTTGTTTCAATATTTTATGATGTTTATAATTTTTTTTTCGAATACAATAGCAGTACCATTGAAAATTTCAACAAAAATGGGAACTTATATTGAGTATTTTACGATTTCTTTCATCTAAACTGTTTGGACTTCAACTTTTGAGATCGACCAAACAGCTATAAATGAAATTAGGCCTGCTACATTTCATTTACCTTATGATATTTTTATCTATAAAAAAACCGCTAAGATCAAAATTACAAAGGTCATAATGAATAATTTGAAGACTGAACGGAGCGTTATCATATCGGAAATATCAGTAGCTTTGTATCATGGCGAGCGTAAAAGAAGTAGATCTTCATCTAGAAGCCTTCATCCGGAATACTTCGGGCCTTAGCAACGAGAACATGGTACAGCTGAGTCTTAAGCGTATGCGTGATGCCCTGGATAATGCTATCGAGAGAGGATGCAACGAAATCTGTTTCATTCACGGCCACGGCACAGGAGCCCTGCGTGAACGTGTATATTCCGAATTACGCATATATGAAAAAGATGGTCTGATCGAATCTTTCGAACCTTCGTTTTTCAATTCAGCCGTGGTTAAAGTAACCATCCGTTATTGATAGATACAATTTCCCTTAAAAGGAAAACCAGAACTATTCAATTTCCAAAAACCATCCTGCAAAATCCCTGAGAAACAAGAAAAGTCCTTGCTAATAAACAAATAGGACTCTTGTTCGGTAATGTCTGGTAGTACCGAACGTTTATGTAGCCCGTAGAAGATTATGAATTGACAACTCAGAAGGAACTCAATTAAGTTTAATCTGTCCAATTTTCAATTTCCCCGTTATCCTTCAACCAAATCTCTAGATGAATAACTTCCGAACTTTCGAAATTTTGCCATGTTCGTTGATTGTTATCAAATATTTTTCAGAGCAATCACAGTCATCGGAACTTTTCCAATTAACATTTTTTAAGTCTATTAAACAAGATATCAGAAATTTTAACATTATACGCTCTGTTGATGGCTTCGGGCTCACCTTTATCTAATAAAGTTTTCCTTAGGCTGCCACAATCAATAATTTCGGCAAGAAAAAGACTATCATTCTCTATTTTATAAATAGCCTGATAACCTCTCCAGCAACTAAAGGATGATCCATCACGAAAACTTAATCCAAATAATTGTTGCTGAACACCTGGCTCTTGTTTTTGCAGATATTGCTCAACCAACAGATTATAAGTCGCGATTGTGTCATTTTTATAAATGATATAGTCGGGCATTTGTGGACTGGCGAAAGTACTTAAAGAAGAATGTATTAGAAAAACTAGAGCTATACTTAATTTGGTTTTAATAGAAAGTTGCATATAAAAATCAGGTTAGCCGACTCATATTTTGTATATTCAATATGATGAAATATATGCATTTTAACCAGCTAAAGTGGTCTTAATTCCACTAAAAATAAAAATCCCGCTCTACTTTCGTAAAGCGGGATCGTAGCCCGCAGGGGAATCGAACCCCTATTTCCAGAATGAAAATCTGGCGTCCTAACCGGTAGACGAGCGGGCCTAAAATAAAGCGTTTAACAAAATAGTTAAACGCTTATCCAGGTAGCGGGGACCAGACTCGAACTGATGACCTTCGGGTTATGAGCCCGACGAGCTACCAACTGCTCCACCCCGCACTTTATATGCACTTTTATGATTTAAACTTTAGCGTGCATGACTAAAGTTTGTAGCCCGTAGGGGAATCGAACCCCTGTTTCCAGAATGAAAATCTGGCGTCCTCACCCCTAGACGAACGGGCCATTTGAATTGCCTTAACATTACTGTTACGAATTCTTAGGTAGCGGGGACCAGACTCGAACTGATGACCTTCGGGTTATGAGCCCGACGAGCTACCAACTGCTCCACCCCGCACTTTATACAATTTAAAAGTTTTTGTTAAATCCTTAACTGTTCTTCCGAATTGGAATGCAAAGATATAATTCGTTTCTTTGTGGTGCAAGTTTATTTCAAAATATATTTTCATGTCACATAAAGCAGGTTTTGTAAGTATAATAGGTAAGCCCAACGTGGGTAAATCAACATTAATGAATGCCTTGGTGGGTGAAAAGCTATCTATCATCACACCAAAGGCCCAAACTACCCGTCACCGGATTCTGGGAATCGTGAATGAGGAAGCATATCAAATCGTGTTTTCCGACACGCCGGGGATCATCAAACCGCGTTACGGATTGCAGGATGCCATGATGAGTTCTGTAAAAGGAGCCCTGACTGACGCCGATTTGATTTTATTCGTAACAGATATTAATGAGGAACATGATGAAAATGATGTGCTCGAAAAAATAATCAACACCACCATCCCTATGGTCGTGCTGATTAATAAGGTTGATAATTCGACACAAGAGCTAGTAGAGGCGAAGATGGCCTACTGGCAGGAGAAACTTAATCCAAAACAGATTTTCGCGATCTCAGCCCTACATAAATACAATTTGGACGGCATCCTTGAAATGGTACTCGAGTTTCTGCCGGAACACCCACCCTATTATGATAAGGAAGACTTAACGGATCGCACACAAAAATTCTTCGTTTCTGAAATTATCAGGGAAAAGATCTTCAACAATTACCAGAAAGAGATTCCATACAGCACCGAAGTGATTATTAAATCCTTCAAAGAAGAAGAGAACATCACCAGGATCAGCGCTGAGATTATTGTGGAACGTGATTCACAAAAAAACATCCTGATAGGTAAAGGCGGGGCCATGTTGAAAAAGGTTGGTACTGAAGCACGTAAGGATATTGAGAAATTTTTGGATCAGAAAGTTTTTCTTGAAACCTTTGTAAAAGTATTACCAGACTGGCGCAGTAAAAAGAATTATTTAAAAAGTTTCGGGTACGAAAATTAAACCTACCTTTGCAACCCCTTAATAATTAATACAATTCATAGACACATGAGTAACATTATCGCAATCGTCGGAAGACCAAACGTAGGCAAATCTACCCTTTTTAATCGCTTAACTGAAAGTCGCAAAGCAATTGTAGATGATTTTAGTGGCGTAACCCGTGACCGTCATTACGGTACAGCGGAGTGGACAGACAAGAATTTCACCGTTATTGATACTGGTGGATATGTCGCTAATTCAGAAGATGTTTTTGAAGCGGCTATCCGCGAACAAGTGGTCATTGCCATTGAAGAAGCCACTGTGCTCCTGTTTATGGTTGATGTAACCACTGGAATTACAGACCTTGATGACGAAATAGCTGCCCTATTAAGAAGGAGCAAGAAACCGGTATTCACTGTGGTGAATAAGGTTGATAATACAGCACTGGAAAACGAAGCGTCAGTATTCTACGGCTTTGGTTTAGGCGAGATCTATTCTATTTCTTCCATGACAGGCTCCGGAACCGGAGATTTATTGGATGACGTGATCAAACATTTTGAAGATCAGCCTGAAGAAGAAAACAGCTTGCCAAAACTGACCATCGTAGGTCGCCCGAATGTTGGTAAATCTTCATTGATCAACGCATTAATCGGTAAAGAAAGAAATATCGTTACCCCAATTGCCGGTACCACCAGAGATTCTATCCATATTCATTATAACCAATTCGGACATGAGTTCATGTTTATTGATACTGCCGGATTGCGTAAAAAAACCAAAGTTAAAGAGAACATTGAGTTTTACTCGGTAATGCGTACCATTAAAGCTTTGGAAGAAGCGGATGTGGTGATTTTAATGATTGATGCGGTTGAAGGATTGGAATCACAGGATGTAAACATCTTTCACCTGGCCGAGAAAAACAAAAAAGGTATCGTCATTTTAGTCAACAAATGGGATTTAATTGAGAAAAACAACCAGACAGTTAAAGTTTTTGAAGAACAAATCCGCACTAAATTACAGCCTTTCACTGATGTGCCGATTATTTTCGTTTCGGTCTTAAATAAACAACGTATTTTCCAGACTATAGAAACTGCTTTAGAAGTTTATAAAAACAGGTCTAAGAAAGTTCCTACTTCTAAATTGAACGATGTGATGCTGCCAATCATTGAAAGCTATCCGCCGCCATCCAATAAAGGTAAATACATCAAAGTGAAGTATGCAACACAGATCAACGCTACATCACCAATGTTCGCTTTCTTCTGCAACCTACCGCAGTACATCAAGGAACCTTACAAACGTTTTATTGAGAATAAACTTAGAGAAAACTTTGATTTCAAAGGCGTACCAATTCAAATCTACTTCAGACAGAAATAACATTACTCCAGGCTTGACAAAGCCTGTTTAATCATGTGATCATGCTGGTTCATTGCCCTGTAATAACCAGCATCTCCCAAATGATATTTATATAACAATGCCCTAAGGTCATTGTAGATTACCGGTTTAGCCTGACGAAGCTGCTGCTGATCTATAGTGACCTTTTTGCGTTCCAGGTATTTTACAAAGGCAATATAGTCAGTGGTACTGATGTCAAATGTCTGTATATTTTTTTGGAGGTAATCGCTGTTATACTTTCTGCCCAAAACTTCATAGACAAAGTCAAACAGAATTTTTTCTGAAGCAAGGTTATGGTAAAAGTCATTCAATCCGCTGGTATCGAGCTTCACATAAACATCGGGATGAATACCGCCACTCCCTTTTTTCTTGAGGCTATCTTTTGCCTTCGGTTGCTTTGTGGTCAGCTCACCGCTTGCAAACCTTTGCTCTAATTCCTTCTGGTAAGCTATGTAACCGTCTTTATAAGATTTCTGGATACTGCGTCCCAGCGGCGTATAATACCTGGCTATGGTCAGGTTAAGTGCGGAGCCATCACCAAAAGGAAACTGCTCCTGTACCAGTCCTTTTCCAAAAGAACGACGGCCAATGATGATTCCCCTTTCCAGATCCTGAACTGCACCAGCAAGGATTTCACTCGCTGAAGCCGTATGTTCATTGATTAGAATAGCTAAAGCTCCTTTCTCAAATAAACCTCCCCCACTGGCAATGTAGTCTGTCCTTGGTTCATTTTTACCCTCGGTATATACAATTAATTGGTTTTCCTGTAAAATCTGGTTGGCTAAACCTGTAGCTGCGCTGAGGTAACCACCGCCATTATCCCTTAAATCAAGGACAAGCTTGCTCATGCCTTTAGCTTTGAGCAAGGTTAATGAATCTATAAAATTAACATCTGTATTGGCACCAAACTGGCTGATCCTGATATATCCTGTATTAGCGTTCAGCATGTAAGAAGCGTCAATACTGCTGACCATCACATTGCTCCTTTTAACGCTTAAAGAAAGCGGCTGGCTGTTACCCGGACGAAGGACAAGCAATTGAACCGGTGTGCCTTTTTTACCTTTAATTTTACCAACCATTTCCGCTCTGGTCAAATGTTTGCCACTTACCGAAAGGTTGTCAATTTTAAGGATCCTGTCGCCCGCCTTGATGCCTGCCTTGTCGGCCGGACCTGATTTAACCACATTGGTCACCAGCAGTGAATCGTTTAAAACATAATATTCAATACCGATGCCCTGAAAGTTTCCTTCCAATGATTCCATCTGCTCACTGGCCTCCTTCGGTGGTAAGTATATACTGTGAGGATCCAGCTGGTGCAACATACTGTCGATCGGTAAATGATTCAAAGAATCAGTGTTCACTTCATCCACATAATTACGATCAATCAAATGGATGATCTCATCAACCTTTTTAGTATTGTGGGAGAACTTTATTCCTGGTCTTGATAGTTGGTATCCCTGGTCTCTTAAAAACTTGTAACCCAGAAACATGCCGCCTATGAGTGTGATCGAATAAGTGAGCGCAATAAAGAGATTTTTACGGGTATTTTTGTTCATCGAATAGCTGTTGCACAAAGTTATAATAACGAAGTTACATATACTAATAACCACAGCTAATTTGATAATGTTTGTTTTATTTAAAGAATGAAACTTTCAACTTTACAACGTGAATTATGTTTATGATTTCTACTTTAGCAAGAAATTAGCGAAATTTAAAAAAACAAAAGTATATGATAAGAGTAACCGAACAAGAATCCAGGTATAATGACATCGATAAAATGTCTGTCCTTGAAATTTTAGAAGGAATCAACCAGGAAGATAAAACTGTTCCTTTAGCTGTTGAAAAGTCAATCCCTCAGATTGAGAAACTAGCTACTGCCGTCTCTGAACGTATGCAAAACGGGGGCCGGCTATTTTATATTGGCGCAGGAACCAGCGGTCGTCTGGGTGTAGTTGATGCTTCAGAATGCCCGCCTACATTTGGTGTTCCCTTTGATTATGTAGTAGGAATTATTGCCGGTGGCGATGCAGCGATCAGGAAAGCGGTTGAAAACGCGGAAGATAACACCACTCAAGCCTGGGTAGATTTACAGGAATATAACATTAATGAAAAAGACTGTCTTATCGGCCTTGCCGCATCAGGGACAACACCATATGTCGTTGCAGGTTTACATACAGCCCGTGAACACGGTGTGCTAACAGGTTGCATTGTTTGTAACGAAGGAAGTCCTATTGCTGCAGAAAGTGATTTTCCTGTAGAAGTAGTGGTAGGACCTGAATTCCTGACCGGCTCTACAAGGATGAAGTCAGGCACGGCTCAAAAATTAGTACTGAACATGCTGAGCACAACTGTCATGATCAGACTGGGCAAGGTGAAAGGGAATAAGATGGTTGACATGCAATTAACAAATGACAAATTGGTAGACAGAGGCACACAGATGGTGATGGCGGAGTTAAACATCGATCATGACCAGGCCGAAGACCTGCTTAAACGTTATGGCAGTGTTCGGAAAGCTGTGGATGCCAGCTTAAATAAATAATATTATGCACGAGATAGAACCTTATTATCAATGGAGGGACGATTACATCGCTGCAGAAGATGAGCGTTCCCCTTTTTTCAATACGGAGTATTCAGAGTTCTATTATGATAAACAATTATATAACTTCCTGATACATCCGCAATGGGATGACTTTGGTTCAACTACCCTGTACATTAAAGTGCTTTTTGTTGATTACAGAAGAAATTATGCCATCATCGAGCTGATGGGCGAATGGAATGATGCCATCAATAATGATATCATGTTGTTAAAGCGTGAAATTCTGGAACTGATGATCGATCAAGGCATCAATAAATTTATGCTGATTGGCGAAAATGTGCTTAATTTTCACTCTTCAGAAGATTGTTATTATGAAGAGTGGTTTCAGGATGTAGAGGATGGCTGGATTTGCGGCATCAACTTTAATCCCCATGTGATTGAAGAATTCAGGGATAACAACCTTGATTATTATATCAATTTCGGTGGATTACTTGACGATATGGCATGGAGAACGCTAAAACCGCTGCAGATTTTTAAGAAAGTTGAAGAAATCCTGACAAAAAGACTAGGGGCATAACTTTTGTAAGAACCAAACAATTATTATCTTTAAATAAAATTAAAAACAAATGGATAACAACAATAATTACAACTGGGCGCATAAACCCGAATATGTTCAGGATCAGACAGGTGTCGTTGCAAAGAAGTTCTTTGCTAATGTATTTCTGTGGATGTTTATCGCATTGGGTCTATCAACTTTAGCAGCTGTTTTTATGTCAAGCACACCGGCTGCGATGGATTATTTGATAAAATACGATGAAGCTGGTAACCGTACAGGCATGTCTATACTTGGTTATGTTGCCATGTTCTCACCATTGGCCCTTGTGCTTTTAATGAGCGCAGGGTTAAGCCGTCTTTCCTACGGTGCCTTATTAGGGGTGTTCGTTTTATATTCCGTTTTAACCGGAATAAGCTTAAGTTTTATCTTGTTAACCTACACCACAGGATCTGTAGTGGCCTGTTTTGGTGCAGCCACAGGTATCTTTGGTATCATGGCCCTCCTGGGTTATACCACCGACACGGATTTAAGTAAATTCGGCCCAATCCTAATGGTAGGTGTAATAGGCCTGGTGATTGCAAGTGTGGTCAATATGTTCATTGGCAGTTCACAATTTGATTACATCATGAGTTTCTTTGGTGTAGCTATCTTTACGGCCTTAACCGCTTATGACGTTCAAAAACTGAAACGTATAGGCGAAGGAATTGAAGCAAATGGCGACCAAATCGTTCATGCCGACACTAAAAAACTTGCCATCATGGGTGCGTTATCATTATACCTGGATTTCCTTAACATCTTCTTATTCTTGTTAAGAATATTCGGCGACAGAAGATAACTTATTCCAAATATAATTTTGAAGGCCCTGCATATTTGTAGGGCCTTCGTTATTTTATAAGGTTTACGAACGATTTCTTTGGATATCATTTTTCTTTGTTGCACATTTGTAAAGCTTATAGAGAAAGACGGAGGGATTAGACCCTACGAAGTCTTAGCAACCTGTGCTTACAAGGTGCTACATTCTACTGAAACGTTTTAAACGTTTTGGAAAGATAAGTTGAATCGACTCCTCACCGGAATCCCGAATAAGCTTTTTAGTATGGTATACCGCAACCAGGTGATTAAAAGTCAACCTGATGGGAGCTCTCTTTAACAAAACAAAAGCATGAGTATCAGAGAAGAACTTGAAAAACGAATTTTAATTATTGATGGTGCAATGGGCACCATGATACAACGGCACGTATTAACAGAAGAAGATTTCAGAGGCGAGCGCTTCAAAAATCATCCTTGTGATGTAAAAGGTAATAACGACCTTCTTAACCTCACCCGTCCCGATATTATTAAATCTATACACCGCGAATATTTAATGGCCGGTGCCGATATCATAGAAACCAACACGTTCAGTACGCAAAGAATTTCGTTGGCGGATTACCAGATGGAAACGCTCGATTATGAGATGAGTTTCGCTGGAGCAAAAATTGCCAAAGAAGCGGTCACAGAATTTATGGCTGCTCATCCTGAGCGCAAATGCTTTGTGGCCGGCGCTATTGGCCCAACCAACAGAACATTATCAATTTCACCCGATGTAAATGATCCGGGTTATAGGGCTTTAACTTTTGATGAACTGCAGGACGCCTATTTTCAACAGGTAAAAGGCCTGGTTGATGGTGGTGCGGATGTGCTTTTAATCGAGACCATTTTTGATACGTTAAATGCCAAAGCAGCCATATTTGCCATTAAAAAGTATGAAATTCAAATCGGCCGTAAAATAGAGATCATGATCTCCGGCACCATCACGGATGCCTCAGGAAGAACACTCTCCGGACAAACGGTGGAAGCCTTTTTGAATTCCATTATCCATGCAAAACCTTTGAGCATCGGTTTTAACTGTGCTCTTGGTGCCAAGGAAATGCGTCCGCATATTGAGGAACTTGCTGCAAAAGCAAATTGCTATGTATCCGCTTATCCCAATGCAGGTCTGCCTAATGAATTCGGTGCTTACGATGAACAACCACATGAAACGGCCCACCTGGTGGAAGATTTCATGGAGCATGGCTTCGTGAATATCGTTGGTGGCTGTTGTGGTACAACTCCAGAACATATCGCCTGTATCGTCAAAAAAGCGACGAAACTTAAACCAAGAAAAATACCTACCCCAGAACGCTACCTTCGTTTAAGTGGCCTGGAAGCTGTAACGGTTACTCCTGAAAGTATCTTTGTCAACATCGGCGAGCGGACCAATATTACCGGGTCTCCAAAATTCTCCAAGCTTATTTTAAGCGGCGATTATGAAGCGGCACTTGCTGTAGCCAGACAACAGGTTGAAGGCGGTGCACAAATCATCGATGTAAACATGGATGAAGGCATGATTGATTCAGAAGCGGCAATGACAAAGTTTCTGAACCTCATTGCTTCTGAACCTGATATCTCGAAATTGCCTATCATGGTCGATTCTTCGAAATGGACTGTCATTGAAGCCGGTTTAAAATGTTTACAAGGAAAAGGTATTGTCAACTCCATCTCGCTAAAAGAAGGGGAAGAAAAATTTATTGAAAGTGCCCGCAAAATCATGGCCTACGGTGCTGCTGTGGTGGTGATGGCTTTTGATGAACGCGGACAGGCGGATAATTTCGAGAAAAGAACGGCTATCTGTAAGCGTTCCTATGACCTGCTGGTTAATGAAGTTGGTTTCCCGGCAGAGGATATCATTTTCGATCCCAACATTTTAACTGTCGGTACCGGTCTGGAAGAACATAATAATTATGCAGTTGACTTCATCAATGCTACCCGCTGGATCAAGGAGAATCTTCCCTATGCCAAAGTGAGTGGCGGGATATCGAATATTTCCTTTTCTTACCGGGGTAACAACGTGGTCAGGGAAGCCATGCACTCTGCCTTTCTGTACCATGCCATCAAAGCAGGTTTGGATATGGGTATTGTCAATGCCGGAATGCTGGAAGTTTATGAGGCTATTCCAAAAGAATTGCTGGATCATGTGGAAGATGTGTTGCTCAACCGCAGGGATGATTCCACGGAGCGCCTGGTGGAGTATGCTGACACGATAAAAACTAAGGGCAAAGTTTTAGTGAAAGATCAGGAATGGCGTAAGCTACCTGTAGAAGAGCGTCTTTCCCATTCACTGGTCAAAGGTATCATCGAGTTTCTTGACGCCGACACTGAAGAAGCCCGCCAAAAATACGATAAGCCAATCCAGGTCATTGAAGGCCCTTTAATGGATGGGATGAACATCGTGGGCGACTTGTTTGGCGCCGGTAAAATGTTCCTGCCACAGGTGGTTAAATCGGCCAGGGTGATGAAAAAGGCAGTAGCCTATCTGCTTCCCTTCATTGAGCAGGAGAAACTAGATAATCCGGATGGTAGCACAAGTTCTTTTGCCGGCAGGGTGTTAATGGCTACCGTTAAGGGAGACGTACATGATATCGGCAAAAATATTGTTGGTGTAGTACTGGCTTGTAATAACTTTGAGATCATCGACATGGGCGTGATGGTGCCTGCCCAGGAAATCATTAAAAAAGCAAGGGAAATTGATGCAGATATCATTGGCCTGAGTGGCTTAATTACGCCATCGCTGGATGAAATGGTTCATTTTGCCAAAGAGATGGAACGGGAGAACTTTACCATTCCTTTGATTATCGGTGGGGCAACCACGTCGCGTATCCATGCAGCTGTTAAAGTTGCACCTCATTATTCCGGACCAGCTATCCATGTATTGGATGCCTCCAGAAGTGTAACGGTTTGCAGTACCTTAATGAATAAGGATAGTCGCGGTGCTTACATTGATCAAATCAGACAGGAATACGATAAAGCCAGGGAAACACATTTAAACAAACGATCAGATAAACGCTATAAAAGTATTGAGGAGGCCCGCGCAAGCAAATTTCAGATCAATCCTGAGGATGTAGCCCCGGCACCAGCTTTTACAGGTACCAAAGTTTTTGAGGACTTTCCATTAACTGAACTGATTCCTTATATCGACTGGACACCTT
Organism: Pedobacter immunditicola; assembly: GCF_037482985.1. Lineage (NCBI taxonomy): Bacteria > Pseudomonadati > Bacteroidota > Sphingobacteriia > Sphingobacteriales > Sphingobacteriaceae > Pedobacter > Pedobacter immunditicola. The sequence goes on along the minus strand of NZ_JBBHKC010000002.1, from coordinate 413,724 downwards.
TTTTCCATACCTGGGAATTGAAAGGCAGCTATCCAAGGATTTTAACAGATAAACTGATAGGAACTGAAGCCACCAAACTTTTCGAAGATGCACAAGTGCTGCTGAAAAAAATCGTTGAGGAGAAGCTATTAAAGGCGAAGGCAGTGATCGGTTTCTGGCCAGCGCAGGCACAGGATGATGATATCATTTTGGATGTAGACGGAAAATCTGTGACCATCCATACCCTGCGCCAGCAGTCTGAAAAAGTGGCCGGAGAGCCTTACTATGCTTTGTCGGATTTTATCGCAACAAAAGAAACCGGAATTGACGATTATTTTGGAGGTTTTGCTTTAACCACAGGTATAGGTTGTGATGAAATGGTAGCCGAATTTGAACGCGACCATGATGACTATAACAGCATTATGGTAAAAGCACTGGCCGACCGCCTGGCTGAGGCCTTTGCAGAAAAAATGCATGAGCTGGTCCGCAAAGAATATTGGGGCTATGCCAGGGAAGAAAACTTAAGCAACGTTGAGCTGATTAAAGAAGAATATGCAGGGATCAGGCCAGCACCAGGCTATCCTGCTTGTCCGGATCACACGGAGAAAGCCACCCTATTTGAATTGCTGGATGCTGAGCAGAAAATCGGTTTAAAACTTACGGAAAGTTTTGCGATGTATCCTACAGCAGCCGTGAGTGGCTTTTACTTTGCTCATCCGCAATCCAGGTATTTCGGAGTCGGTAAAATGACCCAGGACCAAGTGGCTGATTATGCGAAGCGTAAGAACCTTTCACTGGAAGAAACCGAAAGGTGGCTTGGACCTAATTTAGCTTATTAATGTTCTTCATCCCGGACTCCGTTCCGGGATGAAGAACGAATTCAACAGACTGTTACAACCCTAAATACCGGATAAACTATAATTAAACATGAAGATCAAAGACCACATCAAATGCGCGAAAGGCAAAACTTTATTTTCCTTTGAACTCTTACCTCCTGTTAAAGGACAAAGCATCCAGGGTATATTTGATGCCATAGATCCTTTAATGGAATTTAACCCGCCTTTTATTGATGTCACCTACCTACGGGAAGATTATATATATAAACAGCATGCCAATGGGCTGTTGGAGAAATTAGCTTACCGTAAACGCCCAAGTACAGTAGCTACCTGTGCAGCGATCATGAGTAAGTATAAAGTCGATGCTGTGCCTCACCTGATTTGTGGTGGCTTTACCAAAGAAGAAACAGAAAATGCTTTAATAGACTTGCAATTTCTGGGTATAGACAATGTACTGGTGTTGCGTGGTGATGCCAGAAAAAGTGACAGCACCTTTATTCCTACGCCTGAAGGGCATGCTTATGCCTCTGACCTGGTGCAGCATGTAATGGACATGAACAATGGAAAATACCTCCATGAAGACATCGATAATTCAGAGAAAACTGACTTCTGTATTGGTGTTGCTGGTTATCCGGAGAAACATTTCGAGGCCCCCAACATGGAAACTGATTTTAAATACCTGAAACTAAAAGTTGATTTAGGCGCTGAATTTATCGTTACCCAGATGTTTTACGACAACCAGAAATATAAAACCTTTGTGGAAAAGTGCCGTGAACACGACATCAATGTACCGATTATACCGGGCTTAAAGCCAATCACTAACAGCAAACAGCTCAATAGCCTGCCAAAAACCTTTCACCTGGATATTCCTTTGGAACTAAGTGAAGCGGTGACGGCCTGCAAATCTGAAAAAGAAGTGCGGGAAGTGGGCATTGAATGGATGATCGAACAATGTAAAGGCTTAAAAGAGCTCGGCGCACCCGTTCTTCACTTTTACACCATGGGGAATTCTGGTCCGACGAGAAAAATTGCACAGGCGTTGTTTTAGACATTGCCCACTCAGCTAGCTACAGCGAACTTACTACAAGATAGCCTATAATGTTTAATCACATTATAGGCTATTTTTATAAAGGTGACCTCCTCTTTATTTATAACCCTTACAGGTTCAATAAATAAGTTTTAAAAGCATCAAAATCTACTTCCATTGTTGCTGCTTGTTTCACTTTAGCAGACATCTCTTTTACTTCCTCCGGTATTTCAATTGCGGAAGCAATTTCTACAGGAAAAACAGAAGGAAATTTACAAGGATGAGCTGTGGAAAGAAACACACCAGCGAAATCTTCATTGGCATGAGCTGCCGTATATGCTTCCAAAGCAAGCCAGGCAATTGCCGTATGCGGACAAGCCACATAATTATATTTCTTATAAATGGTATCGATGGCCTGCAAGGTTTGCTCATCAGTATAGGTATATCCGGTTACCAGTTTCATGATTTCCGCCCGGTCTTTGCCGAAAAGATCCATAATCCTAACCCAGTTACTTGGTGCCCCAACATCCATGGCGTTGGCATAAGTCTGAACCGAGGGCCTGGTTTCGTAAATGCCGGTTTCCAGGAACCGTGGAACCGTATCATTGGCATTGGTGGCCGCAATAAACTGCTTCACAGGCAAGCCCATTTTACTGGCGATCAATCCCGCAGCCAGATTCCCGAAATTCCCACTTGGGACAGCGAAAACGACATCAGTTTTACCCTGCTGAACCAATTGCGCATAAGCATAAAAGTAGTAAAACGTCTGTGGTATTAACCTCGAGATATTGATGGAATTGGCAGAAGTTAATCGTCTTTTCGCAATGAGTTCTTCATCGGCAAAAGCCTGTTTCACTAACTGCTGACAATCATCAAAAGTGCCGTTGACTTCTATTGCATGGATGTTTTGTCCGTTGGTACAAAGCTGCAGTTCCTGGATCTCACTTACTTTTCCAGCAGGATACAAGATCGTTACCCTTGTGTTTGGAACACCCAGGAAACCCAGGGCTACGGCGCCGCCGGTATCACCTGAAGTGGCGACCAATACATCGAGCATCTGCTCATCATCTTTCAGGAAATAAGACATCACCCTGCTCATAAAGCGGGCACCGAAATCTTTAAACGCAAGCGAAGGCCCGTGGAACAATTCCAATACATAGGTATTTTTATCCAGGCGCCTGGCAGGAGCATCAAAATTAATGGCATCCTCGACAAGCAGTTTTAAATCTGCTTCCGGGATGGCATCACCTAAAAGTGTACTTGCCACTTTAAAGGCAATTTCAGGCAAAGTATAGTCACCTATATTGTTGATAAAGTCGGGATCTAAAGTTGGAATATGGTCCGGCATATATAAACCCTTATCCTGGGGCATGCTATTAAAAACGGCCTCGGGGAAGTCGACATTCAATAGACGGTTGTTGGTGCTGTATAATTTCATTTTTATATATTTTCGTCATGCCGGATTCGTTCCGGCATCTTTTTACAATTTATGATTAATCAAGAATCACAGGCCCTTGTTTATTTACAGGCGATACAAAAGCCAGGCTATTGATGTGGCTACTTTTCAGCTGTTGCTGTAATGCAGTAGTAATGGCATGGGCCGTCTGCTCGTCTTTTGTAAGGGCGAACACCGAAGGACCAGAACCGGAAATACCAAAACCTATTGCGCCAAGATCCATCGCCAGCGCCCTCATTTTATAAAAATCAGGAATCAGGATGGACCGTGTCGGTTCAACAAGGATATCCACCATGCTTCTTCCAATTAAATCATAATCTTTTAAAAATAAACCACTTACTAAGCCGGCCACGTTGCCCCATTGGGTTACGGCATCCTTCAGGAATACCTTAGAGCGGATCATCTGACGCGCATCTTTTGTAGGCACATCCACTTCAGGATAAACAATTGCAGCACAAAGCTCCTCAGGAAAAGGAAGACTGATTACATCAAGCGGGTGATAACTTCTGATAAGGACAAATCCGCCCATCAAGGCCGGGGCAACATTATCTGCATGACCATAACCACAGGCAAGCTCCTCCCCTTTCATGGCGAAAGGAACCAGTTCTTTATTCGTCAGGAAATTATCCATCAGCGTATTTATGGCAAACAATCCCGCAACGGTGCTGGCCGAACTAGAGCCCAGGCCACTGCCGATTGGCATTTTCTTATGCAGTTCAATACTTACCCCAACGTCATTTCTGCCGATATGCTGCAGGTAATGCTGTACACTGGCACTCACTGTATTTTTACAGGGATCCAGTGGCAAGCGCCCATCATCACCGGTAATCTTCGATATGGTAACACCTGGTTTATCCGTGATGTGCATCACCACCTCATCGCCGGGCGCATTTACTGCAAAACCAAGAACATCATATCCACAAACAACATTGGCTACGGTAGCCGGTGCAAAAACTTTTACAGATTCTCTCATTTCTTGCCCACATTAATAATGTCAGCAAATACACCCGCAGCGGTAACTTCAGCACCCGCTCCAGGCCCCTTAACCACCAGTGGCCTGTCATTGTAACGGTCTGTGGTAAAAGAAATGATATTGTCGCTTCCAGAAAGCGCAAAGAAAGGATGGCTATCATCAACACTCTGCAAGGTAATTTCTACTTTTCCGTTTTCCAGTTTGCCGATATAACGAAGAACCTGCTTTTGGTTGGCAGCTTTTGTTTTCATATCTTCAAAATAGGCAGCATTGTTTTCCAGTTCCTGGTAAAATTCAGCCACCGAAGTAGCGGCAAGACAAGCAGCAGGCAATATATTTTCAATAGAGATATCAGTAGCTTCCATCGGATAACCAGCATCACGGGCAAGAATCAGCATTTTACGCATAAAGTCTTTACCGTTTAAATCATCACGCGGATCAGGCTCGGTATATCCCTTTTCCTGGGCTTCTTTCACCACCGCATGAAATTGCTTGTCGTCTTTAAAGTTGTTGAATATATAAGAAATAGTGCCTGACAAGATCGCTTCGATGCGGCCTACTTTATCACCACTCATCATCAGGTCTTTTAGTGTGCGGATAATCGGTAAACCAGCACCCACATTCGTTTCATAATAAAAATCTACACCATACTTCCTGGCTGCATTTTTAAAGGCACGATACTGGTCAAAATCGGCCGAATTACCAATCTTATTACACGTTACAATAGAAATACTGCTTTCCAGGATCTCTTTGTAATAGTTAACCGGGTTTGCACTGGCAGTATTGTCTACGAAAACACAATTCGGCAAGTTCAATGCCTTCATTTTTTTCACAAACAATTTTAAATCTGCAGGTTCTGATTTCTCCTGCAGTTTAAGCTGCCAGTTTTCCAGGTTTAAGCCATGGTTACTCAAATACATTTGCTTGGTATTGCTGATACCCATTACTTTCACCTGCAGGTCGTTGTTTTTTGCCAGGTGAGGCATTTGTTTTTCCAATTGCCTGAACAATTCCTTGCCGATATTACCCGTACCCAGGCAAAAGATGTGTAATGTTTTTTTCAGTTCTGCATAAAAAGCATCATGAACGGCATTAACTGCTTTAGAAAGGTCTGATTTAGATAAGATCACCGAGATATTGTATTCTGATGATCCCTGCGCAATTGCCCGGACGTTGACACCATTTCTTCCCAGGGCATTAAACAACCTGGCAGATATGCCGGGTGTATGTTTCATGTTTTCGCCAACGATGGCCAACACAGAAAGTTCTTTTTCCACTTCCGGATACTCCAGTTTCTTGGCCTGCAGTTCCAGTTCAAATTCTTTACTGATTAAATTCAACGCTTTAACGGCGTCTTCAGGCTTTACAGCAAAAGTTATACTGTGTTCTGATGAGCTTTGCGTAATGAGCACTACATTGATCTGTTCCCTGGATAAAAGGGAAAACAAGCGGCCGCTGAACCCAGCTTTACCCACCATGCCACTGCCAGAAAGGTTCAGGATGCTAATATCATCAATTGAAGATATACCTTTTATCGGCAGCTCTGATTTTTTAACATCATGGCGGATATAAGTGCCTGGAAAATCAGCATCGAAAGTATTTTTAATAACAATAGGTATTTTTTTGAGGAAGGCCGGTGTCATGGTTGGCGGATAAATGACCTTGGCACCGAAATAAGAAAGCTCCATCGCCTCGATATAACTCAATTCAGATAAGGAGAATGCTTTTTCAACGATTCTCGGATCTGCGGTAAGCATACCGTTCACGTCTGTCCAGATTTGGATCTCGTTGGCGTTCAACGCAGAACCCCAAATTGCCGCTGTGTAATCACTACCACCCCTGCCCAGGGTAGTCACGCGTCCTTCATCGTTACTGGAAATGAAACCAGTAACAATCAGCAGTTTTCCTTGATTTGCGGCATAATAGTCGCTGATCAGCAATTCACTCAATTCCATGTTTACCCTGGCTTGACCAAAATTACTGTCGGTTTTAATTAAAGTAGTGCCATCCACGGCCTCCACATCAGTTAATCTTTGTTTGGCAATATGGCAAACCATAAAAGCAGAACAGCGTTCACCATAACTTAAAATTAAATCTTTGGTCTGTGCAGTTAACTCTCTAATGTTATATACAGCCTGAAGTATGTCTTCCAGTTCATTAAAATAAATCTTTAGTTTAGTGAACACAGGGTTTTGTGCGGATGCTGGCAATAAAGTACGGATGACTTCAAAATGCCTTTCTTCAATCGCTAACAAATTTTCTGAGTAATCTTCCCCTCGCTGTGCCTGTTCGGCCATCGCCAGTAAGAGATTAGTAACGCCGCTCATGGCGGAAAGTACGACAATGCAGTCTTCTTTTTTTCGTGATTCTTCTACAACGTCCAGCAATGCGCTGATGCTTTTGGCCGATCCTACCGATGTACCGCCAAATTTTAAAATATTCATGCTCTTGGTTTAAAAAAAAAGCGCCTTCCTGTTTAGAGGAAGGCGCTTTTTGTGGTTTCTATATATATAATTTTTTAACCATTAGCTTACCTCCCCCCGGATTTCCCCGGTAATGGTTGTAGTAATAATAATAATGGTTGAATACAGGTTATACATTTTTACGATATACACTTAATTGTTAGGTATAAAGTAAAGTTATATTTTTCTAAATACCAAATGATTATAAGAAAATATTATTTCAATACCTTTACCAGATCATATGCGAGGATTAGTCATAAAATCAACAGGGAGCTGGTATCAGGTACATGCAACGGATGGCCAGAATTACGACTGCAGAATTAAAGGAAAGTTCAGGATCAAGGGAATTCAAACGACCAACCCTATTGCCGTAGGCGACCAGGTGGAGTTTGACCTGGAACCAAATGCCAATACAGGCGTGATTCATAAGTTGATCGAACGGAAAAATTACATCATCCGCAAATCCATCAACCTATCGAAACAGGCGCAGATCATCGCGGCCAACCTCGATCAGGCATTTCTGATTGTGACCCTGGCCTCGCCAAGAACATCTTTAGGGTTTATCGACCGCTTTTTAGTCACCTCAGAAGCTTACAGGATCCCAACGATGCTTATTTTTAATAAACTGGATTTATTTTCAGGCGAAGGACTGGAAATACTGGCCGAGTATAAAAACATTTATGAAAAAATCGGCTATCCATGTTATGAGGTCTCTGCTTTAGAAGGCACGAATATAGATCAGATAGAAAAGCTGCTTAAAGATAAAACGACGCTTTTTTCAGGGCATTCGGGTGTGGGTAAATCCAGCCTGATCAATGTTTTACTTCCCGGTCGGGAAATTAAAACCGGTATTATTTCTGAATCCAGTGATAAAGGACAGCATACCACCACCTTCGCCGAGATGCATACCCTACCCTTTGGCGGTTATTTAATTGACACGCCGGGCATCAGGGAACTGGGCATCTTTGACATCCGCCCGGAAGAACTGGGCCACTATTTTGTGGAGATGCGTGCCCTGATGAACCAGTGCAGGTTCAACAACTGCAGGCATGTCAATGAACCGGGCTGTGCGGTGATTACAGCCGTTGAGGAAGGCAAAATCGACCTCAGCAGGTATGAAAGTTATTTAAGTATTTTCCACGGAAACGAAACCCGGGCTTAACACGGTTGAATCCCATATCATGAGAGCAGTTATTCAGCGCGTAACACAGGCAAGCTGCTGTGTAGATGAACAGATTACAGGTGCCATTGAGCAGGGTTTCGTAGTCCTGCTTGGAATTGAGGATGCGGATACCAGTGAAGACCTGGATTGGCTGGCACAAAAAATTTCAGGCTTACGTATATTTGGTGATGAAAATGGGCTGATGAATAAATCCCTTGCTGATATCGATGGCAACATTTTGCTGATCAGTCAGTTTACTTTATTCGCCGCCACCAAAAAAGGCAACAGGCCGGGTTTTACCCGCGCTGCAAGACCCGATAAGGCCATCCCGATGTATGAAAGCATGACCACAAAACTTTCAGGTCTGATCCAGAAGGAAGTACAAACCGGCATCTTCGGGGCCGACATGAAAATCAGTCTTTTGAATGATGGTCCGGTAACGATTATCATTGATACTAAAAACAAAGAATAATGACCATCAAGGAAGCACAGGAAAATGTAGATCAATGGATCACCTCTACCGGAGTCCGTTATTTTAACGAATTGACCAATACGGCCATTTTAATGGAAGAAGTTGGTGAGGTAGCCCGAATCATGTCGAGGAAATATGGTGAGCAATCTTTTAAAAAGAGTGATGAAGCTGTTGACCTGGGTGAGGAAATGGCTGATGTGTTGTTTGTATTGATTTGTTTAGCCAACCAAACCGGCATTGATTTAACCTCGGCTTTGGAGAAAAAGATGGCGAAGAACAGTGTCAGGGATGCGGACAGGCATCAGAATAATGATAAATTAAAGTAAGGAGAACGATTGTTAGGTTTTCATTTGCTGATCGTTTGCCGTTCGTTTGCTGATCATTTAGGTTAGATCAAAGGATCATTAAACTCCGGCGTTTATTTAGGTCATACCTGACAGGGATTTCGATCGGGTTTTTTACCGGTTTTCCGGTACGAGGTCGGTAGCAGGTCGGTGGTAGTGAAGAGTTATTTTTTAGTGATGGTTTGGTGTGAGTGAGGTTTGGGTAAGGGGTGAGTACGGTGAGAATCCTCTCAACACGCAGATCCTTAATTTTATTCTTGAAAACATTTGAATACAAATATATTTGTATTGACAGTACCCGTATTGCTTCCCGATCAGAACAGCATATGGGGTGCTGATTTACGCGGAGGCAGCCAACGAAGCGGTGTTGCCGACGCCTTTGCTCATGAACAGTTGAATAAAATCAGGAAATTGATGTAAACTCAAATCTTCAACCTCAGAATACCGGTTGGTAGCCTGATTAAATTTTGATAAATATGAATCATGTTAATTCAATCAAATCGCTATTAATTGCCTTTGCTTTAATAATCATCAGTTTCGGAGCATCAGCGCAACAGCAGAAGCCCTTTTTCTTTATCCAGATGACGGATACTCAATTTGGTTTCTTTACGGACAATAAGGATTTCAAAAAGGAAACTGAGAATTTTGAAAAGGCAATAGCTGCTGCCAACAAGCTGCGTCCGGCATTTGTGATCGTAACCGGCGACTTAATTAACCTGCCAGGTGACGTTGCACAGCTTAATGAATACAAGCGTATTGTTAGCCTGCTTGACCCGAGCATTCCAATTTACCATCTCGCTGGAAATCACGACGTTAACAATGACCCTAAAACAACTGACATCAAGGCTCACCGCAAGAAATTTGGCCGCGATTACTATACCATTAAACATAATGGAATGTATGGAATCGTGTTAAATTCCCTTTATTTTAAAAGTCCTGCATTTGTGGAGCAGGAGGCTAAAGCGCAAGATAAATGGTTAAGGAAAAAACTGAAGAAAGCCAAACGCGCTGGCGCCAACCCTTTATTGGTATTTCAACACCATGGTTGGTTTTTGACAGATCCTGCAGAAAAGGATGCATATTTTAATCTTCCTTTGAACACACGAACTAAATACCTAAACTTATTTAATGAGTATGGTGTAAGTCATGTGTTTGCAGGTCATTACCACAGAAACTCTTTTGGAAAATCAGGTACGATGGAAATGGTGACCACCGGACCGGTTGGGAAGCCTTTAGGTGAAGATCCATCAGGAATTAGAATCGTTACCGTAAAAGAAGGAAAAGTCAGTCATCAATATTATAGTCTTGACGCTATCCCTGAAGATATTTCCTTTTAATTTTTTTAACCTGCAACTCCTTTAATGATCAAGGAGTTGCTTTTCCACATTCTATTTCAGGTATTTTGCCACTAATTGATCAGTTAGCTAAAGACTTATTCTTTTCCCCTGCAACGAAGATTCATGAATACGATCTAAGAGCTGATGCATTGTCACGCCGTCATTAAAATCAGGGACAACATTGCTTTGATTTTGTAAGTCGCTCAGTACTGCTTTATAAGCAGCATATAAACCACGTACCGGCTGGGCTGGATAATCTTTGCTTAGGTATGCTGCAGGGATGGGGAGCTCTGCTAACGGTTCACCAGATTTTGCCCACTGCAGCTTAACAGGCGTTAATTGCATTTGTCCGAGATCTCCAGTAATTACGATATCTCCCTTGGTGCCATTGATTTCCCAGTGAAAGTTGATGCCGGCTGACATGCCGCCACGATAATGGACATTGACTAAGGCATCGTTTTTAAGTATCCCTGAAATGGCTACCTGGTCAATAGTTAATTGCGGCACTATAGATTGGTCAGTTAATAAAACGGCCTCTTTACGGCGATGTGCCAACGTTGAACTTATCGATTTAAAATTTCCAAGTACATGCATACAGCCTGCCAAGCTATGAGAAAAAGCAATATCCATCATTGTTGCGCCATTCTTAGGGTCGTTGAGATATAAATAACTTTCATCGCGGACTACAGGACCCCATACACCACCAGAACCCAACATTGAAGAAGACAATACTTCGCCGATCAATCCATCTGCTATGGCAGCCTTCAGATAGGTAATCTCGGGTATTGAAACTGCCTGTAAACCTATAAAAGTTTTTAAACCCTTAGCAGCAGCCATCGCGGCCAATTCTTTAGCTTCGTTGGTGCCATTTCCCAAAGGCCATTCGCAATAAATCATTTTGCCTGCATCAATGGCAGCTTTCACCAACTGATAATGATAAGGCACCTTTACAGCCACGACTACGAGATCTACGTCGGGATGATTAACCAGGTCATGCTCCTTGTCAAATGCATGTTTAGCGCCAAATTTATCGGCTGCTTCTTTTGCAGAAGCCATATTTGTGGTACTTACAGCAATAAGTTCAAACTCAGGGATAAGTTGCAATGCAGGTATATGCGCCATAGCTGCCCAACTGGTTGTATTGGCCCCAATAATGCCCACGCCGATCTTATTCTGTTTCATATTGTATTTTCTAAATTCTGATCTTTATTTTTACTATCCCCAAAGGTATAAACCAATTATTACACATTTGTACGCGGTATACTAAAGGAAAGCACATCTATATATAATTGTTAAATTTATCCGTCGCGCTCCACTAGAAACTTTTGCCTATTTTAGAATAAACACCAAGCTGATCAAACCAGTTCTAAAAAAGCCCATTTTAATTAGATGACGACATGACAAGAAGTTTATCTACTGCAAGCCGACTTCGAGAAGTACTACTCGATGGACATTGGATTGCTAATACAAATTATAAGGAACAGCTGTTAAGTACAAATTGGGAACAAGCAACTCAAAAAATGGGAAACTTAAATACCATTGCGGCTTTGACCTTTCATATAAATTATTATCTGGTAGGACTGTTGAACGTATTTAATGGTGGGAAGCTGGAGATTAGTGATAAATATAGTTTTGATCTTCCAATAATTCAGTCTGAAACCGATTGGAATGAATTGGTCAATAACTTTTTAAGCAATGCTGAAAACTTCATAAATAAAGTTGAGCAAATGCCGGATGACAGGCTAGACCAGACTTTCGTGGATGAAAAGTATGGAACATATTTGCGAAATATTGAAGGTGTTATTGAACACAGCTATTATCATTTAGGACAAGTTTCATTAATAAAGAAAATGATAGTGTAAGCCTTTCGACTTAGCTGTTTACTGCTGACCTTTGGGCAAATTCCCTTGTCTTATTTTTTAGGGAGATTTTCAATTTCCTTTAGCAGTTTTTTGTTAAGTGCAGTTTTATTGTTTTCTATAATAGTAAAGGCCTTATTCATCTGTGTGGCCTTTAAACCTGGCATGGAATTAATTAATGATGCTAGCCCCTTATTATCCAGCTTTACATTTTTAAGACGATCTAATATTGCATTTTGCAAATGGGGTGCTACGTTTGGAATATAACCCAGTAAAAGATGTTGGTTTGAATAGTTTGACAAAGTTTTATCTGTTAGTTGCGCTAGTGCAAAATGGGGGATGTAATCATCCGGATGAGATACAAGTTTTATGATTTCCGGCAAGAACGCTTGACGTTGCAAATCCGTAATGTTTGCTAAAATGAAGCTGATCTGATCTCTGTCATCAGATTTGAGCATATATTGCACAAAAGAATCCGACAACAACGAGCGTGTATGATTGAGAATATTTTTTCGTACATCCCCGTTAATGAAATGCCATAAAGTATAAACGGTATAAAGCGCGCCTTCAACTGTGACCCCATCAAATGTTTTGCTGGTCGCCCCAGTAACCGCGTCAATTTTTAAAGAGCGAACAAACGAGGTAGTGTCAATCATGTCTTCAACTTTATAGTCACGCAAAATTGAAGCCGTATCAGAAAGAATTTGATGTAGTTTTTTATGATCCTCAGCGGTCAGTTCTACATGATCAAATTTAGTAAGAACATGCTTTTGATCTGTTTTATAACCATGAAAATGGCCAAGCAGGTTCCATTCAATGGTGATATTGATTGGTTTACATAACCCATCGGAACAGACATCAGTTTGTAAATGGGATGTATAAAGTTTAGGATTTCCCACCTCGTTAGATTCAAGCTTGATCTCTGTTTTTACTAAATCATTCACCTGGAACCAAAAAGCATGGACAGACTTATTCCCTTGTTCAGCTTTCCCTTGGGCAAAGGAAAACTGAACAAAGAATAACAGGGTAATAAGTCCGTATAATTTCATAATTCTTTATTGTATATTTTTTGAAAGATAAAAGATCTAACTATAACATCTGATCTCAAAAATTTTCGCAAACTCATCTCCATGTGATTTTGAAACGGTAATGCGGACAGCATCTGCCTGAACCTGCGCAAATTCGTGCACAAATTTGCGCAAATAATTCTGCTCGAAATTTTGTTCATAAACAACTTTTCCATTCTTCTTAAACGCTATCTTGAAATCAGAAACCGTTTCTGGCTGATAACCTCTTACCTGGTTTTTCATTACTGATTTTTGGCCAGATATTCTTAAAGACCTTTGTAAGCCTGTGTCAAAAGTACATTCAAGACTTCCAATTTTTTGTGTTTTCTTCCACTGAAGTTCTATCCAGGCCTCGCCATTAGCTAAACTTGCACGCCATTGATGGGTCTCACCATCTTTAACATCTCGGTTAAAGCCATCGATTACATTCGCTGCTTTTCCATCTGCCGATTCATGTGACGAATTTACCTTTGCTATACGCGCTAAATCATTTTCATCCATATTGGTCACTCCCAATATGGCCTGATCCTGCCGTAATAGAATTTGTTGGAGCTTAGTGATGTGTTTTTGATCTGCACATAAAGTTTTTGGCGTAATGTTTTCCTTTAAATTATAAGCCATTGCCGTTCCAACTGCCTGACCAATAACTGCACAGGTGGCCATAACCCGGGTAGATGATAATGCAACGTGAGATACACTGATATCCCTTCCCGCTACATAGAGATTACTAAAGGTCTTACTATACAGCGATCGCATCGGAATGGAATAAGGCCCTTTCAAAGGAATCGAACGAAAAGGCATTTGTGAGGTATCATCCATTCCCGCAGGGAGATGATCATCCAAAGGCCAACCGCCATAAGCAACCCTGTCTTCTAACAAAGTAGGTGCCTGAATGTCCCGTTGTGTCATGATATAATCACCTGTAACACGGCGACTTTCTCTTTTTCCACAGATCGTCCCGAACCAACTGAGTGCCCAATTTGCGGATTTAGGATGATCACCTGAATTTTTGATGTAATCCCAAATACCAAAGACCACTGCCATCAGGTCATCACGTAGTTTTTGTCCGTCATTGATAATATTTTCCATTCCGCCAAGTTCGATCCACCAATATCCATATTCGTAAGAATTTATTTTTCGATGCTGAAAGTCCTTAAAAGTGTACTTTCTGGCCCAGGAAGGTGCAACAAATGGCATTGGTTTGTCTTGCTCGGTAGCTTCAAACATCAGACTATTGCCCATTGTAATCTCATCAGCTTTTTCCAGTCCGAGCGATTCACCCCATAAAGACTCCGCTTCTCTGCCTCTCATAAACTCTGCGCCTGCAATAGCAGCAAGCGTAGCATCACCTGTACAGTCAGCAAACTTTTTTGCAGAAATTTCATAAAGTTCCTCTGTAGGAGAACAATAAGCATGAACCGTATTTATTTTATCGCCACCGGTAAAGACATCAAAAAGTACGGTATCCAGCAAGAGGGTAATGTTCTTGTTAGAGAATACTTTATCATAGAGAACATAGTCTAACATCTCGTAAGAAACCTGGGGGTTCGTCACAGATTCAGTAAGCATAAACTCCTCAAGAATTCCTGTTTCCCGCCATACTTGGTTCAAACTGCTGGCGCCAACAATGTGCATCCTAATTTCACTGCTTGCATTCCCCCCTAAACGTGAACGATTTTGAATTAAGACTACCTTAGCGCCGTTTCTTGCAGCTGCCAAAGCAGCACAAACTCCAGATAGACCACCTCCAACGATCAAAATCTCCGTTTCTATTTTCCTGCGAACGTGGACTTTATCGTTCTTTTTTATGTCTTTTAACTTAGCGTCTTTCACCTCAAAGGCAAAGGTTGGGTTTACAAGTAATGTTCCAGAACCTACACCAAGTGCCTTCAAAAAATTTCGTCTGTTATCCTTCATAATTATTATAGTTTATATTAGGTTCTAAAATTTGATAGCCGGGATTTATATTTCATCATAGCTCATTACTGGTTGATAAAAAGTTGTTAAACATTAGCACATTTATTCCTGCAATTGGGATTGCCTAACTGTTGTGAAAGAGGATTGCCCATTTTCATTCTTAGCCGACAACTTGAAATCATATTTTTTCCCCTTACTTAATCCAGAAACATGAAAATGACGAATTTGAGCAGCGGTAATGTTTATGCTTTCCCAATTTTTAGCAGCAAGCTGTTTATATTGTAATACATACCCAATGGCCTTTTTCACTGGCTCAAATAAGATGTGCGCTTCGTCACCCTTTTGAATTATGAAATTCAATTTTGGTACAGCTGCTAACTGTCCACCATCTGGTATCACCATTCTTTCCTCAGACCATAGGCTCGGAAACAAGTTTTCTTTTAAGGATTTGATCCGGTAATAGTATTTTTGGCCATTAACCAGATCTGGAACAAACAAAACACCTTTATTTGTTGACTGGATGGTTTTCGCATTTTCGTAATCTCCAGCTTTTGTGGTATGTTGAACCTGAAAAATATAATCATCAGGAAGTGTACTGTATCCAATAAAAAGACCTTTATGGGCAGGCTCCATGTATCGGATCACTGGCGCTGCAAGTGCATAATTTATTGGAATTTCATGAATCTTTGTTGGCTCACTTTCTCCC
The DNA here is from genome assembly GCF_037482985.1 of Pedobacter immunditicola. Lineage (NCBI taxonomy): Bacteria > Pseudomonadati > Bacteroidota > Sphingobacteriia > Sphingobacteriales > Sphingobacteriaceae > Pedobacter > Pedobacter immunditicola. The sequence goes on along the minus strand of NZ_JBBHKC010000002.1, from coordinate 398,127 downwards.
GTTGAATTAACTGCACTCAACGTAACTTTATAGGTAGAGCCTGCTTCCAAGCCCTTTATATCAATATAATGATTTATTGTTAATGGGGTTTCATTCGTCAACGTCTCTTTACCATACCTGGCTTTATAGGCTGTGGCAGTTTGGTCCTTATTGAAAACCAGTCGAATTGTCCCGGTATTCCCTGGAGCACTATTCAAACGTGTTCGGGCTCCAGTAATTTGGATCACTTCAGGTGTTTTAGGTTTGTTAAAAAACAGGATGGTATCACATAGCGAATAATCAAGTCCTGAAACCAATTCGATTTGCAGAGAGCTTATATTTTCAGCCTTATTCCAATGAATAACTTTTTTTAAAACTTTATCTCCAGGTTCTATCTGTGTTAAGTTTTCAAATCCGGCATTCGTAACTTCTCCCATATCATTTTTCACATTCCATACCAGCCGATAATTGTTCATGGTGTAAGCGGGTAAGTCAAATTTGGTTCGTGGTGTAAGTATGATTTCAGCGGATGATTTACCAACAGCATTATTCTTTATATTTTCTATTTGAATTGCTTGAATTGGCGCATATTCTTTTCGGATCGAATACCAGGCTTTTTTCTTTTGTCTGAAAACATCCACTATACCCCAAGGGCGATTTTCTGAAAACTCCTTGGTTCCATTGAAACTACTCCGATAATCATTAAATGTCCAAAGGGATGCACCCATTAAGTAAGGTTTATGACGAATAGAATCGAGCACCGCTTTTGCATCAAAGTTTGCATCAAGATCTTCGCTAAGTTGCCCAATCCCGTATTCTGTATAAAACAACAGTTTTTCCGGATGGAGTTGATGAATCTTTTCTGTAACAGGAGCAAGGTTTTCTCCATATTTATTGATCAGTCCTAGAGCTGAATATTGAATGGGGTCAATACTTCTATCAGCGGTGTGGCTAACCATTACAGCTAAATGGTTGCTATCTATACTTTTCGACAGCTTGATAGCCGATTCAACATAAGACATTACCTTTGGATTTTCTCCTATCTCATTGCCGACGCTCCACCCTATAATTGATGGGTGACTATAATTATTATAAATCATTTTTTCCAGCCATTCTTTTGACATCGACTGATCGGGGTCTACATTTTGTGAATTCCCCCACAGTGACACTTCAGGAAAAATGAGCATTCCCTTTTCATCCAGATAATCATACATCTCTTCAGTTAATGGTAAATGAGTTATACGAGTCATATTGCAGCCTATTTCTTTCATCATATCTACATCTTCCTTAACCCGCCACAAAGGGAGTGTGTTTCCCGTTGTCCGATCATCTGCTACAAGATTAAATCCCATTAAACGAACGGATTCCCCATTTAACTTGAACATATAGTTTTTGTTATCGACTTCAATTTTTCGAATGCCAAAGCGTTTATGCTGCTCTTGCAATAAAACTTCCCCATTGAAAAGACTCACACTACAATCGTATAAATAAGGATCATCAAAATGCCAGAGATGAACCTGTTCTTTCTTAAGTGTTGCATTTAAATTAACCTCTTTCTTACTGTTTGCTGGGATGATGACTGAAAATGATATTTCCTTATGATAAAGATTGGGGCTTTGCAAAATGACCTTACCTTGAACAGTTTGTTCTTTGTCAGCAGAATTTTGAAGAAAAACTTTCACCCCAACTGCAGCTGTATTCTTTGAAAGATTTACCGTAGGTGTAATATGCTGTTGCAAGATTCGCACAGCATTACCGGCTACAAGTTTTACTGGTCTGCGTATGCCTCCCCAGTTCCAAACCGCACCTAAACGAAATACATTACTTGTACCAACTACAATGGTATTGATGCTGTTTGTATGGATCAACTTAGACACATCAAATTCAAAAGGGAGGAAGCCATTGTTATTTGTCCCTATAAGCTGGCCGTTAACCCAAACTTTACTGTCAAAGTACACGCCTTCGAAATTGAGAAATATCGTTTTGTCTTTCCAGGCGGCAGGAATTGAAATTGTTTTACGGTACCAGGCTTTGCCAACATAGTTTGCGTATTCATTCTGGGTGTCCCAGTTTGAAGGCGTATTCATCGTTTCCCATCCGTTTGCGGCGAAATCGTGCTTAAACCAGTTTTCTTGTTCTCCCACATCAGTAGGATCCGTTTTAAATGCCCAGGTTCCATCGAGTGACAAGCTTACTTGTTCTGTTTTCTGTGCCTGAGCTAATAAGCTGCAGATTAAAAAAATAAAGGTATAATAACTGGTCTTTTTCAATCTTAATAAACTCATGATGTTGATTTATATATATGATAATTTGTGCGCTCTAATTGGTTATTTTATGTAAAAGATCACCAGCTGGAAGCAATTTAAACACAGACTTCCCCCATTAAGTCTCCCGATCTCACAACTTCAAGCTTAGCTAAATAAAACCTCATAGATCGCTGCAGGCACATGATTTGCGGGATGTTTCACCTGCAAATAAAGGACATCTGTTTCCAGTGGACGGTCTAACACAATTTTATTTATAGTTTGATGGTTACCTTCAAGGGAATATATTATAGAATTACTTTTATCAAAAATGGTATACTCCCTAATACAAAATGGAATAACGCTTTCAGGATGTCCATATAAAGAAGATTCCAGTGCATGGTCAAAATCCGTATCAAAATAGAGCGTTATTGTTTGAATAGTTTGTGGCTTATCCCATTTGAAAGTTAACATCGGTGCGGGATCGTTTGGATCAGCAGCCCAGGCGTTGCTACTCAAAAAAGGTCTCGTATATCCATTCTGAACATGCGCTGCCTGATAAGGCTCAAGGGCAGGATAGATTTCCATTCCAATATTATGACCATCGGGTCGTCGGCGTGGAATCCAAAACTCAAAACTTTCCACACCGGTTACAGGAGACACCTGCTGACTACCATTGTTGGATACGGCCTTGTTTTTGCCATTACAAACAGTGGTAATTCCGGTATATAAGAAATTACTTAGTTTTATCTGGATAGCATCGTTTTTGTGAAGAATGAGAAAGCCATAGGCTGTTACTGGAAAAGCTTCTGTGAAAATGAGCTCAATTTCCTGCTCCATTGCTTTAACAGGAATTTCAAGAAGCTGGATGCTTTGTTCCGGAGTATAATTGGTCTTCTTTACACTGCACCTTAATTCTGCTTTTAAGGTGGTATCTGTCGTTGCTTTGATTTTTATTTTAAAAGTGTATCGAGCGGTCGTAAGAGGCAATAATTGTGCCTCTGCTATTGTTAAATGTAACCAGCCACCATCAGGTGGTATTTTTGAAAGTTTTAGTGTAGAAGAAGCTGATACTGAAGGTAAATCAATCTTCGTATTCCTCCGGGTAATTGGCAATCCAGGGATACTTTGTCCTGCAATATTGAGTTCTTCTTGAAGTTCTTTTAAATAATTTGGCTCAAGCAGCATTGCCGGTTTCACCTGATGCTGAATGCATAACGCAGCAGCTATGCCAACTGCCTGGGCACCATGCCCACAGGTAGCCATTACCCTCGAAGAACTGAAAGCCACGTGCGAAGTGCTTATAATGCGTCCCGCAAAAAATAGATTATCAATGTCTTGACTTACAAAACTGCGATAAGGTATACCATAAATACCTTTACTATGGTATTGATTGCAACCCGGTTCAGGGCTGTAAATCCCATCCGCAGGATGTAAATCTAAAGCCCAGCCACCGAAAGCCACCGCATCGTCAAAATGTCGTTGTTGAATCACATCCTGTTGTTTAAGCATGTATAAACCTTCAAAACGCCGGCTTTCCCGTTTGCCAGGAATCGTACCTACCCATTCTAAAGTCAAGTCATCGACATTTTCAAACTGACCCGAGTTTTTGATATGGTCCCATATGCCATATACTACTTTCCACAGTTCCCATTTAATTTCCTCTGTATCATGCACAGTATCTCTTCTTCCACCATATTCAATCCACCATAACCTGCATCCATAATCATTCTGATTAAGCACCTTAAACCTGGGTATTTCCTTGATATCTTTTAATGAAAATGCCGGAGGTAGATACTTTACTGGTTTGTCACTGCGCTTACTATAAAAGTATAAGGAGTGCCCAAGCAATTCCCCATATTCTTGAGTTGGCGCTAAAGCTTCACCAAACTCTTCTTTATTCTCTGCACCCATTCTAAAAGCAGCCCCGGCAAGAAAGCTAACGATCCCATCACCTGTAGAATCACAGAAAAGAGTTGATTTGATGTTGTAAGTGGTAGAATTTTGGCTGCAAAATGCCCGGAGACTTTTGATATGGGCATTACCTGTTTTTTCCAGGTCAAACACTGCTGTATTTAAAAGCAACGTAATATTAGGTTCAATTATAACTTTCTCAAGTAATATGGTATCCAGAATCAGGGTGTTTCCTTCTTTATTTCGGTAGAGGTTTTCAATTAAAATTTCGTCAATTACACCACCTTCCCTGGACCATCGGTTGTTATTGCCCATATGTGAAGTGGCTCCTAAAATCCAGAGCCTTACTTCACTACTTGCATTGCCACCAAGTACCGGCCTGTCTTGAATTAAAACTACTTTTATTCCTTTCCTTGCAGCGGTGATTGCTGCGCAGCATCCTGCAATGCCACCACCTGCAACCAGCAAATCTGTACTTACTTCAATGGTCCTGTTCTCTCTTTTTTGAGCAGTTTGTTCTGTAATTCTCATCTTATAGGATTAATTATATCAAATTATAGTTCTCTGAATTTTTAATGCAGAACGCCAGATTGGAAGAAAAGCCAACGCAATGATTCCTCCTACAATCATAGCCACTACGCCCTGATTGGCCGTGAAGCCTAGACTAAAAACCCCAACACCAACAATTCCGATTGAAATCGCAATAACCTTAATTCCAAATATGTTTTGTTTTTGCGATTGATGGTGACTTGCCTTAGTTACATTAGGCTTTTCTTCAATGCCGCTCGTTTGGCTTTCCTGCACTACATTCGCTACTTGTTGCTTGTTGAAAATTTCTGCAAGTAAAAGCACAAATAAGGGTATGCATACCCCTAAAGCAGTTTCCCAAACTCTTGTTAGCCGGATATCCAATAGCGCCGGGGCAGCTATTTTAAAAAATAAGCTGATGATCAAGCCAGCTAAAGAAGCTAAAACCACTGATGTTGCGCTTTGTCTTTTAGAATACAAAGACCATATAATAGGAGCAAACAAAGCTCCGCCTGCAATGGATGCCGTACTGAGTACCATCTCCACAATACCTCCAACCAGTGGTACTAGCATTGCAATGATTATAGTTAATATTCCAAAAAAAACAGTAAAAATTCTTGCGGCACTGATCAGATTTTTCTCTGTTGCATGAGGACGTATGATTTTTTTATAAACGTCATGCGCAAATACGACTGCAACAAGATTAATGGTGGTATTTGCTTTACTTGCCGTGGCGGAGACCATCCCTGAAAGAACTAGACCAATCAAACCAGCTGGCAAAACCAATTGGCTGATCATCATGTAGGCACCCTCAGGTTGCAAACCAGTAAGACCAGGATTGAGTACCCGATAGATCATCGGAGGTAACATCCATATAAATGGACTTACCAAATACAAACCAGTAAATAGATAAGCAACTTTACGCGAATTAGCAACGCTGCTTACACTGGTATACCTTTGAACATATGCCCAGTTGCCCCCAATGTAAACAATTTGATAAGCCATAAAGGCCAGAAAGAATCCAGCAGAGTATTCAGGGTTTAATAGTTCAAAAAAGCGATCTGGCGCACGTTGAACAAAGCTATTCATACCGCCAACATGATGAAGTGCCAACGGAATAACTATTAATACAGCGGCGGTAAGAATTACAAATTGTACAACATCAGTTACCAATACGGCCCATAAGCCTCCTGCTGCAGTATAAAGAACTATGATACCACCAATTACTAAAATGCAGATATTAATAGGCAGGTCAGTAACCACATTAATCATTTTTCCAACTGGATATAGGACTGCAGCTGTCGAAACAAGGCTGTAAATCATAATCAGCAAGGTGTAAAACTGCTGAGTTTTTGTGCCAAAGCGACGGCCAATGTATTCTGCAGCTGTTATTGACCCTGTTTTTTTCCATTTACCAGCTATAAATACAGCTACAAAAAAACCTGCAAAAACCATTGTTAATTGAATCCCATTGGCTACAAAGCCATGTTTGTAAGCAATTGAGCCCCATACAACGAACGTGCCGGCGGAAAAATAGCTGATAAATAAAGAAAGACCATTGATCCACCAGGGCGTTTCGCCACCAGCTTCGAAATATGAATTAGAACTTTTGCTTCCAGAACGTGTAAATGCCATTCCTATACCAAGTATAAGAACTGCAAAAACACCCATCACTACATAATCAAGATTAGTCATATTATTATTAGGCGTTTATTAAGGGTGAGAAGATTTATGATTATTCCAAAACCAGGATTTTTAAACCGTAAGCCTCCAAGCTTAAAGCGGTTTCCAGCTGCATATTTATTTTTGAAAGACTAGTCCCATTACGGTCCATTACCGTGATTTTTTTAAATGTCTTACCATGATTTCCCCAGGTTAATTTAGCGTTGGCAACTTGCGGTTGATTATTTAAAACAACAAGATAGGTTTTATGGCTATCCGTAGATTTTGCAACGAAATAATCTACCTGAGGCAGGTTGCAGTGCACAAAATTTTCGGTTGTTTTCAACTCCACAGCTTGCTTAAAAATATGACCTGGTTTAAAATTATAAGTTCGGTGAGGCCCAACTTTAGGCGTTATAAATCCCTTGGGGAAAATGATATTACCATTAGAGCGCATTTCAGCTTCAGCCATAATATAGTCCGTAATCCATCCAATTTGCCACCAGGCATGGTGAGGGAACGGACCGGCTCCTGCATTCATTGTTGTCCAGTAATAAGAAGCTACACTTGTTTTTGAATCAACAAACGCATCGCGCCCAATTGCAGCAGCACGAGCCATGTCCATAAATATTTGGTCTTTGGTAATTTCATACATTCGAATAAATAGTCCTGCATGACTGGCAAGTAATATTGGTCCAGCTCCATTGGATGAGCCTAATATCCCACCGTGTTCAAAGCTCAATCCGGACTGTGCAATTTCCCAATCTTCCCTTACTACACCATTGACCAGCTTCTTTTGATGGCTGGGAATTGGGTGTGTATAAATCGAAGCTGTGTAGATTCTTGCTGTGGCTATTGCAGCTTGTTTGTAATTTTCCTGTTTTGTCAATTCATAAAGATCAAGGAAGGCCTGGGCAGTTTGTCCGGTAGCAAAATCTGCTGCATACCGTGCATCGCCGCAAACACCTAAAAAACTACCGGTATTTACTGCATGCTCAATCAGCCAATCTGCACCTTTCTGCGCAGCCACCAAGTATTTTTCATCACCCAATAGCTGATAAGCCACCATCAGCCCATAAAATGTAGGTCTAAGGTCACGCAGTTCCCTAAATATCTCAGCCTCTGTTTCCCGATCATAAGCTACAGCCCAACTTCCATCCGATTTCTGCCATTCTAATAAGGTCTCCGCGCCCATTCTTAAGCGTTCTTTCAGCTTTTGATTTCCAGGTTCAAAAAGCAAGATATTTCCGATGTCAAGCATCGTATAATAGGTCAAACCGATCGGTTCTACAACTGCACCCCATTCTTCTACAAACTTTTTCGACTTCGTCAGGTAGTATTGTCCAATGGCGGCACCTTTAAAAAAACCTTCCTCGTTTTGTTGCTGTACAAATTTAAAATTCATTGCATATGGCAGTCGCTGCTGTGTAAGAAGGGTATCTTTGGTCATGGAAGCCAACATCCACATCGCACCATAATCCGAATTCTTAATCGCGTCCTTATCTGAACCCACTACGCCGCCCAGATAAGACTGCGCACCAATACTCATGTTTTTATATTCTTCTACGTTCCATAAAGAAGTAACCGGATCTGTTAAATACTGATGCATTTCCTCGATTCTGGATGTCAAAGATTGCCTGTTTTTACGCATATTTAGCGCTTCTTTAAATTTATAAATATCATAAATAGCATGATTTAGGGCTTTAAACCAATCTCCGTCTGTGAGGCTATACCTGAAGCTGTAGCTTACAACATCACCTGTTTTTAGGGCCGAATTGGTTTCCCCTAAAACTGGATAATATAACGTTGGTGCAAGTTCAGATTTACGATTTTTGTGGGATAAACCTACGAGCCAGTTTCCATGGGTAATCTTATCTTTCGCATAAGGATCTCTGGCTAGACCTGGATCCGGAATTGCCGAAACTGTAATGCCATTGCTGGAACTAATCATTGGAGAAAGGGTACTCGCACTACGCTCCCTGTAAACAACAGGCAAATTTGGAACGCCATTGCCATATGCATAAGCCAGTACAAAATTCTTCTCGATTTTATTGCCTTGGAAATATCCTGGCACGGTAGCCCATGTTAAATCCTTTTCTGAAACTGGGGCTAAAGTTGGGCTAGCCATGGAAAAATATCCCGACTTTTTAACATGCAGCGTTTGTTTGATTACAATATCACTTGGAAATTTAGAATCAAAACTCCATTCGGTATCAACTATTCCCAGGTCTGTAACCTCCTGAAAGCTAATCCGATTATTTTGAATCCGTTTTGCATTTTTTGGATAAAAATAATAGGCTTCCCCTGCCGTATTCAAGGATACAGGATTGGTGCTGTCATTCCAGTTATTAATTTGATATTTGTATACTGGTTCAATAAAATTTACTCCTGTAGTGGTTTTAAATACCGAATCGGACTTTTTGGACGGTTTTTCAGCGCTGTAAAGCAAAGTACTTTCACCAGAAGGATTGCTCAGATTTATCCAGTTTTCATTTCTTTTTATTGAAAGCATTTTTATCTTCCAACCCGCAGCGCCTTTTTCCCATTCAATTTTAACCTGGTTGTTATTCATCACAAGCGGCTGGGCTTTTGGCTGGGCATAAATTGTGGTATAAAGGAATAGGAATACGCCTAAAACACCGACTTTTATTTGTCTGCTATTTCCAGGGATCATTTTGAGTTAATTTAGTGTTAGCATTAATTTCGTCTTGTGGAATTGGAAAATAACGATTCCGGGAAGTAGGTGTCCTTACTGGGAAAATATCATTTATAGCCTTTGGAATTACCGTCAAAAAAGTATTTGTGCGGGTTAGGTCATACCAGCGGTCACCTTCAGCGAAAAGCTCCCAGGAACGTTCTTGCAGAACAGCATCGATAAATGCCGTTGCACTCAGGCCAGGTGCTAATTTCTCTATTCCTGCTCTTGTCCTGACCACATCGATATAATTATAGGCAGTTGTCGTTGGTCCGTTTAACCGGGCTTCGGCCTCCGCAGCTATTAAATAAATATCAGCTAATCTTAAAATTGGAATATTTGCAGCAGTAGCTCCGCCAATATTATTCGGATCCGCATATTTCTTCACCAGCACACCGAAGGGTGTAACAGGTGTTATATTTTTTTGACGAACGACAGTCCCGGATAGGTTTACATAAGTTGTATCTAAAAGCTGTCTTCTTTTATCATTTACTGCAAATGAATTAAAGAAACTATAATATGCGAAAGCTGATCCAAAACCAGTTGTTCCATAAGTAGGTGAGCCCCCAACAGGAGAATAAAGCGATGTCATTTGTTGGGTAACTCCAGGGGAAGTAGATTCACTTTCATATGACCAGATGTTCTCAGTGCGCGCCGCATCTTTCATAGAAGCGGTAAATACACTTCTGGGATCCGGCATCAGCGAATATTTACCCGAATTTATAATCAATTGTGCTTTTGCCAAGGCGTTAGCCCAATCCTCGTTGTATAAAGCTACTTTAGCATACAATGCCTGTGCAACCTCAGCAGATACATGTCCTCTTACGATGGAGGCGCTATAGGGAGGAAGACTGGCAATTGCCAGGTCCAGATCTGCATAAATCTGTTTGTAAACATCTGCCTTTGCGCTTTTTTCATGGAAAGCATCTGCCTGTGTAGCTGTTGTCGTAGTTTTTATCACCACATCACCAAATGCTTTTGTCAATACCCAGAAATAATATGCTCTTAAATAATATGCTTCACCCAGAATGGTAGTCTTAACCTTTTCCTCCATTTCTATTCCTGGTACTTTCTCCAGAACAAGATTGCATTTTTCTATTCCAGTATAACAGCCTGACCACATAGCAACAGGAGATTCAGCTACCCTGTTATTACTAACTTGGACTGAAAAAGCAGGATCATAACTGAATAAAGTGAGCGTATTGCGACCAACTACCGGTCTTGGATAAACCTGATCAGCGCTAAAGTCACTGCTCATTAATATAGCAGAACCGTCATAAATAGTCCTTAAGGAACCATAAGCTGCCGTTAATGCGGCTTGCGCATCACCTGAAGTTTTATAAAATTGATTAGCACTAATCGTGGAAAATGGGGCCTCTTCCAGTTTATTACAAGCACATAATGTTGCTACGAGCAAGCAGTTCAATGCGATATATCTAAATTTTTTCATGATCTAATAATTAAAATGCTAGTTGGACGCCAAATAAGATTGATTTTGATTGTGGATAAACGATATTATCTACGCCTAAAACAGTGTTTGAATTACCAAAACTATTTACTTCCGGATCATAGCCGGTATAATTGGTCATAGTGAATAAATTATTTGCACTCACATAAAGTCTTAAAGAATAAATGCTTTTTATTGGAGGCAATTTGTAACCTAAAGTGACATTTTTAAGCCTTAAAAAAGAGCCGTCTTCAATGAAACGATCTGAAATTGGCAGCCTGCTCCCTTGATTTCCCTGTGTGCTTACAAATTCATTACTTGCATTTGTTGTAGACCACCTGCTGGCGACACCTGCGAAAGTGTTCTTCCCACCACTCGGGTTCTCGAAGTTATACCTACTTAAGTTATAAATCCTATTTCCTTCACTACCAGCAAAAAAGGCACTTAGGTCGAAATTTTTATACCCCATATTGCTTGAAAAGCCATAGATGAATTTAGGATTCGGATTTCCAGAAATTACCTGGTCACTGCTTGATATTATCCCGTCGCCATTAACGTCTTTTACTTTGGTCCCACCAACCCTACTGCCTGATCCACTTAATACCGTTTCGCCAGTTTGATAAATACCATCGAATACGTAGGTCTTAAAAATGCCAAGCGGCTGACCCACTTTTATAACAGAATAAGAGGATATAAACGTTTCGCTAACACCACCCACGATGCTTAATACCTCATTTCGGTTAATACTAAAGTTTCCATTTACACTCCATTTAAAATTACCAGTTAGTAGTTTTGCATTTGCAGCCATTTCTATACCTCTGTTCTGAATACTTGCAAAATTCCCCAGCATGCTGCTGTAACCAGATGATAAAGGAAGTAATTGGTTATAAATAAGTCCAGTAGTCTTTTTATCGTACACATCCACAATAAAAGTGATTCTGTTTTTCAAGAAAGCTAAGTCAACGCCAATGTTAGTTTGTAATGATTGTTCCCATCTTAAATCTGGATTTGAAATACCCGTGGCTGCAATCCCGAGATTATAGGCTCTGTTGAATTCGTAATTATTATTTCCACTCGTACCAACAAGTGAAAGAGACTGGTAAGGAGAAATTGCGCCGGCATTACCTGTTTTACCATAACTAGCTCTTATTTTTAAATCATCAATAAAATTCTGTTCCTGCATAAATGGCTCTTCAATAACCCTCCATGCAACAGCGACTGCAGGAAAGAAACCGTATTTGTGGCTTGCCCCAAAAACACTGGATCCATCCTTACGGGCAGTAAGGTCCAAAAAGTACTTATCTTTAAATCCGTAATTAATTCTTCCCAAATAAGAGTCAATCCGATAGGCAGTTCTGTTACTGCTTACTGATTGCACTAAACCCAGTTGTAAAGCTTCGTTGGCAGTTACATCATTACCAAAGCCATTTGAATTGGCAGAATTGCTGGTGAAGTGATTACTTTGGGTTGCAAATACCCCTGTAACTTTCAAGCTGTGGTGCTCGTGAAATTTTTTATCATAAGTCAGGATGCTTTCGTGCAATAGCAGCGTACTATTTGCATTCGTTTTGGCTGCATTTCCAGAAGTAACATTAACCGTTAAAGGATTAACAATCGACCTTGGCGAGTAAAAATTTCTTAAGCTGCTTTGCAAATCCGCGCTAAAGGAAGCTCTATAGGTTAATCCGGGTAATAACCTGGCCTCTCCAAATACATTGGCTAAAGTACGTTTTACATCTGTTTTGTTCAGAATAGATGCCAATCCCAGTGGATTCACAACTTCCGCATTTACACCACCTGACTGCAAAGCAAACGGATATAAAGTTCCGTCTTCCCTGTAAGGCAACAAAGTTGGTGGTGCTGCCAGTGCAGCACCCATTAAACTACCTGAGAATGCCGCGCCATCCTGACTGGTGCTGCCATAAGGAACACTGTTGTTGACCGAATAAGATGGAGACAAGCTGGTTCCCACCTTGAAAGTTTCACTGATCTGATGATCCAGGTTAACTCTAAAAGAGTACCTTTTGAAATCAGAATTAACCACAATACCATCCTGGGCGGTAAAATTTCCACTAACTAAGAATTGAGTTTTTTCACTTCCGCCATTAATACTTAACTGATGACTTTGTATTGGCGCAGTTCTGAAAATCAGTTCTTGCCAGTCAGTTCCTTCTCCAACGGATAACGGATCTGCGTAAATTATCCTGTTATAAACTTCATTATCTGATTTTGCAAATTCAGCAGCATTTAGCACCGCCAAAGTTTTAGTTACTTTCTGTTGCCCATAATAAGAATCAAATGCAACCTTGGTTGTTCCATTTTTACCACGTTTTGTAGTTATTAGAACCACACCATTTGCTCCTCTTGAACCATAGATAGCTGTTGAAGAGGCGTCCTTAAGCACATCAATTGATTCAATATCCTCAGGGTTTATTGTTGACAGTGGGCTTATATCAGTTATGCCTCCGGAGTTTACTACCTGTATACCATCAATCACATATAAAGGTTCAGAAGTTCCGTTGATACTGTTTATCCCTCTAATCCTTACACTGATATTTCCGCCAGGCGCTGCAGAGTTCTGCGTAATTTGAACCCCGGAAACTCGTGACTGCAGACCTTGAGCTACGTTGGCAATGGGCGTTTGAGTAAGCTCATCAGCTTTCACGGACGCAATTGCTCCTGTTGTCGCAGCCCTTCGTTGTGTACCGTAACCAACAACAACAACATCATTCAGAGATTTAGAATCAGGTAAAAGTGATATGTTTAACTGAGTTTTACCATTAAGGGGAATTTCTTTTGTTACATACCCAACAAATGAAAAAATTAGCGTAGCATTTGCAGGAACATTTATCAACTTAAAATTTCCATTTAAATCAGTTTCGCTCGCCTTTTTCGTTGATTTCTGGACTACAGTAACGCCTGGGATGGGTATCCCTTTTTCATCGTTTACAATTCCACTTACTGTTACCACATTGGTTTGGGCTCTGGCAAGCTCTGAAAAAACAAGCATTACAAACAGACACCATTTAATATGCCGAAGCACATAAAAGTAATTTTTCTTCATACAAGCTTATATTAAATATCTGGTTATGATAATGAATTTCCCTTTGTAACATTTCATTATCTAGAATGAATTTGGGAAATTAAAAGGATATAAAATATACTTATAGGTGATTATTCTTTTTGGGAACGCTCCCACTAATTGGGAGCGTTCCCAAAAAGAATAGATTTAACAGATTCTAAATTATTTAAATCTTAAGAAATTAATGACAAGTGTGCTTTGCCAAAGTTCATCTAGTCAAACAAGTGAGAGCTTACCATACTTTAAAAAAGTATTTTACATTCGTTTCCAGGGAAAATCTTACTTTAAGACTGTTCCCAATAGTTCGCTAACCAAATAAACAATGATGAGGTATGAAAGGTCACCAGATTACGATAATAGATATTGCTAAGGCACTGAATATTAGTAAATCCACCGTTTCACGGGTACTTACCGGGCATCCGAATGTAAATGCTAAAACCAGAGAAAAAGTAATTGAATTATCATTGAGTTTAGATTATCAGAAAAATATAATTGCCAGAAACTTAACAAAAGGAAGAAGCAAGACGATAGGGATCATTGTACCTGACTTTGTTTCTTCATTTTTCCCTGAAGTAATTTTAGGAGTTCAGGAAATTGCCAAAAAAAAAGATTATTTATTATTAATCATGCAATCAAATGAATCCTATGAGATGGAAGTCGCGAATGCAAAATTACTTTTAGGAAACCAGGTGGATGGCTTACTAGTGTCAATTACTCAGGAAACTTTAAATTTTGACCATTTTAAAGTTTTTGAACGAAAAAATATTCCAGTGGTATTTTTCAATCGCGTTTGTGATGAAATGATGGTACCAAAAGTTATTGTTGATGATTATGAAGGCGCTTATAAAGCAACCGAACATTTAATCAAAACTGGAAAAAAAAGAATAGCTCATTTAGCTGGTCCGAAATCACTTAAACTGAGCAAGCAAAGACTTAATGGCTATTTAGATGCATTAAGGCATTATAAACATGAAATAAATGAAGATTTGATTATTGTTTCGGATCTTTCAGCGAACAAAGGAGATGTATATATCAGCCATCTGCTGGATATGATAAACCCTCCTGATGCGATTTTTTGTATTAATGACCCGACGGCCATACAAGCAATTCAAATGATTAAGGCTAGAGGATTGAGCATTCCAGAAGATATTGCAATAGTAGGATTCAGTGATGATTATGCATCCAAATTAATTGGATTGACCACCGTTTCTCAACCTGTCGAAGAAATGGGTCGGACAGCAGCTCAATTGCTCTTCGATGAAATTGAAAGCGAAAAAAAGAAGTCGGTCATTTGTCAATTGAAAACTACATTAATTGTTCGCACGTCCAGTTAAGTAAATTATTTTTAAAATATATTTTTAATATAGGCTGAAGGATCATCCTCCGAAGTACTGTTTCAAGATCGACTTCTTCAGCGCTGCAACCTCCTTTAGTAACAATGGAAATGCAGGGACGGCCATTCCCCCATGATCAAAGCCTTGAAGCTCATATAACCTGGTTGATTGATGTCCGGCCAGTTTCATCATTCTGCGGAAGTAGGCATTCTCTTCATACCTGCCAAGCAATTCCATCTCCCGATCACCCGTGATCAGCAACATTGGTGGTGCATCTGCCCTCACATGATATAAAGGCGCATATTTATCGATGGTAGGCTGTATGTCTTTTATTCCCATTTCATGGCGAACAGTAAAGTGTGTAATCGCCTGGCCACTAAAAGGGATCAGTCCGGCGATGCTGTTGGCATCTATGTTATATTTGCTTAGGTATTGCTTGTCGAGTGTAACCATCGTTCCCAGGTACCCGCCAGCCGAGTGGCCTGATACAAAAATCAGTTTGTTGTTTCCTCCATACGCTGCAATGTGCTTGAATGCCCAGGCGACCGCAGCCGCAGCATCCTCAATATAAGCGGGCGCTGTTGCTTTTGGCGATAAACGATAACCCACGCCAATGATGGCGACTCCTTTATCTATTAACTCCCTGGGAATTTCTTTCCCACCTCCTGTAATTCCTCCGCCATGAAACCAAACTATGGTTGCAAAGTTCTTTACATTTTTAGGATAGTAGATATCAAGCTTACACTGAGACTTGACGTATGCATCTGTCACGGATGTGGAATCGGGGTAATAAAAGATATTGTTTTTGCGTCCCGAGATTTGTTGTCCGAAGCCATTAATACTGGTAAAAACAAAAACACAAAGTAAAAAAACACAAGAGGTGATGCTGCAATTAGTTTTGAGTCCAAATTTCATATAGTTTGCAATTGGTTATGTGGTAAGTTGAATAGTAAAAATTAATGTATACTAGCTCGGGTTACAATATTATTTTGGAAGTTCGCAATATAAATCATCGAAGTTTATTAAAAAAAATATCTTTACTTCTTCATACGGTAATCGTACGCCATGAAACTGGAAGTATTTAGTTTGATTGTAGCTCGTTAAATGCATACATTGAGTATACCAAATTATAAGTCTATGCGCTGGTAAACACTCCACCCAAACCGGAACTTGCAGCTATAGAAGTAGAGCCATCAATCCAACAGATTCTATAAGATACCAATTAAAAACTTCGCCGCCGGGAGCACAAGGTTCCATTGCCGATTACATGAAAATGTTTGCTAAAAAGGAACTGGTGTTTTACCGCATGGAAGGAAGGCCTGTTCCAAAGTTTGATTTTGTAACCATAGAAGGTGACAGATATACGAGTGAAAACACCAAGGGTAAAATACTGCTTTTAAAATGTTGGTTCATTGCTTGTGTACCTTGTGTCAAGGAAATGCCTGCGTTAAATACTTTGATCGAAAGCTATCGCCATAGAAAGGATATGGTTTTTCTGAGTTTAGCAACAGATGAAGAAGCGTCTCTTAAAACTTTTCTGAAAAACACAAAGTTTGATTACCAGACTGTGGCGGCACAAGCAAGTTATATGTCCGACAAATTAAATGTCTATGCTTATCCAACGCATTTTTTAGTAGACAAAGCAGGAAAGGTGGTAAAAGTCACCAACTCCGTTGACGAACTAGAAACGTTTCTTAAAAGGATGCTGGAGAAGCAGCCGTAACGTTCATCCAGCCTTAGGCCTATAGAAATCAAACAGGGAGAATAATTGCATGCCTAAACAAGTGGCAGGCTGAAGCAAAATGTTGAACCTTCATCTATTTTGCTTTCCACCCAAATTTTTCCATTGTGCCGTTGTATAATTTCTGAAGAAAGATAAAGACCAATTCCAAAGCCTGAAATGGTTTTTGTATTCATGCTTTCTATTCTAGAGTAACGGTCAAACAACTTTTCCTGATCCTCGATATTTATACCTATTCCATCATCTTTAATGCTTACCTGTACAACATTGGGTAATTCCACACAGGACACCTCAATATTGCAGGTTTTTTGAGAATACTTTATCGCATTGCTCAAGAGGTTACTAATTACCTGGCCGATCTTATCCCGGTCTGCATTTACTGTTAACTTGCAGCCTGGTAATAGGGTAATATGGTAACCAGATGTGCTTGTCATTACCTCCTCTACAATTTCTTTGACGAGCTCGTCAATTTCAAAAGTTTGCCTGTTCAGATAAATTTTACCATTTTCAAGTCGGGATACATTTAAGAAATCGTTGATCAAGGTGGTCATTTTTTTCACCTGGTAATTGGCCTTAGCCAGGGCATTAATACCAAATGTATCATTCACTTTTTGTGCCTTCGCAGCCAAAATCTGTAAGTAACCGGTAAGTGAGGTGAGCGGAGTTTTTAGTTCATGACTTACAATGGAGATAAAATCATTTTTTCGCATGTCGTCCAGCTTATGATCCGTCACGTCGTGCATGATACCGGTCAGGTACTCTGTTTTCCCCTCCTTATTATGGGTGAGATTTCCCATGGCCCTGACCCAGCGGAGTTTTCCATCCTGGAATCCGTGAATAGGGTACTCTATTTCAAATTTTTCGCCACTTGTAATTGATTTTTCGATTGAATTTCGGACTAAAGACTGCTGTTCGCTAACAATCTGTGCTATCATTAAATCAAAGGTCATTTGCTCCTCAGTGGGGAAGCTAAAAATCTCTTTGAGGCGATGCGAAGATATGAGTTCACGGGTATGTACATTTATAGACCAGGTGCCAATTTCACCCGCAACTGTCGCCAAACCAAGCATTTTACTGGTTTCCTTCAGTTCGTCCTGCATTTTCTTTAATTCCGAAATATCGTAAAAGGTGATAATAGCACCATAAATTTCTTTATTGCTTTTCCGTAAATAAGGGCTTGTCATGACCTGATAGATTTTCCCCTCGTTACTCTCTATTTCCTGTATGATGATCTCCCCATTGCTCATTACTTTTTTAATGTCTTCGATCAAGGTTTCAAACTTGATATTAGTCGTAATATTACTTAGGGGCCGACCAATATCACTCTCACGGATGTTAATATGCTTAATTGCTCCAGGAGAGTATTTTTTTAACAGAATGTCCCGATCTACAAACAGTTGTCCGTTAATGTTACTGCGGAAATAATTATTAAGGTCATCATTTAGGTTTGTCAGTTCCTCAATAGTGTATTTGTGTTCGGTATTTATGGTTTCCAGTTCTTCATTAATAGATTGGAGTTCCTCATTTGTACTTTGCATTTCCTCATTGGCTGACAATAGTTCTTCATTATAGGCCTGCATTGCTTCTTTAGAACTTTCCAGAAGTTCACTGGAGGAAAGCAGGTCTTGTCTTAACTGATAAATGTCTTCTTCTAATTGGGCAATGTACTCCTTGGTTTGGATATCAATACTAAAATCCTTTCCCGCCCGCTGACCTTCCGGTGTTTCGACAACAGGTTTAAAGAGCACCATCAAACCTTTTATTTTTGACTTCCTGTCACCAAAAGGACTGATTAACAAATCTACCCGACTGCTTCTGGCGGAATCAGGTTCAGTAAATTCAATGTTATTTATTCTCACCCGCTGATTTAACTTTACTACTTTATTTAAGGAGGCGCTAAAGGCCAACGCCAAAGTTTCCGGTAGTAATTGTTGCAAGTTAAAATTAAACCGCTCGGATTTAAGATACGGGGAAAGATCCCCAAAAGCTTGAATCACATTCCCTTCCTGATCTATGCTTACGCCGCAAAACCCGCTTTCGGTTAAGATCATTTCGGTCATACTGGGTAATAAAGCGGGCTGCATAGTAGAAATTTTATCCTTCGTTACATTTTTTATAAATTCCAGCGGAAGATCAGAGAGAGGGGCGCTCAGGGAGTTGTCAATGTTTATGCGCCGCTTGATGACCACACTTTGATAAATTTTCCATTTAGCACTTACCTCTGTAAAATCATCCTTTGCAATAGATATATTTTCACTGGAACCTAAAAATAAATAACCGTTTTTTCTCAGGCCAAAACTGAGTTTGGATAAGATTTGCTTTTGTAATGCTGGTTTAACATAGATAAGCATGTTTCTGCAGCTAATGAGGTCAACATCGCAATAAGGAGGGTTCTTAATTAAATCGTGTTGGGCAAAAATCAGCATTCTTCGTATATCCGGCTTTATCTTATAATTATTCACCCCCTTGTCAAAAAAGTCATCTAGTCGTTGCTGAGAGACAGTTTTAACAATTTTGTCTGAAAAAACACCTTTTGCAGCCTGGTTAAGTGCGGTCCTGTTGATATCAGTAGCAAAGATTTTTACATCGATTTCCATTTTGTTTTTAACCAGGTATTCTTTAATAAGGATCGCTAACGAATAGGCTTCTTCACCTGTTGCACAGCAGGCCACCCATATTTTAATATAATCGTTCCCGGATTTTTGTTCAACTATTTGCGGAATTACTTCATTTTCTAAAATATGAAATGCTTCGGCGTCTCTGAAGAAAGAGGTAACACCAATTAAAAAATCACCGATAAGGAGCTCGACTTCTGACGGATTTTCTTGAAGGTAGGAAAAGAAAAGGTTTTCATCTTTAATATTTTGGTGAAGCATTCTCCTCTTGATCCTGCGTTCAAGTGTAGGTAACTTGTATTCGGTAAAATCAAATGGAAACTGTCCTTTGATCAAATTTACAATATTGGACAAAAACTCCTCACTTAGCGGCGCATCAGGTTCAATGCCAATATTTTGATCTTCGTGGACATATTGTTGAATAGCCATAGGTAATTCCTCAGCCGGAAGTATATAACTGGTATTGCTGATGGCAATAGTAGCATTTGGCATCCCATCAAATTTCGCATTTGAAGGATCTTGAACCATCACCATGCCTCCGGCATTTTCTATAGCAACAGCACCACGTGAGCCATCGCTGCCACCCCCCGATAACACAACACCAATTGCTCTATTTCCTCTTTCCTCTGCTAAGGAAGTGAAAAATACATCAATTGTCATATGTGGTAAGGGCTGTCCTTCCTTTTCATACATAAATAACTGCCCATCTTTAATCCCCATATATTTTCTATTAGGAATTAAATAGACCTTATTGGTTTCCACCCTCATACCCTCCTCAGCTTCAAGAACTTCCAGGCTGCTGTGACGGGAAAGGATTTCCACCATCCGGCTTTTAAAATCAGGGGATAAATGTGGAATGATCACATAAGAAACACTATCCATGGGGGTGTGCTCAAAAAAAGCGGTTAGCGCTTCAAGTCCACCAGCAGAGGCGCCTATCGCTATTATATATTGATGCTTTGCCATTAGTAAATGTTATCCAGGTCAAAAATTAAATAGTTTTTTAAATTTTGCCAATCATGGTTAAGATTTTCAATCGCCAAAATGACAAATGAGATAAAAATTAATCAATAAATCAGTGATTTTTTGTAAAAAAACTTTTTACTTGAAAGATTTATTTGATTAGGCTATTTGTCAGCCTAATTTCCATACCTTACTCCGTTTTTAGGAGCGTATCCAACTCGTTTAAACTTGTTCGATTTTCATGTTTTTTATCCCTCAACATATATCGGCGCTATAAAAACCCTGCAGGTAGACATAAGAATACAATAGTCCAAATTACCTAAGTTTTTGTTTTTAATTTCAGTTCTTATGGAATTTATTACTTTCGCTAAATGAAGCAAGTTATAAACATAAAGCCATTACAGGAGTTTTTTAAATCCGAAACTGCCGGAGGAATTATACTATTATTTTGTGTGGTTATATCTTTGATCATTGCCAACACAAGTTTGGGGCCAGCATTTGAAAACTTCCTGGCAACAAAAGTTGGGACATCATTTGCAGGACTGAATTATCCTGTTTTGCTATGGATAAATGACGGTCTGATGGCTATTTTCTTCCTGATGGTTGGTTTGGAGATAAAAAGGGAAATGGTGGAAGGTGAACTTTCATCTCCTAAAAAAGCCATGTTACCTATTCTAGCCGCAGTGGGTGGCGTAGTTGTACCTGCTGGCATTTATTTTCTTTTAAATGAAGGTCATGAAACGGCAGGAGGATGGGGAATTCCCATGGCTACCGATATTGCTTTTGCAATAGCAGTCATTACCCTACTAGGAAAAAAAGTACCGATTTCCCTGAAGATATTTCTCGCAGCCCTGGCTATTGTGGATGACCTGATGGCTATCATGGTTATTGCCGTGTTTTATACCGAAGAAGTTCAGTCGACCTATCTTCTATATGCTGCAGGCATTTTTATGTTATTGATTGCATTCAACAAATCGGGCGTTAAAAGTCTATTATTTTATTTAATCCCAGGGGTATTTATATGGTATTTTATTCACCATTCAGGAATACATGCCACCATTGCAGGTGTTATGGTTGCGATGACCTTACCGACCACGGCTGATGCGACAGAATCTCCTTTAGAAAAACTGGAGCATGCCTTGGTTAAACCTGTCAACTTTCTAATTATGCCTTTGTTTGCGCTCGCAAACACCAATATTCATTTTGAAAAAGAAATGTTGGGCGGTATTTTCACGCCACTTGGCATGGGAATCATCCTTGGATTATGCATCGGTAAACCATTGGGCATAACTTTAATATCCTGGCTATCGGTTAAAACTGGTATCTGCCGTTTGCCTGCCGGAGCCACCTGGATACATATCATAGGCGTGGGAATGCTGGCCGGTATTGGCTTCACCATGTCTATATTTATCGCTTTACTCTCTTTTGCTGGAAATGATTTTTTATTATCAGAAGCTAAATTTTCGGTGTTGCTTGCTTCGGTGATCTCGGGCCTCTCAGGAGCTATATTGTTAAGTATAAACAGCAAAAGATCAAGGTAAATAAGCTTTAAAACTCGACATATGGATTTCACCAAAATCATAGATAAGTTTAATATATCATCAGAAAGAGAAGACTATGCCCTAATCCACGATACGGTGGAAAAGGGTATATATTTTAAAGGTACCAATCTTTGGATTTTGATCTTTGCAATATTCATCGCTTGCGTAGGATTAAATGTCAACTCCACCGCGGTCATTATTGGGGCAATGCTAATCTCTCCGTTAATGGGTCCGATTTTAGGAATTGGATATGGCCTGGCAACTTACGAATTCAGCATTTTTAAGAAATCGCTTTACAATTTTGGTTTTGCTGTTCTTTCAAGTTTATCTGCGTCTACATTATACTTTTTAATTACACCATTGAATCAAGCGCATTCGGAATTGTTAGCCAGAACACAACCGAATATATATGATGTAATTATCGCCTTGGTAGGTGGTTTGGCCGGAATTGTAGCGCTCTCTAGTAAAAACAAAGGAAATGTTATTCCAGGAGTAGCCATAGCAACCGCATTGATGCCACCTTTATGTACGGCTGGTTATGGACTGGCTACTGCCAACTGGGCCTATTTTTTCGGAGCTTTTTATCTTTTCACCATCAACACTGTTTTTATAGCCTTGGCCACACTTGTTACCGTACGTTTCTTAAAATATCCAATATGGAATAACACCGATAATGCGCTAAAGCAGAAAGCAAACCGATGGGTAAGCATAGTTGTGTTTGTTACTTTGGTTCCCAGTATCTATTTTGGATATATTTTAGTAAGGCAGGAACAGTTCAATCAAGATGCGAATTCCTTTGTCAAAAATGAAAGCCATATTGAAGGAGATTATTTGCTGAAGTATGAGATTGACCCTTCAAAACGCACTTTAAAGCTTGTATATGGTGGAAAACCTATCCCCCAAAATGTAAAAATAGCGCTATTGGCAAAATGTAAACATTATGGATTAGAAAGCGATAAAGTATTTATACAGCAGGGCTTTTCTGTAGATGAAAACACTACGGTCATGGTTAAAAGTGATGATCAGCAAAGAGAAATTAACCGGCTTAAGTCAGATTTAATATTAAATATCAGTAGGCAGGACAGTTTGGAGCAGGCCAATCAGTTGGGAGGTAAGTTAATAAAAGAGCTTCAATCTCTTTTTCCTGAAATTATTGCTTGTGGAACATCAGAACAGCTACTTTATGATGACTCTTTGAAGCTTAATAAATACCAGGTTCTGTTCGTTTCGACACGCGATATTAAAAAGACAAAGAGAGAACAGGAGAAACTTCGCAATTGGTTCAAGAGTCGCGTCCTTTCTGATTCAGTGAAAGTGTTCATTGAGTAAGCCAATCTCCGTCGTCAAATGGCTACAATACAACAGGTTATTAATCCAAAATATTAAATCCGAAATGTATCTTTGCAAATAGATAAACTAATCAGTTGGCTTATGAGCAGGTTAAAAAGCTTATTCACACATTCCACTTTCAAAAAAGGGATTGTGATACCAAGTCTGGTCTTTATACTTTCCATTACGTTTCTATCCAGCTTCTTTCCTGGTCAGGCTGCTTCATTATTGGGGCTGGTACAGGAATGGATATTTATCAATTTAAACTGGGTGTACATTTGGTCGGTGACCATCTTCGTAATTTTCCTTTTATTTCTCGTTTTCAGTAAGTATGGGGCGATCCGCTTAGGAGACAATGACTCAGACCCTGAATTCTCATTTTTTTCGTGGATATCCATGCTCTTTGCCGCGGGAATGGGTGTTGGCCTGATGTATTTTGGCGTTGCAGAGCCTATGTCGCATTTTTCAGATCAGACCTTTAGCGGAATTGAGGAAGTTCAACGGGCAAGGAATGCTCAGCTTTACACTTTCTTTCACTGGGGAATACATGCCTGGGCCATATATGGCGTGGTAGGTTTGTCCCTGGCCTATTTCACTTATCGATTTAGGTTACCTCTTTCGCTTCGTAGTTGCTTTTATCCCATCTTAAAGAATAAGATCAACGGCCCGGCTGGCGATGTCATTGATACGTTTGCATTATGCAGTACATTCTTCGGTATCACCACTACATTAGGTTTCGGTGTGGTGCAACTTAATGCCGGACTCGTTGAACTAGGTCTAATGAAAGGCAGCGGATTCGGGTATCAAGTGATTATTGTTAGCGTGATTATGATAATTTCTATTTTGTCGGCGACTTCAGGGGTGAACAAAGGTGTTAAGTTTCTGAGTGAGCTTAATATTGTTACCGCAGTGATCTTCATGGTGTTCATTCTTGCTGTTGGACCAACGGTTTTTTTACTTGGTTCCTTTTCTGAAGGAATCGGTTATTATTTAACTAATTTTTTTACACTAACTTTCAATACACATGCGTATGAACCAGCAAGCCAACCTTGGTTTTTCCAATGGACGATTTTATACTGGGCATGGTGGATTTCATGGGCGCCATATGTAGGCTTGTTTATTGCAAAAATATCGCGCGGTCGGACCATTCGAGAGTTTATCGGCGCCGTGTTGGTTATCCCGACAATGTTTAATTTCATTTGGATGACCATCTTTGGCAATAGTGCAATCTGGGTTGACCGAAATGCTGCCAATGGAGTGTTGAGTAGCATAGCTAACAATGCGGATGAATTGCTGTTTCGATTTCTGGATTACTTTCCAGCATCAGGGGTGACCAGTTCGCTTGCTATCTTTATCATTTTTGTGTTTTTTGTAACGTCTGCCGATTCTGGCATTTTTGTGATGAATAACATAGCCACTAACAACGCTGCTAAATCACCTAAATGGCAATTGCTGTTCTGGGGCGTAATGTTGGGGTTGTTGGCACTTGTGTTGCTCAACGCAGGCGGACTGCAGTCGCTGCAAACCTTAACGCTTATCACCGCTTTACCCTTCTCAATAATCATGTGTATGTTTTGTTACAGCCTCGTCCGGGGTTTAATAATAGACTACAACTATTACGAAAGGGGTTACTCGCCTGCAGCAAGTAATTGGTCGGGCGAGTTTTGGAAAGAACGGCTTCAGCACATCCTTTCCTATAAAAACCGCGATGCAGTCGAAAATTTTCTGAAGCAATCCGTTCGCCCAGCTTTGGAAGAACTTGCAGAAGAATTTAATAAAAAGGGTATAACCGCTACAGTACGAATCAATGAAAAACGAATGGAGGTGGAACTGACGATCAAACACGAGGTGATTGAAGATTTTACATATGGTGTCAGGACTCAATCGAAACTGATTTCAGATTTTTTGGTGAATGAAGACAATCTTCCAGGGATTGATGTTAATCAAACCTACATCCCCAAAACCTATTTCGGAGATAACCGATTGGGCTATAATATTGAATATTTCAGCAAGAGAGAAATTATTGCTGATGCACTTAAACAGTATGAGCGGTTTATTGAATTGTCATCAGAGGTAAAAAACGAAATGTTTACTGATAATACACTCAAAGACACACAGTAAGCATGACCTGTCTACATTCCCATAATCTTCGACATCAACCGAATTAATGGCCGCCTATAAATTCTTTAATATTGTCACTCAAGTCAAACACTTCAACATTAACCCTATTTTCCAACATACTGCTTCCAGCTGCACTTCTATAGCCACCAGCGCAATGAACTACAATTGGTTTATCTGTCGGAATTTCATTGAAACGTTTATTTAACTCTGGTAAGGGAATATTAATGGAACCTTTAAACGCAGGTTGGTTTTTAGCCTCACTTTCATTACGAATATCCACTATAGTATAGACAAACGGGTTTTCCTTGAATGCTTCAAAGTTCAGTTCAGCAGATGCTTCCAGTCCGAAATCCAGCACAAAAGCCTCCTTTATAAAGGTTTCATATCCAATTTTGGCAATTCTTTCCATTAAAACAGTCAATGTTTCATCATTGTCCCCCGCCAGATAGAAAAGGTCACCAGGAGAAACCAACGCACCTAACCAGGTTTCGAATTTATCACCATCCATGATGTTGATCGAATTCTTTAAGTGCTGTTTTTTATATACGCCAGACTTCCTGGTGTCAATGATCGTCATCTGCGGATCAAGTCGTGATGCCTTTTCTGAATTGTCAATTTTTTGGCCCATCACTATATGAGTCACACTCTCTTTGAAATTAGGAGCACCCTTTTTGTTCAGTTCAACATTATAAGGAAAGTACATCGGAATGAAAGGCTGGTCGGCAGTAAGGGCTGCCACAAATTCAGACTCCGACATGTCCTGTAAAGACCAGTTGCTTGACTTTTCGGCGCCAATTGTACTGCTATTTGCTTTGCTTAAAGCTTTCCCGCATAGCGTACCGGCTCCGTGAGCAGGATATACAAGCACCTCGTTGTCTAGCGTCATCAATTTATTCCTCAGGGAACTGTACATCTTTTTTGCTAACTGCTCACGTTTCAGTTCTAAATTTTCGCCTTGCTCTCTTAAATCCGGCCTTCCGCAATCTCCAATAAATAAAGTGTCACCTGTGAATACAGCCTTATCCTTACCCTCATGTTCCAACACCACCGAAATGCTGTCAGGCGAGTGCCCCGGCGTATTCATGGCTTTAAGCTTTACCTCGCCGAATTCGAGCACAGCACCTTCATCAAAGGCGGTAAATGAAAACTCAGGGTTCATCAGTTTACTTGCGAAGATTTGTGCCCCCTGCTGCTTTTGAATCTGCAAATGGCTACTTACAAAATCTGCATGCGGGTGAGTTTCTATAACCCCGATAATTTTCGCATCATGTTCATGAGCTAAATCATAATAAGGTTTAGGATCACGTGCGGGGTCAATTAAGACAATTTCGTGGTTACTTTCATTTATTATTGCATAGCTGTAATGTGAAAGATTCTTATCTTCAAATTGTTCAATTTTCATATTCTTTTTGGTTTAATAGTAAATTTCGAAAAACTAGATTTTTAAAATGGTGATCAAAGTCACACAGCCTCAAATTAATGCGGAAGCTTGTTTTTGATTACCCCATAGAGGTATGTACCAACTAATGCACCCAATATTACAATGAGCATTCCGAAGTAGCCATGCCCTATATTCACGAACATCGGACCAGGGCAAGCACCGGTTAATGCCCATCCCAGGCCGAAAATTGTGCCACCAATGATATAACGGGGGAAACTTTTGTCCTTATCCTGAAAAACGATGGGCTTACCTGAATAATCATTGATGTTGAATTTTTTGATCAGGAAGACTGCTAAAGAACCTAGTACGACAGCAGTCCCCATGAAACCATACATATGGAACGATTGAAATCGGAACATCTCCTGAATTCGATACCAGGATATCGCTTCCGACTTGCTCATGATGATGCCGAACAAAATGCCAGCTAGTATAAATTTAATAAATTTCATGTCTAAAGTTTAAAAGTTAAAATAGGTATGGTAGAATCAAATAGGTGGCTGCCAGTCCACCAATAAAGAAACCAGTAACTGCAATGAGAGAGGGAAGTTGCATATTTGTTAGGCCAGAGATGGCATGACCGGAAGTACAGCCGCCTGCATAACGTGAACCGAATCCAACAAGTACTCCTCCAAATAGAAGGATCAAAAGACCTTTTATTGAAAAGATAGCGTCTGGGCCAAACAATTGAGATGGATTTAAATTACCATCAAATGAAATACCGATGGCCTTAAGATCTGATATTGTAGCACTTGAAAGCTGTAGTGGCTGATCGTTGTTCAAAAGTGTGGACGAAATAACGCCCCCCAGAATTGCACCGAATATAAATAGCAGGTTCCATTTTTGTGTTTCCCAGTTGAAGTCAAAGAATTTAACCCTTTTACCAGCACCGGCGATGGTACAAATCGTTGTTAAATTTGAGGAAACCCCAAAAGATTTCCCAAAGTAAAGGAGTAAAATCATGATGAAGGCAATGGCAGCACCTGATGTATACCATGGCCAGGGTTGTCTGAGTAGTTCTAACATATTTTTTTATTTAAATTTAAGCATAGAAGATTCAAAATTAGCTGAAAGACAAAGATCCGGTATAATCATTCACAGAACGGTGACTTCTGTCACTTAAGGTTTTAGGAAGAGCTCTTTCAAAATAATATATCCCCCCATGACAAATACGAACCCGCCAAATCCTTTTTTAAGTTTCCCTCCCTCGATTTTTGTACTCAAGAATGTTCCTAAAAAAACACCTGCTATGGCAATAGAGGACACCTTAAATAAAAAAGACCAATCAATTTGGTAATGCCCAAGGTCTCCGGCAAATCCCACTAAAGAATTCAAGGCTATAATCATTAATGAGGTTCCAACGGCCTCTTTCATCGGCAACCCTAATAGAATAACCAGCGTTGGAATAAGTAGAAAGCCGCCGCCAGCACCAAGCAGACCTGTAGTAATTCCAATACCAACACCATAAAGCAACAATTTTAAGATATTTCCTGATCGTAGAGGAAGATCTTGTTGTTTAGCCTTTTTCTCGCTGATCATAGAAAATGAGGCTGCGACCATGAGTAATGCAAACAGTACCATAGTCAGCATGTTTGAGGTAACCTCAAAACCAGAGATGGAGAATAAATGCGCTGGGATGAATGGGATGAAAAACTTTCGGATGATAAATACAGTTAAGATGGAAGGGAGGCCAAATAATAAAGCTGTTTTTATGTTAACTAAATTGTCCCTCCAATTTTGATAGGCGCCCACGAGGCTTGTCGTGCCTACAATAAACAACGAATAGGATGTGGCTAGTATTGGGTTGACACCAAATAAATAGACCATCACCGGAACGGTAAGAATAGAACCACCACCACCAATAAGTCCGAGTGAGATGCCGATTAGTACTGATGCGAAGTAAGCAAGAATTTCCATATATGTAATTGCGACACAAATATGGAGTGTTAATTCCTCAATTATAGTGACGTAAGTCACACAGCTGTTTATTTAAGATATTCTATGTAACTCCGATGTAAAGTCACTTTTTTTTGCTGCTCCATTTTCTTAAGCAGACGGGAGATCACCTCTCTTGAAGAGTTTAAGTCATTTGCAATCTCACTATGTGTCAGCGTAAGCTTTCTGGTATTGAGGTCTTTATGCTGTTTCTCAAGATAGAACTCCAGTCTTTCATCCATGGCTTTAAAAGAAATATGATCAATAACAACCAGCAGTTCTTCGAACCTTGCACGATAGGTTTCCAAAACAAAATAATACCAGGTCTTATAGTTTTTCATTAAATCATCCATCATACTTGTTGGAATTGCCAGAACTGTTGTTTTATCTACGGCAGTTGCTTTAATCTCACTCGTTTCCTGTTTAGTAGAACAAATCATCGAAAGTGCACAGGCACCTCCTGAATGAATATAATACATAAAGAATTCACTCCCATCTTCACCTTCACGGTAAAGTTTTACTAAACCTTCAACCACAAGCATTGTGAAACGCATATACTGGCCGGTATTCATCAGGAAATCACCTGCATTGAACTCTTTCAAGGTGGCGTGTTCCGTAAGAACATTGATTAACGCTGGCTCAAACTGCGGGAAAGATGCAAGCAGGTGTTGGTTGATTAAATTTTGGCTCATCATCATCTTTTTTATGCTAAGGTGTTAATAAGTAACGCAGTTATCAAGCCAAAAAGGTTTTTAACAATAAACCAGCTATGGCTGATACCAATATGAGTTGAGGCTCTTTAATTTTTTTTATATAAATCAAAGCAAGCATGGATAATACGGCAATCATAGCCGTAGGAATGTCAACTATAGCTCTTGTGGCGATAATAATTACTGCACCAACCAGTGCACCAATCACCACTGCAGTAATACCATCCACAAAAGCTTTTACACTGACATTTTTAGCAATTTTTTTTAAAGACGGTGCCAGCGCGACAGTAAAGATATAACAAGGCAGAAAGGTAGCTAAAGCAGCCACACAGGCACCGGGAAAGCCCGCTACAAGGTAACCAATAAAACCCACCGTGATGACCACAGGTCCCGGTGTAATCATGGCGACAGCAACGGAATCTAAGAATTCATTTTCTGTCAGCCAACCAAATTCCTGAACGACACCGCCGTGTAGGAAAGGAACAATTGCCAGACCACTACCAAAGACAAATGCGCCAGCTTTCAGAAAGAACCAACCAATCTCTTGCAATGTCTTTCCGTCATATGACCAGAATCCAGCGCTTAATAAAATTATTGAAGGTGCCGCACTGGGTCGTTTAATCCATTCTGGCGGTGCTTTCACCATCATGTATATTAAGCCGCACCCTGTAAAGAGCAAAACATCTTCTCTTTGAGTAATGACGGTAATGACCACGCCTACTAAATATAATACCATCAAAAGCCAATTGGATTTCAGGGAGGTAAAATCTAATTGGCTTACAGACTTGATCGTCAGTTTGTAGGCACTAACAGCGATAATGCCAATTACTGAAGCGCTCACGCCGTAGAATATCGCCTGCATACCTGGAAGACCACTATACGCCTTGTAGGCAATCCCTAACAGAACCACCATAACAAAGGATGGCAACACAAAAGCAAGCCCTGCTAAAGTAGCTCCTAAAAGTCCGTAATGAACAAATCCCACGTATATACCCAGCTGCGCAGCTAATGGACCGGGAGCTAGCTGTGCCAATGCTAAACCTTCTTTGTATTCTTCTTCTGTAAGCCAGGCTTTGTTTTCTACAAGATCCCGGTGCATATATCCGACAAGCGCTACAGGGCCTCCAAATCCCCAGGTACCCAGTTTTAAAAAGTACTGGGTAAGCTCCATGCGGGAATAGACAGGTTTAATTATTGAGTTTTCCATGTGTTTTACTTTTTTGTAGCTTTTAAAATGCAAGTCCAAATTGTAATCCTACACCATAGGACGAAGGCAGGTCATTGCCAAACCGAACTGGCATAGGGATCGCAATAAAATAACTACTTGAGCTGTTTTTTTTAACTATTTTATTGAAAACAGGGGTAAAGCCATACCTGCCGGATGTTTCAAATGCCGCCCGTCCTGCAAAAGTAAATCCCTTGCCAAGGGTCACTAATACACCTGGATGAAATAATACATTATTGAATTTACTTCCGCTGGTTGTGGCTTTGATAAAGGGTACAATCTCGCTGCTAAAACCAATTTTTGAGCTCTTCCAGATATTGATGCCTATGGGCATTCCAACAATATAGCTATCTTTAAAATTGGTGTGGCTGCCCGCTGAATTAAAAGTAATGATGGGGTGAATAATCCCGATATACCCTGCTATTTTAGGGTAAATGGGTTGCTGTGCAAGCGTATCATCAGGTGTAAATGTACCCAATAAGGAGATGCTTATAAGTGTCTTCAATAGATTGATTTGCATAGCACAAGGCTAGGGCAATTTCAAGTGACAAAATAGAATGATTTTAACTATTGGTACCAATTTTACCCTTCGGGGTTCTTTTTGCTATTTTTGGCATATTTATTTTTAAATTGAGAGGGCGTCAGACCCGTCTGTAATTTAAATATTCTTGCAAAGTGGCTTTGATCTGAGAAGCCGGTTAAATAGCCAATTTCTGATAAAGAGTATGCAGAGGTTTCTATATAGGCTATAGCTTTTTCAACCCTTAACTTCCGTATATATTCGCCAAAAGATAGATTGTCAAAGTACTTGAAAAATTCCCTGGATACATAGGCAGGATTTACGTTTAGTTCATTTGAGATACCTGTAAGGCTTAAAGCCAAGTTGGTGTCTATCTGATCCTGAATAATGGTTTTCAGTTCTGTTGCCCAACTGGGAATTTTTTGTTTAGACCCCTTTTTTAGGTATTTATGATAAACTTCTACAAGCAATTGTTCAACCGGGCTTTCTGTGTGTTTAATATTTTGAAGGTGCGTGGCCCAGCTATATAACGCATCGTAAATGATCATTCCTGCATCTAATAATTTTAAATCATCTTGTATGTTGTAGGCCATACCCGCAGCTATTGCCCATAATCCAGAAGCCTGGCTGGCTAAATCGTGGCGATCCGTATCAGCGCCCCTTATAATTGGAGCCATAACTGCCAGGGCAGGATCCTTTAAATTATATTTTTTAATCAGGACGTCAAAAGTACATTCCCCGTTTCGGTGGGTTAGTTCAACGCCTATCACATCGAATGGAATAGCATCAAGCGCTGTTGATTTTTCGATCACCTGATCAAAAGGCACATACAAAAATATAGCCTCCGGATCAATGAATTTCTTGATAAGCCAGGGGCAAGCTATACGATCAATTTTTGGTTTTTCACGTGTGATCCATTTCATAGACTTTTCTGCTCAATTTTAACATTATCCGTCGTATTCAATGATACAAAATTCATTTAATCATGCCTGCAAAAAAGCGCTAAAAAAAGCGGCAATATATTTCGACTATCATTGGCATCTCCATACAGCCGGCTAAATAATTAACTCTCTGATTCAAGACACACCGATTTAACCGGCAGTATTTTTATTTTAACACTCAAAGATAAAAATCCGTAATTGACAACAATTTATTAATCTAACATCAAGTTTATATTAACACTTTCAGTAGCATTTTAGTACCTTAAACAAACTAAAAAACTAATTATGGTAAGAAATTTATTATTCACAATGTTATTGTTGTGCTTTTGTGTGAAGAACCCCCTTGTTGCACAAACTACACAGGCATCTATTTTCGGTATTGTAACCGATCAGCAAAACAAAACGATTCCGGGTGCAATCGTTCAGGTTAAAAACAACTCAACAGGTTTTACGACGAAAACCGCTACCGATTCAAAGGGGGGATATACTTTTAAGGAGCTTCCTTTGGGTGGCCCATACTCAGTTAAAGTTAGCTATATGGGTTTCGGAGAGCAAACCAGAAGTGGCTACACGTTAAACTTTGGCGACGCAGTGAGAATCAACGTGGAGATGCAAGAGGCAGCTCAAAATCTAGAGACTGTAGAAGTTGTGCAAACATAAATTAGCCCAATAATACGTAATATCATTACCTTATCTGGGATATTAAAAAAGCCTGATCATGGTGAATGATACAGGCTTCAATTATTTTCAAGAAATCTTTTTAAAGCTGCGCCTTGATTTTGGCGGCGGCTTCTGCCAGCTCTTCCTGCGTAGGGTTAAGTTTTGCTTTACTAAAATTCATATCACTCACATGGTTCATCGGAATCAAATGGATGTGTACATGGGGAACTTCCAGGCCAATCACGGCCATCCCTACCTT
The DNA here is from genome assembly GCF_037482985.1 of Pedobacter immunditicola. NCBI lineage: Bacteria > Pseudomonadati > Bacteroidota > Sphingobacteriia > Sphingobacteriales > Sphingobacteriaceae > Pedobacter > Pedobacter immunditicola. The sequence goes on along the minus strand of NZ_JBBHKC010000002.1, from coordinate 365,245 downwards.
AATGCAAGGGAAAGCCTTCTTTAAACCTTCGGCCACAATCTTGGCGAATAAGGTTAGTCCAAAGTAACTCTCCTCATCCATGTCGAACAGGTAATCAATTTCCTTTTTCGGAATGACAAGTACATGCCCCATCGTTAAAGGGTTTACATCTAAAAAGGCCATAAAATCAATCGTCTCGGCCACTACATGTGCTGGGATCTCTCCACTAACAATTTTCGAAAATATACTTGCCATCTATGCTGTTTAAGAATTAATTACCTGGTGATTTCTAAGATCTCAAATTCAATTTTTCCTGCAGGAACCTGAATCTCGGTTTTATCACCTACAGATTTACCCAACAGGCCTTGTGCAATCGGTGACTTCACAGAGATTTTACCTGATTTTAGGTCTGCTTCCGACTCAGCCACAAGCTGGTAACTCATGGTTGCTCCGTTTTTAACATTCTTTATTTTCACAATGGATAAAGCCAGTACTTTACTGGTATCCAGTTTAGACTCATCAATTAACCTTGCTGTGGACAGGGTGTTAGACAATTTCGATATTTTCGCCTCATGCAAGCCTTGCGCTTCCTTGGCGGCATCATATTCCGCATTCTCTGAAAGATCACCTTTATCCCTAGCTTCTGCAATAGCTTTAGAGATGAGCTGCCTTCCGGTGGTTTTCAAATAATGTATCTCCTGCTTTAATTTCTCCAACCCCTCTTCCGTATAATACGTTACTTCTGTCATGACTCAATATTTTTTATGATACTTGTTTATTTTACATCTATTTTTTATCAGGGATCCTCAGTCCGAATCCTCTAAAATACAAACAAGACCATACTGGCCATCAGCCGATATAGTCTTGCTTCATTTCTAACGAAGATAATAGTGAATTCTTACAAAAGCAAATATTTTGACAGGAATTACACTAACATGTTTGAGTTCTGATTAGCGCCAAAATTAAGAACAAGTCACCAATTGGCTTAACTTGTCTTTACATGCAATGAAAGTAGAAAATCGATGAGCTGGCCTTATAAATTTTCCAGTTTCTGCGCTAAAACTTCCGATATTTTACGGTAAGAATCAAAGGTCCAACCACCTACGTGCGGCGTTAAGATAACCTGTTTACAAGCGATCAGTTCCGGATACCATTCCTGTTCTGCCAATGCAGGAAACTTCTCTACTTCGAGCACATCTAAACCTGCCCCTAGTATTTTTTGCTCTTTGATAGCAGCCAAAAGCGCCTTTGTATTTAATATTTCTCCACGGGCAGTATTAAGGAGGAAAATAGGCTTCTTAAAATGAAAAAGATACTCTTCGTCCACTAATTGCCGTGTCTCTGCTGTCAATGGAATATGAAAACTGAGCACATCACACCTGCGGACAATCTCTTCCATGCTCGCCTCCTGTGCAAAATTATCTGAATAACCTGTTTTATATTTATCGTAGGCAATTACATTCACTTCAAAACCTGCAAGTTTCCTTGCAAAACTCTGTCCCATGAAACCATAACCAATAATGCCTACGGTTTTTCCTTTTAATTCGTAACCCCGGTTTCCTTCACGGTCCCATATGCCGTTCCTGATTTCAGTATCTGCCTTTCTGAAGTTATTCATTAAGGAAAGGAGCATCCCCACGGCGTGTTCGCCAACTGCATCACAATTTCCTTCAGGCGCATTGATCAGCCTGATTCCCTTTGATGCAGCATATTTGACGTCAATATTATCCAGTCCGGCACCCGCCCTGGCCACAAACTGTAACTGCCCCGCTGCGTCAAGCAACTCCTGGTCAATCCTGAATTTGGTACGAACAGCAATGCCATCGTAGTCACCAATCACAGCCAGGGTTTCTTCCCTGGTAATCAACGGGCGGTCGTCTACTTCATAGCCTAAGTCTGCTGCCATTTCCTTAAAAACAGGATGCAGGTCATCAACAATTAATATTCTGGAAATCCTCATTAATAACGTTTTAATTATTCAGCTTCTGCAATTTTATTCAGCTTCAGCAATACTGTTCAAATGGGTAAGATGTTGTGTCAGGGTAACAAAATCAGCTACACTCAGCTGTTCTGCCCTTTTATCAAAGAAAGGGTGGTCATCCATTCTATCTTTAGATATAGTGCCGGATAGTGCATTCCTTAATGTTTTCCTCCGCTGGTTGAACCCTCCTTTTACCGTGCGCCAGAAAAGTTTTTCATCACATGGCAACTCCACAGTTTTATTTCTGCTCAGCCGGATCACACCAGAATTTACCTTTGGTGGCGGATTAAAAGTTCCGGGTTTAACCGAAAACAGGTAGTCTATATCATAATAGGCTTGTATAAGGACACTCAAAATCCCATACTCCTTAGTGCCGGATTTTGATGCACAACGTTCGGCGACTTCCTTCTGGAACATCCCTACCATCTCTACAACCTGGTTACGGTGTTCGAGCACTTTAAAAAGGATTTGTGAGGAAATATTATAAGGGAAGTTACCGATGATGGCAAATTTCCCTGGGAAAATGGCAGATAAGTCAAGCTTTAGAAAATCACCATTAATTAACCTGTCACCCACTGCCGGGTATTTACCTTTTAAAAATTGGTAAGATTCTACATCTATATCAATCATATGGGTCTCCAGATCTGCCCGTTCCAGCAGAATATCAGTTAAGATGCCCATCCCCGGGCCTACTTCAAGCACTTGTTTATATTGATCCGTGTGTATCAATCCATTGACAATTTTTGCTGCAATGTTTTTATCTGTTAAAAAATGTTGTCCTAAATGTTTCTTTGCCCTTACCAAACTCATGCTTTCCTGATCTATACATGCAAAATAAGCAAAGTTTTACCAGTATCGGACTAACATTATTGTTAAAATCTTGTATTTTGCGCTAAATTCAATTGAGCATGAGCAATAAAGTAAAAATAGGGATTAGTATTGGGGATGTAAATGGTATTGGTTTAGAAGTTATTCTTAAAACTTTAGCTAACAATAGTATTCTGGATTATTGTACGCCAATTGTATATGGACACACCAAAGTTGCTTCCTATCATAGAAAAGCATTGGGCCTTACTGACTTTAACTTTAATGTCATTGCAAGTGCCAGCCTGGCCAATCCGAAAAAGGCTAACCTTATCAATTGCTGGGAAGAAGATGTGAAGATAGAATTGGGAAGTTCAACAGAAATAGGTGGTAAATATGCACTGCTATCGCTTGAAAAAGCGACTGAAGATTTAATAAACGGGGAAATAGATGCCCTGGTTACAGCACCCATCAATAAATATAACATACAATCTGAAACTTTTAAATTTCCGGGCCATACCGAATATCTGCAGCAACGCAGCGGAAGTTCCGACGTTTTAATGTTCCTGATTAGTGAAGAGCTAAAAATTGGCGTAGTTACCGGTCACATTCCATTAAAAGATGTTTCCAGCTCCATCACCAAAGAAAAGATCGTTGACAAGTTAAAAATGATCAACGACAGCCTTAAGAAAGATTTTTGGATCGAGAAACCTAAGATTGCCGTGCTGGGCTTAAATCCGCATGCTGGCGATAATGGATTGTTGGGAAAAGAAGAGGAAGAAATTATTATTCCGGCCATTCATGAGGCATTTGACAAAGGCATTATCTGTTTTGGGCCTTACTCCGCCGATGGTTTCTTTGGCAACGGCACGTATAAACAATTTGACGCCGTTCTAGCCATGTACCATGACCAGGGCCTGGTACCTTTTAAAACCATTGCTTTTAGTACAGGAGTTAATTATACAGCAGGCCTGAAAGTGATACGTACCTCTCCGGATCACGGAACAGGATACGACATTGCCGGGAAAAACCTTGCAGATCCAACTTCATTCATTGAAGCTTTATTTGCTGCTACACATATTGTTAAAAACAGAGCTGAGCAGGGGCTTCTATTGAGCAACCAACTGAAAACCGGCGGAAAAATAGTAGAAACAGCCGCTGATGTTAAGGATGATGCAAATTAACGTGATAAACATTTTGTCAAAATGATTTTATATATGTTAAAATAATTCATACATTTGCGGGCTAAAATTTGGTTACAATTGAAAGCTTTAAAACAATTTTCGATCCCCTTCACAGGCTTAAAAATTGGCAAACATGAATTCGAGTTTGACCTGGATAATAGCTTTTTTGATGCTTTTGAGTATTCTTTAATTAAGAAAGGCATATTAAAAGCAACTGTTGAACTGGATAAACAGGAAACGATGTTAATTTTGCATATCCATATTTTGGGTAACGTAAGGTTAGATTGTGATAAATGTTTGGCTGAATTTGATGCTCCCATTAATATTAAGGAGCGACAAATTGTAAAATTTGCCGAAGAAGAAATGCAGAGCGATGATCTGGAGATCATGGTCCTGAGTAAAAAAGAAAGCAGCATCGACATTGCCGGAATTCTTTATGAATTCATCAGCGTATCGGTACCTTTTATAAAGATCTGTGAAGAAAATGGCGACGGACAACAATGCGACCAGGAAATGATTGCAAGGTTGGAAAACCTAAGCCCGAACACAGCAGATACAGAAGAAAATAACAATGAAGACCCACGGTGGGCAGCATTAAAAAAATTAAAATAATAATTAAACAAATTAGTAATGGCACATCCAAAACGCAAGGTTTCAAAAAGTAGAAGAGACAAAAGAAGAACCCACTATAAAGCAGAAGCACCTTCTCTGGCTACTTGCCAAACAACTGGCGCAATACACGTACCTCACCGTGCATACAATGTTGATGGTAACTTGTACTACAATGGCAAATTAGTCATTGAAAACACCTCTATAGGGTAATTTTCTTGAAAAATAGTTTGTGTTTTGCTGGTGTTTAAGTTTAACTTAGGCATTCAAAAAACAAAATGCACATTTATGCTGTCTACACAAACTGATTTTTTTATATGAAAATAGGTCTCGATATAATGGGTGGAGACTATGCTCCCAAAGCAAATGTTTTGGGAGCATTAGCTGCCCATCAAATTCTTTCGCCTGGAGAACATCTCGTTCTTATAGGAGATACACAGCAGATTAAGCCTTTTCTTTGCGAAAAAGGGTTCAACCCTGATCATTTTGAATACGTTCATACGGACGAAGTAATTGGTATGGGCGACCATCCCACTAAATCTATCGCTCAAAAACCGAATTCTAGCATCTCTGTTGGATTTGATTTACTTAAAAACGGCAAGATTGATGCTTTTGCCAGTGCCGGTAATTCTGGCGCCATGCTCGTTGGTGCGGTGCTGAGTGTTAAAACATGCCCCAATATTTTAAGGCCATGCATCACCAGTATTGTTCCTAAATTAAATGGCGGTATAGGCATAATGCTTGACGTGGGCGCTAATGCCGACTGTAAACCTGATTTTTTACTTCAATTTGGTATCTTAGGTAGTTTGTACACAGAAACTGTGATGCATATTGAAAACCCAAAGGTGGCCCTGATGAACCTGGGCGAAGAAGATAAAAAAGGTAATGCCTTAAGTATGGCAGCCTTTCCCCTTCTGAAAGCTAATAAACAAATTAATTTCGTCGGTAATGTTGAAGGAAGGGATCTTTTCAATGATAAAGCTGATGTCATCGTTTGTGATGGTTTCACTGGAAATATCATGCTCAAACTTGCTGAATCGTTTTACATACTGACGGTTAAAAAAGGTTTTAAAGATGAATTCTTCGATCGTTTTAATTATGAAAATTATGGTGGCAGCCCCGTTCTGGGTGTAAATGCTCCCGTAATAATTGGCCATGGTATATCCAGCCCGCTGGCGGTTAAAAACATGGTCATGCAAGCAAGAGAAATGATTACGACTGGTCTTGTAGAGAAAATACAAGCCGCTTTTAAATAAAAACACATAAAGATGAGTAAAGTCCGCGCCGCGATTACTGCGGTTCATGGTTATGTTCCTGATTATGTTTTAACCAACAAGGAACTCGAAACAATCGTTGAAACCACAGATGAATGGATAACCTCCCGAACGGGTATCAAGGAACGTAGAATATTAAAAGGTGAAGGACTGGGCACATCGGATATGGCAGTATATGCCGTCAATGGTTTACTTGAAAAACGTGGAATTTCTGCTGAAGAAATCGAATTGATTATCTTTTGCACGACTACGCCCGACATGCCTTTCCCGGCATCAGCCAATATTTTAGCGGACAAAATTGGCGCTGTCAATGCCTGGGGTTATGACCTGCAGGCTGCATGCTCAGGTTTCATATTCGGCTTATCTACTGCTGCACAATTTATTGAATCTGGTAAACACAAAAAAGTTTTAGTTGTTGGCGGAGATAAAATGTCTTCCATCATCAATTATGAAGACCGCACTACCTGCATCATTTTTGGTGATGGCTGCGGTGCTGTTCTATTAGAGCCAAATGAAGAAGGTAACGGCCTTATAGATTCCATTCTGCATACTGACGGTTCAGGAAGAAATCACCTGAATATGAAAGCAGGCGGTTCTGTCAGACCAGCTTCCCACGAAACTGTAGATAACCATGAGCATTTTGTTCACCAGGAAGGCCAGGCGGTTTTCAAATTTGCGGTAACTAACATGGCTAATGTAGCTGCTGAAATCATGGAGCGCAATGCCTTAACTGCAGATGACATCGCATGGCTGGTACCTCACCAGGCTAACAAAAGAATCATCGATGCCACAGCTTCCAGAATGGGACTTGGAAAAGAGAAGGTAATGATCAATATCGAAAAATATGGTAATACCACTAACGGTACGATTCCACTTTGTTTATGGGAATGGGAAAGCCAGCTTAAAAAAGGTGATACACTGATTTTGGCTGCTTTCGGCGGTGGATTTACATGGGGATCCGTCTACTTGAAATGGGCATATTAATATTACAATAAAATAATCTTAACTTAGTATAATCTAAGGAAATACATCTTATTAAAATCACATCAAATGGATATTAAGCAAATTCAGGAACTAATTAAATTTGTTTCCCGTTCAGGCGTTAATGAAGTCGCAATAGAGCAAAAGGACTTCAAAATCACAATCAAAACCAACCAGACGCCAACGGTAATTAACACAACGGTTCCTGCTCCTCAGGCTCCTGCAATACTACCCGCAGCAGCTGCAGCACAACCTGCAGTGATAGAAACAAAACCTGCTGCTCCGGTTGACGAGAGTTCAAAATACGTGACGATAAAATCACCAATGATCGGAACATTTTATCGTTCTTCTAGTCCTGACAAACCTTCCTTTGTAAATGTTGGTGATGAATTCAGTGTAGGAAAAGTAATTTGTATCATTGAAGCAATGAAACTCTTCAATGAAATTGAAAGTGAAATTTCTGGTAGAATCGTCAAAGTATTGGTAGATAATGCATCTCCGGTAGAATATGACCAACCTTTATTTTTAGTAGAACCTATGTAATATTTACCCCAGGGTGAATCATTATCTAATCAATAATATGTTTAAAAAAATACTAATTGCCAACAGGGGCGAGATTGCCTTGCGTATTATACGTACCTGTAAGGAAATGGGCATCAAAACTGTTGCCGTTTATTCAACAGCAGACCGTGAAAGTTTACATGTTCGTTTTGCGGATGAAGCGGTTTGTATTGGCCCGCCTCCAAGTAAAGATTCTTATTTAAGCATTCCAAACATCATTTCTGCAGCAGAATTAACCAATGCAGACGCCATACATCCAGGATACGGTTTTTTATCTGAAAACGCCAAATTTTCCTCTGTATGCCGTGATTATGGGATCAAATTTATTGGCGCAACACCTGAGCAGATTAATTCTATGGGCGACAAGGCTTCGGCCAAGGAAACCATGAAAAAAGCAGGTGTACCTACTATTCCAGGATCTGAAGGTTTGCTAAGCAGCTTTAAAGAGGGAATTAAAATAGCTAACGAAATGGGCTATCCCATTATTCTTAAAGCTACTGCCGGTGGTGGTGGCCGTGGAATGCGGGTTGTCTGGAAAGATGAAGACTTTGAAAATGCATGGGATAGCGCCAGACAAGAATCAGGTGCTGCTTTTGGAAACGATGGTCTTTACCTGGAAAAATATATTGAAGATCCACGTCATATCGAGATCCAGATCATCGGTGATCAGTATGGCAAGGCATGTCACTTATCTGAACGTGATTGCTCTATCCAACGCAGGCATCAGAAACTAGTGGAGGAAGCACCTTCACCTTTCATGACGCCTGAATTGCGGGAAAGAATGGGTGAGGCTGCTATCAAAGGCGCCATCGCCGTACAATATGAAGGTGCCGGTACCATTGAATTTTTAGTGGACAAACACCGCAATTTCTATTTCATGGAAATGAATACCCGCATCCAGGTTGAACATCCCGTAACAGAAGAAGTAATCAACTACGATTTAATCAAAGAACAAATCAAGGTTGCTTCAGGTGTTCCGATCACTGGAAAGAATTATTTACCAGATATGCACGCCATAGAATGCCGGATCAATGCGGAAGATCCATTTAATAACTTCCGCCCTTGTCCGGGTAGAATTACTAACTTCCATTCACCGGGTGGTCATGGAGTAAGGGTGGATACGCATGTTTATGCAGGCTATCAGATACCATCACACTATGATTCGATGATAGCTAAACTGATATGTGTAGCACAAACCAGGGAAGAAGCCATCAGCACCATGGAAAGAGCATTGAGTGAGTTTGTGATTGAAGGGGTTAAAACAACGATCCCGTTCCACTTAAAACTAATGAAAGATCCAAATTTCAGGGCTGGTAATTTCACCACCAAGTTCATGGAAACTTTCGTTTTTACGGAATAATAATAGTTTTTGTAATATTTAAAACGTAAATACCATTCATATAGAACAGAATGGTATTTTTGTTTTAACAAGCAATTTACATGAGTGAGAATAAAACCCAGAATCTAATTGATTCCATTAAAAATAAAGGCAAGTCCCTGGAATCAGAAATGTCCTTCTTTGACCATATAGATGTCTTAAGAAAGCATCTTTTAAGGGCAGTAAGCGTAGTTATCGTATTAACTATAGGTGCATTTTATTTTACCGATTATATTTTCAACACCATTATCATGGGGCCTAAAAACCCGGATTTCTGGACTTACAGGATGATGTGTAAACTGGTGGAGAAGTTTCCTTCTATAGGACCTGAATTTTGTATCACTAAAATTGATGCAAAGATCATCAATACAGAAATGGCCGGACAATTTACGCTGCAATTAAACTCCTGCGTAATGGTTGGTATCATTCTGGGTATCCCCTATTTGTTATTTGAGATCTGGCTTTTTGTAAAGCCTGCACTGCTTGAAAATGAAAGAAAGTCGGCCAGCGGATTTGTATTTTTTGCTTCCATGTTATTCTTCACGGGTATATTATTCGGGTATTTTATCATCTGTCCCCTATCCATCAACTTTTTAACAAACTTCACCGTAAGTACTGAAATAGAAAATACTTTCACCATAGACTCTTACCTATCTTCGGTGATGACTTTAACCTTGGGTGCAGGTGTAATTTTCCAACTTCCGGTCATCATTTACATCTTGTCTAAATTAGGAATGATGACACCGGCATTTATGCGGTCCAGCAGAAGGTATTCAACTGTAATCATCCTGATCATTTCGGCGATTGTTACGCCTACGGCAGATCCTTATACCATGTTAATTGTTGCCATGCCGTTATTCCTGCTTTATGAAGGAAGTATTTATATCTCCGCCTATATTGAACGCAAAAGAAACAAGGAGATTTATGGCGTAGCTAAAGTTCCGCAAGACTAACACATCATTACAATAATTTTTATAATCTATATCAATCTGAACATGTCACTTAAAATCAAAATAGCCATTGGCGCAGACCATGCTGGTTTCGAATACAAAGAAATGATAAAAGCTTATTTAGATGCTCATGAGGTTAAGGACTTCGGCACCTATAATGTCGCATCTGTTGATTATCCTGATTTTGCTCACCCTGTAGCTGAGGCTGTAGAAAGTGGTGAATATACTTTCGGCATCCTGATTTGCGGCAGTGCAAACGGGGTGGCCATCACCGCCAACAAACACCAGCAAATCCGTGCAGCAATTTGCTGGGAAAATGAAATTGCCGGCCTGGCCAGAATGCACAACAATGCCAACGTACTTTGCATTCCTGCAAGGTTCGTATCTGAAGAACTGGCAAAAGAAATGACAACAACTTTTTTAAATACTGCTTTTGAAGGAGGCAGACATGAAAACCGTGTAGATAAGATATCCTGCTAATCCGAACGCATACAAATTAAATACTATTATTAATGAAGAGACCATTTATCTACACCAGTCTGGTGCTATTTCTGGGTTTTAGTGCCTGCGCGCAAAATAAAACCGCCATTAAGTTCAGCCAGGGAATCACTAAAGAAGAATCCTATAAGCATTTATCCATTCTGGCTTCTGATGAATTTGAAGGACGTGAAACAGGCAAAAAAGGTGCCTGGCTAGCGGCTGATTACATCAAAAACCACTTTAAAGCAATTGGCCTGAAAGGCCCGTTGAAGGGGGATTATTTTCAACCCGTTGATATGGCGACCAATAACCTGGTACAAAGTATCGTTACCATTGATGGCACAGCTAAAGAGCTGTTGAAAGATTTCATCATCAGCCCTTCCAGTGTAACAGGTCAAGGTTTTACTTTCAATAACAAACCAGTTGTATTTGCCGGTTACGGCATAAATGCCGATGGCTATAACGATTTCGCTGGCTTAAGCCTGCAGGATAAAGTGGTCATGATCCTTAAAGATCACACAACTGGGGACCGTACCGTGATGCGCCAGCAAATGAGAGACCAGCAGTCAAAAGTTGAATTCCTTGCCGACAATAAAGCGGTGGCCGTGTTGATCGTCGATCCTGCTTTGGACAATATTACTGAAGCAATGAAAGCGCGTTACAATAACGGAGAAGGTCCGCTTATCATGAAATCCAAAGAATACCTGGAGGGCTTAAAAACTAAAAAAACATTGCCTGTTATTTCAATTTCAACAGCAACCGCCAATGAAATATTAAAACAAGGTGGAAGTGATCTTGCAAGCCTGCAAAAGCAATTGGCTGAAACTAAAAAACCAGCTTCGAAAGAAATCAATGTGGCTTTTTGTGCCAGTGCTGTCAGAAAAGAAGTTCCTGTTCGTGCAGAAAACGTGTTAGGCTACCTCGAGGGCGCTGACCCGGTGCTAAAAAAAGAAGTACTGGTCATTACCGCCCATTATGACCATATTGGTTTAACTACTTCGGGAACGGATAAAGTGAACAATGGTGCCGATGATGATGGCTCAGGAACCACCGGTGTATTGATGCTTGCAGAAGCATTTGCCAAGGCGAAAAAGGCCGGTAAAGGACCAAAACGAAGTATCCTATTTATGGCTGTCGTTGGTGAGGAAAAAGGCTTGCTGGGTTCTGAATGGTATGCTGAAAACCCAGTTTTTCCAATGGAAAACACCATCACCAATTTAAACATTGACATGATTGGCCGCGTAGATGCAGAGCATGAAAGCACCCCTGATTACATTTATATCATTGGCTCTGATATGTTAAGTTCAGACTTAAATAAACTGGGTATTAAAGCGAATGAAGATTACGTAAAAATGAACCTGGATATGCGTTATAACAACCGTACTGATCCTAACCGTTTTTACTACCGCTCAGACCACTATAACTTTGCCAAGCATAATGTTCCGGTGATCTTCTATTTCAACGGTGTGCATCCTGAATACCACCAACCTGGCGATGAGATTGACAAGATCAATTTCCCGATGATGACCCGAAGGGCTAAACTGGTATACTTTACAGCATGGGAACTGGCAAATGCTGCCAAACGCCCAATAGTTGATAAAAACGAAGATGGAACGCCAAGAATTCAACCGAATTAAGGCCCTCAATTTATAATATGAGAAAGAGGTTGTATCACAGATAAAAAGTGAACAACCTCTTTTTCATTTTATAACACGGATACGTTTGTCTAGATCTTTTGGACTTAAGAACTTCTTCAGCAATACATCTTTCAAAATGTTATCAGTCAAGAGTCAGTTACATTCATAGGTTCACCCTGCGATTTCTTGACTAGCCATACCTGAACATTTTTTCTGCCATATAAGCAAAGGCATTTCACTAAACTTCTCAAAGAACTGGACGCATATTCTTTCATCCGCTATACTAATTGAGTTAGCAGCTGAATAATAGCTTTTACCAATGGTCTATATTCATGAAACTAATATGCAAAGAGCCTGATCATGACTTATGATACAGACTCCCCATAAATTGCAATTTGTACCTTAATTAATAAGATTTAATTCCAAAAATTGCAGCACCGCTTTCGAATCATAGGCGTTAACATTCTTATTACTCAAAAACTTTATCGAACTAGGCTTGATAGATATTAACCTGAAGCTCGCCTTGAAGTTATTTTGAGCTAAAGTTAAAATATCAGACTCATAATAGGTATGATCTAAAAAAGGACCTGCAAGATTTTCAATTTTAGCTTCAGCCATTAGCTGAACTCCTTTAGGAAACTTGAATACATTAATTGTAAATTTGTAGGTATCATTCCCAAACCCAGTTTTCCCAGAACTACTATAGGTCTTTGAATTGATTACTTCTCCATTAGGATAAATAAATTCCAAAAAATAAACAGATTCCTCTGAATCGGATACTAAATACTTAACCTTGGAAGCAAAACTAAATGTCGTATTTTTACCTACAAAAAATGGTTGTTGAGCAATGTCACCAATAACATAATCAGTATAATATGTTACTACAACTCCATTATTAAAATCAGATTTCAAACTCACACCAGAATTCCAAAAACTTCCGACTTTGGGGCCATATAGGATAATATTAACCTTATCAAAATAAAAATCACCTTCTTTTCCGACATCACTTAGAGGGAAGCCATCTCCACTTAAAAAGCCAGCTCCGTTTTTACCATTAATACCATCAGTACCATTGATACCGTCCGTTCCATTTTCACCTTTAAGATTAACTCCGACACCCCATCCGGCTGAGACCTTCGGGCCAAACATTTTAACGTTCATTATATCAAAATAAAAGTCACCAATTACTCCTACAGAACTTGCAGGCACACCACTTCCACTTAAAACAGTTGCACCATCTTTACCATTAGCTCCGTCAGAACTATTAGTACCAGCAGGCCCTTTCAATGGGATTGCTACCCCCCAACTAACGTCAGTCTTTGGACCATAAATAGACGAATTAATTTTGTCCATATAAAAATCTCCTATTTCACCTAATGCTGTTAAAGGAACCCCATCTCCACTTAAGATGCTAGCTCCATTAGTACCATTAAGTCCATCCTTACCATCTGCACCTTTAAGATTAACTCCCACACCCCATCCAGCAGAGACCTTCGGGCCAAACATTTTAACATTCGTTATATCAAAATAAAAGTCACCAATTACTCCTACAGAACTTGCAGGCACACCACTTCCACTTAAAAAAGTCGCACCATCTTTACCATTAGCTCCGTCAGAACTATTAGTACCAGCAGGCCCTTTCAATGGGATTGCTACCCCCCAACTAACGGCAGTCTTTGGACCATAAATAGACGATTCTATTTTGTCCATATAAAAATCTCCTATATCACCTAATGCTGTTGAAGGAACTCCATTTCCACTTAAAATACTAGTACCATTCGTACCGTTAAGTCCATCCTTACCATCTGCACCTTTAAGAATAACTCCCACACCCCATCCTGCGGCAGTCTTTGGACCAAACATTTTGAGATTTGTAATATCGAAATAAAAATCGCCAACTGCCCCGGTGGAATTCGTAGGTAGCCCACTACCGCTTAAAAAAAATGCGCCGTCCTTACCATTTGTGCCGTTCGCTCCATCAGCTCCCTTGAAGCTAACTGCGATCCCCCAACCAGCCGCAGTTTTTGGACCATAAAAAGATAAGTTTATTTTGTCCATGTAGAAGTCACCAATTGCTCCAAAACTATTTGCAGGCACGCTACTACCACTTAAAAAAGATGCGCCATTTTTACCATCAACGCCACTGGAACCGTCTTTACCTTTTAATTCAAATGCATTACCCCAACCTGAGGCAACCTTTGGACCATAGATTTTACTATTATTTACATCTAAGTAAAAATCCCCAATATTTCCAACTGTAGTCGTAGGAACACCAGATCCGTTTAAAATGGTAGTACCGTCTTTTCCATTGATACCATTAATTCCATTTGCACCATTCACTCCAGCAGCCCCCTCAGGACCTTCTGGACCTAACTTTGAACAAGAAATTATCATTACACAGCTTAACATGAGCGTTAAGCAAGCCATCGTTTTTTTCATAAATTGATTTTGATTTGAAAGTTTAATTGATCGGTTCCCTGTAAAGAAGTTCACAGTCAGTTAACCAATAATTTAGAGCATTGAATATTATAGACCAATATGTGGAATGGTATTTATTATACATGAGAGCGTGAGTGAGCGAAAATTAAGTCGCAAAGGTAACGTAAATTTCTTTACAATTACAAACATCTCACATCTAATAATTCGACCTAAATTATTAGCTATAATATTGAACTGTTGATTAGGTGATAAAACTTGGATCACTTAAAAAAATGCTAATAATTAACAGAGTTCAAATTTACATTCCATTTGAGCTTTTCCTGTATTTAAATTTATTAGAACAAAACTTTTATAGACACATTTATATTTACTAATACAAATTACCTAACTATAATTAAACTTACCCACTAACTACCCATACACTTGTTCCGATCTTACCTGGGTAGCAAGAAGATATTAATAACCTCATTTATTTTCTTCTGCTCTAGCCTAATTATTTATATTTGAAAATAACGAAACGAAACTGTGGCGCTATTTTCGCATACGTATCGTTACCTGGTAAATAAATAGATAAAGGATGAATACAGCAGAGGAATTTTTGGTAAAGGCTGATGAGAAAGCTTTCGATCTTGACCATCGAAAAATTATCAATCACAATATTGGCAAATACAATGTTGCGGTGGAAACCGGATTGTCAAAATTCGAGAACCTTGAAAATTCCAAAAAAAAGGCTCATGTCATCAAATGGCGGGTAATGGAAAATCTGGACAAATTTCTTCCGGAATTTGAATCCAATTTTCAGCGCAATGGCGGAAAAGTGATCTGGGCTAATGATACAGAAGAAGCACAGCGGGAAATTCTGAACATCATCAACAAGAAAGGCGGAAAGTCGGTCATCAAATCCAAGTCCATGACCACCGAGGAAATCCATTTGAACGAATTCCTAGAGAAAAATGGCATAGAGTCTTTGGAAAGTGACTTAGGGGAATACATCGTACAGCTGTTGGGGCAGCCCCCCTATCATATTGTGACCCCTGCCATGCACCTCAGCAAAAATGATATTGCCAAGCTTTTCAATCAGCACTTTGGTACGCCCCTTGATGCCACCGCTGAACAGCTTACCCAGAAAGCACGTGAATTACTTAGAGAAAAATATTTAAAAGCCGATATAGGCATTAGTGGCGGTAACTTTTTAGTTGCCGATACCGGAAGCGTTGCCCTTACAGAAAATGAAGGCAATGCCAGGTTATGTACCACTTTCCCCAAGGTCCATATCGCTGTAGTCGGTATCGAAAAGATCATTCCATCTATGGCAGACCTGGATTTGTTCTGGCCGTTATTGGCAAGTCATGGTACCGGACAAAACCTTACCGTTTACAATACCCTTTTAAGCGGGCCACGGAAAGCAACAGAAACCGATGGACCGGAAGAAATGTATGTGATCCTCCTGGATAACGGACGGACCAACCTGCTGGCACAAAAAGACCAGCGCCAGGGTTTGTACTGCATCCGCTGTGGTGCCTGCTTAAATGCCTGCCCGGTTTATAAAAACATCGGCGGCCATACTTACAATACCACTTATAGCGGTCCGATTGGATCCATCATTACCCCGCATTTAAAGGGCATGAAAGAATTTAAGCACCTGAGCTATGCCTCCAGTTTATGTGGCAAGTGCTCAGAAGTATGTCCGGTAAAGATTGACATTCATAAAATGTTGTTGCTGAACAGAAGAGATGCTGTTGCAGAACACGACAATACCAAAGCAGAAGATATCGGCTGGAAAATCTGGAAAGCAGGCATGCAGAAGCGGTCAAGAATGGATATGGTTGGTGGAAAGATCAAGAACTTCTTTTTGAAAGTACTGTTCAAAAAGATATGGGGGAATTACCGCGCCATGCCTGAAGTGGCACCTAAATCCTTCTCCCAGCTTCATGAAGAAAGAAAGAAGGTTTAAATGACACCATTTATGCTGACAAACAGCAATGAACCGGTCTTTCGAGTTCTTCAATACCATTAAAAACGGTAACAAGTTGTAAAGAACAAAATATATTAGCGAAAAGCGGATTATATACATAAGAAACCATTTCAACATGCACTTTGACAGAAAAGATAAGAACGATACAACATTATTAAATCTGTATAAACAACTGCTCTATCCCCGAATGATCGAGGAAAAGATGCTCATCTTACTTCGTCAGGGCCGCATTGGTAAATGGTTCTCCGGCATTGGCCAGGAAGCCATCGCTGTAGGCAGCACATTGGCCATGAACAGCGCCGAATATATATTACCCATGCACCGCAACCTTGGTGTGTTTACTGCAAGGCAGGTTCCCCTAAGGAAATTAATGGCGCAATGGCAAGGGAAATTAACGGGTTTCACCAAGGGGCGTGACCGCTCCTTCCATTTTGGCACACAGGAACACAAGATCATCGGCATGATTTCCCATCTGGGCCCTCAAATGGCCCTGGCGGATGGCATCGCACTGGCTGATCTGCTGGCGGGAAACCCTGCGGCAACACTGGTTTTTACCGGCGAAGGGGCTACTAGCGAAGGTGACTTCCATGAGGCCATCAATGTGGCTTCCGTATGGAACTTACCTGTTATATTTTTGATCGAAAACAATGGCTATGGGCTCTCTACCCCCATCAGCGAACAATATAACTGTAAATACCTCGTAGACCGCGCATTGGGCTATGGGATTGAAGGGATCCAGGTCGATGGCAATAATATTCTGGAAGTATTGGATACCATGAGTGCCGTGGCGGAAAAAATGCGTAACGATCCCAAGCCCGTGCTGATCGAATGTTTAACTTTCAGGATGCGGGGCCATGAAGAGGCTTCAGGCACTAAATATGTGCCCCAGGAGCTGCTGGAAGCATGGGCAAAGAAAGATCCTGTCAGCAATTTCGAAGCCTACCTTTTTGAACAAAACATCCTCACCAGCACTTTGGTCAGTGAGCTCAAAAGTAAATTTAAAAGAGAAATCGAAGAAGAAATCGAAAGTGCTTTTCAGGAGCCTGAACCAGTGGCCAATCCGGAGACGGAACTAGCCGACATGTATGCCCCTTTCATTCAGCAAGTGATTGCTCCTGCTAGTCAAAACCGGCCCGATCAAAGTTCATCTGATCGAAGTTCTTTTAATCCAGGCAGACAATTAAGATACCTGGATGCCATTGCTGATGCCTTGCGCATCGCGATGACCGAACACCCCAACCTGGTTTTAATGGGCCAGGACATTGCTGATTATGGCGGTGCTTTTAAAATCACATCCGGTTTGACTGAAGCCTTTGGCAAAGACAGGGTTCGGAATACCCCCATCTGTGAATCTGCTATTGTAGGTGCCGGATTAGGTTTATCCATTAATGGCTATAAAGCCCTGGTTGAAATGCAGTTTGCCGATTTCGTTACCTGCGGTTTTAACCAGATTGTAAATAACCTCGCAAAAACCCATTACCGCTGGGGTGAAAAGGCTGATGTGGTAATTAGGATGCCCACGGGTGCTGGTACCGGTGCAGGTCCCTTCCATTCACAAAGTAACGAAGCCTGGTTTACTAAAACCCCCGGACTGAAAGTTGTCTACCCTGCATTTCCTTATGACGCCAAGGGGCTATTGCTGGCTGCCATCGAAGATCCCAACCCGGTCATTTATTTTGAGCATAAATATTTGTACAGGAGTTTAAGCGGACAAGTGCCGGAAGGTTTGTACACAGTGGAAATTGGCAAAGCCAATGTATTGAAGGAAGGAACAGCGTTGAGTATCGTTACCTATGGACTGGGCGTACACTGGGCTTTAGCTTACCTGAACGAGCATCCGGACTTAGCAGTGACCCTGATCGACCTTTGCAGTTTACAACCCTGGGACAAAGAGGCTGTGGCCGCAGCAGTAAAAAAGACAGGAAAAGTATTGGTGCTGCACGAAGATACACTGGGCTCTGGGTTTGGGGCTGAAATAGCCGCCTGGATTGCCGAACATTGCTTTGAACACTTAGATGCACCGGTGATGCGCTGTGGCAGTCTGGATACGGCCATCCCAATGAATAAAACCCTTGAAGAAAGCTTCCTGGCAAAAAGCCGCCTGGAGGAAACAATTGAAAAACTGAAGGCTTATTAAGCTTAAGATCTTGTTGTAGGAAGATTTTTACTTGTCTAAGTTCAAGCAAGGCTTAAAGTAAGCAACCTGTTTAAACTCAAGCGGCTTGTTCAGAATCAAGTACCGGTGGCCGGCAAGGTGACTTCAGCCAGGGGATTGAACAGGTAAATATGGCCATTATCCAGGCAAGTACAACGGAACCGCTTGCGCAGCCGCTCGCCTTTTTTGAATTTTCTGCCGTCTTTTATCGTGAACACCGTATGCAGGGGGATTTCTTCCAGCCGCGATCCTTTGCTTTCAACATCGTATTGTTTCAGGGCACGGGATAATGGAAGGTCCGTACAGCTGGAGGCGGAGGGGTTGATAAGGTATTGCAAAATGGCCTGATGGATATCCTCCGGAAAAATCTGCTGTTCAAGAAAAGGGTTCATCATCCTTTTATAATTATTCTTCCACTCTGTACCGTGAGGCTTAACCTTATTTTTATGGTCGTTCCAGGTCAGCAGGTGGGCAAACTCATGAATGGTGGTCACCAGGAAAGCAAAACTGTTTAAGTCGTTATTCACAGAGATCCTGTGTCCGGCTGTTTTAAAAGGATGCCGGTAATCACCCAGCTTAGTTGTCCGGTTTTTGGATATCTTGAATTCACATTGAAAATAATCTATCCAGCGCGCAATAATAGGCGCCGCAGCGGCCGGCATGTATTGCGCAAGAACCTCCTCTTTTTTCACAACAACGAAGATAAGCTTTTACTTCAATAATTGGTAAGCTATCAAACTGGCTACATAAGCCAAAGCAGTCATATAAACCACCTGTATGAGCGGCCATTTCCAGGATTTTGTCTCCCGGTAAACCACAGCTACGGTACTCATACACTGCATGGCAAAAGCGTAAAATAGCATCAGCGAAAAGCCGGTGGCAAAGGTAAATATCGGTAATCCGGTATTTACATCTTTAGCAGCCATCATTTTCTCACGAATGGTACCCACATCTTCATCTCCACCTTCAACACTATAGATGGTTGCCATGGTTCCAACAAAAGCCTCTCTTGCTGCAAAGGAAGTAATAAGGGCAATACCAATTTTCCAGTCAAAACCAAGTGGCCTGATCATCGGTTCAATGGTTTGTCCCAATATACCTGCATAAGAGTTTTCCAGTCGCTCGGCAGCATGGTCGCGCTCTAACGTCGCTATCCTCATACTGTCCTGACCGGCTTCAATCTTTGCATACTTCCGGTCAATCTCAGCAAAGCGATTTGGCGGGCCGTAAGTAGCGAGCACCCATAAAATAATGGAAATCGCGATGATCACCTTACCAGCTTCCAATACAAAAGTCTTGGACTTCTCAAACATGGTATAAAAAACATTCTTCCAGCGGGGCATCCGGTAAACCGGCAGCTCCATAATGAAGTAAGACTTTTCTTTGGCCTTGATTAAGAATTTCATCACATAAGCTACTAAAATCGCAGCCACGATACTGATGACATACATACCCATCAGCGTCAGTCCCTGCAGGTTGATAAAACCAAATACATGCTTATCAGGAATAATCAGGGAAATAATTAAAGTATATACCGGTAAACGGGCAGAGCAGCTCACCAGGGGTGCAACCATAATGGTAATGATCCTGTCTTTCCAGCTTTCAATGTTACGTGCACTCATGATAGATGGCACTGCACAAGCTAAGCTACCGATCATCGGTACAACAGACTTTCCGCTTAAACCAAATTTGCTCATGATTTTGTCCATCATAAAGGTAACGCGGGACATATAGCCCGTATCCTCCAGGATGGAGATGAAAGCAAATAAAATAGCAATCTGCGGGATAAAGATGATGACACCCCCCAGGCCGGCGAGTATACCATCCAGAAAAAGGTCGGTTAAAATACCTCCCGGCAAATGCTCATGACCAAAGGCTGTTAGCCAGCCAAAGCCTGATTCAATGAGATCCATGGGATAGGTTGACCAGGCAAAAATGGAATTAAAGATGAAAAAGAGGATAAAAATAAAGATAAGGAAACCCCAGATACGGTGGGTAAGGACAGAATCGAGCTTATCGCTCAATGTAAATTTCCTGGCAGCACCAGTATCTTTAATCACCCCCGAAAGTATCGTACTTAAATAACGGTAGCGGGAAACAGTTTCTGCAGCCTGCTGTTTGGAAGATTCAAAACTTGTATCAGTCTTTATCTTTTCCAGGGTTTCATGCGTTCCAGCAGGCATATGATCCACATGCTGGTGCTGGTGCAGCATTTGCAGCGCATAATAATTATTATCAGTTTGAAGTACGTGTTTAACTTCTTCTATGGCTTCAGGCGCCAAAACGTTCAGGTCAGCACCAGCTAATTGTGTAGCAAGGGTTGAACGGTTAACGATGGCTGCTTTCAGGACATCAAGGCCTACGTTTCCACGGGCAGAAATCGGCACAACCTGTATCCCTAGTCTTTTTGACAAAAGATCGATGTCAATTTCAAGTCCATCTTTCTTCGCCATGTCAATCATGTTCAGGGCAAGAATAACAGGCAAGCCAAGGTCAGCAACCTGTGTATACAGAAGCAGGTTTCTTCTCAGGTTAGTCGCATCAGCTACTAAAATGACAAGGTCAGGATGACTAGGGTTATTTTTTTCGGCAAGCACCTGAAAAACGATGCTTTCATCTTTACTTTTAGGGTATAAACTGTAGGTGCCCGGGAGATCCGTGATCTCCGCCAGTTGATTGTTGGATAATTTGCAGTACCCAATTTTCTTGTCTACTGTAATACCAGGAAAGTTTCCTATTCTCTGGTTTAGTCCGGTTAATAAGTTAAACAGTGTTGATTTTCCTGTATTAGGATTACCAACCAGGGCAATTTTAATATCAGAAGCCAAATTTATTCTATGAGATTATAATAACGGATGCTTCATCTTTACGCAGACAAAGCTGATAACCAGCAACACGTATCGCCATGGGATCGCCAAGCGGCGCAAAACGCTCCACTTCAACAACTTCCCCAGGCAGGCAACCCATCTCCATTAGTTTAACAGACATTTCTAAATCCGTAAACGCAACAATAGTTCCTCGTTCTCCTCTGCTTAACTGTGATAGTTTCATATTCCTTAATTAGGTCGCAATTTAGCCTTTATCTATAATAAATCCAAATAAGAACTTAAATACTACATTCTCATTCTCATGCGCTGGCCGCCGCCTTGACCTCTCTCTTCAACTGGCATATTCTTACCTCCCATCCGGTTCAACGAATAGGTAAATGAAACCATATAGTAGCGTTTTAACACATTAAAGTTTAAGTCGGTAATGGTGTTGTTATTTGAGGTCCGCGAAATACCCTGGTTTTGGTTAAGGATATCATTTACAGCGAATTTAAACGTCCCACGGCTTTTAAAGGCTTGCTTGCTGATGTAAGAATTCAACAAAGTATAATTGGTGTCAAATTCAGCGCCCCTGCCAGTATTCTGAAAATAATCAACATCGGCAGCCAGACGGATATTTCCCGGAAACAGGTAACTGATGTCTAAAGTTGGGTTAAGGGTATAATAGGTTGTATTTTGATTAGGGTTTGCAGAATAAGTACTGCGGAACATCGTACCATTAATCCCAGCAGTAAAATCAAACTTTTCCAAAGCTGTAACCAGTTTGTAGCCGTTGGTTACGCTATAGTCATTAGAGATATTTTCTATGGAATTGGTGAAGTTCACGCCGCGACCATAAGAACCGCTTAAATTGATATTGAGGTTTAATTTGTTTCCTGTAACAATCGGCAGACCAACAAAAGAGCCGGCATTCACCTGGTATACCCCTTTAACGTTAACCGGCAGGATGGCAATTTTACCGTTTCTGCTGGAATCGGGGTCATTCGTGATCAGCATGCTGTTGTTTCCAAACGCATCAAAAGTCTGGTTGGCATTCACATAAACGAACAGGGAACGGAAATTAGCAAAGTCAAAATTGTTATAGAAAACACTTAAATTATTGGTAAAAGAAGGTTTCAAGTTAGGGTTACCCATAGGGATATTTTGCGTATCAGAGTTATCCGGCACAGGCTGGATCTGAGAGATACTTGGTTGTTGGGTATTTCCACGGTAATTCACCCTGATGCGCTTGCTATTGCTAAACGTATAACGGAATTGTGCACTCGGTGTAAGGTTATAAAAGTTCTGGTTAACAACCGTGCCTGTAGTCACATTGTTATTTTCACGATCCGTATGCTGAACCGCCAAACCTGCATTCCAGGTATATTTCTTTGCTGTTTTATTGAAACTGAACCCCGCTGAATTGGTTAAAGTCGTGTTTTCATAAGTGTTGGTATAAGTCTGATCGATGATATCATACCTTGAAGTCACCGGATTAAAATCATAAGTAAATCGCTCAGAATCACTAAAGTTATAGCGGTTCTCATAATTCATTTCCAGGCTGAAGGTTTTCGATAAAGGCTCGGTATACACCAGGCGGGAAGTATTTGACAAGGAATTACTTTTAGTATCATTAAACTGGTTGGTAAATTCCTGTGCAGTACCTGCAGCATTCGTAGTAAAATCCTGAATATCATTGTAATTATCAGCATCACTGTCATTCCAGCTCGTATTCACATTTAGGGATAAGGTACGGCCCCGGCGCTGAAACTTCTTTCTGATCAATAAGTTATTGTTTAACGATGGGGAAGTAGATTTTGTAGAATAAAGCTGCTTACCTACCGTTTGCGAATTGTTAAAGTTATTGACGTAATCGCTGTTGCGGATATTGTTTGACTCCGTATAGCTGAAGTTAGGCTGTATCTTTATGGTAGTCGTCGAATCAATTTTAGTATCGACCATGAAGTTAAACCGGTGGTTCAGCCGCTTATTGGTACTATTTAAATGGTTCTGAAAAGTAGTGGTCGTATTTCCAAGTAAATTTTGTCTTAAACTGTTTTGCTCATTGAACAAAGAGGTCTTATTGAAAAAATAACTGGCATTGACCTCCGTTTTATTCTTAAAAATATTGGCATAGTTTAAACCTGCTGCATTGGTAGTCGTAATGCCCTGCTGCGAACCATTTCCCCCGCCGCCCATTTGTCTGCCACGGCCACCGCCGCCACCACCACCACCGCCACCAAAGTTCTGCTTGTTGACATTGTTAAACTGTGCCACAACAGAAAACTGCTCATCACCCTTAAATTTATTGATGTTCAGGTTGACATCATGGCGCTCATCAGAGCCATAACCAACACTGGTGTTACCAAATACACCGTTCTTTTTATCCTTCTTGGTGGTAATGTTTATAATTTTCTCGCGGTTACCATCATCGATACCTGTAAACTGCGATTGCTCAGACATCTGGTCAATGACCTGCACCTTATCAATCATGTCAGCCGGAAGATTTTTCGTCGCCAGCAAGGGATCGTTTCCAAAAAACTCTTTGCCATCCACTTTAATCTTAGTGATGGTTTCACCTTGCGCCTTGATGGAGCCATCTTTAGCTACTTCTACACCAGGTAATTTCTTTAAAACATCTTCTACGACGGCATTTTCACGCACCTTAAAAGAAGCAGCATTGAATTCTACCGTATCCTTTTTAACCGAAACCGGCGGAACCTCCCCTTTAATCTCTACGGTTTGCAGATCCAAACCAGTATTTTCCATACTCAAGGCCCCCAAATCAATCCTGTTGCCCACTGCGGTCACACTAAAATCCTTGGTAACACTCTGTAAACCAAGGTAGGCCACATATAACCGGTATTCGCCCGGCGCTAAACCTTTAATTTCAAATCCACCATCTGTAGCTGTATTGGTGGTACCTACCACACTAGAATCCTTTAGACTTTTAACCGCCACTGTGGCATAATCAACCGGAAGGTTGTCTTTAGCATTAATAATTTTTCCTGTAGCACTTCCGTTGTTTGTCTGGCCAAAAGCCGCAGCACCTATCATCATCAATACCATCAGGCACAGTACTGGCGTTAAAATTCTATTCATAGTTCATTTATGTGGTAAAAATTAATCTATAGACTTTGAATGACATCAATAGATTAGTCAGGCGCATTAATTTTAAAGTAACATTTTAAATACAAGAAAAGGTTTATTTCTTGTTGTAATCCGCAACATGGAGCAAAACATAACTGAAAACACCCATGAAAACACCGATCATGTCACAATAAAAATCCCACAGTTCAGCAGAGCGGTAGTCGAAAAATAAATACTGCAGCATTTCGATAGCTCCACCGATAAGCGCCGTGATCACGATAATTTTAAAAATCGTGAAGATGCTAAAGCTGTAATTATGCTGATACCTGATTTTACCAAAAAACAGCAGTACGGTAAGCACATAAAAAAAGCCAAGATGAACTAGCTTATCAAAACCAGTAAAAAAAAAGCCAGTACTCGCAGAGCCTGGCGTTTTTATTAGACATAGTATTGATATCAGTATCGTCCAGGCTATTGCCCAGCCCTGATACTTTAATCCTCTAAATAAGTTCATTAATTATGCGCCAACTAAAGATTTATAAGCAGCAGCATCAAGTAAACCATCTGCATCAGCAACATCAGCCAATGTAATTTTCACCATCCATCCTTCACCATAAGGATCAGAATTCACTAGTTCAGGGTTATCTGTTAAGGCAGGATTAATCGCTGATACAGTTCCCGTAACAGGCATAAACAAATCAGATACTGTTTTCACTGCTTCCACAGTTCCAAACACATCGTCTTTCTGTACTTCATCACCCAAAGTATTGATGTCGATATAAACGATATCACCTAATTCGCGTTGTGCAAAGTCAGTAATTCCCAGGTAAGCTTCGTTGCCTTCCACTCTGATCCATTCGTGATCTTTTGAGTATTTTAGTTCTGATGGAAAATTCATATTCACTAATTATTTAATTGTCAATTGGTTACTCCTATTTAAGCAAGTCATTCCATATGGCTTAAGTAACGCTTGCGAATTTACTACTATTTGTAATATTTTAGGGTGATTTCCGAACAATTATTGTGAAATGCATGGGCCTGACTAATCCAGTGTGACCCTTAAGCTAAATCCGAAATTGCTATAAGCGGTGTTAAACGTTTGAGAAGTATAGGGCTGCGTAAGATTTGAATCATAAAAGACCTTTACATTAAAACGCTGGTTCAATATATAATCGACGCTGGGCCTGAAGGTGATATTCTTTGCCCCGGCAGACACCTCCGCCACCGGCACATCTGCCCTGTAAATCACCGTCTGGTGATCTCTAACCGCAACATCTACCTTAAAATCCATGTTATTATTCATTTTCACCTGCTTAAACATACCTAAAGGGAACCTGAATTTTGTGGTCCGGTAACCAAGGCCAAAGACCAGGTTGTCTTCGGCAAATTGTGCCAGCTGACTGTTGGCCAGGCTGAGGCCCAGTAAACGGGTTTTTGCATACTCAAAGTTCAGGGTGAGGTTGTTCTTCAGCCGGGTATCTATTCCAACAAGGGGTGAAAACTGCTCCGCGATACTCACCTGCGAATATTGATAATAAGGAAGGAAATTCCCGCTCAGGTCCCTGCTGCTCACCTGACCATCCTGCTCTGCATATTTTAAAAGGGAGTTGAAGCCGTTGATGCTGTAAACCGAACGGTAACCATGGCGAAGATCTATGGATTTAAAATGCGCCATCAGGAAAGGCATCCGACCTAAACCGCCGTAATTAACCCTCCAGTTGGGCAGCGGAATTTTCGGCATCGAATTCAGGCTGGACGAGCGGGCATCCCTTCCTGTATAGGCCGTCATAAAAGCCGTAATCACCACATCCTGTGCATTCTTTTGATAGCCATCAGCAAAGCCGCCGTCCAGGCCCCTTGAGTTGGGATTTTGTGCCCCCAGTCGCCGGGATACAACCATCCTGTTGTTCAACATAGCCTGGTAGACTTTAGAAACAAGCGCCGACTTGGCATCAGTAAAAGCAGTTCTCAGGGAAATGAAAGTTACACTGTAATCACCGGTTGTACCCGGACTCAGCTGATCGAAAGTACCGCTTGCAGGGCTGTAACGAAAATTGGAAGCATAATTTAAGGTCTGATTTTTATTAGCGGTAAGGGTAATGCGCAGGTCACGGATCGGCTCGAGCGCGGTGGTGATGCTATAGTCTTCACGGAAGGTGTTGATATATAATTGCGATTGCAGCGAGTCAGTGGTGATCCAGCCCCCGTTAATGGCTAGCTGACTGATATCCCGCTGACTGCCGAACACAAAAGCCAATCCGGGGGCACCGCTTACCTGGTCCAGCCCAAATAAATGCGTTCCCGGCAAATAGCCCGGCAAAAAGATCCCTTTCGTTTGTGTATAAGCCCCGTTAATGGTCTTGATACCCGTCAGCATGTCCAGTAGCAAACCTTTAGCACCGCTGTTCAAAGCCTTGTTATTCCGGCGCAGCAGTCCAAACTGCTGGTACAAGCTGTTCAGGTTTAAGGTCGGGTTGAGCTGGATGGTCCTTGAATTCTGGATGGTGTTCCCCAGGTTAAGCTGCGGATCTCTCCAGGTAGCCATAGCCTCCGTTTGCCAGTTAAAATTAGCACCATAGCGGGTAGCCACATTCAGCCAGTTCATGCCGGGCAGTTGATGAAAAGGCAATTGATAGGTAATATTCAGGTTATGGTTATAATCCGTCGTACGGCCCAGTCGCAGCAGGTTTTGCCAGACGGTATCTCTTTTTGAGCCGTTGATCCTTCCATCCGGCTCATCAATGATCGAATAATTGGTGGCATCAAGGTCCAGCGTCATCGACCGGCTCAGGTTCCAGGATATGCCATATACCCGGGTCACTAAAAAGTTTTTATTAAAGGTGGTATGAATGGGGATGCCATTGGCCGGACTATTGGCCCGCAGCGTATTTTCGGCATAATAACGATCCAGGGCGATGTTAAAATTCAGGGAAGCAGGCAATAGGCTGAAATTAATGTCCCTCAACAAAGCAAGGGTATTCGATCGGATCAGTTTCTCAAAAGGGCTGATCATAACCGGTTGTGCCGAATAATTATAAGCCA
This sequence comes from Pedobacter immunditicola, assembly GCF_037482985.1. Classification (NCBI taxonomy): domain Bacteria; kingdom Pseudomonadati; phylum Bacteroidota; class Sphingobacteriia; order Sphingobacteriales; family Sphingobacteriaceae; genus Pedobacter; species Pedobacter immunditicola. Next base: position 337,919 of record NZ_JBBHKC010000002.1, on the reverse strand, counting down.
GTGAGCCGCGGTAATTGCGCTGTATAGATTCCGCATGGACAAAATCGCGTTGCTGGTGATGCGCATAAGCATAACTGGCACTCAGGTTTTCCACATCCCAAAGCCGGGGTTTCTGCCCCTGATCTGTCCGCTCCTTCCTTACATTGGTAAAGTTAATGCTGTTTCGTGTGCTAAAATCCTGCGCATCATTCAAGATGGCCTTTCTTTCTTCCCTTGTCGCCCCATTCAGGGTCTTCCTCAATTCAATATCAGGCATTAAGGGATCATAAAAGGGCGTACTCACCTGGTTAGAATAACTCACATAAACAGGAATTCTAATACCCGATTGATGGGGGAAGAACTTTCCCAGTTCCAGGCTGGAGCTGAGGTCAAAAAACACCTGATCCTCGCGGCTGCGTTCATTGACGCTATGCTCCAGGGAGCCGAAACCAACGGTAGACTTACTCCCCGAAATGTTCAGCTCGGCAAAATCAGCCAGCCTGGCATTCATCGTTGCCGTAGCTGCCCATCCCCTACGTTCATCAAATTCCGTTAGGCGCAGTTCATTAAACCAAAGCTGGGCATGTTTATCCAAACCATCATCACTACCCGGACTGCCCGGGTTTCGCCATGCATTTTTAACCCCCAGCATATACACGCGAACCTTACCCAAATCCGGCTGCCCCTTAATGGTAATGGTACCAACACCGTCACTGTGTGTATAAGGGATATTTGCCGGCCACATTTGTCCGTTTGCCGTTCTGGCACTATTGCGGGCAAGTTTAGCCTGCTGAAACAATTCCAGCTTGATATCCATTTTATTCTGCTCCGGCCATATCGCATCAGGGTTACTGGTACCCGCTACGGTGACCACCAGCGGCTGTGCATATTCGTAATAATTATCCTGGTCATCCGTTCCGATCCTGATAAAGGCCTGCAGGTCGCCATCGTTCAATACGCTGTTTCCTTCCGCTTCTGCATGAACATACAACTCCAGTCGCTTGTAAGACCTGAAATCGTTAAAGCCAGTCTTAAATGCCGAACGGCCATCACCATCCCTTAAATTTTTCACGGTAAGGGACAGCGACTGTTCATTTTGCCGCGTTTCGCCCCTTAAATTATTGAAGTCCCTTTCCCTTTCTATTCCCCGAGGCAATACATAAGGTATGGGGCTTCTTTTGCCATTTTCCTCAATGTTGATGGTGGCCACGACTAAGGAAGAATGGTCCGCAGCAGCCTTATTTACCGCCTTATACTGGCGCCACTCTCCGCTTACCAATTGCATTTTAGCAAACCGCAAAATTGTGGTATCTGCAAAGCCGGTCATAAACAACCGAAGGAAACGAATGGATTTAAAATCCTGGATGCCACCGATGCGCTGGTCATATTCAGCCAAAGGGATCCGCAGCTGGTACCAGGTAACCGCAGCAAGCTGGCCGTCTGGCAAGCGCACCTGCGAGGTCACTTTGTCGCTTACATATTTCTTGCCCACCACCAGATCTGCCGGCCGCATGGAAATTTTGTACTGGAAATATTCATCCGCCTGCGACATATTGTGATCGCGGTTCACATCCTCCGCATCGGGTAAGGAAGTATAATTTCCTTCCGTTCCGTTGAAGCGCGCATACCTTTTTAAAATACCCGACGCTTCTTCATCAAAGGCATTCCCCCTGAAATAAGCAAAGTCATCCGAGGAAGGGTCATTTTCAAGCTGAGCTGCCACTACTGGAAGCAGCTGCCCCATGATCTGCCTGAGCGGATCAGCAAATTTAGCGCGTTCATCTTCGTTGGATAGCCCATCCAAACCCACATCCTGCACTTTTCGGGTATTGGGATTATTGTCGAAGGCCTGCGTTACCGGCTGGAGTTTGGGCACCCTACCCCAATTGGTTTCATCATATGGAGCTGCTGGAGCCCCGGCCGACAAGCCATTTTCGAGCGACTTCCGGCCATCCTTTAAAATATCTTCCGACAGGTTTCCTAAATTAAAATAAAGATCACCGCCAGTACCTCCTGGGCGCGATAGAAAGGGATCCATTACCCAAAGTTCAATATACTCCATGTTCAGTGCTTCGAAGTCGTTGGTCTCCAGGCGCCTGATGATGCCGCCCCAGCGCGATCGTGGTTGGCGGAGGCTCCCATCCTGGTTAAAGCCGGTAGTTGCATAGTTATAGGGTCCTCTTGTAGCGGGATAAAACGCAAGGTCAAAGGTGGGCAGCCCGGGCAGCTGGCCGGTAGAAATTTCCTTAAAGGGAAAAACCTCCTGTTCCAGCACCTGACGTACCTCATGCCTGGATAATTCCGTACGGTTGCTGCGCAGCTGACCGTCATAAAAGCCCGGATCAATGTTATAAAAAGCAAGAGTGGCGCGGTTAAAACCGTAGGCAAGGTTATCGATGAGTTGCGATTCAGGAAATAACTGCGGGGTGCCGGACAAAGACCAGGCACTGGCACTTTTTAAATCAAGCACCGAGCGTGAAGCTTCAAAATCATCGAGGTAGCTGGTGCCCCTTTCTGCATCCGCGGAATGCAGCACCTTTGGGTGCCCTGGAATCAACTGCGCAAATTCACCCGAAAAAGTAAGGCTTGAAGCCTCTTTTGTGGCTATAAAGGGGATACGATCGACCAACCTGGTTAAAAAGCGGGAAGGCGAAGTGTAATTCAGATCGAGCCCCCACATGGTATTGGAGATCGGTTCTTCCCCAATATTGACCTTTGCAGTCAGCGGCTTCTCCGTCAGTTTCATTAAAGTGGCACCGAGGTTCAATTTGTGATGGAGGCGGTAATCCATACGCATCCCGAAAAGTGTCTTTTGCTGTAAGCCAAAAACATCGTGGTTTTCTGTAATGATCCTGATGGGCTGTGGCGCATTCAGCAAAGCGGCATTCAATATTTTAACCCTCCCCGCAAGGTAATCCACCGTAAAGTCCAGTCCCTCCTGCAGGGGAAGGTTACCTGAAAACACTTTCACAGAGCCTTTGGGCACATTAATGGCGTTCAAAAAGAATTCGGAAGAAACCTCCGACTGGTAAGTCCCTTTCAAGATAAATCTATTCTGGCGCATCAACTGCTGCTGGGCCATCACTTTAGTAGAATCATAAAGCGCCTGGAAAGTATATTTATCGATCAGATTTTGCTCAGCGGGATAAAACTGGCTGGCCAGATCCCGTCCGAATGGCTCCAGTACCGGAAAAATGATCCTCCCATGAAGCGGATCAATTGTCACATAACCGAAATTTGCATTCATGCCAAAGGCAGCTAAGCTCGCATCGGAACCCGGACTTTCGCCTGGCGTACCTGAAGACGAATTCGGAAGTGAATTTCCAAAAGAACTTGAAGGGGAAAAGGCAGAAGAATTTGACGAACCATTAGCAGGCATCGATGAAGAAGAACCAAATGGCGTTTCCGGAGCCTCGAAATCAAAAACACCATCCGGTTTATTTTCCTGCTGCTGGTTCAAACGATCCAGTCGGGTTACCTGCAGCCAGGATTTATTTTTCAGGGGAGTTTTGCTTTCCACATCCAGCTTTTCACCTTCCGGGATGTAGGCTAGCTCGGTCCCTGTTTTTTCATCAATCCTAAAAATATCCAGTTTAAAATGCTGCGAAGAGAGCTGGTAGCCACCAATGGAATAAACGTTTTTCATCATTAAATCCCAGGTCGGCAAATCTGTCCGGATGGATTCGTTCTTCAGCAACTTTACAAATAACACCTTGGGTGAGGCAGGCTCAAAGCTAAGGTCCGCACTAAATTCGCCCACCTGGTATTCCATTCCGTTGAAAGTATAGCGAAAGGCAACCGCCAACACCTCATCCGCATTAAGGGCATTGTTCAGGGAGATATAACCCAGCTGGGGATGCACCTTATATTCCCGGTCGGCGAGTTTGCGCGCATAAGTCAGCCGGGAAAAATTAGCGGTGCCGCCACTTGCCTGGAAAAAAGACATTATCGCATTGGAATTCGTTAAACGCGCATCTGTGGGGAGCTTGAGCAATAAGTCATTGGACATCCTTGGGAAAGCGGCTGAATGAAAAGCAGAAGGCAATGGTGAGAAGCCAGGACCGCCCTTCACCAGACTGGTGTTATAAGGCTGGTGTTCGCCGAGGTCCAATAAAGCAACCACATCCCTTGAATCTTGTGTAGCACCAGATTTATTGGTGATCCATACTTCAATTTTAGTGATGTTGATTCCCGTGGTCAGGACCGGCGGGCGGGATAAGTTCCGGTTATAATTTTCCCTGAAATAATGAGCCAGGAAATAATGCTTGCTGGCCTCATAGTTGTCTGCACTCAGGCGAAACTCATTTTCCCTGCCACCCTTTGTAATCAACACCTCCGTGCTTTGCGATTTATGCTGGGCGAATACATTGGTCATGCTCAGCCTTCCAAACTGCAGCTGGGTTTTGACACCAAATAAAGAGGGGCTGCCGTTGATCAGCGAGGTGCTGAGGGGAAAGCTCACATGGCCTGCTTCAATTTTTTTAATGATTTCGTCTTCCCCACCCGTATACTCCAGTTTCACCTGGTTTTCAAAATCAAACTGCGCCTCGGTATTGTAGTTCATGTTGATCTTGAGCTTCGTTCCCACGTTTCCAATCAGGTCCAGTTGGATACGCTGTTTGAAGTCAAAATTAGTTTGTACACGCTGGTCTTTGTTAAACAAGGGGTTTTCATTTTTATGAACCCGGCCCATGAAAGTGAGTTCAGCCTCACCCCGGGGCCGGATGGCTATCGTATTTCCGGATGCTTCAGCAGCTGAATGGGCAAACAAACGCCAGTTTTTACGTTTCAGTTCGGCGTTCATCAGGCGTTCGTATTCGTCTACGCTAAGGGATTGGGGAGCATGGTTTAAGCTGCCAATGATGATTTCCTGAATGATATAGTGTTTATTTGCCGCATCATAGGTCACTTCCCGGTTCCCATTACGGCCAAGTCCCAGGAATTGGATTTCCCTGAGGCTAAAAGAATTTTTTAATGTATCTGCCTTTTTAGGCAGCAGATCCTGAGAAAAAGTTACTTGTCCCCAGAAAATAAGGATCAATAAAATGATCCTGGTGAGATTGAGCGTCAAAACGACGTTAAATTACAAATTCTTTAGCGCAATTTTTATCATTTCCTCCACTGTTAAATCCATGCCGCCATTCTTCACTGCATTATCAATGGCTTTCTCTGCAGGCTGCCTGGTAAAACCAAGCATCAGCAAGGCAGAAAGCGCTTCTTCGCGCACCGTGTTATTTAATGGAGCGGCGATTAGAGAGCCGGTACCTTCTTTCTTCAGTTTATCCTGTAGTTCGAGTACCAGACGCTGGGCAGTTTTTACGCCAATGCCTTTGATGCGCTGGATCAGCGGAAGGTCGCCTTGTACAATGGCTGTTTGAATTTCAGCAGGTGTAATAGAAGAAAGCATCATTCTCCCGGTATTGGGTCCGATTCCGGAGACGGAGATCAGGTGCAGGAAAAGTCTGCGCTCCCCTTCCTCGGCAAAGCCGTAAAGGGTATGCGCATCTTCCTTAATATGCAGCCAGGTGTATACCTTGCAACGCTCGGCATCACCCAGACTGCTGTATGTATTCAGCGATATATTGATGTGATAGCCAATCCCTCCAGTTTCTACAACAATATAGGTAGGGCATTTAAAGGTCAGTTTACCATCAATATATTCAAACATTATACTTTTGTTTTACGTTTTAAAAAGCCACCTTTTTTAGGTTCAGCTTCAGTTTCTTTCGCCTGTACATCTAATACGGCGATTGTTACCATATTCACAATCTCGCGCACTGAACTTCCCAGCTGCACAATATGAACAGGTTTTTTCAGTCCCAGTAAAATCGGGCCTATGGCCTCTGCGCCGCCCAGTTCCTGCAATAATTTGTAGGCAATATTTCCAGATTCCAGGTTAGGGAATACCAGCGTATTCGCCGGGGCATCTGCTAACCTGCTAAAAGGAAAGTTGTCTTTTATCAAAGCATTGTTAATTGCGAAGTTTCCCTGCAATTCACCATCCACCACAAGGTCAGGATGTTTTTCATGCAATATTTTCACCGCTTTACGAACTTTCTCCGGAATAACCCCCTCGTTAGAACCGAAGTTAGAATAAGAAAGCAAGGCAATTCTCGGTTTGATGTTAAACCTGCTCACTGCACGTTCCAGCAATAAGGTTAAATCTACAAGCTCTTCGGCCGTTGGATTTACATTTACTGTGGTATCACCGAAAAACACAGGCCCTTTGGTGGTCATCATCATGTACATACCAGCCACACGGCCAACACCTTCTTCTGTACCAATGACCTGTAAAGCAGGTTTAATGGTGGAAACGTAATTCTTAGTCAGACCAGAGATCATGGCATCCGCTTCACCGAATTCCACCATCGAAGCACCGAAGTAGTTACGGTCGCGCATTAATTTACTTGCCTCATAAAGGGTAACACCTTTTCTTTGTCTTTTTTCAAACAAAGAGCGGGCATATTTATCCATGCGTTCAGGCTCTTCAAAAGGATCGATGATCAAAACGCCATCCAATTCCAACGAACTATCCCTGATGATATCCTGGATCGCCTGTTTGTTACCTAAAAGAATAGGGACGGCAATATTTTCATCCTTAACAATCTGTGCAGCTTTTAAAATTTTATAATTATCCGCTTCAGCAAATACCACCCGTTTCGGGTCAGATTTAGCTTTGCTGGTAATGGCACGCATAATGGCATCATCCTTACCTAAGCGCAATTTCAATTCTTCTGTATAAGCATCCCAGTCGGTGATGATCTTGCGGGCTACACCAGATTCAATTGCTGCTTTAGCCACAGCCACAGAAACATTGGTCATTAACCTGAAATCATTCGGTTTAGGAATGATGTAATCTTTACCAAACTTGATATTCTTTTCATTATAAGCCATGATCACGGCTTCAGGAACTGATTTCTTCGCAAGAGCGGCAATGGCTTTCACTGCTGCAATTTTCATTTCCTCATTAATGGCAGTAGCACGCACGTCCAAAGCACCCCTGAAAATATAAGGGAAACCCAAAACGTTGTTCACCTGGTTAGGGTAATCAGAACGGCCGGTAGCCATAATCAGGTCCTTACGGGAAGCGATGGCCAGGTCGTAAGCGATTTCAGGGTTAGGATTTGCCATGGCAAAAACAATAGGGTTTTTCGCCATTGACGCTAACATATCTGCGGTTACACAGTCAGCAGAAGATAAACCAATAAAAACATCAGCATCTTTCATCGCATCACTTAAGGAATGCATATTCCTGGTGGTGGCAAATTCGGCTTTCAGATCGCCGAGGTCAGCACGGTCTTTTCTGATGACGCCTGTTCTGTCGCACATCACAATATTTTCCAGCTGCGCACCCAGGGATACATATAACCTAGAGCAGGAAATGGCAGCCGCACCGGCACCATTCACTACAATTTTAACTTTTTCTAATTTCTTTTTTTGTAATTCGCAGGCATTTAACAAAGCTGCAGCAGAAATAATTGCGGTACCATGCTGGTCATCGTGCATCACCGGAATATTCATCACCTCTTTCAGGCGGCGTTCTATTTCAAAGCATTCAGGCGCTTTAATATCTTCGAGGTTGATACCACCGAAGGTAGGCTCTAAAGCTTTAACGATTTTAACAAAGTCATCAACGTTAGTGGTATCCAGTTCCAGGTCAAAAACATCAATATCAGCAAAGATCTTAAATAACAGGCCTTTACCTTCCATTACAGGCTTTCCTGCTTCCGGACCAATATTTCCTAATCCCAGTACAGCTGTTCCGTTACTGATTACAGCAACCAGGTTTCCTTTAGCGGTATACTTATAAACATCATCTTTATTCTCAGCGATCTTCAAACAAGGTTCAGCGACCCCCGGGGAATATGCCAATGTTAAATCTCTTTGAGAGTTAGTTGGTTTTGTTGGTACTACCTGGATTTTTCCTGGCCTCCCCTGCGAGTGATAATCTAGAGCGTCTTGTTTTTTGTTCGTCTTACTCATTTACTCTTATTAAAGGTTACATCGTAAAGCGCAAAGTTACGATCTTTTAATAAGCAACATAATAAAACGGTCTTAGATTTTACCGGAAACACGGGATGTTCCGCGATCTGGCGAATAGGAAATATATTCTTTGGTTGGTTTAGCGGGTATTTGCAACGCTCGCTCCCCTTGATTTTTAGAGACAATCAGGCGTTGCCCGGGCATCAGCTGCGATCCCTTCAATTTATTCCAGACCTTCAGGTCCTGCACATCTACATTGTATTTTTGAGCGATCACCGATAGGCTCTGTCCCCTGATTACCCGGTGGTATTGAACAGCAATTGCACCCTGGCCCGTTCGTTTACCGGTATTGGAAGCCAGGATAACCTGAGGCTGCTCTTCCGTATCAATTTTATTCAGGACATTAAATACCGGGGTAAAGTTATCAAGCGTTACACGAGGCATCACAATCCGTTTGGGCGATGCACTTGTACCGTTCACGACCTTCTTTTTATAAGATGGGTTTAAGCTTAACAACAAGGCTTCTTCCACATCAAGCGCTTTCGCCAGTACCGGCAGCGACACATAACGGTCCACCTGTACAACATCTGTTCCTAAGGCTATTTCAGCATCCTGTTTTTCAATATCATGTGCTTTCGAAAAGTTCATCACATAAACTGCGGCAATGAACGCAGGAACATAGTTCCGGGTTTCCATTGGCAGAAAAGGCCTGATATCCCAAAAATCTCTTGAATTTGCTTTTTTAATGGCACGGTCAACGTTACCACGACCGCAGTTATAAGCCGCAATGGCCAGCAGCCAGTCACCCAGACCTGCATAAGCATCCTTGAAATAAGCCGCCGCAGCATGACTTGCTTCTACCGGATCCCTGCGCTCATCCACATAACTATCCATTTTGAGGCCATAGCCCTTGGCGGTAGCAAACATAAATTGCCATATGCCTGTTGCACCCACCCTTGAAATCGCTTTGGGATTCATGGACGATTCAATGATCGGTAAATACTTCATGACCTCCGGAATGTCGTTGTCCTTCAGGGCTTGTTCGAAAATGGGGAAATAATAATCCGAAAGTCCCAGCATTTTACCCATCTGGTCTTTACGGCTACTATAAATTTCGATGTATTTTTGTACGTATTCGTTATACGGCAAAGGCACCTGGTCCTGCAGGGAGTCCAGTCTTTGTTTGTAAACAAAATTATAGTTATCAAAGGAAGGGGTTTCTTCCAGCACCATCGGAACCGTGGTGGTATCATTTATAATAAGGGGATCAAACTGCTGGGCCTTAGCCGTAAAGCTTATTAAAGCTATTATTGAACAGGTGAGTAGACTTACGCATGTTTTCATAGGCTCTGTTAAGCTAACGCTCAATTTGATGAATTTACATTCTTTTTTAATAATTATTCGGATTTATTTAAGAAGCTATCAGCGAAAGATAATAATATCTCTTCCTTGAAATTTCCTGACATAAACTGTAAACTTAACGGCAAACCTCCACCATTATTGCCCAAAGGAATGGCAATTGCAGGAATTCCCGATAATGAGGCTAAAACTGTGTAAATATCAGCCATGTACATCACTAAAGGATCCTCCAGGTTCTCACCAATTTTAAAAGGAGGCGTTGGGGCAACCGGTGTAAGCAGCATATCATATTCTTCGAGCAAGGCAGCAGTCTTATCCCTGATCAGGCGTCTTACTTTCTGTGCTTTCTGGTAATAGGCATCATAATAGCCGGCACTCAGCACAAAAGTACCCAGTAAGATCCGGCGTTTCACCTCATCACCAAAACCCTCTGCCCTGGATAACTTATACAAGGCATTAAGGCTTGTTGCTTCGGTATTGCGGTGACCATAATGAACACCATCATACCTCGACAAATTAGAAGAAGCCTCCGCAGTGGTCAACACATAATAAGTGGGCACCAGGTAATCCAGCAAATCGAAGGACACATAATCAATGGTATGGCCCGCCGCTTTAAGCTTTTCGATGGCCTTCAAAATTGATGCTTTAATTTCGACATCAAGGGCTTCACTTTCCAGTGTTTCCTTTAAAACCGCAATTTTATATTTCTTTCCAGCCGTACTCAAGTTACTGTAAACAGGCACAGGCTGTTTAGACACGGTGCTGTCGTATTCATCCGCTCCGGAAAGCACTTCCATCAGCAAAGCCGCATCACTCACCGAAGAGGTAATGGTTCCCACCTGGTCAAAAGAAGAAGCGTAGGCAATGACCCCATAACGGGAAATCCTGCCGTAAGTCGGCTTTAAACCAATGCAACCGCAAAAGGCAGCAGGCTGGCGTACTGAACCACCTGTATCCGTTCCTAAGGCAGCAAGACATAAATCTGCCTGCACAGCAACAGCAGAACCGCCGGATGAACCACCCGACACCCGCTCTTCATCCATGGCATTTTTAACCGGACCGTAAACAGAAGTTTCATTGGAGCCACCCATGGCAAATTCATCACAGTTGAGCCTGCCAATAATGATGGCATCTTCATCCAGTAACCTTTGCACCACGGTGGCGGAATAAGGAGCAACAAAACCATCAAGCATCCTGGAAGAGGCACTCACCCGATGGTCTTTATAACAAATATTATCTTTAATACCGATCACCATTCCAGCAAGCTTCCCTGCTGTACCCTGATCGATTTTTTCTTGAACTCCCGCAGCTTGTTTTCTCGCACTGGCAAAAAACACCTCGTTAAAGGCATTCAATTGCTGTTGTTGTGAAATCTGATTGAAATAATACTCCAGCAAGTCGGGCAAGCTGGTCTTTTTTTGATCAATAAGGATTCTTATCTCTTTTAGAGAGTTAAATTTCTTCAAAACTACAGGAGGTTATTAATGAATGGGAAAAATTACAACGGCTTGTTTACTTTATTACCATCACGGTCATAAGCATCAGCATCCGTACCCTCTTTACCCTCTTTAAATTCTTTAACGCCTTTACCCAGGCCACGCATTAATTCAGGAATTTTTTTACCACCAAAAAGAAGTAAAACAATCACAAGGATAATTGCAATTTCCGGAGCACCTAATGCCATTAATAAGGTTGAGTTTAACATGTCTTTTTTATTAAATATTGTTATTTGGTTTTATTTCGTCTTTTGAATCTGCAGTAAAAGTATCTGTATCAGCAGTTGAAGTCGCCTGGTCAGCATCAGCGGTCACCGTTGACGTTGCATTATCAGTATCCGCCGTCACCGTTGAAGTTGATGAATAAGCTGAAGCCGAAGGACTGTCTGTTGAAAATTCTTTTTCAACATCCATTGCGTTGATATTTCTGTGGATTTCTCTCTTCACCCCTTCCGAAGCGTCCTTGAAATCCCTGATGCCTTTTCCTAAACCACGGGCCAATTCCGGCAATTTTTTACCTCCGAATAGCAAAAGCACCACCGCAAGGATAAGCATAATTTCACCACCACCCATATTCAAGAATTCTAATAATGTTCCTGTGTACATTGTTCAAGCGTATTAATATTGGTTACAAATATAAGCATTAATCTCTAAAATAATTTATCTGGCAATCCAGGCTTCCGGATTCTGTGCAGTGGTACCTCGCCAGATCTGGAACTGCAGCTCAGGTATTTCTCCTGTATTCGCCACCACGCCAATCGCCTGTTTGGTACTTACGGCATCACCAGCAGAAACACTCACCGAGCGCAGGTTTTGATAAACGGTAAAATATTCACCATGTTTAATCAGCACCAGGTAGGTACCTAGGCTATTCATCACCCTGGAAACGGTACCATTAAATACCGCCCTTACCGTTGCCCCATCAGCAGTCTGGATAGTTACCCCGGTATTGTCATAACTTGCCTGACCTTCCTTGTGCCTTCCGAAACTTTCGGTAATGGATCCCTGTGCAACCGGCCATGGCAATGAGCCCCTGTTACCCACAAAAGCTGCAGAAAGTTTCGCTGCTTCCGGTGTGGCTGTTAAATAACCTGCAGAAGTTTTTTCTTTAGGCGCTTCCGGCGCTGGCCTGTTTTCGGCCTTGGCTTTTGCTGCCGCAGCCCTGGCTGCCTCTTCCTCACGTTTTTTAATCAGGGCAATCTCCCGCTGAATCGCTGTACGGATCTGGCGTTCCAATGCCTGCAACTGTTTTTTACGTTGTGTAATATTTCGGCTATATTGTTTTTCTTCCTTGCTATACTTGTTCAACACCTGTGAACGCTGGTTTTTATTCTTCCCTAATTTCTCCCGTTCCTCCTCCTGTTCTTTCAGCAAGTTACTTTTTTCTTTTAAGCTTTTATCGAGGATAACGATCTTATAGTTCAGGTTTTTTTCGGTACCCTGGATGTAATTCGCCTGTTTTTTGCGGTATTGACCAAACTGCTGCAGGTATTTAATGCGCTTGTAAGCCTGGTTAAAATCATGTGAAGCGAAGATGAACATCATTTTATCATAGGCGTTCTTGTTCCGCTGTGCAAAACGGATCATTCCGGCATATTCTTTTTTCAGCTGCGCCAGTTGTTCTTTCAGCGAGCGGACCGTATTGCTGTTTTCGTGAATCTGGTTATCGATGTTTTTGATCTCCGAGTTAATCACGGTGATCTTGCTCTGCATCAGGTTAATTTTCGTACTCAGTGCCCTGATCTCGCTGAGGGTTAATTTCTTAGCCTTCGCCGCTTTGTTCAGGTTCTTTTGCAACAGCTCAATTTCCCGTTGGATGGCTTCTTTTTTTCTTTTTAATTGCGCACTGCTTTGCGCAACCACCTGAGTTGCACAGACCATCAACAACACAAAGAAAATTATTTTGGATAACTTCATTAATTCAAAAGTATAAAAAATTAGTTTAGAACTTCAAACCTTTTAGGAACAGTAAACGGAAAATCAAGGGTTACATTGCTTTCAATTTTAGAAAAATCGAAGGTAATGTCCACCTTTTTGGCGCCCGACATCGAGTTGAGCTGCATCCCTGAGGGAAACAGCGAACCGTTCACTTTCTGGTAATCCCCATAAACCACTTTCAAAGCCTGCGCCGCACTGGCATGGTTTAAATTAGTCTGCGCTGCTTTCAGCAAAGTATTAAATAAGATCTGAAAGCCCAGGTTATTTCTTGTTCCCTTTAACAGCCATACCCCGTTCTGCAGCTCCAGGTCAGCATCCTGCCCTAAAAATTCATCAGGCGCATTTCCCGTCAGCAGGTCTTGCAGCAACTTAAAGTTGACCTCCCTATTGGCGTAAGTATGGATATAATTAAAAGGCTTCTGCAGCACTACACCTTGCATGCGGTTCAATACCAGCAAGCTGTCCGGCGTCACCAAAACCCTGGCTATTTCCATGTTGGCGATGGCCGAGACGCGCATCCAGATCTTTTTATCTTTCAGTATCCGGATGTTCACGGACACATTATTCTCCTGCCCATCCATGTTCAACTGTGCTTTACCGGTTAAGGATAGCGTCAGAAAATTGATGTTATTGTTTTTCAGCAACAACAGGTTTTCTGCTTTTCCCGTATTTACTGTATCTACTTTTACAACCGGGGGAGCAACGACCAGCTTTTTGCTTTTGCAAGCCGAAAAAGTCAGTATCACCATCCCCAGAAATAATAACTTATAGTTATTTGCTATCATCTTATCAATTTCCCTTAAACGGTAATGTTACTTACCGGTATGTCCGTAGCCACCTTCGCCACGGGCAGTATCATTCAATTCCGCTACACTTTGCCAGGTAATCGTTTCATGCTTGGCAATTACCATCTGTGCAATGCGGTCACCATGGTTCACTACAAAATCAGTATCCGAAAGGTTCACCAACAGCACTTTAATCTCGCCCCTGTAATCGGCATCAATAGTTCCGGGTGCATTCACGATGCTGATGCCATGCTTGTAAGCCAGGCCACTGCGCGGACGAATCTGCGCTTCAAAACCCACAGGCAATTCAATATGTAAACCTGTTGGAATCAAAACACGCTGCAAAGGTTTAATCACCACCGCAGTTTCTACAAAAGCACGCATGTCCATTCCAGCCGCATGAGCAGTTTCATATTGTGGCAAAGGTAAATCAGACTTGTTTATAATGTTAATATTCATGTTCGTTATATATAGTGTTATTTAATTATTTTGATCCTAACATCGCCCTGACCTCATCTTTTTCGCAGTAAAAAATAAACCCTAAAAAGCCCAGCAGCAGTGCATTTCCAATATAAATATTTCTAGCGAAGACCCAAAAAGAAAGCACGACTAAAACCACTGAAATACCAAGGTAAAGCAGAATTCTGTTTAGTTTATAAGGAATAGGGTAATATTTCTGACCTAAAACATAGGAGATGACCATCATTACCCCATAGGCCAGCATCGATACCCAGGCCGAACCCATATAACTGAATTTAGGGATCAGCAGAAAGTTAAAAACGATGGTGATCGCTGCGCCCACCAGGGAAATGTACAAACCATAGCGGGTCTGGTCAGAAAGCCGGTACCAGATGGATAAATTCATATAGATGCCCAGGCAGAGGTAGCCAAACAGCAAATAAGGGATCGCCGGCAAGCCCACCCAATATTCTTCCCTGCGAATAAAATATTTTAACAGTTCAATGTTCGCCACCAGGGCTACAAAGAGTATAGCCAGTGCAATGACGAAGAAATGAAGGATCACCGCGTAAGTCTGCCTTGCATTGGCATTTTTGGCATAGCTAAAAAAGAAAGGTTCGGCACCCAGCCTGAAAGCCGTAATAAAAATGCTCATGAACATCGCGATCTTACAAACAGCACCATAAATACCGACGTCAATATCAGCAATACCCGGGGGAAGCAATTCGCTCAGCACTATTTTATCGAGGTTTTCGTTGACGATAAAAGAAAGATTGGCCACTAAAACCGGCCAGCTGTAAGAAAACATCTTTCCAAACAGCACTTTATCAAATTTCAGCTGCAGCTTCATGAATTCCGGCAGCAGCAGCAACAGCGTCACCACACTGGCGATCAGGTTCGATATAAACACATAACCTACCCACTGGAAACGGTACCAGGAGGCAAACCAAGCCGACAAAGGCCATTCATTTTTAATGAGCAGGGGGATGACGAAAATAAAGAACAAGTTGAAACCGACGAAGGTTCCGATATTTAAAAACTTGACGAGACTGTATTTTAAGGGCCTTTCCTCTGCCCTCAGTTTAGCAAAAGGAATCACACAAATGGCGTCCACAAACAAGATCCCGACAAACAGCTTTATATATTGCTGGTAATCCGCCAGGCTGTTTTGTATATCCCCCACTTCGCCACTGTAAGTCCACAACGCAAGCTGGTCTGAGAGCACAAAACCGGAGATCAAAAATAAGATACCTAAAGATAAAATGCAGAGAAAGGCATTGTTATAGACCTCCTGTTTTTTATCCTCATGTTTGGTCAGGTAGCGGAAAAAAGTACTTTCCATACCAAAAGCCAATACGGCATTAATCAAAGAAGCATAGCTGTAAAGCTTGGTAAAAACCCCATAAGTAGCCGGTCCGTAAACGCTGGTATAAATCGGCGTAAGGATGAAGTTAAACAACCTTGAAAAGACTGTACTGATCCCATAAATGGCCGTCTGACCAAGGAATTTTTTAAATGGCGACACGTGAAACCCTCATCTTTATCTTTTAATTACTTCAAAATTCTGGTAGTTTTTCACTGTGCCGGGGTTCACTGTGACCAGCTCCACAACGGCACGGTCTGGTCCGTCATGGCACCATTCCAAAAATACATCCAGCGACACCTCATCGCCTTCAGCTTCTATGAATACACTGCCATCACTTTCATTGCGGATAATGCCCCGAACACCCATTTGATCAGCCACCATTTTAGTAACCGCCCTGAAAGAAACGCCCTGTACCTTACCTGTAACCTTTATGTCTATATGCTTCATATCTCGTCGTCATGATTTGCCACCGTCATCATCAGTTGCCTCGTCATCCTGAATTTATTTCAGGATCCAATTGTGGTCAAAAATTTTATTCAATTATATGGTATAAAATCCCATGCAAAGATGCATGTTCCAGAGAAATTATTCAAAGTATTATACAGCTAATCCTATAACGTACATTAACCTCGTTTTAAAAGATCCCGGAACGGCGTCCGGGATGACGAAAAAAACAATCCCGCAACGGAACCTAGTCAAACGCCAATTTCCCCAATCTTTCTTTTTCGCGTAAAAACTCCTGCCAGATTTCCTGCAGAATTTCCGCAGCCGGCGCCACTTTGGTTAATCCAGCCGATACCTGGCCAATTTCAAGTTCACCTTCCTCGAGGTTTCCCTCAAACATACCAGCCTTTGCCCTGGCCTTGCCCAGCAGCACTTTCAATTCCGCGGCCTCCGCTCCTTCTGCTTCCGCCTTGGCCACCGCCTCCGCAAAAGCATTCCGCAGCAGGCGCACGGGCATTAATTTGTGCAGCCTCAAATGCGTATCCCCCTCCACCGCATTTACAATCCGATCTTTAAAAGCCGGATGGGCCGAAGATTCTTCCGACACGGCAAATGCAGAACCAATCTGGACACCGGAAGCCCCCAAGGCAAAAGCAGCCAGCATCGCCGCACCACTACCAATACCACCAGCAGCTATCACAGGAATATGCACGGCCTTTTTAATCAGCGGCACCAGGCACATGGTGGTGGTTTCCTCACGCCCATTATGTCCGCCGGCCTCAAAACCTTCCGCAACGACAGCATCGGCACCGGCAGCTTCCGCTTTTTTCGCGAATTTTGTATTGGCGATGACATGCACAACCGTGATGCCCTGTTGCTTCAAAAAGCCCGTCCAGCTTGCAGGATTCCCAGCGGATGTAAAAACAACTTTCACCCCTTCTTCCACAATGATGTTCATGATATCTTCCACATTGGGGTACATCAGGGGTACATTCACCCCAAAAGGAAATACGGTAGCCTTTTTACATTTTTGAATATGTTCCCTGAGTACGGCCGGATACATCGAACCAGCACCAATCATCCCCAGGCCACCCGCATTAGAAACAGCAGCCGCTAATCGCCATCCACTGCACCAAACCATGCCCGCCTGAATAATCGGGTATTTAATTTTCAATAAACTGGTAATGCTATTCCCCATATGTTGTTATTTTAACCGGCGATGTAATGCTTATCTTGAACCTTCAGCAACCCCCGCTAATCTTTATTAATTAAAACGCCTGTTAATATGGCTTAAATTCATTTCGCTAAATAGATATAGCTAAAAACTATATCAAAATTAAATACCATCAACTAAACCCTTAAATCAACCTCCTGATTGTCGTTGACGCTGTAATTATTTGACCTTCCATTCCTTCAATTAAATTGATGCCTGGTTTTTTACCGGGTTCAAACGAACCCAGCTGACCTTCCAGCCCTAAAAATTCCGCCCCATTTAAAGTCCCCCAGCTTAACAATTCTTCAAACGGAAGTCCCTGCTGTTCCTGCAAAGTTTTCATCTCTGCCAAAATACTCAGCTGGTGATTACTCGCCAGGCTATCCGTACCCAGGGTAATTTTCAACCCTGCATCCCTAAAGAGCTGAACCTGAGGCAGGCGCTGCTCAATATACAAATTTGCGTTAGGGCACAGGCACCAAAACAAGTGCTTGTGCCGGGCATTGGCAAAACGGATATCTGCTTCATTAGTTAAGGTATTGTGCACGAGTAAAACCTTTCCTGAAGGTAACGCTGGCAACACACTCTGCAGCGAACTCTTGCCCGTCGCCTCAAAGAAGCTGATATCCAATCCTAAAAACGCATACAATTTAAGGAAAGCACCCTGCTTCTGTTCAAAAAACAGGTTCTCATCCACCGTTTCCTGGTTATGCATGCTGATCAGGTTTTCATGGCTGGCTGTATAATCACGGATCTCTGCAAATAATTCCTTAGAAATAGAATAAGGTGCATGCGGGATGATGGATGCTTTCAATGGTGAAAATGCAGCCTTCATCTGGAGCGCCCTTTCCATTACCGCAGCGGCTTTTTCCGGATCAAAACCCAGGGTTTCCACAAAAGTGTGGTAAAATAGCCTGCTCTCCAGTTTTGTTGCTTTTGAAACCGGCAGATTCGAAATATCCCCTACCGCCACAATCCCATTCCTATACATCTCCTCATCAGCCTGCTTCATCGCCTCCAGCACCACGTCATCCCCAGTGCCGCGGTACTTCATTACCTGTTGTACAAAACTTTGCAAACCTGTATGCGGCGGTATTTTTTGAAAAAGATGTGAAAGCTCAAGGTGACAATGTGTATTAACCAGGCCGGGAATGAGCGCAGCGTTGTAATGCCGAATATTTTCGATTCCCTGCTCCTTTGCCGACTCAGCGGATAAGATCGAATGAATGGTACCATCAGCCTCCATGGCAATCACGCCATTTATTAAAGGAGCCGCAGTTACTGGGTATACAATTGATGCAGAAAGGTATTGAAGCATAAACACAAAAGTACTTTTTTTATATATTTGTTTATCCCAGGCACAACCTCTTTCTTTACCTTCACCACCTTCACCATAAAACAGAACAAAATGGAAATGATTAAAATCTTCTTAGAAGACCTGAACCAGGAAGCAGTGACCACCAGAAAAATGCTGGAAAGGATTCCTGACGACCAGTTCAACTATAAGCCACATGAAAAAAGCATGGTCATGAAGTCGCTGGCTACCCATATCGCCGAATTACCGACCTGGATTACCATGACGCTGACCACCACTGAACTTGATTTCGCCACCGCACCTTACACAGTTCCCGAGATTAATGCCAATGCAGAACTTTTGGCCTATTTTGAGAAGAACCTCGAGGATGGCCGGAGCCAACTATTGCCAGAGAATGAAGCACACTTGCTGGAACCCTGGACACTCCGCAATGGGGAGGAGATATACAGCACCAGTCCAAAATATTCGGTGATCCGGATGGCGTTAAACCAGATCGTCCACCACAGGGCACAATTAGGTGTTTACCTGCGCCTGCTGAACATCCCGATACCAGGAAGTTACGGTCCGAGTGCCGATGAAACGGGCTTCTAAAGCACCGTCATAAAATATTTTGATATTTTAGGGTTTAAATTGCTTTTCTTTGCAAAAAGAAATTCAAATTAAACTCTACCCTCATGTCTGATACCAATACAAGATTAAATAAATATATTAGCGAAAGCGGTTTGTGCTCCAGACGGGCGGCAGACAGATATATTGAGCAGGGCAACGTATATATCAATGGTAGAAAGGCCAAGATTGGCGATAAAGTAATTTTTGGCGATGTGGTGGTGGTTAACGGCCAGACCATTGAACCAAAAGAAGCAGAAAACTCTATCCTGTTGGCATTCAACAAGCCCGTAGGAATTACCAGTACAACAGAACCCGGCGTAAAAAGCAATATCGTAGACTATGTAAACCATAGCGAACGTGTTTTCCCTATCGGCCGTTTAGATAAAGATTCACAAGGGCTAATCTTCCTGACCAATAACGGAGATCTTGTGAACAAAATCCTGAGAGCGGGTAATAACCACGAGAAGGAATATATAGTTACGGTCAATAAGCCCATCACAGATAGTTTTATTGAGGGGATGTCTAAAGGCGTACCCGTTCTGGGCGTCATGACCAAAAAATGTAAAGTCGTTAAAGAAACACCCCTGATCTTCAAAATCACGCTGATCCAGGGCCTCAACAGGCAAATCCGACGGATGTGTGAGCACTTCGGTTATGAAGTGACCAGGCTTGAACGTACCCGGATCATGAACATCACCTTGAAAGGCTTACCTATTGGCGAATGGAGAGAACTGACAACAGAAGAAATGGAGGGCATCAATCAGCTTGTTGCCAAATCCAACTCAGACAAAAGCCAGGAGCCAAAACGAGTGGTTAAAAAAGCAAAACCTGCGAAAGAAGAACCTGAGGTTTTGGTCAACAAAGACAGAAGGGCATTCTCTAAACCCGGTAAATTTGGAGCAAAAGGTGCTGCTGCCAAAACCAGGACTGGAGCAGGTGCCGGGACAGGAACCGGTAAAGGCAGGACAGCAAAACCAAAAACGGATCAAAGGCCAGGTGCCGGAGGCAGAAGTTCAGCCGCAGGAAGCACCGACTGGCATAAAACCAATGGCCCGGCGAAAAGGCCAGCCAGACCATCAAGAGGAAAATCCGGTACACCAGGAAAAAAATAGGGCTATCCGGGATACCGTTGCGCCGTTATCCCGGACACTGTTCCGGGATCTATTTCCCGAACCGCATGATTATTAAGCCCTAATGACAATATTTCATTATAAATCGGTAACTTTGCAGCCAAATGGCTATCCTCAAAAAAACTGACATCAGGGCACTGGAACTCACACAGTTACAGCAGCATTTCACCTCCATCAATGAACCTTCTTACCGTGCTAAGCAAGTTTATCAATGGCTATGGGAAAAATCTGCACGCACTTTTGCAGAAATGAGCAACCTGAGCAAAGAGCTGCGAAAAAAACTCGACGAGCACTTTGCCATCAATGTAGTTGAAATTAACAATTCCCAGTTCAGTAACGACCATACCATCAAAAACACCTTCAGGTTGTACGATGGCAATATCGTAGAGGGCGTGTTGATTCCGATGGAAGAAAGGATGACCGCCTGCGTAAGTTCCCAGGTGGGCTGCAGTTTAACCTGTAAATTTTGCGCTACAGGTTATATGGACCGCAAGAGAAACCTGAATGCTGATGAAATCTATGACCAGGTGGTCCTGATTGATCAGCAGGCGAAGAAAAATTACAATGCTCCCTTAACCAATATCGTTTATATGGGCATGGGCGAGCCCTTGCTGAACTATGCAAATGTGATGAAATCAATCGAGCGCATTACTTCGCCCGATGGCCTGAACATGGCATCCAAACGCATCACGGTATCAACAGCCGGTATCGCTAAAATGATTAAAAAATTAGGTGATGACGGGGTAAAATTCAACCTTGCCCTATCCCTGCATGCGGCGAATGACGCCAAGCGCAACGAGATCATGCCCATCACAGAACACAACACCTTAAACGCCCTGGCAGAGGCACTAAAATATTACTTCTCAAAAACCAAAAACCCGGTTACCTACGAGTACATTGTATTTAACAACTTCAACGATGAGCTGGAAGATGCCAAAGACCTGGCCAGGTTCTGTAAGCATGTCCCGTGTAAAGTCAACCTGATCGAATACAACCCTATTCAGTTTGCAGATTTCATCAATGCAGAAGGCGATAAAATTGATGCATTTTCCAATTACCTGAAAAGCCAGGGCATCAACACCAACATCAGGAGAAGCCGCGGAAAAGACATTGATGCAGCCTGCGGACAACTCGCCGTTAAAGACGGCGAAAAGTAACCGTTCCCTATATTGATTTCACTAATAGTTAATTATAGCGATATTTAACTCCCAATAGGATTACTTTTTAAGTATAACTCTTTTTAGCGCCCTAAAAACGATAAACTTTTATTATCTTGGGCGATGCGCTCCACCATACAAAATTTATTCAAAGATTTCACCAACCTGCTTTACCCGGAACTCTGCCCGGCCTGCGACGCTCGACTCAACAACAGTGAAAAAGATATCTGCATTAAATGCGAATTTGACCTACCCTATACCGACTTTCACCTCCATCGCGAAAACCCCGTAGCGAAGCAGTTCTGGGGACGAATACCTTTGCATACCGCAATGGCCCTGCTCTATTTTACCAAAGAAAGCAAGACACAAAACCTGATGCACCAGTTGAAGTATAAAAGCCAACCACAAATCGGGTTTCTACTGGGTGAAATGATCGGCGAACGCCTGATAGCCAGCGGTTTTCAGCAAAACTATGACTACATCGTTCCTGTGCCTATCCACGAAAAACGCCTGCGGAGCCGTGGTTATAACCAAAGTGAGTATATCGCCAACGGAATAGCCGAAAAACTGAAGATTCCCGTAAAAACGAAAGTCATCATCAGGTACAAGCAAACAAAAAGTCAAACGAAAAATGAAAGGTTCGAACGGTTTCATAACCTGGAGAATGCATTTATGGTATTGCAACCCATGGCGGTGACCGGCCAACATATTTTATTAGTGGATGATGTGATCACGACCGGCGCCACATTAGAGGCCTGTGCAACCACCCTCGGCCAGCACAAACCTGCCCATTTAAGCATTGCAGCCGCAGCCTACGCTAAATAATTTAAGCAAGCCGGCTGCCTTTCTTTCAATCATACCACCCCCAGCTAAGTTACCAGAAACCTGTTTAACCCGGGTCGCCCCTGCCTGCGCAAGGGCGACCAACCTCCGTATGACTCCGTTTTCACTCCTTGTGAATCAATTTTGTTACACAAAATAACAATCACGAAACCTTCTGTTTACGTACACGTAACCTCCTAAGGTGTATATTTGTTAAAATATGTTAAATAATTAACTATCACCTAACCATCCATCCATGTTTAAAAATTTTTACTGCAGAACATTTGGGCTCAGCATTTTCATGAGCCTTTTTTATGTAACGCTGTTAAATGCACAGCAAAAGACCATCCAGGGAAAAGTCACCTCCGCCGATAACCTGCGGTTACCCGGAGTCAGTGTTTTACTAAAAGGTACAAATATCGGAACTGTCGCCAGTACTGAAGGTGAGTTCCAGATCCAAATCCCACAAGACGGAACTTTAATATTTAGTTCCATTGGTTTTGAAGACCAGGAAATCAATACCAAAGGAAAAACCTTTTTGAATATCATCCTGCAAGAAGCCTCCCAAGGGATGGAAGAAGTAGTTGTAGTCGGCTATTCGCAAATCGAGAAACAACACGTCGCCTCCTCCGTAGCCTCGCTGGATATGGAAAAAACAAAATCCCGCCCCCTGTTTAAGATGCAGGAAGCATTTAGTGGCACCATTGCAGGTGTAACCATGATGCAGGGAAACAACCTTCCGGGCGCCACACCCGGCAACATCTCCATTAGGGGTATCAGTACCTTAGGAAATGCATCACCTTTAGTTATTGTCGACGGCATGGAGCAATCTATTCACGATATCGACCCCAACCAGGTTAAAAGTGTAACGGTGTTAAAGGATGCGGCATCTGCCTCCATGTATGGATCACGTGGCGCCAATGGCGTAATTATCATCGAAACCGAACGGGGATATACAGGTCAGTTCAAAGTAGCCATCAACTCCTGGGCAGCGGCAAGTGACCCCATCGATTTGCCTGAATTTGTCAACGCATTGGACCATATGAAATTAAATAATGAGACCCGCGCACATCAAGGTCAAAGTGCCTTGTATACGAATGAAGACATCCTGAAAGCAGAAAGCGGAGCCTTTAAAGGGGTCAATTGGCTGGATGAAACCATTCAACAACGCGCCTTCGCTTTTAACAATACCGCGAGTGTTTCCGGTGGCGGTGGTGTGGGTACCTTCAATTTAATGATGGGCCATATCAAAGAAAACGGTTTAAATGCCATTGAAGGCACCGAAAAGTTTTCTGCACGTTTCAACACGAATATCAATATTGCTGATAAGTTCGTGCTATTAGCCGATTTCTATGCACATCGCTTACAAGTTGACCGCTTGTTGGCGAATGATGATGGCCATGGTTTATATGGTATAGCCTGGAGAATGAATCCAACGCAGCAAATTTACCATGACAGCGAATTACCCGAGCATTACATGCTGCACAATAACCTCAATCCAATTGCTTCAATTAATAGAGGAGGTCTAAAAAACTATTTACACGACAGGAGCACCATTAACCTTCGTCCAAAATACTTTATTACACCAGATTTAAACATCGAAGGTAATGTGTCTTACATGATTAACAAATCGGCCAATAAGTCTAAACGCAGCACTTTCAAGTTCTTAGACGGAAATGGCGCGCCGGAAACCATCTGGACTAACTCCGTAGCTGCCGACCAAGGTGTCAGTGAAAGTCAGATCACCGCGCGTGCGATGATCAACTTCACCAAAGACATCAGGGGTGCAAAAGACAAGATCTATGCTACCGTTGGTACGGAGATCATGAACCATACCTATACCGATTACCGTGAAATTGCAAAATCTTCCTTTTTCGGTAAATTAAACTACTCCTTCGACAACCGTTATTTGTTAGAAGTAACCGCCCGTACCGATGGCAGCAGCAAATTTGCACCGGGGTATCGCTGGGGCTTCTTCCCTGCTGCAGCATTAGCGTGGAACGTACATAACGAATCTTTTTTCAAGCCAATTACAGACAATGGAGCCATTAACAGCTTTAAGATCAGGGCATCTTATGGTTTGATCGGTAATGAAGATGTTGCGCCTTACTTATGGCAAGAAATTGTAAATACCTGGGGCTGGACCATTCGTGTACCCAATCCGGAATTTTCCTGGGAAAAGCAAAAGCAGTGGAATATCGGTGCAGATATCAGCGCTTTCAAAAATCGCTTAAACTTTACCGCTGAAATATATGACAAGTTCTCCTACGATTTAATTTATGAAAATTTCTCCGTACCGCCATTAACCGGCTCTAATACATTGGAATCAGCAGTGAATATTGGTGAAGTAAGAAATAAAGGATGGGAACTTTCTGCCAGCTGGGGAGAAAAGTTAGGTAAATTTTCTTATAAAGTAGGCGGCATGTTGTTCGACAATAAGAACGAGATTTTAAAAGCAGGCCATAATCCTTCCGATTCATTGATCTTTAAGGGAGATAGTGACAAAATCTGGTTTAAAGGTATTGCCTTAGACAATTACTATGGATTTGAAAGTAATGGTTATTTCCAGACACAAGATGAAGTAAACGGTACGACCACAAAAATGCCGAATACCCTGCCGGGAGACATCAGGTATGTAGATCAAAACGGCGATGGAATCATTAATGACCAGGACAGGGTTAACCTTGCTGATCCATTCCCTCATTTAAATTATGCGGTCAATGTAGACTTACGCTTTAAGAACTGGGATTTTTCAGTGATCGGACAAGGGGTTGGAAAGCGCACCGGACGATTAAGCGGCATGGAAGGCTACCCGGTGTTTGTAGATGGCTCCAGTAATGCTTTAGGCGCTGCACGTCAGGATTATGCAGATAACAGATGGACGCCAGCAAACCCGAACAGCCGCTTCCCAAGAATCTGGTCAGGTAACAGTGCCAACTCTTACCTGAGTGATGTATGGTTAAGCGATGCCTCGTATTTCCGGATTAAAATGTTGCAATTGGGCTATACCATCCCTAAAATTGGTAAAAGCATTAATAACCTCCGGTTATATGTCAATGCACAGGATGCCTTTACTTTCACTAAATGGGAAGGTTTAGAGCCGGAAAGAAACGGCGGAAACGGATCATATCCACGTATGGCCACTTACAGCTTAGGAATCAGGTTAACAATTTTATAATTAAACCAATGAAAAGATCATTATTATTAATCGCATTAATTTCGCTCTCTTTAACCGGATGCGAGAAATTTCTGGATAAATCAGACCCACAAGCCACCTCGTTCATCGAATTCTTTAACACAGAAGAAGATTTAAGAAGAGTGGTTTATAGCTCCTACCTTGACGTGTTTATGCAGCCCACTGATAGACGTATCTTATTCTATATGGCTGATGGAAGAAGCGACAATGGCTATGCGCGAATCGAAACAGATTACCATCAAATTATAGCGAATGGCAACTTCAACAGCAATTCCAGGGCTGCGGAGTATTACTGGACCTTGTACAACAAGCACTTAGGACGTTTAAACACATTCATCGCCAATACGGATATCCCTTATGTGGAAGATGAAGCCGTGCGCCAGAAATATAAGGCCATTTTAGAAGGACTTCGGGTATGGCATTACTTCCAGTTAACCTTTCATTGGGGCGATGTTCCTTTTATCCTGACGCCGGTTACACTTGCCGAAGCCACTATCCCAGCGACGCCGAAGGCAGAGATATTAGACAAGTTATTTCCGATGGCGGAAGATATCGCATCAAGATTACCTGAAAGAGAAGGTACGACCAATGCTTATATGTTCAACAGGAATTCCTTCAAGGCCATGGTCATGCGATATGCGCTTTACAATGAAAGATATGATGTTGCCGCCCGTTTAGCGAAAGAAATCATGGACAGCCAGATTTATCAGCTTCATCCTGTTTACAATGATTTATTTAGTTATAAAGCAGATAAAACCAATAAAGAGTTTATGTTGAAATTCGATATGGAAAGCCATAATAACTCCGCTACACAATCATTCCAACATTTAGGCCCACATTACCGTACCGGCAGTGGACAATCCTACCTGGTTCCAACCAAATCACTGGTAGATAGCTATTGGACGCTACAAGGCAGAACCATTGACAACTGTCCCTTACATACCAAACAAGCGTATGAGTTGAACCCCGCTTTAAACAGAGATCCGCGTTTCAAAGCAAGCATCATTAGCCATGGCGATAAATTCGGTGCAGAAACCATCAATGTTTACGATGCCAACAGTCCGATGCATTATGAGAAAGTGCGGGGAAGTAAAACAGGCTATTGGTTCAAGAAATTTGTAGATGAAGCTGATGCCTTCCGTACCGGAGGAAATATGCATTTTGGAATCATCCGTTATGCAGAAGTACTATTGACTTATGCAGAAGCGAAGATCATGCTGAACGATGTAGATGAACTGGCAAAAGACTGTATCAACCAGGTTCGTAAACGTGCAGGTTTAGATATGAAAGTTGCTGATGTAAAATTAGCCGGAAAATCACAGCAGGAGTGGAAAGATTTAATCCGTAACGAAAGACGTGTTGAATTTGCAGCAGAAGGTCTGCGTTACAATGATATCATCAGGTGGAAAATCGCCGAACAAGTTTTAAATCAACCTGTTTTGGGCCATACCCGCTTAGTAGATGGCAATGTGGAGAGCCTGAAAGTAGAAGACCGGAAATTTGCGCCCCATCAAAACCTATGGCCTTTTCATGGAAGCACCTTAAAAGTAGAACCAGGTCTAAAACAAAACCCGGGATACTAAACTTCTCGAAATTACCATCATCCCGGCCACCGTACCGGGATTTATTCCAGGACTGTACCGCATAAATCAGCCCCTCCTTTAAAACCTAACTGTTTTAAAGGAGGGGCTTTATAAATTACAAGAGAAGCAGTCAATTTGTCCTCAAACCTCCCTTAACTAAAGATAAACACTCAAGGAGTCAACCACATCCGTTGTAAATCTTTCCGCACCCTTTGCATTTAAATGATTAGCATCCCTAAATAAAGTATGGTCGTTATACTGATCAGGCTTTGCAAAATTGAGGAATTTGATGTATTTAAAATTCGAGGTAATTGATTTACAGGTGTTAATTGTCGCATCAGGAACTAATTCTTTGTATAGCGGAGAAATGACGATAAAACAAACGATCTTTTGATTTTCCATATCAACCAGGAGATTTTTAAAAAGCGCCAGTTTTTCCATATCCATCAGCTGGGCTCCAGACCTTAATTTAATGATACTATTCTTTGACATCATGCCCTCCAGGGGTATAAAGCCCAGGTAATCTTTTTCACTTCTCTCCAGGTAAACGTTTCCAGCCACAATTGAAGGCAGTAAAGAGTTATAGGGGTAAACTTTGGATAAAAGCTTATACTTTTCAAAATCACCGGCATAGTCGATATAAGGCCTGATATAGGGCTTACCATAATAAGGGAACAGGGCGGTTAACCTGTCCTTTTCATTAAAAAAGAATTCGTCAGGAAGAATATCGATGATGATCACCTCAGGTTTATACCGATGCGTAGCGGCTGAGATCACTGCAGCACTGTAAATCAATCCCTGGCCATCTCTGCCGCCATTGTACACCGTTTTCCCAAGCTGGCCGGCCATCGAGAAAGCGTCATAATGGTGACTGGCCCTCGAAGAACCGACCACCAGGACCTCCGCCCTGGTACTGTCCATGGTATAATTTGTCCTGTATAAAGTCCCGGAGCGCTGCCTATGATAGAAATATTCCAGACCACTTCCCATGACATAATCTAAAAAGACCAGAACGAAACACAAAGGCAACAAAACGCTCATAAAGGTGATTACTTCGATTGAAAAGTGCTTTTTCATATGCTATCATTTGTTGTATCAGTAATGAAACTAACATCAGCTTGTTCATTCCTTTTTGTAAGCTGCAAGCTTGTGGTGGTGATGAAACTAGGCTTCTGAAGGTTTTAAATTGATTGATTTTAAAATTGAAAATAGATAAACTGACTATCACCAAATACCCCAAACAACAGGATGAGGAAGACGACGGCGATATAGGCCATGCGCCTTACAAACACATTTTCATGTTTAAAGAAACTAAAGGAATCCTTTAATTTGTATTCCTCAAAGGTTTCGACCAAAATAAGCATCATCAGGAAAAAGACGCCATAGACAAAATGACTGGTATCATAGCCCAGGAACAATGGACCCCGTACAAACATCATTTTATGGATGATGCTGAATGAAACCTCCAGGCTAGGTGACCTGAAAAAAATCCAGGAAAAGAGGATCAAAATAAATGTGGTGAGGATCTGATAGAAATTTTCAAATCGTTGAAAACTTCTCCGATGTCCGGATACCATTTGTGCAAAGACCAGGTAGAAGCCATTTAATGCACCCCAGCACACATAAGTCCAATTTGCCCCATGCCATAAACCGCTGATCGTAAAGGTGAGCATCAAATTAAAATAAGCCCGCGGTTTTGGCACCCGGTTACCTCCCAAGGGTATATACACATAATCTCTAAACCAGGTAGAAAGGGAAATATGCCATCTTTTCCAAAATTCTGCTATTGACCTGGAGAAATACGGCCGGTTAAAATTAGTCATTAATTTGAAGCCCATTACCCTGGCGGTGCCAATGGCAATATTAGAATAGCCAGAAAAATCACAGTAAATCTGGAAGGCAAAAAAAACAGTTGCTAAAATCAGCGAATTCCCATTATGTTGATCCTCATTAGCATAGACTGCATCTACATACAAAGACAACCGGTCGGCGATCACAATCTTTTTAAATAATCCCCATAAAATCATCTTCAGTCCAACAACCACGTCATCAAACTTAAAGTGATGCTTTTCATGAAACTGATGGAGGATATTTTGCGGCCGTTCAATTGGGCCAGCGACCAATTGCGGGTAAAACATCACATATAAAGAGTAGATCCCGAAGTGTTTCTCCGCTTTTTGATTTCCGCGGTAAACTTCAATCACATAGCTTAAACTCTGGAAAGTATGAAAAGACAAGCCGATCGGCAGCAGGATCTCCAGCGCTTCAATCGGATAATTCAAGTTGAAAAAGCCTGCAATTGCACCAAAACTACCATTAAAGAAATTGAAATATTTAAATACCCCAAGTATCAGACAGGTAATGAGAATACTGTATAGCAACCATCTCTTTTTTGTTTTACCGGTAGATTTCTCGATCCGTAAGGCGGCATAATAATCCACGACAATGGTCACCAATAAGATCAGCAAGTATTCCGGTACAAAGAAACAATAGAACAAACAACTGGCTAACAACAAATGTATCCACCTGAATCGATGTGGTAATAAGAAGTACAAAAAGGTTACCACAGGAAAAAACAGCAAAAATTCAAAAGAATTAAATAGCATGGCGTAAAATAATTTAAGCAACCTATATTCCTTTAAATTAGCGTATAACTGAAGAGCGGTAATTTACAGTAACACCGGTTAATTTTATACCCCTAAAGTATAATTATAATTCATAATCACCATCATTTTTAGACTATTTAATTTATATTTAAAATTGAATCTATTTTCAAAATTTTTATCTATAATACATTATATTACCCTGTAAACAAAGAGGTTAGCTCAGGAAATGAATACATCGCCAAATATTCTTCTGTAATAACTTTAAAAGTAGGCTGGAATATGGAAAATATTTTGTTCCTTTGTCTTGAGAGCGTTAATTTAAGGGTCGGCAATTCTTCGGAGATGCCGGCCCTTTCTTCTTTTTAAACCTCAATTTTAGCTCAGGAACTCGAGTAACTGGCGTTTGAAATTACGCATATCCAGGGGCTTCATCATGTGGCCATTCATGCCACTCTCTTTAAACTGAATATCATCATCATTGATCGGTGTAGCCGACAGCGCCACAACAGGCAAAGATTTAAAGTAGTCGCCGTCCATGTTGCGGACCAGCTTTGTCACCTCATAACCATTCATGTCCGGCATTTTAAGGTCCATCAACACGAGGTCGAACAAACCATTCTGAACTTTGTCCAGCGCTTCCATACCGCAACAGGCAGATTCAATCAGCAACCCCCATTTACTCAGCAAACGTTTGGCAATGATCACATTGATCTCATTGTCATCCACCACCAGGATTTTTTTATTGTGGAAAACCGCAGGAACCTCTTCGGCTGCAGGCTGAGTAGTATGATTTGGGGAAACCTTATCAAAAGCGATATAAAAAGAGAAAACGGAGCCCTCTCCTTCACGGCTTTGAACCATGATCTCTGCGCCATACAGCTTGAGTATTTTTTTAGTAATGGCCAGGCCTAAACCCGTGCCACCATAATGCCTTGCGATATCAGACTTCGCCTGTGTAAAAGATTCAAAGATATAACTCAGCTTATCTTCAGGAATACCGATGCCATCATCTTTCACTTCAAAATACACCACTACATGGTGTTCGTTGTTTTTTTCCAGTTTGACGGTCAGCTCAATAGAACCCTGCTCGGTAAACTTTAAGGCATTCCCCAGCAAGTTCATCAACACCTGGTACAAGCGCGTTTTATCTCCCATGATCGAACAAGGGATGCTGTCGTCATACACCAGGCGCAAGGTATTTTGTTTATTGCTGACGTTTACCTGCAACGAATTCAGCATATCCTGGAGTAGCACGCGCAGGCTAAAAGGAACATGCTCCAGCTGCAAATTCCCTGTTTCCATTTTATTGAAATCCAGGATATCATTCACAATATGGAGCAGGTTATCGCCAGAAAACTTTAAGATATTCAGGTCATCGATCTGGGAAGGTTGAGGATCATTCTCCAGTAAAAGCTGCGTCATGCCGAGGATGGCATTTAGCGGTGTTCTTATTTCATGACTCATCACCGAAAGGAACATTTCCTTGGCCTCACTCAATTGCAGCGCCTGTTCCTTCGCTTCCATCATTTCCTGTTCCGCCAATTTCTTGTCTGTGATATCAATGATAATCTCGACCTCTGCACTCGCCTGGCCCTGGTCATCAAAAAGAAGGGTATTATAGATAGAAACCCATATTGGCTTTTTATCCTTCCGGTAAGCCAGAAGATCAAGGGAAAAACTCTGGTTCTGTTTATTCAGTTGCCTGGCCGTTTCAATTAAAGCAAAATCCGTATTAGGCCCCGAAATCAGGTCGCCCAAACGCTTGCCTTTTAAATCATCGAGGGTAAAACCGGTAATTTTTTCAAAGGCCGCATTCACCCAGGTCACATGGTCATTGGCATCATTAATGACAATGGCATTATTCACTTTACTGGCCACAAAAGAAAGGTTCAGGAGATCAGACTCCACCTTTTTACTATCTGTCACATCACGTCCGTAAATGTACCAGCGGTCGTCGCTCACCACAATGTTCCAACTGATCCAGCGGAAACCACCATTTTTGGTCATCATCCGTACCTCCAATCGGAAATCCATTTGACCGGCCTGCAATCCTGTATTCAGTTTCTGCATCAGTTTGGGCAAGTCATCCTCGTGGCAAAGGTTCCAGATAGGCAATTGCCGGGTTTCTTCCACCGTATAGCCCAAAACGTCTATTACGGCAGAATTCACATACAACACGGCACCGGAGAAATCCAGGACCGCATGAATTTCAGGCGCAATTTCAGCAATGGCAAGCAACTCGTTCAATTGCCTGCGCTGCTGCTGCAGTTCCAGTTCAGTTTCTTGTAGAGATAAATGAGTGAGTACTTGATCAGCAAGGGTAGAAATGGCTTCCTGTTGTTCTTTATTTAAAGAAACAGGCTGATCGAAGGAAACACAAAGTGCCCCCAGCTTTATGCCCTGCTCATCAACCAGCGGGGTGCCAATGTAAAAACGCTGCTTAAATTGATCATGCGGGTCGTTGGCAGCAAATTCAATCATATCATCCCCAATGATCAGTTCGCTCGAAAGAGGGAAATCAGGGGGAACACTATTGATCATGCCATTCAATCCGAAGGAAGCTTTTAACACCAGCTGCGTTCCTTCAACTAAGAAGAGTACAGCCTGTGGCGCAGTACAAATCAAGGCTGCCAGTTTGCACAAATTGTCAAACTGGTGTGCCAGCTCCTTTTCCTTAAGCATGGTTCAATTTAAGCAAGCATAATAATATTAATATAAGGTAATGATTATTTATATAAAGGAAAGCGACTTGCTAAAGCTACGACTTGCGCTTTCACGTTTTCCAGGTTATCTACATCCTCAGGGTTGGTTAATACCGCGTCAATCAAATCAACAATCTGGTCCATTTCACTTTCTTTGAAACCCCTGGTGGTGATCGCAGCCGTTCCAATACGGATTCCTGAAGTCACAAAAGGTGATTTATCATCAAAAGGAACCATATTTTTGTTTACGGTGATATCCGCTTTACCTAAAGCCTTTTCAGCAGCTTTACCAGTAATGTCTTTATTGCGAAGATCAATCAGCATCATGTGGTTATCAGTACCACCAGAAATGATACCATAACCTTTAGCCACAAAAGCAGCAGCCATGGCACTGGCGTTTAATTTCACCTGTTTAATATACTCAAGGTACTCATCACTCAAAGCCTCGCCAAAAGCAACAGCTTTCGCAGCAATGATATGTTCAAGCGGTCCACCCTGCGTTCCAGGGAAAACAGCCATATCCAATACCGAAGACATCATTCTGATTTCACCTTTAGGTGTTTTCAATCCCCATGGGTTTTCAAAATCCTTACCCATCATGATCATGCCACCACGCGGGCCACGTAAAGTTTTATGCGTTGTTGTGGTTACGATATGACAATGCGGAAGCGGATCATTTAACAAACCACGGGCAATCATGCCAGCAGGGTGAGAAATATCAGCCATCACCAAAGCACCGATCTGATCAGCTACCCTGCGGATAAAAGCATAATCCCATTCCCTTGAATAAGCAGAAGCACCACAGATAATCATTTTCGGACGTTCGGCCAAAGCAATTTCTTCCAATTTTTCATAGTCAACAAGACCGGTTTCTTTCTTTACGCCATAAAACAACGGCTGGTATAATTTACCAGAAAAGTTAACCGGAGAACCATGTGTCAAGTGACCACCATGGGAAAGGTCGAAACCTAAAATCTTATCACCAGCCTGCAATACACCAAGAAAAACAGCAGCATTGGCCTGTGCACCAGAGTGTGGCTGTACGTTTACCCATTCAGCATTAAAAAGGGCCTTTGCACGTGCGATAGCTATATTTTCGATATCATCAACGACTTCACAACCGCCGTAATAACGTTTGCCCGGTAAGCCTTCAGCATATTTATTTGTTAAAACAGAGCCAGCAGCTTCCATTACTTGCTTGCTTACAAAGTTTTCAGAGGCAATCAGCTCAAGGCCATTTTCCTGACGATCTAATTCTTCATCAATCAAATCAAAAATTAAGGTATCACGTTTCATTTTATATGGTTTAGTCTATATTCTATTGCTGTAATCTATTGCTCTCTTCATCCAGAGCTCCATTCCTACGTCATCCCGGCCCCCGTTCCTACGTCATCCCGGCCCCATTCCTACGTCATCCCGGGCCCCGTTCCTACGTCATCCCGGGCCCCGTTCCGGGATCTATTTATCAGGTGAGATCCTGAAATAAATTCAGGATGACGGATCATCCCCCTCAAAACGCCGTAAAAATAAGCTAAATAAATCTTTACAACAATGTTATTCCATGATTGTTATAGCCAATAGTCAAAATAGTAAGGATTATATTAAACAAAATCCCTTACTTTGTAAATTCGAAATAAACCCATATGGAAGATATTAAGCGTCCATTATTACCAAACATCAATTATCCTATTGATCTAAAGGCATATAAGGAAGAAGACTTAGAACAAATTTGTCAGGAGCTCCGCCAGTATATCATTGATGTTGTAAGTGTTAATGGTGGTCATTTTGGAGCAAGCCTTGGCGTAGTGGAACTTACAGTAGCTTTGCATTATGCACTCAATACCCCTTACGATAAATTGGTATGGGATGTGGGGCACCAGGCTTACGGACATAAAATATTAACCGGCAGAAAATCTGTTTTTCATACCAACCGACTCATCAATGGCATCAGCGGATTTCCGAAGATCGCTGAAAGTGAATACGATACCTTTGGCGTTGGCCACTCCTCTACTTCAATTTCTGCTGCACTGGGCATGGCTGTAGCCTCCCAATACAAAGGAGAAACCGACCGTCAGCATGTGGCTGTGATCGGTGATGGCGCGATGACCGCCGGACTGGCATTTGAAGGCATGAACCATGCAGGCATTGCCAATTCCAACCTTTTGGTTATTCTGAACGATAACTGCATGTCGATCGATCCGAATGTAGGCGCTTTAAAAGAGTACTTAACCAGTATCACCACTTCAAAATCATATAACCGCTTCCGGGACGATGTCTCCAATGCGCTGATCAAACTTTCAGAACTTGGCCCCAATGCACATAACTTTGTCAAGAAAATTGAGAAAAGCATTAAAGGAACCCTGCTGAAGCAAAGCAATTTATTTGAAGCCCTTAATTTCCGGTATTTCGGCCCCGTAGATGGGCATGACGTTAAAAACCTGGCCTGTATCATCAAGGACCTGAGTGCCATCCCTGGCCCTAAACTATTACATTGTGTAACCGTTAAAGGAAAAGGTTTCGCACTGGCCGAGAAAGACCAGACCAAATGGCACGCACCGGGCCTGTTTGATAAAATTACCGGCGAAATCAAGAAAACAACCAACGATAAACCACAGCCACCAAAATACCAGGATGTATTTGGCCATACCCTGGTAGAGCTGGCAGAATTGAATAAAAATATAGTAGGCATTACCCCGGCCATGCCTTCAGGCTCATCAATGAACATCATGATGAAAGCGATGCCCAAGCGTGCTTTCGATGTCGGTATTGCCGAGCAACATGCCGTTACCTTTTCAGCCGGATTAGCCTCACAAGGCTTAGTACCTTTCTGTAATATCTATTCCAGTTTTATGCAAAGGGCTTTCGACCAGGTCATCCATGACGTGGCGATCCAAAACCTGAATGTGGTATTCTGTTTAGACAGGGGCGGCCTTGCCGGAGCCGATGGCGCTACCCACCATGGGGCTTATGATATCGCTTATATGCGCTGCATCCCTAACATGACGGTAGCCGCACCAATGAACGAAGAAGAACTCCGCAACCTGATGTATACGGCACAGCTGGAAAACCAGGGGCCATTCTCTATCCGTTACCCAAGGGGACAAGGCGTAATGGCCGATTGGCGACGTCCTTTAAAAGCTTTGGAAAAAGGTAAAGGCAGGAAGATCTGCGATGGCGAAGATGTCGCTTTAGTGACGATCGGCCATGTGGGCAATTTTGCTGTGGAAGCCTGTAAAGAACTGAACAGCGAAGGTATACACCCTGCACATTTTGACATGCGTTATGTTAAACCCATTGATGAAGCACTTCTGCATGACGTTTTCAAACGCTATAAAAACGTCATTACAGTAGAAGACGGCTGTCTTCCCGGCGGAATGGGCTCTGCGGTACTGGAATTTATGGCCGACAACAATTATAAAGCAAACGTCCTTCGCCTGGGTATTCCTGATGAAGTGGTGGAGCATGGCGAGCAGGCCGAACTGTGGGCACTTTGTGGTTATGACACAGCGGCGATCATTAAAGCAGTGAAAACGCTGGCCGTTAGCCGGACCACAGCAAGTATCGCATCTTAACCAAGATTACAGCAACAAGGTGTGGTAAAATTCCCCACCAAAAATCTCATAAAACCCCTTAAAAGGGCTTTGGCACGCGCCGAAGCCCTTTTTTTTTGTTTGGCACCATTATGTATTACTACTAAATACAATTAACAAGAATTTAATTTAAATAATAGTAATATGAAAAAGATCATTTTATCAGCAGCATTTTTAGCTTTCGCAGGTGTAGCCTCAGTTCAAGCAAATGAAGTAAGCGCACCAGCAATGATTACTGTTCAAGACAGCACTACTAAGACTCCAGTTAAATTAGAAGAATTGCCTGACCCTGTTAAAGCAACGTTGCAATCTGATAAATACAAAGAATGGGTTCCGACCACAGCATTCTTAGTAACCGCAGCAGACAAAAGCGAGCATTACCAGATAGACGTTAAAAAAGGTGAAGAAACTGCTTCACTAAGAGTTGGTAAAGATGGTGTTGTAGTTGAGTAAAACTTAAGCCAAATCAATTTTAAAAACAAAAAATACAATTAATAAAGAATTTAATTTAAATAATAGTACTATGAAAAAGATCATTTTATCAGCAGCATTTTTAGCTTTCGCAGGTGTAGCCTCAGTTCAAGCAAGTGAAGTAAGCGCACCAGCAATGATTACTGTTCAAGACAGCACTACTAAAACTCCAGTTAAATTAGAAGAATTGCCTGACCCTGTTAAAGCAACGTTGCAATCTGATAAATACAAAGAATGGGTACCAACCACAGCATTCTTAGTAACCGCAGCAGACAAAAGCGAGTGGTATCAGATAGACGTTAAAAAAGGTGAAGAAACTGCCTCACTAAAAGTTGGTAAAGATGGTGTTGTAGTTGAGTAAGAACTAAACCAAATTAATTTAATAAATACAAAAAGCCGGATATCGTTCCGGCTTTTGTATTTTTGTGGTATACGAAATTACCTATGGCAAAAATACTGATTATAGAAGATGATTTAACGTTCTCTCAGTTATTGGATGGTTTTCTACGGAAGCATAAACATCTGCCAACAGCAGTCCACGATGTAAAAAAAAGCCTCAGGCTGCTGGAGCAGGAAGATTTTGATTTATTGCTTGTAGATTATCGCTTACCAGATGGTACCGGATTAGATGTGCTGATGCATGTACGTAAAAACGGTTCACAGGTACCCATCATCATTATGACCAGTTTTAACGATGTCCGCACTGCGGTAAAGTCGATCCGGATGGGTGCCTTTGATTAC
The DNA here is from genome assembly GCF_037482985.1 of Pedobacter immunditicola. NCBI lineage: Bacteria > Pseudomonadati > Bacteroidota > Sphingobacteriia > Sphingobacteriales > Sphingobacteriaceae > Pedobacter > Pedobacter immunditicola. Next base: position 300,975 of record NZ_JBBHKC010000002.1, on the reverse strand, counting down.
ATCACCAAACCTGTTAATCCAGACGAATTACTGATGCTGGTGCAGCATGCGCTGGAGATTCCTGCCGAAGAAACACCGGGCCCGCAGCAACCCCTGGTACATGCAGATACCATTAAGGGCAAAAGTGCTACTGCCGATAAATTATACGAACACATCAGCCTGGTGGCCCCTACAGATATGTCGGTGGTGATCCAGGGCGAAAGTGGTACGGGGAAAGAATATGCCGCCCGTGCCTTGCACCTCCAAAGTAAAAGAAAAGACAAGCCCTTTGTGGCTATAGATTGCGGTGCCCTTTCCAAAGAACTGGCAGCGAGCGAACTTTTTGGCCATGCCAAAGGTGCCTTCACAGGTGCGCTGACCGATAAAAAAGGGCAGTTTGAAGTGGCTGACGGCGGTACCCTCTTTTTAGATGAAGTCGGGAACCTGAGTTATGAAGTGCAGGTAAAACTATTGCGTGCCCTGCAGGAAAGAATCATCCAACCCCTGGGCAGCACCAAAAACATTCCTGTAGATGTGCGGATTATCGCCGCCACCAATGACGACCTGCAGCAAAGCGTGCGTGAAGGCGGCTTCCGCGAAGACCTTTACCACCGTTTAAATGAATTTAAGATCCAACTGCCCGCTTTGCGCGACCGTGGAAAGGATATCGAACTGTTCATCAACCACTTCGTGGAAATCTCCAACGAGCAGCTGGACAGAAACGTAAAACACATTTCACCGGCAGCAAAAAGCCTGCTCACCAAATACGACTGGCCCGGCAACCTGCGCGAGCTTCGCAATGTGATCAAGCGTATGGTGTTACTGAGTCCCGGCGATACGGCAGAAGTAACCTCCTTGCCTGATGAAATGATCATGGCGGTGAACCACAATCCGAGACCACATACCTCTGACCTCAAAGCCCTTAACGAAGTGAATGAGCGGGCACTGATCCTGGAAACGCTGATTAAGGTGAAATACAATAAATCACGTGCAGCCAAACTACTGAACATTGACCGGAAGACGCTATACAGCAAAATGGAGCGGTACGAGATCGAATAACCGCTGGAGGTCATCCGTTAGTGCGATGATACTTTGTTTTTGCTCCTCGTCCAGTGGTTCTTTCACTTCAATGGAATCATTAACCTCAATCTCCATGATTCTGAAAGCTGTGCCCAGGTCCCTGCTGCCGATCTGACCCAGTCGCCCGGCCAGGCGGTGGAGCAATAAAGAAACCTGTTCAATATCATCGGTTCGCAGGCATTCCAACAATTCCAGACGGTCGTGCTGGCTATCTGTGATGAACCTGTTCAGGATTTTATTGAACTGTTCCTGATCGCCGAAAGTCATTTTCTCCAGATAGCCTGGGTCAAATGACACCTTTTCAACAGCGTCATCCATGTTACCTTCAGCAACATATTCACTACCATTGGTTTCATCAATTGGATCCCGGAACGAAGCCCGGGATGACGATGTTAACGGAGCCTGAGATGGCGAAGTCGACGGAGCCTGGGATGACGAAGTCGACGGAGCCGCGGATGACGGCAGATCAGCCGCCGCTTTACTTTCCGCAGTTTCGCGGTTAAAGATCGACAAAAGGTCAGTTTCCCGGAAAGGCTTCCTGATGAGGCCATCAAAACCACCCGCCAGTAAAGAGTCGCGCTCTTCGGTCAACACCTGGGCAGTCATGGCGAAGATCTGTACGGCGTTGCCCACTTTAAGGCGCATGGCCCTGCATAATTCCAGTCCTGACATTTTAGGCATCCGGATATCCATCAGCAAGAATTTCACTGCCGGGTCCCATTCCGCATGCAGCATGGCTTCGGGGGAAGTAAAGCAAGTGAAGTTGAACTTGTTCTTTTTGAAGATGAGGCTGCACAAATCCAGGATCAGCTGGTCATCATCCACCACCCAAACCGCATTCCCGCTGGTCTGCAAAGCATAAGGCTGCGATCCTATTTCCAGCACAGGCGCTTCTGCGACCTGGAAAGTCAGGTAAAAAGTAAAATTACTCCCCTGCCCTTTTTTACTCTTCACATAGATTCTGCCGCCCTGGTTTTCCACCAAAGATTTCACGATCGTTAAGCCCAATCCGGCACCCGTTTGGTTCACAATAGGCTGTTCCGGGGCATCTGCCTGCTCAAATTCAGTAAAAATCCGCTGACTTTCCTCTTCCGACAAACCGATGCCCGTATCCTTCACGCGGAAAGTGAAATGCACCTGGTCGCCCTGCCTTTTAAAGAAAGCCTGCAACACCACTTCCCCTTCAAGGGTAAACTTGATGGCATTGCTCAATAAATTAAATAAAATCTGTTTCAGGCGGAAAGGATCACCTGTGAGGTACAGGATGTTTTCCAGCTCAAAACTAGTCACCATGCGCAAAGCCTTCTTTTCGGCCTGCGGAGCTACAATTTTCACCACTTCATCCAACAGCTCCCTGATGTTGAACACCTGGTTAACGAAGGTAAATTTGCCCGAAATCAAGCGGTTATAATCAAGGATCTCATTGACGATCTGCAGCAGATGCTCCGACGAATGGTATATCGCATCAATATCTTTAGGGTCAGGATGCTGCTGGTTCCGGATGATCTCCGCATAACCAATGATGGACTGCAGGGGCGTCCTGATCTCATGACTCATGTTAGAAAGGAAGCGCTGTTTAGCCTTCCCATGGTATTCCGCCTCTTCTGTTGCTGCTTCCAGTTCTTTACGGTATTTGTTACTGCGAGTGATGTCTGTTAAAATCAAAAACAAGAGCAGCACCATCAGCAGGAAAAACACCACCATGATGATGGTCATCTGCTTGATGCCCGTGTTCACCACTTCTTTAGCCTGCACACTGTTTTCCTCGATTTGCGCCACTGCCTCCTGCTCCACTTCCCGCAGGATATCCAGCATCTGCACAATCAGCAGGTTATTAGACTCTGCCAAAACCGCCTCCCGGGCAAGGAAAGTCTGGCTCCGCCGCTGCTGTTCCTTTTCCATGGCGCGCAAGGTCTTCTCCACCCCTTTCACCATTTTACCCTCGGTGGATAAAGCAATGGTGTCTCTTTTGATATTTTCTTCGTTCGTAATGCGGATAGCGGCATCCTTCTCCTCATCAGGCTTCTTTTTGCCAAAAATCTTGTTAAAGAAGCCCCTGGGCTTTTCTTCCTGCGGCACCACCGTCGTGGTCGTGGTCCGCTTTTCAGAAGTCACCACGGTACTGTCGGCTTCCATCTCATTTTTGGTCACCATATCATTAAACTTCTGCAATTGCGATGAAAAACTCTGGTCGTTCACCAGCTTTTCCCGCACCTTCAGGTATTTCACAAACTGCTTGTCGCGCACGGTCAGCAGCTTATCGATAGAACCAATCCTGGCCAGCTGCACAGAATCCCCCGCATAAAGCTGCCTGAGGGTGTCCAGTTCCTTGCGGATCTGACCCGATTGCTTAAAAAAAGTTTTGTATTTTCCGGGATCGTTAAAGGCCATTCTCTTTTGCCGCTGGTCCAGGCCAGAAATCTTCCGGGAAAGATCATTCACGATGCGCAACCTGTCATTCGGCGAAGAAATATGCTCCACCGTTTCCAGCATTTCCCTAAAGGCCACTTTACTCACCGCCCAAGCTAAAAAAAGTGCAGAACAAGCCAGGAAAAGCGCTAAAATTACTTTCCCCTTGGTCGCCCTGATCACCCCCGACTTTTGCACACGCTTCATCTCCTTCATGTATATGACAAGTTACAAATTTACAGGAAAAATGCATAATCCCGTCATCCCGGACACCGTTCCGGGATCCCTCATGGTAATTGTGTAATTAGATCCCGGAACGGTGTCCGGGATGGCGGTCGAACGGTGTCCGGGATGACGAGAGAACAGCGTCCGGGATGACGAGAGAACGCCGCCGCCCCTCTATACAATCAGCGGCACATCAACAGCCTCACCGATATGACCCGCAGGGTTTAAAAACCTGTCCCTGAGTTTTCTGCCAAATTCCAGGTGTTTCCTGACCTCCGGGGAACGCCTTTGATAAAATTCTTTGAAAGCGGCATCCAGTCCCTGTTCCTGATCACGATCCGGGAGTGTGACTACCCCCTTTAGTAACTCCGCCAAAAGCCTGGCATCGAGCAATGCATTGGTTGTTCCGGCACTGGTAAAAGGGAGGGCCAGATGAGCCGCATCGCCGATCAGCACTACATTATCTTTATGGAAGCTGGGCAAGAGGTCAAAATCACGGGTATTCCACAGATAAGATTGATTGAAATCATTGGCATTCAAGACCTCCTGAACCACGGCGGGGAAGGTAATCAGCTGCTGGTGGCAGAAAGCACTTAAATCCTCCGGTTTTGTGGAGGGCAATTTCGCCACCGCGGGATCGAATTGCATAAACCAAACCAGTTCCGTAGCCGAAGTAGGGATCATGCCAAAAGCCAGTCCGGCGCTTTGTTTCTGGAATTTATTGAATACACTGGCAAATTCGCGGGCAATGGTTTCCTGTTGTGCAACCCCGACCACTTCCTTTACGCCACCCGTTTTAAATTGCACAGGCCCAAAAAGGGCAGACCGCACTTTTGAGTAAGCACCATCGGCACCCACAAACACATCCCCGTATTCCGTTGTACCATCTGTAAATACCGCAGCAATCACCTTTTGGCGCTCATCATACAGGAAATGCGAAAAATTACGGTCATCCTTCACCTCGGTTCCGAGCAAACTGGTTAAAAAATCCGTTAAGTCATTTCTTTTGATGCATTGCCAGGAACCCAGCTGCATATCCTGTAAGTCGCGGCCCTCAGGCGTTCGCAGGCAGAATTTCTCCACTTTTTTTCCAGGCAGGGGGATGCCTGTTTCGTTACTCCAGTCCTCCAAAATAGAGAAGCCGTCGCGGTGCATTAAAAAGGCATGGCCGCCACCCCATATGGTATCAGCACGCTCATTGATGCAGGCCGCTATCTGGTCTTTCTGCAGATAAGCCCCGAGCGTTAAACCCGCCATTCCAGCACCAATGATCACTACTTTCATCATTTCCCCCGTAAATAGTAAAATTAAATCCCGGAATGGAGTCCGGGATGACGTTTAACACGAATACTGGGACCGTTCCCGATCCTCCCCGAACAATTCCTTAAACTGGTTTTTAAACTCGATCCTGAAACTCGCCCCCTCGTTCACTACACTCTCCACCTCAATATGACCCCCCATTACCTCCACCTGCGATTTGGTCATGTACAAGCCAAGCCCCTTTGCATTGGCATGACCGTGGAAAACCTTGCCGATTTTAAAAACATGGTCCTTATGTTTACCCAGGTCAATACCCAGGCCATTATCTTTCACGGTCAGGAAAATACTGGAGCCTTTTTTATAGGTAGAAACGTCAATGTTCAGCACCCGATCAGGCGAACGGTATTTCAGCGCATTGCTGATCAGGTTATGGAAAATACTGGTCACATATTTCGGCGGAAAATAAAGCTCCGGCGCCTCTTGAAAATTCACCCTGAGTTGCGCCTTTGCCTTCAGGATCTCCATTTCCAGGCCCTCCATCGTCTGCTTCAGGCAATCCTCCAAAATGACCACCTCTGATTTAATTTCCATATCCTGTTTAATTTGTACGGTTTCCACCAACTCATTAAAGGTAAATTTCAGGCTTTCAATCACGGGTTTTAATTTCCCCAACATTTCCTGTTGCTCCTCAGGGCAATCACTCTCTTCCACCAGATCCACCAGCATGGCTATATTATTCAGCGGTCCGCGCAAATTATGCGTCACGATGTTACAGAAATCAATCAACTGTGTATTTTGAAAAGAAAGTCTTTCCAGCAAAATATTCTGCTCCTCTTCCATCTTTTTACGTTCGGTGATGTCCACGCCATAACCAATCACGAAAGACAAGCTGCCGGTTTCTTCATGATAGACCGGAAAAAACCTGCGGATATGGGTCACCGGGTTTCCATTAAGATCGATTGCTTGATCTTCCCAGGAAACCGTCCTCCGGGTCACCTTTGTCTTCAAAAACTGGGTTCTGCGCAGCAGCGGTACCGTGTTATCTCTTTTACGGTAAGTGGCATATTCAAAATCATCCTTTCCAATAATGTATTCCCTTAAATGCTCATCCTTGATACAATAAGGATTAACATAAAGATATCGGTGGTTGGCATCAAATACAGCAATATCGGAGGGTATATTACTGAGTATATTTTCATAAAAGCTTTTCTGCTTGGCCAGCTCCCGGGCAATTTGTTTCCGTTCGGTGATGTCCGTCATAAAGCCTATATACAAAGGTTCCCCGTCAATCATCACTGAAGAAACACCAAGGGCCATATGGAATTCAGATTGATCCTTCCTCCTGGCCATTAACTCATATTTGTTATTCGTTCGTCCGTCGTCATCGACCTTAAGCTTCCGAAGTTCCTGAAAATAACGTTCGTGCCTGCTTTCCGGAATCAGCAACTGGTGGAAATTCTGTCCGACAGCCTCTTTCACGCTGTATCCAAAAATTTCTTCCGCTTTAGGGTTCCACTGATAAATTACACCATCCTCATTAGCCACCAATACGGCATCTATCGCATGTTTAAAAACCGGTGAAATCTGTTCAAGGGTACGTTTAGAATGATGTTGCACCTGTTTCATCCTGATGATCTGCAGGCGGAGTTTCAGCAAACTCATGGTCTGCAGGGCCAGCATCTCCAACCCAGCAAATTGTGCTGGTGTTAACAAGCCCGGTTTTGTATCCGAAACGGTGAGCTGCCCCAGCATATCCCCATTTTCGGTAATCAGGGGAAACATGGTCACTGAGCGGATATAAGGAGCGCCGACTACAAATGGATGACGGGCAGTATATTCATCGGTTAAAGTATCTTCAATTGAAAAAGGGGTTTTCGCCTGCCAGCTCGTAGGGTGTGAAAGCTCATTAACATGCATTTCCTGAACGTCCAAACCTAGGATGGCTTTAAACCATACCCGCTCCTGATCAAGGAAACCTAAAGTAACAATTGGCCTCGAACATACCTGGGCAGCCAAAGCCACAATATGGTCATATTCCTTCTCAGCTGGCGTATCTAAAATTTCCAGCTGATACAATGCGATCAGGCACCTGGTCTTCTGGTCCGTTAGTGGAAATATTGTCATAAGTTAGTTAATAAGCATAAAGCTTGCCATAAAGTTAATTAATCTAATATTATTTTAACGATTATTCTACTACTTTCTTTAGGTGAATGACAATTGCCCATTTACAATTGCCATTTACAGCCTGATGATAGCTTGGCCAAGCTTTTTTTTGAGTTGGTTTTTGTAGAACCGCAATAGGTTCCTGAAATGAAAAGGTTCCGAAAAGCGGCCGTATTGCTTCAAATAGGTGGAAGCAGTGACCTTTGAGCGGTGTTGATGCAATTGCGCACAGGCTTCAGTCAGCAGGTGAAACTGTTTATCTTTAGCAAACCAGTCGAGCCAGGCCTGCCGCGCTAATTTCCCCATCGCTGCCGCATCCTTTTCTTTAGCTTGGAGTATTGCTGGAATTTGGTTGATTTCAGCTGCCGATACCCTGATCGCAAAAGACTCCCATTGCGGGCCCTGGCTAGGAATCCATTCATCGGAAATAATGACCGGAGCGATTCCCATTTCCATGCTTTCATATAGCCGGTAAGAATTCGGGCTGATCCCAGCCGGGCACAAGATAAAATGACTGGCTAAGCTTACCTGGGCATAAGAAGAAAAGTAGGCTTTTTTATCCGACTCCCTTAATTCCCAGGAATTTCGATCAGAGGTATCCTCTAAATAACTTTCGGGGTGATCAAGGCTTAAAATAGCCTTCCGAATGGGATTGGTCCGGGATGCCCCAATAAAAGAAAAGAGGTATTTTTTTTGATGATCCTCCCCACGGGCAGCTGCAACAGCATGGTTATGATCAATCTGAAAGATGTAAGCATAAGACCGGTGGATCAAGGGGTTATAATCTCTTAACTGAATGGAAGGGCTTACCGTGGGTAAAAATGTTAAAGAATGGTCATTATCGTGATAGAGATAGCATTTATGCTTAAATTTCTGATAAACAGGATCCCGTAACACTTTAAAAAAATAAGGATCATAGGGATGATGTTCCGCAAAAATGATCAGATCAGCGTCTTCGGGATGATCTGCCAGGCAATGAACCTTAAACGGATCATGGACAGCAGACTCCCGAAGATAAGTTGATCCAAAATTACTCCTGGAATCATATGGATATGCAGAAGTAACGAAAATTTTCATGACGAACGAAATTATTCCACCGTAACAGATTTAGCCAGATTTCTTGGTTGGTCCACATTACAGCCACGCAATACAGCGATATGGTAGGATAGTAATTGCAAAGGGATGGTTGCCAAAAGTGGTAAAAACGCTTCACTGGCATCAGGGATTTCGATACAGTAATCCGCCATTTTCTTCACTTCAGTATCGCCCTCCGTCACGATGGCGATCACTTTACCCTTACGGGCTTTTACTTCCTGGATATTGCTGATCACCTTCTCATAAGACGAATTCCGGGTAGCGATCACCACCACTGGCATTTCCTCATCAATTAAGGCAATCGGGCCATGTTTCATTTCTGCAGCAGGATAACCTTCTGCATGGATATAAGAGATCTCTTTTAATTTCAAGGCACCTTCCAGGGCAACCGGGAAACCACTTCCCCTACCTAAAAACAAGCAGTTGCGGGAATCCTTAAATTTCGCTGCAACCTCCCTGATCAGGGTATCCGATTGCAAGGCGATTTCAATTTTCTCCGGGATATGGTCCATTTCAGTCAATAATTCCACCAACTGGCTTTTGGTCATGGTCCCCTTTTGTTGTGCCATGTAAAAGGCCATTTGTGTTAAAACCGTCACCTGCGCCGTAAAAGCTTTGGTTGAAGCCACACCAATTTCCGGTCCTGCATGGGTATACACCCCTGCATGGGTAATCCTTGGAATAGAAGAACCCACCACATTACAGACCCCAAAAATAGTAGCCCCTTTTTCCTTCGCCATTTCGATAGCAGCCATGGTATCGGCCGTTTCGCCAGATTGCGAGATCGCGATCACCACATCTTTTTCTGTAATGATCGGGTTGCGGTACCTGAATTCAGAAGCATATTCCACTTCCACCGGGATCCGGGCATATTCTTCAATCAAATATTCACCCACCAGGCCCGCATGCCATGAAGTACCACAGGCTACGATAATGATACGGTCTATATTTTTCAGTTTTTCTGCATATTCTTTAATGCCGCCCAGCTGTACTTTTCCCTCTTCAGGATAAATCCTTCCGCGCATACAATCGCGGATGGAGCGGGGCTGCTCATAAATCTCTTTCAACATGAAATGCTCGTAGCCACCTTTTTCCAGCATCTCAAGTTTTAGCTCCAGTTCCTGCACATAAGGCGTCTGGATCACATTATCAAGACGTTTGATCACCAAACTGTCTCTTTTCAAATAGGCGATCTCATTATCGTTCATGTAGATGACGTTCTTCGTGTATTCCACGATGGGGGTTGCATCCGAGGCAATGAAATACTCCCCTTCACCCACGCCAATCACCATCGGACTTCCCTTACGGGCGGCAATCAATTGATCTGGCTGGCCCTCATCCATGATCACGATGGCATAAGCGCCATTGACTTCATTCAAGGCCAGGCGAACTGCTTCTAAAAGATCGACATTATCTGCCTTATAAACCTCCTCGATCAGGTGAATCAGCACTTCTGTATCTGTATCACTGCTAAACTCATGGCCACGGCTGATCAGTTCTTCCTTTAAAACCGCGTAGTTTTCAATAATGCCGTTGTGGATAATCGTAAGTTGTCCGCTGTGGGACGTATGGGGATGCGAATTCCTGTCTGAAGGCGCACCATGTGTTGCCCAACGCGTATGGCCAATGCCGATGGTACCAGAAAGGTCTTTGCCCTCCGAATAGTTCTCAAGCTCAATCACTTTCCCCGCCTTTTTTAAAATATTCAAACGGCCATCATTGATCAATGCAATCCCTGCACTGTCATAACCACGGTATTCTAATCTTTTTAACCCTTTTAAAACCAGCGGCCAGGCCTGGCGATGGCCGATATATCCTACTATTCCACACATATATTTTATACGATTACATTATTCTATTATATATACTATTCTATTTAACTGTACTCTGCTTATATATATTACTGCATCAGGCCAGAAATGACAAAATGCTGTAATGCCGTCATCCCGAAACAGGGCCTGTGATGACGATAAAACCTTATGTAAATCTAAAATAATTTATTGAAATGTAGAGGTCCCGGAGGGGAAATCACAGCGTTTTGTAATCGCTTTATACACATTTTAACATTCAGCCTTGAAAATACATTAAGTTCTAAAGAGAAATATCTTATAAACCAGGCAGCAAAATTATTAATTTATCTTTTTAGTTTGTAAAATTTATGATAGATTTGATTGGAAAACAAACAAATATTAACTCCTGATTACACGCTCATGATTCAAAAGGGAACAGACTGGCTAGAGAAGCCGATCGTCTATAAACAATGTCCTAAATGTCAACGACATGACCTGGACACCAGGATTCCGAGAGGATTGTTTGTCAAGCATTTTCTGTTTTGGAAACCCTATAAGCGATACCGGTGTGGCAACTGTGCCGCCAAGGTTTATATCCTGGAAACTTCAGCAAAAAGTAACTAAGAATTAATACAAAAAAAGAACCCGCTGCTTCCGGCAAAACCGAAAACAGCAGGTTACAATTTACCATGCCTAATTGATTAGGCGACGATCAACTCGCCGAGGTATTCGCTGTTGCTGGTTACATGCCCTGTTGCCGAAACAAAGTTCAGGTAACAATGAACAGTGTCCCCCACAAAATCGGCAGGTAATTGCAGGGCAAAGCCCAACTCTGTACGCCCTGCAGCGTTCTCCAGGATCACGAACTGATCTTTCTCCGCGTTGTACACCATCAGGTTAACCAAATCCGTGTCCTTGCCGTACTTACTTTGGTACGAAATTCCCCAGATAAAGTTAATTTTTGCACCTACGATGCCCTGCGCACTCATGTTGCTTGGCAACGGACATTTACCCACACTGAATTTCAGTTTGGTCAGGTCGATGGCGTAGTCGGGAGAAAGCCCGCTTACTGCATTAAGCAAGTTGTATTGCACCGCTTTGTTCATTGGCGACTGTCGCTGCTCCCGTTCCTGGAAGCCGGTATCGATCAGGCCAGACATCCAGCTTAAAAAGCTCGTCACCAAACCAAACTTCTTGCGCTGATCCAACTGCTTTTGCGTAGGCGGTTTAGAAGATTTAGCAGGCACTGACGTAATCACGTTCTGACCGTTTACAATGTGTCCTACTAAAGGACCTGTCTTGTTTCTGAAGCCACCGAAGGCACCTTTGTCTTGAATTCCCATTTTAATTTTAATTAAAGGTTTAAAAAATTTTGTGATTTGTTTATTTATAAGTCCGTCGCCACCGGTTGCTAAAACTTATAATTCAAATGTACGGCGAAGAAAAAAAAACCTTTGCGCAATCGGCGCTATCGGCGTTATGAGTCATTCAAAGTCATTCAAAGTCACAATTGTCGCCTAAAATCTTGGGATATTTCGAAAGATGTGTATACAAACAATACCCAAAAAGAAATTTAATATACAACTGTGAGAAATTATTTTTAATTATTTCAGATTATAAACAAAATGTTTATACCTAATAATCTGATAGTTACAAATTTAACACCCACAAAACCAAAAATGTTAACAAAAATTCTTTTGCAGAAATTTGTTTATTAAAATAATAGCTATACATTTAAAGTACACTTATAAAGAATAACGCTCATGGCTAAAAGAATCTTTATTTTAACCAGGGACATCTGTTCCCTGATGGGATGTAGCTTAAGGAAAGCACAACGCCTCGTTCAAGAAATGCAGTTTGTATTTGGTAAAGAAAAGTACCAGAAACTCACCATCAAGGAGTTCGCAAAACACATGGGCATAGCGCCCGCGGAAATTGTGCTCTATTAAAAACAGGCAACAAACAAAAAAAAACCGGCGGGATTCGCCGGTTTTTTTGTTACGGGCAAGGCCCAAATACGGGAAACCATAAAGGAAGAACTACACACTGCATTATCATTGTGTAGTGAATACAATGGCGCCCGCGGCATTCTTACATTAGAAAAACATGACTCAACAAATTAGCGAGCTGACCCTAGAAGCGGTGAGCCATAAGTACGGCAATAGTATTGCCCTGAAATCTATTAGCGAGCTCATGGGCAAGCAATTTTATATCCCTTCCTACCAACGGGGCTACCGCTGGACTAAACAACAGGTTGAGGATCTCTTGACAGATATCTATGTTTTTGCGACCGACAAAGAAAAGGACAAGAAAGAATTTTACTGTTTACAGCCAGTCATTGTTAAATACAACAGTGAAAAGGCTCATTATGAGGTAATAGATGGGCAACAACGGCTCACCACCATCAGGATTATCCTAAGTTATATCATCAAAGAGGACTACCAGGGAAAGTCGATTGCAAAAGAATACGGTGAAGAACTGTTTGATATCGATTACCAGACCCGACCGAACACAAAATTATTTTTGGCTAATATCAAAGAAGACAATGATGAGAATATAGATTTTTTGCACATATCGAATGCCTTTAAAGTGATTAGGGAATGGTTTGATAATCAAAATAAACCGGGAAAATCCAGGCGTATCATTTTAGATGCGCTTTTGCTCGATTACCTTGAAGAAGGCTCAAGCGGTGCGGCCAGGGTCATTTGGTACGAGATCAAGGACGAGCAGACCAACCCGATTGATACCTTCATCAGAATCAACCTAGGAAAGATATCACTGACCAATTCCGAGCTGATCAGGGCCCTTTTTCTTCAGGAGCGAAATTTGGGTGAAGGTGATAGTGCAAAACTGAAGCAACTCGAAATCGCCCAGCAGTGGGATGAGATTGAAAATAGGTTGCAGGATGAGCAGTTCTGGTGGTTTCTAAACAAGTCCGGGAACCAGGCATCCTCACACATCGAGTTCATATTTGACATGATGAAAGACGTCGCCCTGGCTGAAAATCCAAATCTTCTCAAATCAATAGGTGACGATAGTTTTACAACATTCCGTTACTTTAACACCCTTTTTTCACAAAGAAATAACCTTGATGCTATAAAGACAAACTGGGCAAAAATCAAGGAATATTTCGAATTCTTCGTTGAATGTTTTGAGAATCCGGTCTGGTACCACTATATGGGCTTTTTGATTTATTGCGGCACACCAATTAAAACCATCTATGATCTGATGAACGATAAGCAGAACATAACCAAAGTTGATGCTACCAAGAAGCTAATTTCCAGAATTAGAAACCATGAATTTAAGAATCTCCAGTGGAAAAATATTAGCGATGATCCCGACAAAACAGAATATACGCTTCGTGTGGATTTCAACAATGATAAACTCCTGCTAAGAAAGATATTCCTGCTGTTTAACCTGGAATATATTATCAACAAATCAAGTCAAGAAAACCTGGTCTATAAATTTCCGTTTAAATCTTTTAAGATTGATAAAAAAGAAAAGGAACAAGCGAGCTGGGACATAGAGCACATTGATTCTTATACAGAGAACCCGATGGATAAGGACGCAGACCGAAAGGCCTGGCTAGAAAATGCGAAACAGGACCTTCACTTTCTACCTAGTGAGGCCGACTTACTTCAGGAGATCAATGCTTTCATACGCTCCCCAAATGGAAAACACTTTCCGGGAATATATGATAAGATCAGGGCGAAGACCGGGGAGGATTCCATCCCTGATGAACTCAAGAATAGCCTTGGAAACCTCACTCTTTTAGACGCAGGTACAAATAGAGGCTATGGAAATGCTCTTTTTAGCACCAAGAGAAGGAAGATTATAAAAAAGGATAAGGAGGGAGTCTTCGTTCCCATCTGCACCAAGAACGTATTTTTTAAATATTTCGATGGAAATTCAAGGTCTAACTGGACCATTGAAGATATTGATGCCTACCGAAAGACCATTGAAGAAACCCTGAAAGATTTATTACCACCAAAACCAGCAAGCAATGAACAAGTATAACTTATTAAACCTCTTAGATGGCGAGGTCAAAGTAATCGAAAATAATGTACTTAAAACCATTAGCGTAAGCGGGATAGAAATCCCAATTATACAAAGGGACTATGCGCAGGGCAGAAAAGGAGAAGAGGTGATCCGCGAACGCTTTCTCAACTCGCTATTTACAGCCCTCAGACATGATTCCGAACTTGAATTGGATTTTGTATACGGCTCGATCAAGGAGATGACTACAGGTAATAATGTCTTTTTGCCCTTAGATGGACAGCAGCGGCTGACAACACTTTTCCTGTTATATTGGTACGTGGGGAACCGCGAACTTGAAGGAGATGCGCTCCAACAGTTAAGGCGACAGTTGCTCAGGTTCAGTTATTCGACCCGTTCAACAGCCCGCACCTTTTGTGGGAAACTAGCTGAGATCGGTTTCAGCACCTCGCCTGCCGAGTCAATCACCGAATCCTTTTGGTTTCATAGGATCTATGAAAAGGATCCGACAGTAATGAGCATGGTTAATATGATAAGGGCCATTGAAGGGCAGTACCGGGAATTAGACACACCAATATTTAATCGCTTAGCCAAGCTGTGCTTTTATGTATTGCCGCTTGACGGTTTCAATCTGACCGACGAATTATACATCAAAATGAACGCAAGAGGCAAACAGTTGACCGGTTTTGAGAACTTTAAGGCTGACCTGATCAACTGGATGAAAGATGAACACAAGGCGGATCCAGGCTATTACCTCAATATTGCCTCTAAAATGGATAACGCCTGGACTGACATTTTTTGGGGAAAGGCAAAAATCCAGGAAAAACAAGAAGATAAAGTAGTTGACAATTTTTTCCTTGGTTTTATCAACAGGTATCTGCTTAACGAATTCATCACCACTGCTCCAGCTACCACGAGTCTTAAAGAGCTCGAACAGCATGAGCTGTTTAAGTATTTTTACCATGGTGAGGAAAATGGAACAGCACTTAAATACAGATTATTCAAGGATTACCAGCGCGTTCTCAATGGCGATGTCATATCGAGATTGGAGCATCTCTTTGATGAATTGGTCATACACCAGGAACAGATCAGACAAATTATCAGGCCTGTTTGGGATCTATCGGATGACTGGTTTCTATATGATAAATCTGTTTCACAAACGCAGCGGCTGCTATTTCTTGGGGTAAGCTTGTACCTGGAGAAAAACACCTTTGAGGAAGCCAGCTTCAAAAGTTGGATCCGCGTCGTATGGAATGTTATTATTGATCCAGATATCAGGAGTATCGGCGTAATGATCAATGCCATGAAAATCCTCAAGGCGCTTTCTCCCGGAAGCGGGAATACCTATGCCTATTTGCAGACTCCTGCCGTGGAGGAACTTATCAAAAGAATGCCCGGAATTTTTGCAACCCAGCTCAAAGAAGAAATTATTAAGGCGCCCTTGATGGCGGATGCTGACTGGTCGGAACAGATCCTAAGCGCAGAGGCACACCCACTCTTTCAGGGCAATATCCGATTTCTCATTGGTGATCGCCCTAGCCTGGAACTGTTTGTAAACAGGTTGAAACATGCTGAACTTTTATTCAGTTCATCCGGCGCTACTGGAATCATCAAACACCATGGGCTGTTAAGGTATTTAATCTCACAAATCGATTCATGGAAAAAACTCTATGCCTTTACCTATGCAGATAGCCATGGCAACTGGCAGCTCATTTTGAGACGAACCCAACAGGACATGGAATTACTGCGTTTCTTAGTTTCACTTTCTAATCTGGATGCAATTGCTTCCACTATCGAACAAGCGATCACGACACCCTCCACACTAAAATCTGATGACGGCTTATGGGACAGACAGCATCAAAGAACCCATAATGCGCTTTATGGTGATCAGGCGTTTTTCAAATGGATGCATGACAATGAGGCCTATCAGATGAAACACCTCTATTTCCATCATTTCATCATCAAACCCAATGCGCACTATAGGAAAGTAATGATCTCTTGTTACAGAAATGAAATCATCACCAAGCTTCACGAACGCTATCAGCTTGACTTAAGAAATCATAGATGCGGGGAGGCCGACTATTATTGGGGGGAGGCCATCGAGGTTTTCAAGAATTTCGGAGAGATGACCGTCAGTTTTCATTTCGACAATGACAAGAACCTATTTGTTGGCCTTAAGCGGGAAAGGAATCCGAACCTTCACCTTGAAGGGTCGGGCGATGAGCAATGGGTGCAGAAATTCCGTTTTGATTATATGAAAGTTCTTTCTGAACAGGATGCGTCAAATTTTATTACTGAAATTATTGAACGACTGACTGCAGAGGAGACCGACTGTATTTTCAAGAAATATATTTAAGAAAGATGTAGCCAAATTCAATAAAGAAAACACCATTAGCAGGTGTAGAATTGTAAAAGATCCCGGAGTTCCCCGGGATCTTGCAATTACTTATACTTATTTCAACTATGGCATTTAGTTCGGGCGTAATCCAGAAAGGCGAGCGAAAAATACCAGTACACAGGCAATGACCACAAGCAACACCAACCCCAGCACGATCACCCATTTCCAGGAGGGCGTTGATGCTTTCTCTGCCTCATCCAAACTTGTGGTTTCAGACACGGCCTGCGTTAAACCACTGTTGTTAGCCGTTGCAACCTGCAATTCCTCGTTCTGCTGCAGCTGCATCATTGAAATATGGCTGCCGGTTCCGCTGAGCAGCACTTTATTTGCCTCGCCGATGAAACCCTTCTCCTGTGAAAAGCTGAAGATGCCTTTGGGCCAGATCTCCAGGCTGTAATCATAGCCTAATGAATCGTCGGTTAGCAAGATGCGCTGGCTTTCTGCCGAGCTGTGGGATTGTGCTGATAGCTGTAGGTCGGTAAAATTTTCCATTTTAGTTTGGTTTGATGATGTAGACTGACTATGATTTTTGAATAAGCCACAAGCCTGCAAGAGCAGCATGGAGCAAAAAAAGGTAAGTGGGCGGGCGTTAATCATTGCGGTCCCTCCAATCGGCAAAGCGATAAATACTTTTGTGGGGCCGCCATTTACGGTAAACCCCATCCCCTTCCCGGGCGCCTGCCTGGTTGGTATTACCTTCGATGGTGATGACCCAGTCGCCACGCAGCGATTCTACGAAGCCACAATGAGCAATGCGCTTCAATGCAGGGAAATAAATACCAAAGAGCATTCCCGGTGCGGCAATCTTTTTTATACGGGCGGCGGGGAATAAAGCCGGCGACCAGCCCGTTCTTGGCTTGGGATAACCTGCTTTGAGGAACACCCAGGAAACGAAAGCTGCACACCAGGGATCACCGGATTTTAAGCCGGCAGCAGCCTGGTAAGTAATAATACCCGGACCATCGTTTTTACCACTGAGCTCCCGGGTACCGAGCTCGCCCCTGGCAATTTCCAGGAGCGCTTGCTTCGGGGCGACTAACAGATCGCGGCCAGACACATCACGCTCGCCAAGAGCAGCAATGCAAAGGAAAGCCAGTAGAAACCTAACTGTTGCCATAATTCCAGAGATTTAAATTGTAAAACCATCATTTCAATGCGGGGCAGGCCCAGATTTTGCCAAAAGCGGTGGAGCAGCCACCAGCACCAGGCCACGAGCATAAAAAAAGCAAGAAGGCTCAGCAAGATCAGCAACCAGATAGCGGGGTCCACTCCACCTGATGCGGGCTCGAATTGTCGGATGATTCCGGGCATCAGCAGCCAGAGCAATAACAAGCCTCCAAAAACCAGGTATCCAACCCGTGAAAATTTTTTTTCAGTGAAATCATTAGCTCCCCAGGAGTCAAAATGACTTAAGCGCATGGTAGTTTCCATTTTTAATTTATTGAAATTGTTAAATAATAAAAAGCGACACAACAACCGTTATCGCTTGAACAAATATAGTTTCAATAAAAATAAGTCGTTACGCATTCTACGCTTTGTGCGTATTTGACTTTTTTTTTCTTTGCAAAGACGTTTTTTTCACTTATATTTAGCAAACTTTCGGGATCATAAACATAACAATCTAATAAAAACAACCATACACACCATATACATAAGCGTATAGCAAATTGAAACAAATGAAAAACGTAGGAAAAAACATCAGGAGGTTGCGCCAAAAGAAAGGCTGGACACTCGTTCAAATCGCAGATAAAGTCCAGGTTTCGGTACCGGCTTTCTCTAAAATCGAAACAGGCCCGACCGACATTAATATGTCGCGCTTAAAGCAACTTGCAGACATCTTCGAAGTATCAATTCTGGACATCCTTTATGACGAAGGAGAGAACCCACAAGAAGAATTGATTGAAGCGGCAAACGCTTTAAGAGAAAAGATCCAGGAGAAAGAAGCTACTGTAAATATGCTTCAGAAGAAACTGATCGACCTGTATGAAGAGGTCAGCAAGAAAGCCGTTGAAGCTTAAAACCATTTTTCCTTCCTGTTAAATCGGATTGCCGCATATTCACTATAAATATGCATCCTATTTAACAGGATTTTTATTTTTCCGGCTGGACTCTACAGCCATGGGCACATTTCGCCGCAAACCACAATTTCTTATTAATTAAATTCGGCTACTGGAAATAATAGCTGTGTATTAATTATTTTTCGTGCTATACAGTACTGAGAACGCCTTTTATATGCTTTACCCAAAGAGTATACACTTTTAGTACAACTTACACTTTATTAAAATTTTTCACTTTTAATACCATGAAATTACTTATTTTTAAAATATGAATTACATAGGTAAGAATATAAGACGACTACGTCAGAAAAAGGGCTGGAGCCAGAGTCAGGTAGCGGCCGAGTTGAAAATTTCCGTGCCGGCGTTTTCAAAGATAGAAACAGGCATTACCGACATCAACATCTCGAGGCTGATGCAAATTGCCAGTTTGTTCAATGTTTCGGCAGCAGGGATCCTATCCCAGGAGGAGGTCAATGGTGATCAACCCAAAACCAGTGAAGTCAATCAACTTAGAGACAAACTTCACCAGCGGGATCAGGAATTAAATGATCTTCAAAAGCGGCTGATTTACATGTACGAAGAAATCAGGCAGCGTTAAGACGCTGCCGGACTTAGCCCAGGCGCAATTTATTTCCATTGATACCGGAAATCGGGAGCCAGGTATTCCAGTTGGAGGAATTTTCTTCCGGCAGGAGGTCTTGCACTTCAAAATCTCTTCCCTTCATTAAACCGATCAACGCGACCGGATTGAAGTGTTTATGATTTAAACTAACGGAATCAAACAGGCCATCCTCATAATACTCCAGGGAACAGGAGGCGACAAACAAACAATTTTCAGGCAAACCATTTAGGAAAGACCATTCGATTTCGGGAACCTCTTCGCTGTTCACCGGGATGTCGAGTTCTGCAGTCCCACAGTACTGGTATTCGTTACGCGCCAGACTGACCGCCGAGAGCAGCACCCTTAAGGTACAGCCAGAAGCCATCTCCGGGAAAGTCATTGCCTCCTTCACATCAAAAGCATCCAAACTGATCTTAATGCCTTCCAGGTAATTCTGGTCGAGGCGCAGCTTTGCCTTCAACATTTTTGAAAAAGGCGAATGCCTGTTGAATTCAAAACCATCCAGGAACTGCAAGTCCCCATCTTCCAGGTCCCGGTAACCCGGCGCAAGGGTCATATTTGAGCGAATCACATCCCCTACCGCCGCATTGAGGCGGTTCACCATTTTGTTGTCGTGCATCCCCCTGATCATCGGATACAAAATTTCCCTTAAAACCTTTGCCCGGTTACTGCTCAGGGCAAAATCAACGCTGCTTGCTTTGGTCGACACGGTCTGTTTAACCGTTTTTGGACCAGGCCTGGTTTGCACTATCGCTATACCATTGAATATCCGGTAAGTTAAATTACCAATGTTTCCTTTAAATTTTCCGCTGTCGTCGCTTGTTGCCATATCATTAAGAGATTATCATTTTATTGAAAGTTAAACCACTTGAATATAGAAAGCAAATTTATTTAGCTAAGAAATGGAGGAAAATTAGCGTGAGTCCACCATGAGTCCACAGTGAGTCCACAGTGAGTCCACGTTTTACCGAGCAAACCGTGGACTCATGGTGCTGGCACTGCGCATGCATGGCGCTCGCATGGTAACGCTGCACTAACGTCGCTATCACGTCAGCGGCCGGGATGGGGAAAGACCTTAAAGCGCGAAATTTAAATTGATTTGAAGGACTGGTAAAAAGCGGAACCTGGAAACGTTGTCGCGGAACTCTGCTTCATCACTTTCGGTGTCCTCAAGAAATTTGGTTCCGGTGACGTCCACATCAGGTTTACCGATGTAATAGGCACCTAAAGCAAAACCAATATTGACCCGTTTTTTGGGCAGGGGGTTTTCGAAGCCGAGGCCAAAATAAGGCGCAATTTTATTCCCGCGCACCTCCCCATAGAGCTCCCCAACCATTTCCGAGGGAATGGTAAAACCTTCATAGATATAATCACCGGGATAAGTGGCAAGGGCATTGCCGCCATCTTTCCAAAAATAAGCAGCCCCGGCGCTAAGCAGGAATTTCTGCGCAAAGGAATCAGATTTAATGAAGGGGTGCACATCTAACATCAGGTGTGCATTCGCTAAATCAACATCCACCTCAGCGTTTGCAGGCTGTGCACGCACCGTATAATCCGTATTGAATTGAAATTTCAGCACACTGGCCCCTGCACGGAAGTTTAATCCCGGTTGGGGAGCAAATTTAAACTCCAGTCCGAGGCCCTGGGTGGCCACGTGCGGGGAGATAAAGAAGGAAGAATGTTGAGCGAAGGCCAGTGAAACGGATGAGAAGGTAAGTGCCAGATAAACCAGGGAAGCTTTGCTCAGCATAATGTTAAAGTTTAATTCATTTCAACGATTTTATCTCCAAATCCAATGCCTCAAATTTGGAATTCTTACTTTGGTATTCAGGAACGATGGTTTTCATCTGCAGCACTACCTTACGGTCGTCATTACGTTCTGCATGCCCTAAAAGTTTATAAATCTGGTCTGCAATCTCATTAAAGACGTATTCACGGACTTTTCCGATCATGATTTTCTCATGGTGGGTGGGCATGGTATTTTCGTTATCGTTGAGCAATTCTTCGTATAATTTTTCTCCTGGCCTTAAACCGGTGTATTCGATTTTGATGTCCTGGTTGGGGACTAAATCCGCAAGTCGGATCATTTTTCTGGCGAGTTCCACAATTTTAACCGACTTACCCATATCGAAAACAAAGATCTCGCCCCCGGTTCCCATGCAGCCCGCCTCCAGCACCAGTCGGCAGGCCTCAGGGATCGTCATAAAATAACGTGTGATATCAGGGTGTGTCACTGTGATAGGGCCTCCTTTTTCAATCTGTTCCTTAAAGCGCGGGATGACAGAGCCATTAGAACCTAAAACATTTCCAAAACGGGTGGTGATAAATTTGGTGCTCGGCTTCAGCCCCGGTTCATTTAAATAACTGAGGCCATTCCGGAACATGACATCAGTTTTGCAAAGAGAATTGTTAAGTGATTGTACATAGATTTCCGCAATGCGCTTGGAAGCCCCCATGATATTGGTGGGGTTCACGGCTTTGTCGGTGGAAATCATGACAAACTTCAGCACGCCATGTTTAACCGAGAGGTCAGCGATGGTTTTAGTGCCCAACACGTTAGTTTTCACTGCTTCTGCCGGATTATCTTCCATCAATGGCACATGCTTATAGGCAGCGGCGTGATAAACGTATTGGGGCTTAAAGTTGTTAAATAGGTATTCCATTCGCTCGTGATCACGAACATCACCAATGAAAGCAAGGAAATTAGGATTGCCACGGGTTTCTTCAATCTCCAGGTATAAATTATGGAGGGCTGTCTCACTCTGGTCGCACATGATGATCAGGCCCGTTTCAAAGGCCCTCAGCTGGCGCACCAGCTCACTGCCGATCGATCCGGCAGCACCCGTAATCAGGATCCTTTTTCCTTTAAGTTCAGACTGGATCCGGTTGGTATCAATATCTATCGTTTCCCGGTTCAGCAAATCCTCAATATTCATGTTCTGAATCTGGGAAGTGCTTACTTTACCCTTCGCCCATGCATCCTGAGGAGGCACATTTAAGATCCGGATGCGATGGGCGAGGCAAATATCGACCACCTGGTTTTTACGCTCAGGCGGAATGGTATAACTGGCGAAGATAATTTCGTCCAGTGCATGTTTCTTCACGAGGTGTTCGAGGTCAGCGGCATTCAAAATCATGACCCCATCGATGGATTTACCCACTTTACGCAGGTCATCGTCCACAAAGGCAATGATGTTCTTATTGATCCGCTGGTCATGGTCCAAAGTTCTTTTGGTGGCCAAACCCGCCTGTCCGGCACCATAAATAATGATCCGCACCTTATCCAGGCTGGCATTTTTGATGTACATGAAAAAATACTTCACGAAAACACGGTAGGAAATTAGAAAGAGGAAGGTAAAAAGCGAATAAATGATGATCACGACATTATTGGTAATCGGCGGCCTTTCCATAGAGATCGCCACGGCATTGGCAAAGAAAAACAAGGAAGAACTGGCCATCACGGAAGTGAGGATCCGGAAGGAATCCTGTGCGGACGTAAAGCGGACAATTCCGGAGTAAGTCTTAAGGTTAAAGAAAACCAGCGTATTGATCACCGCAAGTACCACGACCGACTTGTACAAGGACGGAAAATTGATGTCATCCAGTACAAAATTGGCCTTCAGTATGTTGCCAAGGAAGAGGGCGAAGATACTTAAGCCTAAGTCAATGGTATATATAACCCAGCGGGGAACGATCTCTATTTTCGTGAACATTGGTGCGGTTTTAATTCTTATTCAAATTTAATGATTATGCATTAAAGAAAACTAAACTTTAGGTATACAAGTGAATACACAAGAAATTACACAAGGTTTTTTCGTTTCACACAACCGTCATCCCATCGTCATCCCGGACCCCGTTCCACCGTCATCCCGAGCCCCGTTCCATCGTCATCCCGGGCCCCGTTCCATCGTCATCCCGGGCTCCGTTCCATCGTCATCCCGGACCCCGTTCCGGGATCTCTAATGGTCATTAATTACATGGATCCCGGAACGGAGCCCGGGATGACGTTCCTAACCGGGATGACGTTCCCAACCGGGATCACGTTACCAACCGGGATCACGTTCCCAACCGGGATGACGTTCCCAACCGATATCACGTTCCTAACCGGGATGACGTTCCCAACCGGGATCACATTCTTAACGACGATTCCATATACAAATCAATGAACTCCCTGACCACCAGACCCCTGTCAAACCTTTTACAATTCTCAAAGCCCAATGCGATCAACCGCTCGCGCTGGCCCGCCTCCATCAACTTTAAGAAAGCATCGGCAAAGTCTGCGGGGGCATAAGGATCTGCATAAAGCGCTGCCCCATTGGTGATTTCGGGCATGGGCGCCTTGCTACTGGCGATGACCGGGGCACCACAGGCCTGGGCTTCGATGAGGGGCCAGCCGAAACCCTCGGCAAAAGAAGGAAAAACAAAAGCCGTGCAGGCACTATATAGAGCCACCAATGCCCGGTGATCCGGCTCTACGATGTTGATGACGCGGTTTCTTAGACCCAGTTTTTCAGCATAGTTCAGCAATGAAGGATCCAGCGGCTGACCGGCATAACAGATCAAGCCCGCCCATTGCCCGGTTAAGCAATGCGCCATGTCCAACAGTAATTTCCGGTTTTTCCGGGGTTCGGCAGAACCGACCGTCAACAGAAAAGGTTCCCCCTCCCCAATACCGTAATTAGCTAATAAAACCGCACTTGCAGCCGCTTCCATCGGGAAAAAGCACTCATTAAAAGAATTAGGGATCACCCTCCAGCGCGCATTATCAGGCTGCCTGTTTTTACTCAGTTCCAGGAGCTGTTTCATGGTGAACTGAGAAACAGCGCTGAGAATTTTTGCACGGCTGAGGTGTGTCAGTATCCAGCGCTGAAGAATTTTTCCGGTGGCCGAAGACTCACAATGCGTATCCTTAAAGCCCGCGGCACCCCTGATCGCCAATACATCATGGCAAGTGATCCCAGAGCGGTTGGCAGGCAATAAGCTGAGGTAAGGAGAGTTGGAATGATCACAGATGTGAAAAAAAGTCAGCTCCTGGGCATAGCCCCTATTCAGCTTCAGTTTCAGCCACAGCTGGACCGGGAAAAGCAGGTACTTGTCGAGGTAAGTGAGCCATTTACCCACACCAGCATGGGTATTTTTACTGAAGGTCCCAAAAAAGACAGTGGGATACCAGATCTCCGCCTGCACCTGTTCGTTATGGAGGCTATCCCTGAGGTTCAGGGCATACCTGGCCATGCTTTCCTGGCGATCGGGAAGGTAATTGGCGAGCAGGATAAAATGAAGTTCATGCTGTTTCATGGATCACACCTTTTAAGGCAGCCGTTAATTCTTTTCCATAACTAAACCAGGGTCTTTTTCGGGCAGTGGCTATGGCGGCCATCCCGGCAGTCGTGACCCTATCCGGCTGATCCAGTAATTTCTCCATAGCCTGCTGTAAGGCAATGGTAGAACCCGCTTCAATGAGCCAACCATCTTTTCCATGGGTAATCAAGTCCGGACCTGCCGTTCTATCGGTGGTGATCACGGGCATACCCTGCGACATCGCTTCGGTGATGACTAAGCCGAAGCCCTCAAAAAGTGAAGGGAAAACCAATACATCGTGCGCCTGCATGATCCTTAAGACCTCGTCGTGCGGCACGGGCGGAATATAGCGATGTGCCTTTAAAGCATTATCCAAAGCCGGACAATCGGCACCCGTTTTAGGGCCAAGGATGGTAAGTTCTACATCTGCACTTAAATTTTGAACAGCGGCAAAAAGATCAGCAATTCCCTTTCGCTGCGACAAGCTGCCGACATATAATAATTTGAGTTTCCTGTTTTTCAGTTCCGTATAACGTCGGTCGACCGCAACAGCCGGGAAACCATAAGGAATGATTTCGACAGGCGCGAGTTTCCCCGGATATGCCTGGAGGGTTTTCGCGGTAAAAGAACTGGCCACAAAAATGCGTTCCGCTAATCGCAGTTCCTCATCCTTGCGCTGCAACTTTTCGTCCTTATCCCAAAACGTCTCGATAGTCGAAACCCATTGCGGCCAGCGTTCCCCCTCCTGCTGCAATAATTGCCGCGCCGCTTTCCAATAGCCTATGGGGAGATCATACATACATTGGATACCCTGTTCCTTCGCAGCCTTAAAAGAGTGCAGGGCTGAATCTTCATAAGCATAAATGGCATCAAGGCCCTGTTTTTTGAAAGAAGCCAACTTTGCGGCAGAAGCCAGATCGAGGTTTCTGCAAACCTGGTCGATGCTCAAAAACCCGGTTTCCTGGTCCACCAAATGCTTTAGACCGATCCTGGGCATGAGGTAACGTCCCAATTCCAGCAAGGGTTTTACATGGATGCCGGCATAATTGACCGGATACACCCGCTTTTGCAATTCCTTGCGCAGCGCCACAGGCAATAAACGAAAAGCGAAACTTTCCGGATTGATGGCAATGGTGGTATGAAAACTATGCAATAAGCCCGTTCGCTCCAAGGCAATCAGCAGTGCCCTTACATTTTCATTCCCCGTGGGATGCGTCAGCATCATTTTCATAGCACTGTATATTTAAGCAACTGGTTGGCAGCGTCCGCGACATGGAAAACGGGCGCAGCAGGAAGCTTTTGTTCGATACAATTTTTGAAACGGCCGGGCTGGTATTCCCGGATATCTTCGGGCAGGCACAGTTCAGGCATCCCCATGGGCGTCCATGGTTTAGTGATACAAATGACCGGCAAGGCATGCGCACGCATGGCCGCTACCGAACCACTTTTCTCCACCAGTACAAAAGGCGTGGTGCAGAGGCCAAAACTGGCCTTTTGGAGTGTCGCAGAAACGACCTTTTCCGGTTGTTCCCCTAATGCCCGGTACTGCATTCCCGCCTCGGACCAGATCGACACCCAATTGCCCATTTCCTGGCCACAACGCCCAATGAAAGTCAGGATAATATGCAGGTTGTGTTTTTCTGCATAGTCCCGGGCCTCCCTTGTAAAATCCGCGAAAGGCGCATCCCTGCTGATGGTTCCAAAAACTACAAATTCGAGCGTCCGTAACCCTTTATCTTCCTTGATATACCTTTCGCTTTCAGCCGCTAAGGAAGCCATTCGCTGGGCCTTGATTTCTGTGGAAAGGGGTTGTCTTTTATCAATGAAAAAATTGTGTTTCGTGAAGGTTTCTTCAGAAAAACACGAGGCGACGGGGATATTGCTAAATAAAGGGAAAATAGCCGCCTCACAACCCATATTTTGCAGGTGCCACTGGTACAAGGGCGTATGTGTGGTGATTAATTGCGGCTTTAATTCCGTCAACAACTGTTTGATGAGCCATCGCTGCAAATTTCCCCAGATGATGTATTTCAGGGAAGCCTGCGTTTCCATGCCCAGCCAAAGTTCATGAAACATGATATGCCAATTTCGGCCCTCCCCCATATAGCGCAGTTTTTTAGCCAGGTTTAAGCTCAGCCCCTTCGCATGGAAGGAAAAAGGCACAAAATGAAGACTGATCAGGTCGGGATTAAATTTAACCAGCCAGGTCCGCAAGAAATACAATTCCAACGTTCCCAATCCAACCCGGGGCAACCTGATGACACTGAAAGTCAAGCCTGCCATATCCTGGGGTTCCAGGCTATCCTCTACCACAAAGGAATCATTGATGGCAATTAAAGACACGTGGTGCCCCTGCTGAAGCAATTCCAGGCTGAGCCGCCTTAAATAGTCACCTACACCATCTTTGCCGGGCTCGAGCGAACCACATATAAAAGCTATCTTCATCGTTTGGGGAGAGGGTTATAGGGTTCAGCTACGGAATAAGCCGTATAACCCTAAAGTTAGGCAGGAAAGATTTAAGAATTAAGCATTTGGTATACAATCAGATACACAAATATTTACACAATCCCAAGCACTTCTTTCCATCTCCACAGCAGCCTGGAAGAGGAAAACTTTTCCGCATAAAGCTCTTGCTGTGCTTCTCCTGAGATCTTTCCGGCAGCGATATCCTCAGCGAATGACAGCACCGCATTCTTCATGTGCGTATAACTTGAGGTGGAAGGGATCACCCTTGTTGAAATGGGGTCACAAACAATATCAGGAATCCCACCTTTATCCGTTGCAAGCCAGGGAAGGCCAAATCCCATGGCCTCTAAAAGACTGATTGGTAAACCTTCCGGATGGACAGATAGCAACAAGAAAGCATCAATAGTGCGTAACACATCGGCCAATCCATCTTCACTATTAAATTTACCATGATACCTTAATTTGGGGTATTGATCAAAAAAAGAAGCCGGGTAGGCTATTCCTTCCCCCCAGATATGAAATTCTACCTTATTAAAATCCTGATCATCACTCAGTCTACAAAGCGTAGCGATCCCTTTTTCAGGAATAAGGCGGCCATAATATCCAAAACGAACTGCAGCACCGTTGTCTCGAGGAAAGTTGTTACCTTCAATTTTCCTTGAAAAACAGGGGATGGTATCAATATCTCTATGGAGGGCATTTTGCATCTCCAATGCATTTTGTTTTGAACAGGCGATGACCTTTGATGATTTCATCAGCACGCTACGATAAGCAGCCGTCCAGGTCATTTGATCTTTTTTATCCCCTGCCATGTGATGGTGGTGAACCCATCTTGTCTGCCGCTTTAATAATAACCTCAGCAATGCGATACTGTTACCCTGCCCATTAGAATAAATGGCATCATATTTAAAGCTGCGACAGATTCGTGAAATATGAATCAACCATAAAAGCCGAGAATAGGAACGTCCATTTTTGCAGAGAAAGATGCGATGACAAATACTTTTAAACAAGTTCTCCATGTCTTGTGGCATTTGCGCATTTAAGACAATCAAGTCAATTTCAATTCCAGCACTTTTCATGTGGAAACAGAATTCACGGACATGACTTTCAATACCGCCAGTTTCCATCATCTGGGTTGTGTAGACTAAAATCCGCTTCAATTTGAATATTTTAATGATACCATAATCCGTCTGGTGATAAAGTTAGGCAGGAATGGCTGAATCGCTCATTTATTGTTATACAATCAGATACACAAGATGTTACACATGGCGATGCACCGTCACCCGTTCCTTCGTCATCCCGGAATTTTCTCGTCATCCCGGAATTTTCTCGTCATCCCGGAATTTTCTCGTCATCCCGGACCCGTTCCGGGATCTCGTTTGGAATAGATCCCGGAACGGAGCCCGGGATAACGGGCGAATGGCGGCCGGTGTAACGATTCAATTTCTCTATTAAATACTGTGCTGTTGGCTGGCCCACATAATTATAAATTACCCATGCCATGGCAGCGGTCACTGTCATCGGAATTAAAATCATGACCGGGTGTTCCAGAACATTTTTATAGAGGAGATTCAGCATGATATAGCCAATGTTTTGGTGGAGCAGGTACCATTCAAAAGATATGGGGGCCAACAATGCCACGGGTGCCAGGAATTTCAGGTTTAAGCGCTGGAAGGCATAGGCATAAATCAATAAATAAGAAACGCCGATAATCGCAATTTGGGTAGCGTCTAAAGGTTCGTCGACGAATATGACGAAACAGAAAAAGGTGACCAAGGGCATCAGGATATTAATGAGGCTTTTCTCCTTGTATAACTTGCTGAAATAAATGCCCCCTAAAAACAACATGCTGTAGTGTAGAGAAAACAGGATATTGATCTTCCCATCCGGCATCACGGTGCTGTTAAGGATAAACAAAAATAGCCAGGCAATGAAGTACAGGTGTTGGTATTTGCTTTTGACGATCCTGAAAGAAAAGGCCATGAAAAAGTAAAAGGTCAGCTGGTAGAAAAGTGACCAATATACACCATCGACGGAATCCACATCAAAAACATACTGCACCATGGTAAAATTGACGATAAAATCAAAGAAACTGACCTCCCTATGGGGCAGACCGAAGATGGAGATGATGATAAAGGAAGTAATCAGACAAACCCAATAACTTGGATAAAGGCGCAGGATCCTTTTGGTGATGAACTCGAGTCCGTTTTTCGAACTTAACAAGGAGCTGTAAATGAGGTAACCGCTAAAAATAAAGAAGAGGTGCACTCCCCCATGTTTGAACCAGGTGATGTTGTGTTCAAACGGCCCGTACAGCTCATCGAACCTGGCGGTGTAGTGAAAAACAATCACCATCAACACCGCAATAGCCCTGATCACATCTAGTTCTAAAACCCTTGATTTTGTCTTCATCGGATGATTTGATTATTAAGATTTCCTAGCATTGAACAACAATTAACTCACCAAGCTCTGGCGCCAGGCATAGAATGTAAACACAGTTTACAAGACGACAAATTTATGGTGCAATCAAGGTTTCAATTTTACGATTGAAAAATAATTCGGGAAGTTAAATGTATTTTACTAATTAAATAAAACAAGCCTAAAATAATCGCAGGAAGAAATTCAAGGATTATAAAGAAATAAATAAGGGATGCTTTCAGCATCCCTTATTGTTCTTTGAATTGTCGTCATCTCGGACTTCGTTCGTCATCTGTAGATTAAGATCCCGGAACGGAGCCCGGGATGACGAACCCGTCGGGATGACGAACCCTATAAACAAAAAAAAGGATGCTGTAAACAGCATCCTGATTTGTCTTGTTAGACGTCTTTGATAAAAGATACAGTTTGGCCCCGTATAAAATTCTGTTGTTAATTAATCAATTTACAAGCTTCAATCAATAAAGCCCTGTTGTGTTCTGGAGATTTAGTTCCAAGGAATTCACCTTCACCTACGCCTACAGACATATCCAGTTTATCGATGGTGCGGTTGTTAACCACTTTCGTTTCATTTTTCCAACCTGCTCTAAAGTCATAAGTAGAACCTACTTTTAACAAGGTAGTGATTATTTTACCTTCAATCGCAGTACCTAAGAATTTATATTCAGTATCAGGTGCACCTGCTGGTTTGAAGAATAAGTCAAAGTTAGGAACGACAATCTTTCCAGTACCCGGACAAGTAACGTTTAATTCTAAGGTGATCTGATCAACCGGTGTTGTTGGTTGCTTCAAGTCAATGGTAAATTCCTGACCAGCACAAGGATCAGCAATGGTACCTGTACTTAATTGATCACCATTGTAATGGCTTATTTTGTAAGTCACGCCGATTTTAGGAAGACCTTTAAAATAACCAGCGATGCCATTGGCAACTTCCACTGTCTTGGTCACAATCTTTCTGTTATCAGAAGTTCTGAATACTTCAATCACTACTGGTAAAGTAGCATCATTTAACCATGGTGCCAGGAAAGTAAATTGAGGGCTTACACAGTTTTTCGTATCAAAAGCATCACCTACCACAAATACCGTTAAGTGATTCGTTGGGAAAGTAACTGACAATTTACCACGTGTATTTAAAGCAACCGTACCTAAAGTTTCATATTTGAATTGACCTGTATTCACATCATAACTGTAAACCGGTAATTTATCGCCAGCTTTTACATTCGCACCAGTGGCAGAAGGTTTAAAGTTTGGATCCACTTCCACGTTCACACTGATTGGTGCACTGAAGTTTCTTACCTCATTATTGTTCACAAACATTTTAATGCTGGTGAAACCGGCAGGGATAAAAAATGCAGAACCTGTAACTCCATCAGCACCAACTACATTAGGCGCACTTAGGCTCGCACCAGGAAATAACTCATTCGTTGCAGGATCTTTAGCCTCATAGTTAATCATATCGATTTTAACTGAAGAACCAGTGATCGCCGCACCTGCTGCATTTCTCATTTGCACACCTGCAGGAACGGTTACTGTAGCCGTTTCAGCCACTGTACCTACGCTTGGTGTAGATAAAGTAGTTGCCGTCGAAGTTGTACCACTTACCAATGGCGAATTCCTGCTCGCAATAGCCGTTACAGGAGATGGTTTGCTTACTTCCAGCATCGTTACATTCACGATTTGGCTTTTTTGATCCAAAGCAATGGAAACAGGGATGTTTTTATCATCATAACCTTGTCCGGTGATGATCACATTAAAGTTTAAAGTTTTAGCAGCCGTAGGCACATCTTTAGGTGTTACCCCTAAAGTGATCACACCACCTGGTGCAAAAACCTGCTTTGTTCCGGAAAAATCATAAATGCTTTTTGCATCAGTTCCGCCGATAGCTACATTTAAGTTATTTGGTAAAGCTTTACCATTCGCATCCTTTAATACCAGGGTAGCTTTGTATTCGATGACATTGGCATCAAACAATACGTTCATTTCATAGGCTGGGTTTCTGCAGGCGTTAAAAATAAACGCTACAAAAAGGATCAGGCTATATAATTTCAAAGATGTTTTCATTGGGTATATAATTTATATTTTAATCTTTAGAGGAGATTTTGTCTTCTGGTAACTTGTAAATCAATCTGGTAAGTCGTTCGTCATGCCGGACACCGTTCCGGTATCCCTCATGATAGTTGCGTAATTGAGATCCCGGTCCCGGAACTCAGTCCGGGAGGTGTCCGGGATGACGGCGCTACAAGCCGGGATGACGAGGAACTTGATTAAAACCTATAGTTCAAGTTAACTTGTAAAACAGGAAGCAACTGGTAGCCGGACATGTTTTTTCCAAACTGCTCTTCGTTACTTTCGTTCCTGGTCAAGAATTTTGTTCCTGTTAAACTTACATCAGGTTTTCCCATGTAGTATGCACCAAGTGCAAAACCCACATTGACCTTTTTAGCCGGGAACGGATTTTCAAAGCCGATACCCAGGTAAGGTGCTACTTTGTTCCATTTCACATTTCCGATCAGCTGACCAAGGTCTTCGCTTGGGATTTCAATATCTCCATAGTTAT
The DNA here is from genome assembly GCF_037482985.1 of Pedobacter immunditicola. Classification (NCBI taxonomy): domain Bacteria; kingdom Pseudomonadati; phylum Bacteroidota; class Sphingobacteriia; order Sphingobacteriales; family Sphingobacteriaceae; genus Pedobacter; species Pedobacter immunditicola. The sequence continues at coordinate 269,141 of NZ_JBBHKC010000002.1, read as the reverse complement.
ACACTCCATTGTAAGTTACCACTGCATCACCTTCTGCTTCCCAGAAATAGCCTGCACCCGCCGTAACGATCACCATGCGTGAGAAAGAGGTTTCATTGATAAAAGGATGCCAGTCGAACATCAAGTGTGCATTAGAAAATGCAGCATCGAGGTCAAGGTTGGTGGGTTGGTTGCGAACGCTGTACACCGTACTCCATTCTACAGGCAGGATACTTGCACCCGCACGGATTTTAAAAGCAGGAACCGGCGCAAATTTCAAGTCCAGGCCTACACCTTGTGTTCCAGCATGAGCGCTGATGTAAAACTGGTTACGCAGTGTACTGTCGATAGACATGTTGGTAACTTGTGCATTGACCTGTGTACCTACGAACAGGAAAAAGCTCATAAATAATAAAGTAATTCTTCTTTTCATAGTTAATTAATGAAGTTTTGTATTGTCATTGGGTTTATTTTATTTCGTCAGTTATAGGCTAAAAACCGTCATTGGATGGTAATTCCGTAATATTTGTCGTTATCCCGGATTCCGTTCCGGGAACTAATCGCGCCCCCAGACTGTTTTAAACAGCGCTAAGTTAATTATTTACACCGTATTACACACAATTTTGTGTAACTAATACACAAATAATTTTGTGAACCTCAGTTAATAAGCATTTTTATCTCCATCCACCACTTGCCACACAGTTAAAAAGGCAATTTTTAGGTCCAAGAGCAAAGACCAGTTTTCCAGGTACCAGATATCTGCTTTTACCCGGGCTTCCATAGATCCATCTTCTCTCGTCTCCCCCCTTAAGCCAGAGACCTGCGCCCAGCCGGTAATACCTGGTAATACAAAATGACGGACCATGAACTTATCGATGAGCGCTGAATATTCATCGGTATGTTTTAGCATGTGTGGCCTTGGCCCAACTACTGACATTTCACCCTTGAGTACATTGAAAAACTGCGGCAATTCATCGATACTCGTTTTACGCATAAATGCACCGAGCCGGGTAATCCGGCTATCGTTTTTACTGGCCTGTTGTTTATCAGAATCCGCATTGACGCGCATGCTCCTGAATTTCCAGCAATAAAAAGGCAGGTTGTCTTTTCCAGAGCGGAGCTGTTTAAAAAAAACCGGTCCTCTGGATTCGAGTTTAATGAGGATTGCGAAGATGGGGATCAGCCAGGTCAATACAAATAGGATGACCAAGATGGAAAACACGATGTCAAAACAACGCTTCAATAGCATATTAGCCTTGATTTCCAGCGGTTCTGTACGCGGAGAGATTACCGGTAAATGACCCAACATCTTCACGCTTACATTTTTACGGAAATAATCTTTTACATCCGGCACCAATTTAAAGCGGATCATTTCCTTGTCGGCCTGCCGCATTAAAGCATCGATCTTTTTGATTGCCCGGTCTGGTAAAGCGCAATAGATCTTTTTGATTCCATATTTTTTCACAAAATCAATGCATTCATTGACCCTACCCAATACATACACATCATCCACTTCTGTTCCGGCCTGTAATTCAGGTTTATCATCAAAAAAACCAATGACCCGGTAACCCCAGTAAGGATTTGCTTCCATGAGTTTTTTCAGTTCAATGCCCACCGGACCGGCACCCACGATCACTACATCCACATACTGAATAAGCTGGGCCCTGTTGGAGCGGCGAAGGAGTAAAAAGGCTAGTTTCCCGAGCATAAACAAGGGAATGAAAAATATAAAAGTATAGGTGGTTAATCGAGGGGAGACCGTAAACTGTGGCGCCGCATAAACCAAAGCAAAAATAAGGGCTGCAAAAATGACGGAAGCGGAAATACTTTGCCTCACCAAGGGGATGGCATCCTTGCTGAAGAGGTTCTGGTAGAGCTTTGTGATTTGGGTCACATTGAACCAAATGAAATTGATCAGTAAGAGGTGTACTAAGTTGATGTGGTGTGCGATTTCCTGGCCAGCAGCCACGACCCAAAGGTAGGCCAGGTAACCACTGAGGTTTAACAGGGCAAGATCTATAAAGGCGCCTATGAACTTAAAGTAGGTTCCGTACTTTTCAGTCATTGAGGTCGTATTGTGATTTGTATCATAATAACGCGAAGTTAATACAAATATTCATAAAACTTAAACTGTTCTTCAAAAAGAAGATAAGCGATCTTTGCAATTAATAAGCGTTCTCTTCCCCTTTGATGATGTTAAAGACCGTCATGAAAACGATCTTGATGTCTAAACCCCAGGTCCAGTGTTCCAGGTACCAGATGTCATACTTTACGCGGCCTTCCATGGAACCGGGTTGTTTAGTTTCGCCCCTGTAACCATTGACCTGTGCCCAGCCGGTAATACCCGGTTTTAAAAACTGTCGTACCATATACTGGCCAATGATGGCCCTGTATTCTTCGGTATGCTTGAGCATGTGTGGCCTTGGCCCTACGACACTCATTTTGCCCTGGAAAACATTAAAAAACTGCGGCAATTCATCCAGGCTGGTTCGGCGTAAAAAAGCACCGATCGACGTAATGCGGCTATCATTTTTAGTGGCTTGCTGTAAATCACTTGCTGTATTTACCGTCATGCTCCTGAATTTGTAACACCAGAAAGGCTCATCATTACGGCCGCTGCGCTCTTGTTTGAATAAAACAGGACCCTTACTTTGCAGTTTGATCAAAAGGGCAATGATGGGATACAGCCAACTGAGCAGGAAAACGATAACGAGTGTACTAAATATCAGATCAAATGCCCGCTTTTTGAAACGGTTCCCCAGTTCTTCCAGGGGTTCATGCCTTAAGGTAATGATCGGGAACTCCCCACCCATGTATTTAATGGTATAAGGCGCAGCGAGAGAACCGGCAATATCCGGGATAAATTTCAACCGCAGGCATTGTTTGTCTGCTTCTTTGACCAGGTGGTGGATTTTAGACATCCTTTCTGGTGGAACCGAAACGTATAAATCTTTGACGCCATTTGCTGCAGCCAGTTCCATTTCTTCAATGACCAAGGCAGACAGCTGCCCATCGCTGGTGTATAGTTGAGGGTTGTAATTCCCTAAGAAGCCGTAAAAATCTATATTTCTTTGTTTTTGCAGGTATTCCGCTACCCGGTTTCCTGTTGCGTTAAAACCCAAGACCGCTACTTTTTTGGTCGCCCTGTATTTATTGATCAATACAAACTGGATGCCTGTGCCGATGAAACGGTTCAAGACAAAGAAAAAGAGCAACAAGATATAAAACACCAACATCAGGGTGCGTGAATAATCCTGGTCATTTTGTACCAGCAAGACCAGCGAAAATAGCACAAAATGCGCTAGGATGCATTTAAAGGTGGCCCGATAAATTCTTTCAATCCTCCGTGCATTGTATTCGGTATATAATCCAAATATGGAAGCATTGAATAACCAGGTCAGGTTGCAAATGATGATCTGGTGCTGTACGATTTCAAAAGAAACCTCTTTTCCGAGGTGATCGGTGATGCGCCATGCTAAATAGTAAATGAAATTAAGCAGGATGACATCCGTTATAGCCAGAATATATTTGAGGAGGTATAGATAACGGGTCTGCATTTTAGATTTTTGCCTTGTTTCAACAAATATAGTACCAAAACCCCATTTAATTTAGGCTAAATAGGGAAAATGTGTTAAATCTATGTGATTCTTACGTAAAATAATAGGCTTCAGGATCTTTCATGTCTCGAAAGGTCTTTCTTTTGGTGAAATGAACAACCTTATAGTAAATATGAAGTTAAAAATGCCAAGTATATTTTTGAGATCTGTGTATCCTTGCATTTTTAAACAATAAAGGGTCATAGATCCCTTTATTGTTATGTAAAATTAATTCCTTTAAAACATATCGTTTTAACGGTTATAGGTTTTGAAATCTTTATGGTCTTTATTAAACAAAGCCTCTTTAGGTAAAGATTTGAAATATTCGTAAGTAATTTTAAGTCCTTCTTCCCTGCTTACTTTCGGTTCCCAGTTTAGCAATTCCCTTGCTTTGGTGATATCGGGCCTGCGTTGCTTCGGATCATCTACAGGTAAATCTCTTAATACCAGTTGCTGTTGCGTACCGGTCAGTTTGATAATTTCCTCACCAAACTGTTTGATGGTAATTTCATCAGGATTACCAATATTTACAGGCATTGCATAATCGCTCATCAGTAAACGGTAGATGCCTTCAATTAAATCATCCACATAACAGAAAGAACGGGTTTGTGAACCATCACCAAAAACAGTAAGGTCTTCGCCACGCAGCGCCTGGCCAATAAAGGCAGGTAATACCCGTCCATCGTTAAGGCGCATTCTTGGTCCGTACGTATTAAAGATCCTGACAATACGGGTCTCCAGGCCATGGAAAGTATGGTAAGCCATGGTCATGGCTTCCTGGAAACGTTTGGCTTCATCATATACCCCCCTTGGGCCTACCGGGTTTACATTACCCCAGTATTCTTCAGGTTGAGGGTTTACATTAGGATCCCCATAAACTTCAGAAGTTGAAGCGATGAGCATCCTGGCCCCTTTATCTTTTGCTACCCCTAATAAATTGTGAGTTCCCAGGGAACCCACTTTTAAAGTCTGTATCGGTATTTTTAAATAGTCAATCGGGCTCGCCGGCGATGCAAAGTGAAGGATGTAATCCAGCGGACCAGGCACATAAACGAATTTTGAAACATCATGGTGATAAAATTCAAAGTTCTCTAGTTTAAAAAGGTGTTCGATATTGTGTAGATCACCGGTAATCAGGTTATCCATCCCAATTACAAAATATCCCTCTTTGATAAAACGGTCACATAAGTGTGACCCTAAAAAACCCGCTGCCCCGGTGATTAATACTCTTTTACGTTCCATATATAATTTATATTATCCTACTTTTTAGATTCCAATCGATTGCACCTTAAACCCTATTGCTTTTAGCATTTCAACATCCAACACATTTCTTCCGTCAAAAATCTTTGCTGGCTTTAACATGTTATCATAAATCCTCTGCCAATCGTAGGTTTTAAATTCATCCCATTCTGTTAATACTGCAACTGCATGGGCATTTTTACAGGCTTCATATGGATCCTCAAATACAGCTACTGCACGTTGATTTTCCTCGGCTGTGCGCGTGCCAAGGTAATTTAGATCTGACTGGATTTGATGTTCCTTAACTTTTGGATCATATACTTTTATTTCTGCCTGCTCATTTAATAAGATATCGGCGACATAAATTGCTGCTGATTCCCGAGTATCATTGGTGTCCTTTTTAAAAGCCCAGCCTAGAAATGCAATTTTCTTTCCTGACACGGTATTATATAAGTTCCGCACCATGTTTAAAGCAAATCGTCTTTTTTGATGGTCATTCATGATGATCACCTGTTCCCAGTAATCGGCCACTTCTTGTAAGCCGAAAGAGCGTGAAATATAAACTAAGTTTAGAATATCTTTTTGAAAACATGATCCACCAAAGCCTACAGAAGCCTTTAAGAATTTGGGGCCAATGCGACTATCCGCACCAATTGCCCTAGATACCTCATTGACATCAGCTTCTGTTTTTTCGCATAGTTCTGAGATCGCGTTTATCGAAGAAATTCTTTGGGCAAGAAAAGCGTTAGCCACTAATTTAGACAATTCTGATGACCAAACGTTTGTGGTCAGGATGCGTTCTGTTGGAATCCAATAGGCATAAATATCAACTAAGGCCTGGATCGCATTTTGCCCTTCAACTGTTGAATCTCCTCCAATCAAAACCCGGTCAGGACTTAATAAATCAGTAACAGCTGTACCCTCTGCTAAAAACTCAGGGTTTGATAAGACCTGAAATTTCGCTCCATTACCCGTGTTTTCTAAAATATCTTTTAACGCTTCGGCTGTTCTCACAGGAAGTGTAGACTTTTCTACAATGATTTTATTTGTTTTTGAAACCCTGGCAATTTGCCTTGCACAGAGCTCTATATACTTAAGATCTGCCCCCATGCCTTTTCCTGAGCCAAAAGTTTTCGTCGGGGTATTTACAGAGATAAAGATCATCTCGGCTTCATCAATGGCCCTGTCAACTTCTGTTGAAAAAAATAGATTTTTGCCTCTAGCCTCCGCCACTACTTCACTTAATCCAGGTTCATAAACTGGAATGTTTTGGGTATTTGGATCATTCCAGGCAGCAATTCTGCTTTCATTTAAATCAACAACCGTGACCTTAATGTGAGGACACTGTTTGGCTATGATTGCCATTGTTGGACCGCCAACGTAACCTGCTCCGATGCAGCAAATATTAGTAATGTGCTTCTTCATGTTTCTAAATGTATTTGGCGAAAATAACATGATATATGTTAAATTCTTAATTTCCTAATATTAAGTTTATATTTTATTGAATATATTAGCGAAATATTACTAACAATTTTCAACATTCCATATAAATCTATGAAAAGAGCTCTTATTACAGGGATCACAGGACAAGATGGTGCATATTTAGCTGATCTCTTGTTAAAAAAAGGATATGAAGTGCATGGCGTTAAACGTCGGAGTTCTTTATTTAATACAGACCGCATTGACCACTTATATCAGGATCCACATGAAAGTGATGTACGTTTTATTCTGCATTACGGTGACTTAAGTGACTCCACGAATTTAATACGCATTATTCAACAAGTACAACCTGATGAAATCTATAATTTAGGAGCTATGAGTCATGTACAGGTAAGTTTTGAAACGCCTGAATATACTGCAAACGCAGATGGAATTGGAACTTTAAGGATATTAGAAGCCATTAGGATTTTAGGCTTAGTAAATAAAACAAAGGTTTACCAAGCTTCTACTTCTGAATTATATGGATTGGTACAAGCTGTACCTCAATCAGAAACCACACCTTTTTACCCACGTTCTCCTTATGCTGTTGCGAAAATGTATGCCTATTGGATTACGGTTAATTACCGGGAGGCTTATGGAATGTTTGCTTGTAATGGAATTTTGTTTAACCATGAAAGCCCTTTAAGGGGTGAAACATTTGTTACCAGGAAAATTACACGTGGTACTGCTAAAATTGCCTTAGGTATGCAAGAAAAATTATACCTAGGAAATTTAGACGCCCGTAGGGACTGGGGCCATGCTAAAGATTACGTTGAAGCTATGTGGTTGATTTTGCAACAAGATACTCCTGAAGACTTTGTAATTGCAACAGGTGTAACAACCACCGTTCGTGACTTCATTAAAATGGCATTCCTTGAGGTTGGAATAACATTATCCTTTAATGGCAAAGGTGTAGATGAAAAGGGAACCGTGGCATCATGCAGTAACCCTGATTACCAAATAGAACTTGGTAAAGAAGTCGTAGCTGTTGATAAACGTTATTTCCGCCCGACTGAGGTTGATTTATTGATAGGTGACCCAAGCAAATGTAAAGCTAAATTAAACTGGAAACCTAAATATGACTTAGCAGGTCTAGTAAATGACATGATGACCGCAGATGTAGAGCATTTCTTAAAAGAGAAAATGTTGAAAGACGCTGGCTACCGAGTAAAAAATCAATTTGAATAATATGCCCAATAGGCTTCCAAAAAAAAGAATAATCTCCATAAATGTATCGAATGGCACCTACAAGCAATTTGTAAGTGCCATTATGCATAATGCCCTTGCTAAAATCTCTTCCTATGTTTGCGTCGCAAATGTACATATGCTATTAGAAGCATATGACTCATTAGAATTTAGAAAAGTTGTCAATAGCGCATACCTAGTTACACCGGATGGAATGCCTGTAGCGAAATCATTCCAAATATTACACCAACAACAACAGGAAAGAGTTGACGGCATGAGCTTATTACCCAACTTACTTTCGACGTCCGAAGAAAAGGGCTTATCTGTTTATTTCTATGGAAGTACGCAAGAAATGCTTGATCAAACAGCAGCATACATTAGACAAAATTATCCCAAACTAAATATATCCGGCTTATATTCCCCTCCTTTTAGGGATTTAAGTGAAGTTGAGATGGATCAAATTGCAACAAAAATTACTAATTCTGGAGCAAATATCATTTTTGTTGTTTTAGGCTGTCCAAAACAAGAAAAATGGATGCACGCCATGAAGGGCAAAATACCAGCTATCATGATTGGAATTGGAGGCGCATTACCTGTTTTAATAGGATTGCAAAAAAGAGCGCCTGAATGGATGCAAAAAAATAGCCTCGAATGGCTCTATAGATTAAAGCAAGAACCTACACGGTTATTTATACGATACTTTCGCACAAACAATTTATTCATGTATCTTTTAGCAAAAGAACAGCTTAAAAAGACAGTAAAGAAAAACAAATGGAGGGTAAGTAAGTAATTAAAGTTTATCATTAACAATTCATCTCAATGTATAACCCGATAGCTCATCGTATTTGGAATAAAAAAACAATTATAGTTATTTGTGTATTTTTAATTTTATTTGTTCAGGCTAAATCGCAAAATCCAGGTATTAATTACGAAGTTGAATCGCAAGCCCTAGTTACCACAAATGACATAGTCCCTTTTTGGATGCGTTCAAATCAATATGGATCAATCCCGTTATCTGGCACATCAGGAAGTTTTATTGGCCGTGCATATAAAGAATACTCAAAAACGTCACTTACAGACAGTTTGAACAATAAAAAAAAGCAATTTGATTGGGGGTTCGCATTTGAGGGTAGAGCCAACTTAGGAAAAGAATCAAATTTGCAATTAATAGAAGCCTATGCTAAATTTAAAATTCGAATGTTTCAGCTGAAAGCTGGCAGAAGTAAGGATTTAATGGGACTGAATGGCGATACAGTATTAAGTTCTGGAAATTTTGCCGTATCTGGCAATGCACTTGGTATTCCCAAATTAGAATTATCTATACCCAATTACTATATTGTACCAATATTTGATGGCCTTTTATCCGTAAAAGGCAATTTTGCACATGGGTGGTTAGGAAAGGTGAAAGTCGTTGATCAACTTACAGATATTAACGGCAAAGTTTTAATAAGTATAAAAAATAATAATCCAATTTCGTATTATCATCAAAAATCATTTTATTTAAGAATTGGAAAAAAAGATTACAGGTTAAGATTGTATGGCGGATTTAATCACCAAGTTTATTGGGGTAATGAACAAGATACATACGGCTCAAATTTTGAATTGTCAACTACCAAAACATTTTTATACGTTATTACTGGGAAATCTTATGGGACAGAAAAAATACTTAAGTCCAAAATTGGAAATCAAATTGGTTCAATTGATGTTGGTGCTGAATATGATTTTAAAAAATTCAAATTGACTTTGTACCGCCAAAATTTTTATGATGTTGGCGGATTATCCAAACTTGCTAATATAACGGATGGTTTAACTGGCTTAAGTGTCGAAAACAAAAAAACACATAATAATTCAAAAGGTTTATACTGGAAAAAAGCACTTATTGAATTTTTTTACTCAAAGAATCAAGGGGGGTATCCATGGTCAACCCCTACACTATCTGGTGATGAAGATTATTATAATAATTATTACTATCAAGAAGGTTGGTCTTACAAAGACAACGGAATTGGCAATCCATTAATTACACAAAATAAATATGCAAAGGAAGGCCAAGCGATATATCCTTATGACAATTTTCTGAATAATAGAGTTGCTGCATTACACTTGGGTCTTGAAGGAGGCCTCAATGATTGGAAGTTTATAACAAAATTGACATATTCTAGAAATTTCGGATCTTTTGCTACAAGCATCTATGGAAAATCCTCTGGATCCACCATTATACCTCCTGACTTTTCTAATATCTTCACGCCTGTTTATCAAGGCTCTTTTTATTTTGAAGGAATGAAAACATTACAAAATGGATTTCATACTTCATTAGCCATTTCTTTAGATAATGGTAAACTGTTAAAGAACTCACTTGGATCAGTTTTAAAGCTTAAGAAAACATTCTAAGTTTTAAAACTGATCCAAGTAAACTTTATCTATTCTTCCAATAGTCAAAATATACAGCACCTTCACCTTTGACCCACTCTATTGACTCTTTAACGTTATCTTTCAAATCTGGATGTGAAACACCAAATTCAGATATTGTGATATTTGTAGGAGCGTAGTAATCTTCAATCATGTTATGAAATCTCTCTGAATACAGAGGAAATGGGAATCTAAAACGTCGTAGTACATCGCCAGTTAAAGAGAGGCTTTTAAATATTAAGATAGGTAAACGCTTTACTCTTTTACCAGTCAACTGTATAGATAGTTCATTTAACCATTGATATGAATCGATTGGCAAATCTCCTAAAGTGTAAGTCTTTTGATTAATACGCAAGGGATCCGCTTCCATGATTTGTAGTATTTGATAAACTATATTTTTTACATACCCATAAGTTCTTATTACCTTGCCACTTCCTGGATGGAAATATAAACCCTTATCAATTATTCTCCAAAGTTCCATTGGATACCTCATGTGCCACGGCCCCCATACATTAGCTGGTCGAACAATCGTCCATGCACAATTTAAATTTGCACTACGGGTATATTGTTCAGTTAGCACTTTACTCTGTCCATAAGTAGTATGAGGGATATAGTCATCATCTTTTAACTGAAACGGCTTCTCCGTCGACTTATAAACGTATTGAGTGGATGTAATAATTGAATGCTTAACAGAAGGAGTTTTTTTGATAGCGTTTAGTACATTTTCAGTCCCTATAGTATTTTCTTCATAATCATAAAGGTTATTACTTAAAGTATCTGTCCTAGCGGCAAGGTGAATAACGACCTCAGGCTGACACTTTTCAAATATTTTTGTCATGCCTTCCAAGTTCATGATATTTTCATTAACCCAATAATCAGAGTGGCTTTTTTTTACTGGGCTTCCTTTGTCAAGGTTTACAATATTATTATATCCCTTGGATAAAAGTAAGTCTATTAAATTTGTTCCAATAAAACCTGACCCTCCTGTGATTAGTATTGATTTCATTTTAGTGATTTAAAAAAGATTAGAATATTTTGCTCAAACAGTTCATCTGAATATAAATTCAAATAGTCGTGTCTTGCATTTTTTGATAAAAGAGAGTGTAATATAGGATCATTTGAAATTTCCACTATTGAGTTTGCCATCCCATCTATATCGTGGATTTCGTGTATAAATCCATTGTATTTGTTTTTTATTTGATTAACAACCCCTCGCCACTGAGTAGAGACCACAGGTAATCCAGAAGAAAAAGCTTCTAAATTAACCGTTGGGAAGTTTTCATGCTCAAAAAAAGTAGGAAATAAGAAAACATCACATTCACAAAATACCGCATTTTTATCTTTCCCGATCTTAACTCCTTCATATTTAATTATACCTTTTTTTATCCCTTCTTTTATTGCCTGATCTTCTATATGTGAGAACACCTTACCAATAATCCTACCAACAATTTTAGTGTTTAAAGAGTTAGCCTTTTCAACAACTTTCACGAAATCTATTATCCCTTTTGTTTCTCTGCAAACGCCAACAAATAAAACTTGAAATTTATTTACATCCTTTGAAGTTAGGATATCTACATTTAATTTGACATCGTCGACACCGTATGGAATTACAACAATCTCAGAACACTTTAAGAATTGTGGGTCCTTCACCCCTGATTCACTCATGCAGATGGAGTAAGTAGGTTTCGAAAAAATGAACTTAAAAACTTTTTTAAAAATAAAGTTTAATTGTGGATATAAATCTGAAATACCACCTGCATGAAAATGGAAAATAGTTTTGAAATTAAATAATCTGACAAAAAACAGCATGATAAAATCTCGATATATTGGAACTTTCTCACATCCAGAAGGAGGATAATATACATAGTCAGGTCGATAAAATGCAAGCATGTTAAGTAGCTTAAGCACTAACATGAGTAGTTTATAAATCTTTAAAAAACTTAATTTCCCTGTTTCGTCCATATCCTCACTAAAATTCATTCTTAGTAACCGGTGTTCTATCTTATTGGATTCCAATATCGAAACAATCTTTCCAATATGAATTATTTGGCCCCCATATGGAGGGGGAGTTTGCCCGATAATAAGAATTTTATTTTTTAACATTTTTAATTTAAAAATCTAAGTAATTAAGTTATAGCTAGTTTATTTTGTCTTGTATAATGAGTACCATTTCAAAATTCGTTTGTAAGGAAGCAATGCATTCCATATAATAGCATATAATTTTATTGTAAGAAAATTGTTCGGAATTTCAAAAGTGGAATACTTGTTTAATATTAAAATTCCTTCATTGTTTATTACATCCCTTACTTCCTTAGTGTCAAGCGATTTATTGTTTTCATGCCACCTAAAAGAAGTTAATGTTTCATGAATGTATTTAAACTTGAATCCCGTATAAAAGATATTTGCAAAAAAATCTTTATCCATAGTAATGTGAATTTTTGGATCAATCCTTATTCCCTTATCCAAAACTTCACGTTTAAAAAAGAATGCTGCAGAATGAATGTAACAATGAAAGAAGATAAGCCATTTAATAGGTATTCTACTCATTCCTTTTCGAGTGAACTTTTTATTCTTATCAACAAATTGAACATCTCCATAAACTATATCACATTCGTAAAGTTTAAAATTTTCGGCGATTTTCCTAAAAGAACCTTCTAAGTAATAATCATCAGTATTCAACCACCCAATAATATCACCAGTTGCTCGATTAAAACCTTTATTTATTGCATCACTTTGGCCTTCATCTTTCTCCGAGATCCATATCAAGTGGGGATATTTCATTAATATGTCAATTGTATTATCTGTAGAGCCACCATCAATAATTATATGCTCAAAATTTTCATATTGTTGATTCAATACGGATAAAATTGCATCCTCTATAAATTGGCCTTGATTGAAAGAGGGGCTTACTATTGAGATTTTTGGAGATTTCATGTAAACAAATTTAGTTTTGTTAATATTTATTAGTTGCCTTTTATTTTAACAAGAAGAAGGTAAAGATATAGGTAGAATTTTTTTACTAAAAATGGTGAATTCAAAAATGAATTTTTAATCATAATATCAATTTTATCTACACCATCAGTCCTACCATTTTGTGAAAGCTTTCTTCGTTTATTAACAACAAGATTAAACTCTAGTAATAAAGAGAAATAGTTATGTTGCCGAATATGAGTTAAAATTGCGGTATTTCTTGAAATAAGTAATCCTTTAATATACTCATGATTTAAAGTTAATTTCGCATCAGTTAACCGTCCATCCTCAGAAAGGTCATCAAAGATGGTTAGAACTTTAGAAATGGAGCATAATTTAGCTCCTTGAGATAGTACTCTAAAGACCAAATCAAGATCCTCGTAATAGCGTATACTCTCATTATATCCGCCTATATTTTCAACAACCTTTGTTTTCAACATCCATGCCTGGGTACCAACTAGAAACCCTCCTTTGTAAAAAGATATATAATTGTTAATAATTATAGAATTGTACCTTTGTATTTCTTTCGATTTCTGATATAAAAACCCAGCAGCGCATATATCAGCATTTTTAAAAATAAGTCTTTCTAATTGAACTTCAATTCTATCAGGACACATTATATCATCGGAATCGAAAAAGACAATATACTCACCCGTAGCGTACTTTAAGCCTAAATTTCTGGCTTTACCTGGCCCCCCATTTTTTTGCTTGTAATAAAATAATTTTTCCTCTAGTTGATAATCGTGTATAAACAGTTTTAAAACCGCTTCCGTATTATCTATAGAACCATCATCAATAACAATTATTTCGACATTTTTATATGTCTGAGAAATAACGGAATTTAAAGTGTCACAAATTGAAAGAGCTCTATTAAACGTTGGAATTATTATTGATACTTTTGACATCTACTTCAGGAGTTTATTAACCTTTTTAATCACTAATGGGATATTCAATAATAGTGGAACATATATTTTTATCTTAATATATATTGTCTCATATAAGATCAATGAAGGGCTAATTTTTGCAATAAAAAATTTATGCTTTAGTCTTCTATTAATTTCTCTTAACCATTTAAACTTAAATTTTTTATTATGTAATTCACTTTCAATTAATACAGGTTTGTTATTTTTAATGTCAATCAATACATTTTTCCAGTCCTCCGCGACTTTTACAAAATCAAAATTTTCTTGTATGAAATTGATCGATTTTTTTGGATCATAATCATTTCTTTGTAATAATTTTATAATGGAGGTTGATAATTCTTTATCTTTTTCAATTAGAATTCCACTTTCAGAAAAGACCGTATCTAAATAGCCATGGACTTTCCTTGTAACAATTTTACAGCCTGCAAGCTGCATCTCTACACCCGTGTATCCAAAGGTCTCGGATACACCTGAAGGATTAGGAACACCAATTTTTGTTCTCTTTAATATATCAATTTTCTCAACTCCAAGTATCCCATGAAAGTTTACAGATGGCAATAATTTTTTGTCACCCCCTAGTAAGTAATGAATAAACTTTTCTTCATAATTTTCTTCAGCAATGTTAAACTTACCCATCTGAATGTTTCGGTCATACAGTTTACCTGTCCCTATCACATTTAATTTAGCATCTGGAACAGATTCTAAAACTTTTTTCCAAGACTTCGCTAATAAGTCAAAACCCTTACCTGCAATTATACTTCCAACATAAGTAACTTCATTTGGTCGCTCGGCAAAAGGAAGAATTTTACTATAATCAACAGTTGTATTGAGCCCATTAAATATATAAAGCGATTTATAGAAAGAAGGGTGATCTCGAAATGAATCTAATTGTTCTCGACCCACACATATGATTCTGCTAACCTGACTATTTTTAGATAAATATTGTAAAACACTATATGGTAAAAAACAATGCGCCCAAATCACAATTTTTAAATCTAACTTCTGAAAAATATTCAACAAGGACTCTTGTGAATCGCCATTTTGGGAATATCTCAAAATTAATATATCAGGTTTGTCGAGGAGTAATTGTTTTTTTAAAGAGCTTGTATCCCCAATGGTTCTCACATTTAAAATTGCTGGCAAGTTGCTAGTAAACTCAGCGTATACAATTACATTAATATCATTATTTAAAAGTGTTAAATGGTATATCAATGAAATCATCGAAAATTCTGTACCTCCTATTCCAGGATTACCTTCATATATTTTACTACAATCAACATTTTTAATTCCTTTATTTTCCAAATAAAAACCAACAGTAATTTTCTTCATTTTATAAAAATATTCATACGGCCTTTAACCTATAACAAGCAAATTTTAAGAATCAATGTTATCTTTTAAAAACTTTAAAGAACTGGTTCTAAATTTATCCAAAGTAAGATCAACTTTATTATAATCTATTAACTGTTCTAGATCGGCATCCTTTAAGCCAGTTACTAACCTGTTAGATAATTTTAGGGATAAAAGAAGATCTTTTTGTCTATTATCAACACCGGAACTAACTACAAAAAATTGCTTCTGAAAAATTAAAGAAAAAGATGTTCCATGAAAGGAGGTAGTTACAATAAAAGAGGCATGCTCAAAATATCCTAAAAATGCTTGAGGTGACAATGTTTGTTTAACATTTTCTTCGCCCCAACGGAAGGGCTTGATATCTGAATAAATTTCTACAATCTTTAAATCATTCATCTCTGCTATGTGTTTTGCAAGTTGATTAACCTCTGGTTTACTCACCAACTGAAAGACCAAAAGATACTTTTCGTTTACCTCAGGTTTAATACTCATATTAGTATAAACAGCTTTATCTAGTAAAAGTGTTGGATCTAAAACATTGACTACATTATTCCTTGTAAGTGGCTGTATTAATGGAATGAGGCTACTTTCTCTAACTGAAACCGCGTTAAAAAAATTAAGGTATTTACTAACTAAAGCTTTTTCCCTCATAATATCGGTAAAATTCTTTTTTTCAAGACTTGCAGCATAAGATATTTTCTTCGAAGCTTTTTCTACAATAAAATTTAAAAAATATGCATCATCTATGCCCTCTGTTATATGAAAATTCCATATTTGATCACTTCCAGCTACATACACGTCAAAGTTCTTTGGAATATGTTTAGGACTTGCATATGAACTATTAGTTAACTTAAGAAAGTTCTTAGTAAAATCGTCAAATTTATCCCTTCTGCTTTTTCTAATATTCAATGTAAACAGCTGACTATAAGCTTCCTTTAACAGAAATATTGGATTTTTTCTTCTGAAGAAGAACGGAAATGAGAATAATTTATATTTTTTTTCTATTGATGCGCATCTATAATCAATCACTTCAACATCATAATCCATATGCTTAAGGATTTTATATAAAGCAAAAACTTGAAGTATAGCGCCGTAATTAATTGCTCTATGGAAAGTAATAATGCCTATTTTTTTTTTCATTATATTGTTTTATTGTTAGCAGTTAGTTTCATCTTACTTAGTGTTAAAATTAGACATATTAATATCCAAAACATTGGTTTGAAGAAACCATCTAAAGTAAAGGACATCATTAAATAAGCGAAAAAAGATATGGTTAGGTACACTGAAATATCACTTACTGATTTGACTTTTGACGCTATATGTACATTTCTTAATTCTTTAAATCCGGCTGTAATTATCATACATATAATAAGAAAGCCAATTAATCCAAATTCCGATAGTATACCCCAATAACTATTTAGGCTTGTTAAAGCTACATCATTCTTTAAAGTATCATCAAATAAAGTAATAGTATAATTTACAACATTACCGGATCCAACACCCACAATTGGTTCATTTAAAAATGCATTTATTGCACCAATTAATGCCATGGTTCGATCTCTACTGCTACCATCATCTTCTAAAAAATTCTTTATAAATATGAAACTTTCGTTATAATAAAGAAGATATGAAAATGAGAAAACGAGAATAAAAAAACAGCTAAATAAAAGCAAAGCATTCTTAACAATGAATCCTTTTGCCTTGAACATACAATAAATCATTATGACGATTGCGCTGGCTGCTCTTGCCTCAGATAAAACCGTTAGAATACAAAGAAAAAACACAATAATTCTTAATTGCTTATATACTCTAGTAAATTTGGTTGTATTCGAAAGATAGACCAAAATTGGAATTATCGGAAGATAGTTTAGAGCTAAATAGTTTGGATCCTCTGCTGTAGAACCTACTTGAACCAAGGTCATTCCGAGAAAAACTAAAGTACGATCAGACCTCCATGAAGTAAAAAAAGTAAATCCACAAAATAGCTCAAGAAAAGCCACCCCTACTTGTATACAAATAATAATAGCAATAAGCTTTACAAAAGTCCTAACGCTTAAGGAATATTGTAACACAAAAAGAAGAGATATATAAAAAAGTGCATTTAGTATGAAACTAAAACCTTCAATAGATGATGAGTTTCTAGTTAATGTTGTATTGATTAATGCATAAACAAAAAATAGCAATATATATTTCCAATATTTATGAACGGTCTTATTAATAGAACGGTATAAAATTAATGTATAAATAATATACATTGCTTGGCTCAATGTACCGAAGGAAATCCCCAAAAATTCAAAGGAAAAGAATGAATGGTTTAGAATTATCAGAAGTGTAACAAACGTATATTTTACAATAAAGCTATTCCACATTTTTTTTATTTATTTGAATCACAACCACTAACAACACAAACTTGATTTATCGGGTATCTTTTAGAGATTGTAACTGAAAAGGAGTCAGGAGGTATGCCACATGCAATCATGGCAATTACAACCTGAGAATCTTTTATATTTCCACTTAATGTTCTAATTTTAAGGTCATTTTCTATACTTGTAGCACAATTCAAAATACATGCTGCAATTTTATTGTGATGAAGTGAATATAAAAGATTCATAGCAAATATGCCACCGTCTACAAAACATTGGTTCCGTTCACTTAAAAATCCAAATACACCTAAATCAGCAGTTATAATTATTAACTTGTTAGCTAAGTGGCCAAACCCGCGGTTTCCACCTTGCACTTTTAAGAGTGCATTAATTTGTTCTTTATCTTCGTAAATATACGCTCTAGAAGTTTGCCTATTACATGCTGATGGTGCATTCTGAGCTAGGGATACAGCTTGAATTAAGGTGTCAACGTTTACTTCTTCCTCGCACCAGTTGCGTATGCTCTTCCTAGAGTTAGAAAACAAATTAAATGGATCGTCTGAATGTTTAAAATAGGAATCTCTAGCAACAATTTTTTGTTCTTCTATGCTTATATGTGTAGTTATTGAATCACGTAAAATTCGAATATATTCTAGTAAGTCATCATCTAGTTTATACTCGTGATTATTGTGGACTGACTCATATTCAAGTACTACCCCGACAGCATGAACTAACTGTTCATTATCTTGACCAAAAGTATTAACAAAACAAATGCAATCTTTAATCAACTCAATCAATTGTTGCTTTCCAAACCCTAACCGTAAGTCAGGCATCGTCAGTCCTTTTTCAATTGAATGATATCGTTCAATAATCTTACCTAACAACTTATTATCCTCTGTATGATAGCCTGCTATTGATGAATGCTTGTAAAATCTTCTAAGATCATTTAAATATACTGGAGTTGCTTCTTTAAGGAATAAAATAAATGGAGGGATATATTTCTTAATCAATTTTTTCATACAAATTAGTTAATAGCAATATTAGAAGAATACCTATTTGTTAGTAATACTAAGAATCTTAAATTTTATATTTGTAAATAACTCATTAATTCGTCTCTTCTCTTCATTCTTACTTCCAATAAAGTAAATTAATGGGAAATATATAATTGTGGTTGTAGCACAAATAACAACAACGCGAAAGAAGCTACTATTCATTTGTGAATGAGCAAAATACACAGTTAAAAATGTTAAGGTAAATGGCACAAAGCAACTTATAAATACCTCCTTCATAAATTTCAATAAGGGATAAGACGTCAAAAAATTGAAATAATAAATTCGAAAAATTGTGTTCAAAATTTCGAGAAATATTGAAACTAAAAGGATTGAATAAGCGGGATAGCCTATTTTTAGAAATACAAAACCAATTGGTAATGTTAATAGCATTATTGAACCCGCAACAATTTGATAGTATTTAATCTTGCCAATTGCAACAACGGCGGACATGATCCCCACACTTAATTGATTTATTAAGGTTAATACTAGAATAAGCCTACAAAATACAATTGTGTGTACAGGCACATCATTTAACCACATACCTAATACCCATTCCATTTCGATAAATAATGGTATAGAAAAAATAGAGAATAAATAAAATGAAAATTTACTTGCTATAATTGCCAGATTTAACATTTGCTCTCTATTTCCATTACCTTCGCTTTTTATCATCTGGGGTCGAATTGTCTTCATCATTGTCTGTGAGAAAAACGCTAACTGACCATTGACTTGATTAGCGATACCATAAGCGGCATTTACAATCGTACCAAAAAATATGTTTAAAACAATTGCAACACCTTCATTTCTAAAAATACCTGCGATTATTCCAAAGAGATACCATCCTGCAAAAGAAGCTAAATTTAAGATGACAGATGTATCATAAAACTTCGCCAGATTAACTCGTGACTGTGTGTATTTGTGCCCACAATACAGTTTTTTAATTATTGCAATTACCACAGCAATTAAAAATAAAAGAACACCATAAGTTATTAATTTATCCGAGCTAGTATAAAGTAGATAAAACGCGATAAGCAATCTTAATAAACTTTCAACAACACCAATAATTGCAACAAATAACATATCTTCATTAGACTCAATGAGGGCATCGAATGGTACAGTTATAATTGATAAGAAAGTAGTGAGAGATACAAAATGAAATAGCAACTCCGCTGCATGAATTCTTTCTGGTTCGATCTTTAGCACACTATTTAATAAGTAAATACCAAAACATTCAAAAACGACAATTAATACAATACCTATTAAGATGTGGAGAACTAAACTATTTGCAAATATAGATTTAATGGCATTATTATCATTCCTTCCCATTTTATAAGACAAATTCCTTTGGGTGGATAACGTCATTGCACTATTGAGAAAAGCTAACATTCCAATTAACCCAGCAACAATAGTGAAAATACCAAAATCAGAAGCGCCAAGTGATCTTAAAACTATACGAGTAGAATATAACGATACTCCTACAGTGAGTATCATTCTTAAATACAACATGCCTGTGTTAAAAACTATCCTGTCAGATGCTTTCATTTTTTAATTCTGTAACCATATATGTGAGCATTATTTATAAAAAACAGACTATATTTTTCCCAACAGCAATCAGATTGAAGTATAATATTCATAAGCTATCCTCTCATATTGTAATTGGTAGCTAGCCTGTATTTGCATATTCATAGGAGATTCTTATGACAAATAATCAGTAATCCTAGACCACAAGTTCTTTTTTTTCTTTTCAATCCCGCCATAATTTCCATAGCCATAACCATAGCCGTATCCATAACCATAACCATAACCATCTGACACATTTATATCATTTACAACTAATGCCAATTGCTTCATCTTCTTTTGTTTACTTAAATCATTTACAATATTCAACTGATGCTTGAAGGTATAATTTTGGCGAACTAAATACATACATAAATCAGCATATGATGACATTAATTGAGCATCCGTTACCAGACCTACTGGCGGCGCGTCGATAATTATGTAATCATACTGTTGTTTAAGTTGTTCCATTAAGAGTTTTGTTCTAACGCTCATAAGCATTTCCGCTGGATTAGGGGGTATAGGTCCAGAGCTAATAATAAAAAGATTATCATGAATTTTTAATGGTTTTATAATATCTTTAATTTCCAGACTACTATCAATAATATAATTTGTAAAACCAAAGGAATTCGGAATATTAAGTTTAGCCGATAAACCTGGTTTCCTGAGATCCAATTCCAATAACAGAACTTTTTTATTAGAAATAGCTAAGATATTACCCAAATTTATGGCAATAAAGGATTTACCCTCACCGGACATACTAGAAGTTATTAAGATGGTTTTATCCTTTTCCTCGTTTAAATAAAAAGAAATATTTGTCCTTAATGCACGAAATTGTTCGGATATAGCTGATCTAGAACTGTTCGCTACGATTAGATTATCATTAGCATCATCATGACTAATCTCTCCAATAATTGGCACCTTAGTCAGATTAATTATATCATCCTTTGTCTGCAGCCTGTCGTTAAGTAAATCCCTAATATAAATCACTCCAATTGGCAAGACTAATCCTATTAGTAACCCAAATAAATGAATTATTGATTTTTTAGGACTAATAGGCTTAATATTTGATTTTGGCGGATCGATAGTTTTTGAGTTGGAGATATTAGAAGTTTTAGAAATTGCGGTTTCTTCACTTTTCTGCATTAAAAATATATAAAGCTCTTGTTTTATCTGTTGTTGGCGAGCTAAGTTTAAGTAGTTACGTTCAATTTCAGGAACACTTTTAACTTGACCCTCCGCCTCTGTCATTTGACTATTAATCTTATTTCTTGTGATAATGAAGCCATTTAAAGTTGTAGCCAAATTCGATTCGATATCTGCTCTTGCATTTGCTATCTCTTGGTCTAATAATATAATTTCCGGATTGACTTCAGTGACCCCGATTAACCTTCTTGCTCTTTCTAATGTTAATGTATTATATTTCTCAACTGCACCACTAAATACTAGATCAGCAGGAATTAATGAACTTGGTAAAACTCTTTTGTTTTTGTTGTCATCTTTCAAATATTCTTGTAAGCTTTTTAGAATACTTATTTGGGTTTCTATTTTACCTAAGTCACTTACATACTGACCAGTTGTCTGAACTAATAATTTTGACTGTTCAGTCATATCCGCTAAATTATTCTTTTGCTTAAACCCTTGAATATTCCCCTCAAGATCACCCAATTCTCTTCCAATAAAGCTTAAACGATTTTGAATGAACTTAACGGTGCTATCAGCAACTTCATTTTTATCTTTTAAATTGGCAGAAACATAGTTTTCAATTAATTTCGTCAGTATATCTTCTCCTTTTTTGGGAATTGGATGTGTTAATGAAAGATCTATAATTGTAATCTGTTTATTCCTAACTTCCACGGTAAGAGATTCCATTAGCTCAGCAACTCTCGAATCAACAGATTGTATACTAAAAGAATACTGATTTGGATTGATACGGACTTTATCATTCCTCAAAATTTGAATTACACCAACAAAAGGAATTTTGAACGAGTTATTAAAGGATACAACAGTATCTAGCTCATCTGTGCTAACAGATAGCTTGTTTTGATCAATTAATTTAACCTCAACATTCCGTGATACTATTGTATCTTCAGGTACAATAATTTTTATTTCAATAGGAGATTGGTATAGTTCAACACTCTTAATTCTTCCTTTTCTATAATATGTGATATTTAAATTAAGGTCTTTAACAACCTGCTCCATTAAATATCTAGTTTTTAATATTTCAGCTTCGTTATCAACTGTACTTTTAGTTCCTAAAAGACCGCCAAGGTCACCTAATAAATTATTACCTCCCATTAAACCAGCCCCCTTTTTCTCATCATTAACTAGAACTCTGGCATTAATTTTAAAAATTGGAGTTTTATATCTGGTATATAAAAAGGATAACATTAAGAATACGAATAATGAAAGAACAATCCAATACCAATTGGCTAGTATGCGTGAAAATATTTGTCTAAAATTTAGACTTTCATCACTATCACGTAAAAAGGTGTCTTCAGACGATGAATTCATTTAATATGGAAATATGTTTAAATAATGATTACAATTACAACCTTGTAAATAGAACAACAAGTACTGATAGTGCCGATCCAATAACTGCAAATGTTTGAGTTCTAGCTTGATTTAAAGAAGCGGCTTTACCTTTATTTGGTTCAACATATAACACATCATTTTGCCTCAAAAAGAAATATTGGCTGGTAAACATTTCAGTTGAATTCAAATTAAGTCGGGCAAATTCTTTTTTACCATTATTATCTCTGATCAATAAAACATTTTCTCTTCTTCCGAATATCGTCAAATCACCAGCTAGGCCTAAAGCGTCGAGTACACTAACTTTTTCATTGGGTATTGTGTATGTTGCCGGACGGCCTACTTCGCCTAAGACCGTGACTTTGAAATTGGCAAAGCGTACTTGAACATTAGGATTCTTATAAACAATAGAAGCCTTTTCCTTTAAAACATCTCTAGCCTCAAAAGTAGTTAAACCTGCAATTTTTACTCTCCCAACAACAGACAAATCAATCTCTCCATTTTTATCAACAAGAAAACCAGCAGTGGCTTGGGTAGCAGCTAAAGCACTCACTTGACCACCACTAGAGTTGACAGCTTGGGTGCCCACTTGATTTACAACCATGGAAGTTGTAGGATCTATAGTAAAAATAGAAATAGACACAATATCATCAGGTTGAATTTTTGGTTCGGTAAATACAGTGGTATTTCCTAATACAGATTGTTCAGCTAAACTAATATCTTGGAAATAGGGAACATTCTTAGTAGTCCCACAAGAGGAAAAAATAAAAAGTGAAGTTAACCCGATAAAAGTGAAGAACTTGTTTTTATTAAACGTTTTAATCATAGTAAATCTAAGCTTTCTATAGGTAAATAGAATTTGACCCAAATCTAACTTTTTAATTACACAATTTATACAGTACACCACATAATTATTTCACAGTTATACTAACAAACCGCTATTTTAATAGGGATAATTTCCAGGAGTTTCCTACAAAAACATTATTTAAAATAGCACCAGAACCCACTTTTTTATATTATTTGTCAGTTAGACGCATAGCCGCCACATCACAGTTGTCCTATTCAGCCAATTAAGATGCACATAGCTTAACACTTAGGCCATATTAAGCTAACATTAGACGGAATTCAACCTATGTAAAATTTATTTATCGTTATAGGCTCGTCTTTGCAGGAGGTTACTCTTTAAATTTAAAATCAGGTTTAAAGGAATGAAATTTAAGAAAACAATAGGTGTTTTAAATAATTTTCTGCCCGGTGTTTGAATAATCCAAAACCATCTTTTTAAGCTGATTATTATAAAATAGCAATAAAACCATGAATGAACAGTTTTCATAAACGACCGTATTGTTTTAAATAGGTGGATGCGTTACATCTGGTTTTTGTTGATGCAATTGAATATAGTCATCAGGTGAAGCTGTTTATCCTCTAAAAACCAGTCGAGCCAGACCTTCCTGCTAACTTACCCATAGCACTGCAATGCCCGCAAAAGTTAGACACTTTCTGGGGCATTTTTATGGTAAAAAGAAAAAGACAATTTAATTTAAGCTACATTTCGTTAAGCAGATTTTTAAATTTTACCAATTTGCTACACCTACTTATGTAATCGATTTGGCTGACCAGACTATCGCCTTAATAAAATCAAATAAGCAAGTACATGGTATTATCATTACAGCAATGACGGTGTGAACTCCTGGTATAATTTGCAAAAGGAATCTTTGATTTGAGCAAAACTTATGTAAACGCTTATCTAATTGCTACATCAGAATCTCCTACTAAAACAATACGCCCGATTTTTTTCGATCATAAATAAAAGTAAAAAAACTTTTGATGTAGAAATCCTTATTGGAGGGATACTTTAGAAAATTATAGAAATACATTAAACAATAACTAACTGAGTAAATCGCTAGGAGCAATTCAGTAGCTGGGAGAATTCCCAGCTACTACACAATGACCTAATCAAAAAAATAACTCCTTGTTTTTAAAAGGGTAATTGTCCAGCTTTTCATATAAAACACCAGTTAATACCGAATGAGTTAGTACTTGCAGGTGTTTATCATGATGGAGGTCTGTGGCGGCGAGGTTATAAAAGCCTTGCCCCAGCAGGTACTCTGCACAAACCTTTACATCTTTACCATAATAACCTAACACAGCAAGCAAATTCAGCTGGAACAAAACATTCATTTCTTTTAAGCGATGGAACCGTTCCCGGCTCCGGTGGTAGAAATTATACCTTTCAGGATGCGCCAGTACAACCTGGTATCCCCTGATCTGCAAATCAAAGACAACCTGTTCGATATTGGGCGTCTCATTCAAATAAGACATCTCAATCAGGATATGTTTGTTGGGCAAACACAAAAGATCATCCTCTACGGTAAAGCCATCATCTACCATATGCTCTGCCGCTGCTGTCAACACCACATCCACCTGTGCAGCTTCCAGGGCATTAACTAATAGCACCCTAGCCGAATTAATCGTCTCGGCGGTATTGGGATATAAATCACTGATAATATGAGGGGTGCAGTGGAATTTGGAGATCCCCAATTCCTTTAAGGCTTTGATATAGGCAACGGAAGTCTCCACATCCGGCGAGCCATCATCAATACCAGGCAATAAATGAGAATGGAGGTCCACCCCAAGCCAGGTCAGATCTTTTACAAGCGCTTTCTTTTTCTTAAAGATGGAAAACATTTTATGCATTTAATTTTAGTAAACTTATAAAAAAATTACATTAAAGCAAAACTGTCTTCACGTTGAATTCGTCATCCCGGCCTTGGAATCGTCATTAAATAGATCCCGGAACGGTGTCCGGGATGACGAAGCGACGTCATCGTGGGCTCGTCATCCCGGGCCCCGTTCCGGGATCTCGCCCTACCAGGCTAGGCCCCTCAAATCCAAAAATGGTAAATATGACTCACCACTTTTTCTCTGAGTCCGCATTTTTCATAAAACCGGCAAGCATTCACATTTGCCGATTGAGTGGCTACTTCAACTGAATCTACACCCTGCGCATATAAATATTTTTTAACCTGGTTGACCAATTGTTTACCAAATCCTTTTCCTTTTGATTGATCATCAATGGCTAACAGACCAATGACGCCAACACCGTTTTTGACGGAAAGTGTGATCATCCCCTGTATTTTTTCATTCGGTATGATCACAAAGACTTTATCTGCGATAACCTTTTGAACAGAATTAGTGATCCACACTTGATACAACCTTTTAAAATCGGCCTTTTTAAAATTCACATCTAATTTAAAGCGGGAGAACTCAGCACTGATATACGCCAATTGTTCAAGCGCAGGAGCTACAACGGTTGAATGATATTCTTCCACTAGGGAGGTATCCTCTTGAGTATCATCAATGACACCGCCGAAAATGATTTTACGATCGACTAATTTTCCGTTAAAGTCTTCTAGAATAACATTGTCTAAATGAAGATCCCGATCACCAATAAAATAGAGCAGGCGATATTGATCTCGCTTTGCCTGCTTAAACAATTCGATCAGATCCGCATTGTTTAATTCAGCTTGTGAACAGCGAACTTGTCCGATTTTAATCCCAAAAAAATCAGAGTCCCAATTTAAATATTCAATGATCATTTCGTAAAATATAATAGATATGAATGACTAAATAGATCCCGGAACGGAGCCCGGGATGACGTCCTGCATCGTATCCAATACCTCAAACTGCGAATTCTGACTGATATACTCTGGTACCATCCTTTTCATTTGCAGCACCACTTCCTGGTTATCGTTGCGCATGGCTTTATTTAACAAATCATGGACCTGCAGATCGACTACCGCAAAAACACCGGGTTTCACTTTACCAATCATGATCTTTTCATGGTGTGTCGGCATCGTGTTTTCCTCATCATTCAGCAGCTCTTCGTATAATTTCTCGCCCGGCCTTAATCCCGTAAAAGCGATTTTAATATCTTGCTCGGGAATCATTCCCGCCAGGCGGATCATCTTCCTGGCCAGATCAGCAATCTTGACGGAATCACCCATATCAAATACATAGATCTCCCCGCCTTTGCCCATGGAGCCTGCTTCCAATACCAAACGGCAGGCTTCAGGAATGGTCATAAAATAACGTGTAATATCCGGATGAGTCACCGTGACCGGCCCTCCTTTTTCAATCTGCTGCTGGAACCTTGGGATCACCGATCCGTTGGAGCCCAAGACATTGCCAAAACGGGTGGTAATAAACCGGGTGCCGGAAGAATGGTTGCGCGACTGCACATAGATTTCTGCGATCCGCTTGGAGGCGCCCATGATATTGGTGGGGTTAACCGCTTTATCGGTGGAGATCATCACAAACTTTTCTACATCATGCTGGATACTCAGGTCGCTTAGGATTTTAGTGCCCAATACATTGGTCTTGATTGCTTCTGAAGGATTGTCTTCCATCATCGGCACATGTTTATAGGCGGCGGCATGGTAGACATATTGTGGCTTGAAGGAATCAAACAGGAAACGCATCCTGCGTTCATCCCGCACATCACCGATAAAGGCATGGAACATCGCGTCCTCGTAGATTTCCCCCAGCTCCAGTTGTAAATTGTGCAGGCCGGTTTCACTTTGATCGCACATCACGATCAGCCCGGTTTCAAATTGCATCAGCTGCCGCACAATTTCACTGCCAATGGAACCCGCAGCTCCGGTAATCAGAATGGTTTTGCCTTTCAATTCGCTTTGGATCGCCAGAGTATCGATATGGATCGGCTCACGGTTCAGCAGGTCTTCTATATTGAGGTGCTGGATCTGCGTGGTATGGACGTTGCCCTTGGCCCACACTTCATGGGGGGGAATATTTAACACGTTGACATTGTTTTCCAGGCAGATGTTAACGATTTTATTTTTACGTTCTAAGGGGATGGTATAACTGGCGAAAATAATTTCATCGAGCTCATGTTCCACAATCAGGCATTCCAGCCTGGCTGCGTCCAGAATCTTTACCCCCAGGATGGTCTTGCCTACCTTGCGGGGGTCATCATCGACAAAGGCAATGATCTGTTTGTTCACTTTTGCATCATCATCAAAAGTCCGCTTCGTGGTAATCCCAGCCTCCCCTGCACCATAAATGATCACCCGCACTTTATCCAGGCTCACATTTTTGATAAAGACAAACACGAACTTCACCATAATCCGGTAAATGATCAGGAACAGGAAACTGCTGAGCGCAAAGATAATGATGACCACATTGGACAAAAAGAGTTCGCCACCAATGGCCAGGGTGACCATATTGGTACCAAACAAAAGTGCCGTACTGCTCAACACGGCCAACAGGATCCGAAAGGTATCTTGCCCCGAGGTAAAGCGTACGATGCCTGCATAGGTTTTGAAAGCGACAAAGACCGCCGTGTTGACCACTAGGCACAAGGCAAGGGATTTATACAAGTTCAACAGGTTGATCTCGTACACCAAAAAGTTCTTTTTCAGGGTCTTTGCCAGTAACATGGCAATGATACAGAGACTGATGTCTATGAGGAAAATTATCCAGCGGGGAAATATTCTTATTTGTGAGGGCATTGAATTTAGTTAGCTGTCGCAAAACTAAAGAAATTAATTTAATTATCCGTCATGGTCCGTTCTGGCATCCCGGGCATGATGACGTCATGATGACGTCATCCCAGCCATGGTGCCGTCGTGGTGTCGTCATCCCGGGCCCCGTTCCGGGATCTCAAATAGATACCGGAACGGAGTCCGGCATGACGGCGCTACTGTTCCTTTAACTGCAAAATCGGCTTCGCCCACACATAAACCAACACCAACGGTAACGTAGTAATTAAAAACAAAAGGGTGAAATGATCTGGATAAAATACCACCAGTGCAATAATTAATAATTGCAGCGCGGTATAGATCAGCGAGATGAGTAAATGTGGCCACTGTTGATCATTGGCCAGAATTTGGTAGAAATGCAAACGGTGTGCATCAAGGATATTCTGTCTTAAAAATAACCGGTGGATAATGGTCAGCACGGCATCCACGCCATAAACCGCCAGGAATAAGATATAAGCGACATGCCCCGAGCTGATGATCAGTTGCATCAGCAGCATGATGATCCAGAAAGCAATGGTCACACTGCCCACATCACCGGCAAAACACCTGGCTTTGCTCCGGAAATTGAAAAACAGGAAGACCAGGCTGGCCAAGATCGGCAGCCAGATCATGTCGGGATCGATGAAATTGAATTTTTGGTAATTCACATACTGCAGGCCGGCCAAGATCACCAGGCTATAGGTGCCCGTGATGCCGTTGATGCCATCCATAAAGTTATAGGCATTGATGATACCGATGACCATGATATAAAGCAGTACGGTGACCCAGATGGGGTAAGTGCTGAAGATGTCGAAATATTGAAATAATAAACTCACGGCAAGCAGGTGAAAAGTAATCCTGATTTTCCGGGAAAGCGTGAGCCGGTCGTCTGCAAAACTGACCCCGCCAATAATGAACATGGCTAAAATGGGTAGCCAGTATTCGGGTTGCATGATCACCGCGGCCAGGGCTGCAATAAGGTAAATGATGCCACCGCCCCTGATGGTGACCGCTGTATGCGAGCTCCGTCCATTGGGCCTGTCTATGATGTTGTAATGGTCTGCTAGCTTAAAGTAAAGCAACATCAAAAGATAGAATATTGGCAATAAGATCAGGTATATCATAATGTAGCTCGCATATTTCTTAAATGGGCGCTAAATTAATAATTTTGTTCGATCAGGTGGTCATATTCTTCGAACTTTGAATTTTTACTTTTATATTCAGGTAGGATCTTTTTCATCTGCATCACCACCTTGTGGTTGTCATTTGCACTGGCATGGGATAGTAAGGCAGAAACGTCGGTTTCCACCGCATTGAATACATATTCACGGACCTTGGCGATCATGATCTTTTCATGGTGGGTAGCCATCGTGTTTTCATTGTCGTTCAATAACTCTTCATATAATTTCTCGCCGGGTCTTAAACCGGAAAAGATGATCTTGATGTCTTTGTTCGGGACCAGTCCTGCGAGGTGGATCATCCTTTTGGCAAGGTCCACAATCTTCACCGAGCTGCCCATGTCGAAAATAAAGATCTCACCGCCCCTCCCCATACAACCGGCTTCCAATACCAGACGACAGGCTTCAGGAATGGTCATGAAATAACGAGTGATATCCGGATGGGTGACCGTAACCGGCCCGCCTTTTTCAATTTGCTGCTTAAACCGCGGGATCACCGATCCGTTGGAACCCAATACATTCCCAAACCTGGTGGTGATAAACTTCGTAATGGGTTTGATGTCCGGGTTATTCAAATAACTTAAACCGTTCTGGAAAATAACCGACCTGCTGTTGAGTGAATTGTTCAGTGACTGTACATAAATCTCTGCAATCCGTTTCGAGGCCCCCATGATATTGGTCGGATTGACCGCTTTATCGGTGGAGATCATCACAAACTTACTGACCCCATATTTGATACTGAGGTCTGCAACAGTTTTTGTACCCGAAACATTGGTCTTGATCGCCTCCGCAGGATTGTCTTCCATCATCGGCACATGTTTATAGGCGGCTGCATGATAAACATAGTGTGGCTTGAAAAGTTGGAACATGTATTCCATCCTTTGTTTGTCCTTCACATCGCCCATAAAAGCCTGGAAGTTTTTATTGCCGTAACGCTCCTCTAATTCTAAATATAAATTATGAAGGCCGGTTTCACTTTGATCGCACATCAGGATCAAGCCTGCCTCAAACTTCATCAGCTGCCTGATGATTTCACTGCCGATAGAACCCGCAGCGCCCGTAATTAAAATGGTTTTGCCTTTAAGCTCGTCCTGGATCCGCTCGAAATCAATCTGGATTTGCCTGCGGTCCAATAGGTCTTCGATATTGATGTTCTGGATCTGGGTGGTTTTTACATGTCCATTGCTCCATACATCTGCCGGTGGGATATTTAACACCTTGATCTGCCGCGAAAGACATAAGTCAACGATCTGGTTCTTGCGCTCCAACGGGATGGTGTAACTGGCGAAAACAAGTTCATCGAATTTACCTTTTAAAATCAGCTTATCCAGGCCACTGGCGTTTAAGATCTTTGTTCCTTCAATCATTTTTCCTACTTTACGCAGGTCATCATCAACGAAGGCCACAATACGCTTGTTGATTTTGGTATCATCATTAAATGCCCTTTTGGTCGCTAAACCGGCATCGCCCGCACCATAAATGATCACACTCACCTTGTGCAGGCTCATGTTTTTGGCATACATAAAGAGGTATTTGACCAGGATCCGGTAGGTGATCAGGAATAAAAAGCTGAAAAGGGTATAGATAATGATAGTCACGGTACTCATCAGCGAAGTGCCGCTGAACGACATTGTCAAGGTGTTGGCCGCGAAAATAAAGAAGGAACTGATGACGATGGAGGTCAGGATGCGGAACGAATCCTGGCTGGAGGTGTACCTCACGATCCCTGCATAGGTTTTAAAGCCTGCAAACACCAGGGCGTTGACAACCACCACAACCATAATCGACTTGTAAAGCGCGAGCATGTCGATATCCCCAATAATGAGGTTATACTTTAAGAGCTTCGCCAAAATTAAAGCGAAAACACTCAGGCCGATATCAATCAAAAAGATGATCCATCGGGGTACAATTTCAATTTTCGAAAATATTCCTTTCATAATCCTTCAGAACGGGGGATCAACAATAATTGAACCAATTTCAATCAAAGCACTTTTTAACCCCCTCAATCACCCTTTCCAGATCTTCATCGGAAAGATTTGATCCAGATGGGATACACATGCCATGCTGGAACAAATCATCGGCCGTCCCATTCAGGTAAGAAGGACTCTGTTTGAAGACCGGCTGCAAATGCATCGGTTTCCACAAAGGCCTGCATTCTATATTATCATTCCCCAGCGCCTCGATCACCTCCTCCTTACAAACGCCGTCAGTTTGCCCGGGATCGATATAAAGTGTGCTCAACCAACGATTTGAGAAATAACCGGCTGGTTCATCCAATAGGCTCAAACCCTTGATTCCCGAAAATGCATCTTTGTAAGTTTCAAAATTGGATCGGTGCTTTTCAATGTGCATATCAAGCACCTCCATCTGCCCGCAGCCCAGCCCCGCCGAGATATTGCTCATCCGGTAATTGTACCCGATCTGGCTATGTTGGTAATGGGGTGCCGGGTCCCGCGCCTGTGTTGCCAGGAATCTTGCCTTCTCTACATAGTAGCTTTTACTGGACAGCAGGGCGCCGCCCCCCGAAGTGGTGATGATCTTGTTTCCGTTGAAAGAGAAGATACCCATCGTCCCGAAACTACCCATGGATTTACCGTTCAGCTTTGATCCCAAAGCCTCCGCCGCATCCTCCACCACCGGAATCTCATACCGCTCAGCGATCGCCATGATCTTATCCATCTGCGCCGGCATCCCATATAAATGTACCGGGATAATGGCTGCAG
The DNA here is from genome assembly GCF_037482985.1 of Pedobacter immunditicola. Classification (NCBI taxonomy): domain Bacteria; kingdom Pseudomonadati; phylum Bacteroidota; class Sphingobacteriia; order Sphingobacteriales; family Sphingobacteriaceae; genus Pedobacter; species Pedobacter immunditicola. The sequence goes on along the minus strand of NZ_JBBHKC010000002.1, from coordinate 237,069 downwards.
GTTTCTTCCCCTTTTTGATCCGGTCTTCAATGGCAATCTGCAATAAGTCCGGACACATGTTCCAGGTCGTTTTTTCGCTGTCTATAAATACAGGCAATGCGCCTAAATAGGCAATGGGATTGGCGCTCGCAGAGAAAGTCAGGGATTGGCAAATGACCTCGTCGCCGGGTTTAACGCCCAGCATGATCAGGGCAAGGTGAAGTCCTGCGGTGCCTGAACTTAGAGCCGCAGCATAAGGGATATGGGTATAGGCCGCCAGATTTAACTCAAAACGATCTACATGGGGCCCCAGGGGAGCAATCCAGTTGGATTCAAAGGCTTCTGTAATGTATTTCTGCTCTGTGCCTCCCATGTGGGGAGAGGAGAGCCATATCTTCGGATTCATGTAACACTCCATTTCTTACTTAAATAAATCTGATTCTTTCATCACAATGGGATCTGCATCGACGTCTCTTAAAAACACAAGGTCATCCTCAAATTGGTAATGGACTGCCGCCTGGTCTGCTGGCTGCTGACCGAACATAAAGTTCAGCGTGTCCAAAGGCAGGTTTGCGCCGCCTGCGGCCAGCGAGGATGTAAAGGCAACATGCCTGATGTTCACCTCGGTGATCTTCGGCTTTCCATCTGCTGCTTCTTTAAAGTCGACCGTAAAAATGCCGTTCAAACCGCTGTTGTATTTCGTGGCAATGTGCACCAGAGCCTGCTCTGCCACCCTCACCAGTTCAGGAGAGTTGAGTAAGCGCCCAAAGGACGTATTGCCCGTGATGCCGGATGGAGCGACTTTCGCCATAATGTAATGGACACGCTCTGCACAGGCCGTCCGCTGCAGCTTACCGTTATAATACAAAAGTTTACAGGCCAGGTTACGCCCGGGAAGGTATTCTGTCGCCAGGTACTCCTTGATCCCTGGATTGATCGAGATCCATTGCTGCAATTCGGCCTCCTCCTTGATCTTTAAAGAGCCCAGTCCGCTGGAACCTGAGGTGCTCCTGATCCAGAAAGGCCTGCCCACCTGCGCCACGAGCTGCTGATAGTCGTAATACACCGGATCAAGCGGGTAATATTTTGGAATCAGGCCGGTGCCGCTCAGGTGTTCATGCAAGGCATGTTTATCGGTAAGCACCAGTGACAGGGCATGGCTGGGTAAATGCAGATGGATGGATTTGTTTAATTGGGAATGGTTTTTAGCCCACTCAATCACCTCAATCTCGGGAAGGATGATCGCCCCCTCAATGCCATGGGCTTCGATCACCTCGTTGATCTTGTCCCAGTAATATATATTGTGCGCAGGCGGTACAATGAGCCCTTTGCTGAATAACGTTTTATCATACAGCCCATAAGCCAGGGGGTTACAATCCACGCCTATAAATTCATAATCCGACGCTGCTGCACCGCCGAACATCTTGATGGCTCTCACAAAAGATCGGGGTGTCGGACCGCCTACCCCTGTTACTAAAATCTTCTTCATATCACCATTTAATTTATTTCGTTTCGTTTGTTGCTTCGTGGGCTTCCGTCATCCCGGACTCCGTTCCGGGATCTCATTAGAAATGCTGTCATTAACTTGTTTCTAATACTGGTTCAACATTCAGCTGGTTACGTCATCCCGGACTCCGTTCCGGGATCTCATTAGAATGCTGTCATTAACTTGTTTCTAATACTGGTTCAACATTCAGCTGGTTACGTCATCCCGGACTCCGTTCCGGGATCTCATTAGAAATGCTGTCATTAACTTGTTTCTAATACTGGTTCAACATTCAGCTGATACTAATGTTTTGATTGATTATTAACAATTTACAAAATAATGGAATATTTGAAGAAACAAGTGTTTGAAATAGCAATAATTAATATTCTATGTAAAAACGTATTAATTATATTTAGTTATTTTATTATTTTAGTAGGAAACTTATTAAGGGAAACTATCAGGTGTTCGTCGTTACGGGATCCCGGAACGGAGCCCGGGATGACGATCGCAGCCCGAGTGACGATTGTAGCTTAATTGTTTCCATTAAACGGCTGCATTGGCCGGGATACGCTCTGGTTCACGCCTTCCTTCCGGATGACCTTCACCACCGTCAGACAAAAGATCTTGAAATCCAGCCCCGGACTCAGCTCGTCCACATACTGAACATCGTACCTGAATTTCTCTGTCCAGCTGATGCTGTTCCGCCCGTTTACCTGCGCCAGCCCCGTGATCCCCGGCTTAACGTCATGCCGACGCCGCTGCGCTGCCGTGTACAGGGGAATGTACTTAGGCAATAGGGGCCGCGGACCAACAAAGCTCATTTCGCCCCGCAGGATGTTGACCAGTTGGGGAAGTTCATCAATAGAAAGCTTCCGGATGACACCCCCAATCCAGGTGATCCGTTCCCCATCCGGCAACAGCACACCCCTGTCATCGCGCCTGTCGGTCATCGTCTTGAACTTGATGATCTGGAATAACTGCTCCCCCTTCCCCGGCCGTGGCTGCAGGAAAAAAGGGTTCCCCCGGTTGGCTATAAAAAGACACAGGGTGACAGCCAGCAGTAACGGACTTAAAATGAAAAGCGCAAGGAAAGCAACCATAAAATCGATAAGGTGCTTGAAATATTTCTGATACATACATCGTCATCCCGGATTAGTTCCGGGATCTATTTTGATTGGAAATTGAATGATTCTTGATCGTTATGCCAGCGCCTTATACTCCTCCAGCAAAGCATCCCAAACCAGCTGCTGTTCGTATTTCTCCACAATAATCGCCCGGGCATTGGCTTGTAGCTTTTGCATCACTTCTTTATTGACCAGAAGGCTCAGCATCGCCGCACATAAGGCTGCACTGTCTTTGACTGGGATAATTAAGCCGTTGACATGCGCTGTGATGATTTCATTGCAGCCATTGATATCGGTAACGATACAGGGTAAGCCCATGGCACCGGCCTGCATCACCACATTCGGGAAACCCTCCCGGTAACTGGGGAAGGTCAGTACATCGCTGATGGCAAAATAGGGCCGCACATCCGCCTGGAACCCTGTTGAGATAATGTGGGTATTGCTGTTGATTTCCGCCAGCGTATGGGGTGCTAAGGGATCCAATTCGGGCTCCTGCACGCCTACCAAAATCAGCCGGGTATGCGGATAAAGTTGGTTGACGGTCTTAAATGCACTCACCAGTTCATTGATGCCCTTATCTTTGACCAGCCGCCCCACATAGATAAAGACAAGGGCGTTTTCCGGGATCTGAAGTTCATTTCTTAAAGCTGCTTTATGCTCCGCGGCGTACAGGGCCGGGTTAAACCTCGCGGTGTTGATGCCATTGGAACTCCCGTTCCCGATCACTTTTACTTTACCTTTTTTGCAAAAGCCATTTTTTACAATGATGTCCGACAAGGCATGGGAATTCGGGTAGACCTTCGTTGAACAGGCATAGGTCAGCTTTTCAACGAAATTAAGTAAGGTCCTTTTCCTCCCCCGGCTTTCCAGTAAGGGTAGCCCTGCCACGGTATGCAGCCGGTGGGGGACTCCGGCGAGAAAGGCGGCCAGCATCCCGATGGTTCCTGCTTTGGGCGTATGGGTGTGGACGATCGCAGGCTTTTCTTTTCGGAGGTACTTGTATAATTTGTACAGCGCTTTAAGGTCTGCAAAGGGGGTGATTTGCCGGGTGAGTTCCACCGCATACACCGATACGCCTTCTTTCTCGCTGACCTGCTGTAACCTTTCTGCATTGGAGGAGATCGCCGTTACAGCATAGTATTGCTGCATATAACCCAACTGGTGTTCGAGTAACCTTTCCAATGAGTTGGGAACGGTGGTAATTCTGATCAGTTTCTTCATCACGCTTGCATCCTGCTAATTTGTAACCCTTGATCCTTTCACGGATAGTTGTCGCTGCACTTCCCTTCCATTACTTTGATATTTATTGCCCGAAACTTTCTTCGAATTCATGACCATACCGGAGACGCCCGATGCTTTATAGTATTGGGAAGGCACTTTGATGGTGTTATTGGTAAAGACCATATTTGTCATATTGATATACGGGAAATAACTGCTGATTTTAGCTTTACCTGTATATTCCAGGGTACACCGATCGATGACCACCGAGCGTTCTGTTCCTTTGTTGACAGCGATGAAACCGCTGCTGCTGCTTCGGATCACACAATTTCTGAACACACTGCTCGTTCCGGCCTTCCGGGCGGGATAAATATTCGCTTTCCCCAGGTCAAAATGGCAATCTTCGAACAGCACCTCCTTCGCATTCACCAACACCCCCAGCCGGTTGCTGTTTTTATCCGCCACGAATTTGCAGGATCTTAACACAATCTGCCTGGAAGTAGCCGGATGTGACACCAGCAACTGCGGTCCCCGGTTGTTCGCAAAAGTGCAGTTGTTGAACTGGATGTCCACAACACGCTCGGTTTGCCTATTCGGCTCGATATCCACACCTCCACTTGGCGCATGCCGACCGTATTTCCCTCCCGTGATGCCTGTATTGATGAATTTACAATTGTTGAAAACGCCTTTCTCTAACTGGATGATCGACATCCCCTGCCTGGCATTATTGGAGGAAACTAGATTTTCGCCGGTCACATTTTTTGAATGGTTCCGGATATAGATGCCGTCGGTCTGCGCATGATGGATATTCAGGTTTTTGAGCTTTACGTTTTCTGACCGATTGATGAAGATCAGGTGTCCCCCGCTTTCATTTACCTTTTTGTCTTTGCTCATCTGGTCCACATTCCCATCCAGCGTTAATCCTTCAATCGTCACGTTTTTACAATAGCTGAGCTTGATCGGTGTGATCGCCGTAATGCTGCTGAAAGTGTGGTTCGCATTTTTACGGGTAACCTTCCGGTGGATATCCCCCTTTACAGCGATAGTGGCTTTCTCCCCGTAAATCCGCAGCCCGTCACAGTATTTAAATTCCAAATCGGTAGTGTCCACACTTTTCTTGCCTTGATGGTAAACATCAAGGTAATAAGTGCCCGGCGGGAAATACAATAAGCCCCCTTTCTGCGCATTGATTTGTGCCACTGCTTTTTTCAATGCCGGATAATCATTGCTTTTTCCATCGCCTTTAGCGCCATAGGATTTGACATTCACCGTCTTGTATTGCCCCAAGACAAGCGCAGCGGTTTGAAAGAGGAGAAATAGAGTTAAGTAAATTGCTTTCATCTTCGTTTTTTTTCGTCATCAGCGTAGTGCGCGTCATGCCGGATTTTGTGCACGTCATGCCGGATTTTGGGCCCGGGATGACGATCAACCATCATTCAATACGCTTTGATAAACTTCTAAATATTTTTCACACATCAGCGGGATATCATATCGGGCAACATAGGCCTGCGCGGTCTTCACCATCTCATGAGACAGTTCCGGATCTGCGGAAATCGCTATAATCTTTTTGGCCAGCAACTCAGGCTGCTTATTGGGGAATAAAAAACGGGGATCGGGTACGATATTGTTCACGCCGGGCACATCAGATCCAATGAATGGTTTCCCGGAGGCTAATGACTCCAAGGCAACGCCTGATAAACCCTCAAAATGAGTGGATAAGACGTTGAGGTCTACCTTATTCATCAAACTATAGACATCCATGCGCATCCCTAGAAAATGTACCCTCTCCCTTAAACCCAGACTTTCGGTGAATTGTTTTGTAACTTCTACCAATGGGCCACGGCCGGCTAAAAAAAGATGGAAATGCGCCGGCAAGTACTGCATCGCCTGGATTAAGGTGTTCTGGTCCTTCGCTCCGCTGAACCGGCCCACCATCAGGATGTTAAAATGCCCCGGCTTTAAAAATTCATAATTGACCTGCATCCCCAGCACCCTTTCCGCAGCGATCTGTTTTAAATTGACTCCGTTATGGATCACAACCGTCCTCACATTCCGTAACCAGCTGAGCAGATTTGCATCTACCGCTTCCGTAATGGAAATCACCATCGCATAACGGCTATATACCAGGCGTTCGATCAGCTTCAGGATTTTATATTTCCGCCGGTTGTTGAAAATGTTATGCTCGCTCTTCACTAACCGGGTTTGGGGTGGCTTAAACCAGGACGCGATGGCCAGCCAGTATTGCGAGGGAAATAAATGGGCATGGACAATATCAAATTGCTCCTTCCGTAAAATCCGGATCAAGTGAATCACCTGGAACGGATTAAAATTCGCCTTATTTAATCGCTTGATGGGTACGCCACCTTCCTGAATGAGGTCATAATATTTTTTAACCTCGGTGTTATTGTTGCTGAGTAAAAGATGTACTTCATGTCCGCTTTGCTTCATCAAGGGCAGGATATCCGTCAATAGCTTTTCGGCACCGCCCGTGCTGAGCCCGTTGATATAATGTAGGATCTTCATAAATTATTTCACTTGTTTTAATAATCGGAACTTCAAATAATCGATCAGCGTGGGGTGGGACCATAACTTACTTTCCAGACCTGGCTTTTTAACATCAACAGCCCCTTCCAGCACCGCGGAAACAGCTTTTTTGACGAGGCCAATTCCTACGTTCAACTGCAGCAAGGGATAGGTGACAAAGGTGTCTTTCACGGTCGGCCGGATGTTTTCCTGGTAAATGACCTGCCCGGTATCGATCCCCTGGTCTACGAAATGTACCGTGACCCCGCAGTTTTCCGGATCATTGTTAACCAGTGCCCAATAGGCACCGTGTACCCCCCTGTATTTTGGGGTGATGCCCACATGGGTATTGATAAATTTGCAGGGTATATTTTGGAGCACGTTCTTGGAAATGATCCGCGTACCGTTCACGATTACCAAATCGGGTTCAATGGCTTTTAAAAGCGCCAGCGTCTGCTTTGAATTCACGGAATCTACATATTCAACGGGATCTTTTGCCGGATCTAAAGTCGTGTCAAAGCCAAAGCTGTTCCATAATTCCCGGTACCTTTTGCGGCTTTCCAATTGGATCAGCGGCAAGGCCAGTACTTTAAACAGGATTTGCCCCGAAACTTTGAACAGCCCCAGTTTCTTGAGCCGCCTTTTGAGAAAGACTGAGGTGGGCGTTCCTTCCTCCAGGATGATGGAATGGATCTGAAATTCCTGCCGCAAAGCATTATAAAGTATATAGGACGATTTGCCCTTCCCGGCTAAAATAACAATCTTTTGAGGTTTCATTTTCAAAGGTTAGTTTTCATCAGTATATCATAGTTTTAACGGTGATGATGCGAGCATGGGCAATTTTCAAACGCTTTGGCTAAGCCGGACATGGTGATACTGCTGAAGTTGTATTGTTTATGGAGCTGCACGTAATGCTTTAAGATCTTTTCCAGGAACAGGAAATTCTCATTGGTATGGCTCCCGAAATTATGGGGATGCCACCATAAATGGTAGAGTTGCTTGTGCTTCGCTGCATAGGTCATCGCATTTTTGATCCTGTTCAGCTTCAGCTCCTCAAATACCTTTAGCTTGGGGGAATATGGCCTTAAAAACCTGCTGGAAGGAATATCGATCGGGAACTCGACAGGAACCTTGTTCTCTGGATAGTTTAAAGGGTAACAGTGATGGCCCGAAAGGTTGATATAAGTATCCAACAAACGCAGGCCTCTCTTGATATCACTTTTTCTTTCCAGTCGCTCGGCTTTGTAAATCCAATGGCGCTCGTTCCCCCGATAAGCTTTGATCCCTGATTCCCTGCAGATCTCCAGGTGTTCCGGGTTAATCTGGTTCCGGGGGAAGACAATTGAAGTGGTCTTGATCCCGTTTGCTGCCGCAAGCGCGATAGCCGCTGATAAATCTGCTTTGAATGCCGCCGGTTCCTGCCCGCCTTCCAGACAGAAATAATGGCTAAAAGTATGAGTGCCGATTTCTTGTGCCGGATAGCCTTTAATTAACTGGATCAGGGGCTTCGCAAAATGATACTGGTCTTCTTCTCCATTATTTGCAATCGCAGGGATGTAACTGGTGTAGGGCGACAGCTGCTTTTCAGTATACTCGGGCTTGAGGTCGGGCAGCATTGTTTGAAGCTCGGTTTTTCCATCGGCATACAGGAAACCGACTGTTGCAAAAGTGGCACAGATACCATGCTGGTCAAATAAAGCTAAAGTCCGCGGAATAACATCCCAGACCGCAATGATGTTCTTGCCGTAATCGTGGATCGTCCTTTTGTCAAAGACGCCCCACATGAGTTCAAAATCTAAAGACACCACAAAGCGTCCGCCGTCAAATTGCATAAAAGGGATATTAGAGATTGTTGGATTGTTGTTAAATCAGGAGGTTGTTTAAGAACGGCTTCACCTCAAATCTGTTCATGTGATCTAGGGCAATATGAGACCAATTGCTTAAAATTAGCTGCTCTATTCTTGGCTCGAAGCAATCAATCAGACGGATTGCTTAAAACAGGTTGGGGGATTCTTCGCTTGAGGGGTTTCTTTTTTAACTGGGCCCTGACCAGCACTAAAAAGCCGAATATTAGGAACATGATCATGAAGGGCGTCTTTTGCCGCAACATAATCCCCAGGTTTCCCAAGATCAAAGGAAAGGTGATTGAACCCAGGATGAAAAAGACGACCATCGATTTGACGGGGACCGACGCCAGCCGGTAAGCTGCCAGGGGATTACTGAACAACACCTTGATGAAAAACAGCAGGTAGAGCAGGTTTTCCAAAGAGGCCAGCATCGCTAAAGCCCCCGGTAAATCAAAGAATAAGGGCCGGAATAAAAAGGTAAAGACCTTCAGCGGATAAGGGTAACTGGTGACATCGAGGGAGGATGTGGTCCTTGCCTTCGAGAGCTTCGTGATGTGCTGATTGGAATAGGCACTGATGGACTCCGACTGTAGATCGTCTATCCTCGCAAACTTCGCCACATAGGGAAACATATAATAGGAGCCGCCAAGGAAGAGCAGGCACAGGATGACTTTCTTATAGATTCTGAGCCTTCCATCCAATACCGCAGCGGTTCCAAATGCCAGGCATAAAAATAAAAGGATATGCGGCCTGATGAATATACTGATTAAAACAGCAGCCACAATATATAAAAAGCGCTTCCTGATATTGGCTAAGGCATACATGAAGATCACGACGCTAAAAAAAAGCAGCGTATCCTTCCCTATCCCACTGGTCCAGTAATGGATATTCGGGAGAAACAGGAAATAGGGAAATATAGGAATCCAGAGGATTTTCACCTTCCGCAAGTATAAAAACCGCGGCACATTAACTTTGATGATTTTATACAGGTAAACAAAACCGACATAGCCCAAAACCATATATAGCATCGATCCGGTAAAAAAGGAAAGGTTCAGGACGTGTGCCGGGTAATAGTTCAGTAAATAAACATAGCCTGAGGCCGATCCCCGGTTGATATAGCTCATCACCACCGGCCAGCCCTGGTTTTGTGGTGCAAACCAATAGGTAAAGGCATCGCCGGTGCCATCTGAAACATTGTAGCAATAGGCTGAACCAATGAGGAGATGCCAGAAAAACAGGTAATTCAAAAACTTCCGGTCGTAAGCATCGAAACCGGTAAACCAGTTCTTCACTTTTAAGCCCAAAACCAACAGGAAGAAACAGACAACAACATCCAGCATTATTTTCTACTTTATGGGGTGATTAAAAATTACTTTGTGGGGTGATTAAAAACATGTTCCACTAATCTTTCAGTGCTCCTGGCATCATGGTGCGTAAAAAAACGCTCCTTTAAGTTTTTCCTTTTACCATCGTAATCGTCCATACCGCTTTTCAATACGGCTTCCAGCGCCCTGAAAAACATTTCCTCACTGCGCAGCACCGGCCCTGGCAGCCATTCTTCTATCGCTTCAAAATAAAAACCCCTGTTCTCTTTATAGGTCTCAAAATCTGTACTCACACAGAGGATGGGCTGATCCAGCAGTAAATAGTCAATCACCACCGAGGATACATCCGAAATCAGGACATCAGTGCTGCCCACCAACTGGTACAGCGTAACGCCACGGTCGGAGATCCACTGGTCATCAATAAAAGCCATATGGCTCAGGTTATCGGTAGCCGCATATTTAACCGCCATCGGATGGGGCTTCACCAGGCAAAAGGAATTATTTTCCCTTAAAATCTGGTTGAATCGCACGACATCGAAATCCGCTATATAAAATGGGTTCCCCGATTCTATCCCGTCCTGCCAGTCGACTTTATTCATGTTCTTCCGGAAGGTCGGCATCCAGATCAGCACCTTTTGATATTGATTAAGGCCTGGATTTTTAGAATGTGGAGCGCTTTCCTGGGTATGGTGATGAAGTTCGGCGTCATTAGAGAGTTGGAGCCCGGTGTCCAGTTGCGCTCTGACCTTGGCTTTTTTGGCTTTGCCTTCCAGCAGCTGGTCATTTCTTGGGTAACCAGACACAAAAACTTTCGATTCCGGCACACCGAATGCCTCCGAAAACATTTTCCTGGTGAGCGTCGAAGTGCCGACGGTAACATCGGCAGGGATGGCCCGCCCGCCGATCAAAAGGCCTATCTTTTTATACAGGATGCCATGCCAGATGTTAGTGACCACCTGCCTCCTGGAAAAGGCGGATAAAAATATGCCATGGGTCAAAAAAAGATACTTACTGGTGAAGAGCTGCCAGAAGAACCTTAACTGCGCTTTATTGTTCTCATTGCTTGAGATCACCTTCACGCCCGGCAACAATAGTCCCCCGGGATCGTCTTTCTGCTTTTTAGAGACCACATAGCTGACCGGAATATCGTAATGCGATGCAATGTAATTGGCCGTAGCGACAGCACTGCTTTCTACATTGGGAAAGCCTATAATTAACACACGGTTATATTTTGGAAGCATTTTATTGAGCGCAGACAGAAATTTGAGCCGCAGCGCCCTGACCATCGATTTTTTGTATTTCATGCTTGTTTCTCGTCTTGGTTTTTCGTCATCCCCGGGCTCCTCCCGGACAACGTTCCGGGACCGGGATCTAGTTAATTGATGAATTTAGATTTTGGATCACGTTCCGGGACCGGGAGCTATTTGATGACTAGTTAATTGATGAATTCGGATCTTCGAACGGCGTTCGGGACAAAATATGATGCCTGTATTCCAGGATCCGCTGTAAAAATGTTTCCTCATCTACTTCATCCAGGACGGTATATCTTCCCGGCCGCATTTCCTTCGATAAGTGGTAGATCATTTTCAAATCTGTCAGACTGGAGCGCTCCAGCAGCGTGGTAAAATCAAGCGGTATTCCTGTAGCCACCGCATAATCGATATGGATATTCAACAGCTTGTTTTGAAGGAATAGGGTAAATAAACTGATGGAGGCCACTTGTATACCATGCAACACATTATCAGACATCCCCAGGGCGGTCATGGCATGACTAATCAGGTGCTCGCTCCCGCTGCATGGCCTGCTGGTACCTGCCAGTGACATCGCTATCCCGGAATTGATCTGCCCCTGGATCACCATCCGCAGGAAAGGCTTGGAATACAGGTTGATATCGTTGAAATACAATAGGGCATTGGCTGCACTCCGCGACAAATGAAAACCGATATCGTTAATGTTATCTTTCTTCTTTTTATAAGCCAATACCCAGTCGTTGGTCGCTGAGATATTGGAAAGGATATCTCCTGATGCTGCCCTGATGTAATTGATTGGCGATTTCCGGATGATTTCCAGGTCGATGACCACCCCCATCGGCATCATCCCCGGAATACTCTCGGTTTTGCCTTTGTAGTTCTTTAAAACGGCAATCGGTGAGATTAAGCCATCATTCGAGATGATGGTAGGCACCGAAAGGTGATTGATATTGGTGAGATAACCCACTCTTTTCACCGTATCCAATACTTTGCCGCCCCCGATGGCAACAATCAGGTCATAGCGGTCCTCTTCCACATACTTCCTGAGCTTGTCGACCTCCCCAAAGCTATTATCAGCGATGACATAGCCCTCCCACCCGGTGTCAGCAATGACCTGATCGGCCAGGAGTTTGGAATGCGATTTACCGGAAACAACCAGCACCTTGCCGAAAATAAACTTATTCCGCTCCAGGAATTCCTGGATATCAGCAATAATATTTTCGTCTACCTGGAAAATGATGGGCAGATAGGATAACTGCTTATAAATCATGATGCCCTGAATTAACTTTCTTTGATCTTTTTTATTAAATCGGATGTGCTGATGCCATTGGTATAAGGTAAAAGGCATAAGGCTACTTGATTTGCTTCCAGAAACGCCTCATCTACCTTGATTTGCTCCATGTAACTTTCCTTTGCCCAATCATCGCCATGGACAATGATATCTATGCTGTATTTTTGGATATAAGCCTTGTTATCGTATTCGTTGATGATAAAAGCCTCGTCCACATAACGGCAGGCTTCAATTAAGGCCAGCCTGTCGGTCTCCGAAAAATAGGGCCTGCGCTTATAATCCGCGACCATCTCATCACCATTAATGGCCACAATGAGCTTGTCGCCCAGCGCCCTTGCCTTCTTTAATAATTCTACATGACCTTTGTGAAAAAGATCAAAAACGCCGATGACATATATATTCTTACCCATCATTGAGTTTTGTTTAAGTGGTCGTCATCCCGGACAACGTTCCGGGATCTATTTTCGACTTTCTAAGCTTCTAATTGGGATCCAGGAACGACGGAGCCGAAGATGACTGAACCTGGGATGACGGCATGCAACTGTTGCTCGATGCAGGGTCCAGGCTTTGCCGGTAAACGGCATCAATCTTTTTAATAATTTGCTCCCAGGAAAATTCTGCCGATAAAGCTTTCGCGTTTTCCCCCATCGTCTTTCTCAGCGCTGCATTGTTCATGAACTTTTTAATGGCTGCTGCGATTTCATCAATGTCAAGGTGGTTCACCAGGAAACCTTCCACGCCGTTTTCGACATAGCCATCTACACCGCAGTTTTTAGCCCCGATGACCGGTAAACCACAGGCCATGGCTTCAATGTATACCCGGCCGAACATTTCCCTGTAACTGGGAAGTACAAAAAGATCATAGCTCACCAGCGTTTGCGGAACCTGCTCGTAGGGAAGATGCCCCTTGAAATTTACCTTCTCCCGGATACGCAAAGTCGACAGGATGTTTTTCAGCCTTGTGAGATCCGGGCCATCCCCATAGATGTCATAGATGAAATCACCGTCAAGTTGCTCCAGCGCAAACAACACCTGGTCAATATTCTTCCACTTCAGCAGCCTGCAGAGGGATACGATCTTCAAAGGTGCTGCTGGTGCCGGTTGCTCCTCCCGTCCGTAGTCTTTTTCCTGCGCTAAAAAACGGCCGTCGATCCCATGGGGAATGATATAATTTTGCTGGTGATAGGGTGCTGCAAGGGCCTGCTGACTGAAACCGAGGTTGATGACCGCCTGCGCACGCCGCAGGTATTGGATCAGCGTTTTATTCAATTTGAGTTTACCCAACTTCCTGGTGGTCACCACATAGGGCATTCCGGTATCTTTATAAAGGTGATAGGCGATCCCTGCATTTAACTTGATGTCATGCGCATGTACCAAATCGATCTGGTGCTTTTTGATCAGCTCCCCCAACTTTCGCCTGTTCATGTAATAGCCGATTTTAATCAGCAGACCTTTGAATGGCCCGTCCTCCTGGAAGTTCGGCACCGGCAGGATCACCACTTCCCTTCCCCCGATTTCATATTTCCCCAATGCCTGAAACCGGTAGAGCTCTTTCCATTTTCGAGAAACCCAGGACAACATCAGGTTTGAATAACTGACCACAAATACAAATACATAGTTGACCTTAGGCTCCAGACTTTCGTGATACCCTGCTGTGGTCATCAAGACATCGTTCTCACGCGCTTTTCCACTTAATACGGGGGCCGGCAGAACATCAGTTAAAACAAGAACATTCATCTTTATCTATTATAATTTTGTCGTCATTAGGTTAATCGTCGTCCCGGTAAATCGTCGTCGTCATCCCGGCCCCCGTGCCGGGATCTATTTATCAATTCGGGGTTTTTTGCTGCCGATACCGATATAACTTCAAGCTTTTAAAAGAAAATTCCACAAAGATCCTGGTGAAAAACTGCAGCTCCTTGAACTTGAATTTAACCAGGGACTGAAAAATAGACCACAGCATATACCGGTGGTAAATCCGGTAAAGAACAGCTACGGCTTTGTCCTGGGTATTTTTATTGAGGACATCCACAGTATATAATTTAACATAAGCGCGTTCCAGAAGCGTTTTCTTTTGATGCGTGGCATTGATACTTTCTGAATGAATGATCCTGATGCTGCAATAAACCGGAAGCACCCGGTAGGAACAGCCTTCAATTAATAAACGGCTGAAAAACTCCCATTCCTGGTGTCTTTTTAATAGAACTGAAAATAGCGGCCTCCCCATCAGGAAACTTCTCCTGAACATCGGCCCCGGCGTCAAGAAATGTATCTTGTATTGTAAGAAGTCCACGATTCTATTGTCGCTGTCCATCTCGTATTTTTTACAGATCACTTCGCCATCTATTAAATCGGCTACTTTCGACACCACAAAGTCAAGGGCCGGATCCGCCTTTAATTCAATTGCTTTTCTTTCGATCATCCCCGGCCTCATGAGGTCATCAGCATCAAACCATTGGATAAATTGGCCCCTGGCCTGCTCGAAACCATAATTCCGGCAGCTATTCCCCCCTTTGGGCAGCTGCACTGGCCTTGTATAGATTTTGAACCGTTGGTCTGACAGCGCCATTGTACTGGCAATATGAAAGCTGGAGTCTGTGGAGCCATCATCTACACAAATGCATTCCCAGTTTTGAAAGCGCTGTGATTGTATAGAGTGCAATGTGTCGCGGAAATGAGCAGCGGCATTAAAAAACGGGATGATAATGGACACCAATATTTCGTTCATGTTTCCGGAAATTAGAAGCTGCTTTATAGATTATGGATCACTTTAAAAAAGTGAGCATTATGCTGTATACCCACTTTATTCAACACAATATTTCTGTTCTCCACTAGATTGTCTATCGGTATTTCACCTAAACTTTTCAGGATCTCTTTATAGAAAAATATCAATCCCCAATTTTTGAAAGTGTGTTTAAGGGGGTTGTCATCATCCAGAATAATGATCTTGTTGGAAAGAAAAGAAACCAGTAAGTTACCTGCCGCCTGTTGTCGTTTATGGTTCATCCAGATTAAACCGCAGCTGTTGATGGTTTCCTGATATTCATTTAAAGGCATAAATGTTTTTAACGGAATAAATCTGGAACCAAACAACTTCTTGCCCAGTTCAATCACGCGTTCCACATAACGTTTGGAACCGCCATAGGACAAGGAGCAAATGATTTCTCCTTTAAAATTTATTTTATCCAGGTATCGCAATGCTTCAATATGGTTATTTGTAGGATCCCCAGAATTCCCCAGCAGCAACCTATCCAAATTGATTGGCTTAACAGGGAGCTGGTCCATGTGCATGAGTTCATTGGTGTAATATTTAAAATGCAGCTGTTCAATTCCGGGATTAATCCTTGCCGCAATCCGAAAATCGGAATCTACCCAGGTCGCACAGTAATCCATTTGTTTGATAATGTCCCTGCTGATCTGATTGTCCCTCGTAATGAGCATCCCTTTGAACCGGTTATACAGGCAGCTTAAGGCCCCTTTCAAGCTGGGCTCGTACATCGCATAATTCGAATGCCAGTCAATCAAGCCGGTTTTTGGAAGTGCACTGTAGCCTTCAAACCCCCAGAACAACCAGACTCTTTTTATCCTTGCCGGAATTTGCTGGATAAAGGAATGCATCGTGTTTTTGAAACTGTGAAAGATGACCACACGTGTAGCCATTAAATTAGCTGTAATCAGTTCATAATTTGCAGCTGATTTTGCCAAAACCCTTAATGAAGGATGCTGACTTTTAATGAAACGCGGCTTTTCATGGTCAGTGATGATCAGATAAGAAGAGTCATCCGGCATAAACCTTTCCGACATCTCGATGTAATAGTCCAGAAACTTATCATCCGGCATGATATTGACTACTCTTTTTAATTGCATTTTATTCGGTTGTTTCACAGTGTATCGTTGGGTTTCATTAGTATTTGTCGTCATCCGGGACATTATTTGTCGTCATCCCGGACATTATTTGTCGTCATCCCGGACTCCGTTCCGGGATCTATTTAAGGGATCCCGGAACGGAGCCCGGGATGACGCGGTAAAGTCAGTATGACGCGGCAAAGTCAGTATGACGCGGCGAAGTTCGGGTAACACTACCCCTGTACTAACCTTCTTTCCCTAACCAGCGAAAGAATGGCTGAAAATGCTTTCGACTTGATCAAAAAATTGATCATCAAATACATTAGAAAAAAACAGCTGAAAGGGATGAGGAAAGCAAGCACAAGTGGCAGATCGAACTTTGAAAACACGGCACTGATGCTGAAGTAACAGACATTGGCGATCAGTAAATAAGGAATGAAATTAAAAATAATGGTTTTGAGACTCAATTCAAGGAGTTTTCCAATGAAGAACAGTTCCGGAAGAAAAATAATGGCCGAAGAGATACAATAGCCATAAATCATCCCCATCAGCCCACTATAATATAAGCCGGACACCAATCCCAGGATCGTGATTGTGCGTGAAAACAGGCCGATCTGGAACATTAACTTTGGCTTGCCCAAGGCGAGGTAAATATTTCCACTTAAAGCAGCCAATGCCTGGAACATCCCCAAAATACTTAACACCTTAAAAATAGGAATAACCGGCCGCCAGTTCTCCCCGTAGACAATCAGGATCAGCGGCTCAGCCAACATCGACAAACTCATCATCAACGGAAAGGCGATAAAGGCCACCACTCCGGAAATCTTTAAATAGATTGATGCAATCTTTTCACGGTCGTCCTGGATCAAGGAAAAGGATGGAAACAAAACCTTGGTGAGGGTATTTGTTAACTGCCTTACTGGTAGAAGCATCAAATTATAGCCTTTGTTATAATAACCAAGCACATCTTTCCCTAAAACCCTGCCAACTAACAGGTTATCAATATTCCTTGCCCAATAACTGATGGATTGATCTGCCAACAAAGGCAAGCCAAACTTGATTAATTCACGGATATAAATCTTTTTAAGGGTAAAAGTCGGCAGCCATTTAATTTGGAAATAGTTTAAAATCGTGTTTACAATTAAGGTCGTATAGATTTGACTGACAATCGCCCAAACGCCAAATCCTTTGAAACCCAGGTAAATGGCAATGCCACCACCACATAGCAAGGAAAGAAAACTTCTGTAAAAAATCTGCTTGAAAGCCAGTACTTTCACCAGTTTATTGCTCCAGATGATACCAATCGCATTGATCACAAAAGTGCCGGAGAGTACTTTCGTGACCTGTTCAACGCGCTTTTCTTTGAAAAATTCGCCGATGTAAGGCGATACCAGGAAAACAATGATCATTAAACAAACACCAATGATCAGGTTGAACCAAAAAACCGTGCTGTATTCATCATCTGATACGGTTTTTTTCTGAACCAGGGCAGCACCAAAACCGAAATCTTTAATCACATTTAAAAACCCGGTGGCCAAGCTCACCATAGCGATGATCCCAAACTCTGCAGGAGTGATCAGTCGGGACAAAACGCCGGAGATCACCAATCCGGCGATTGTTATACTCACCTGATTGGTAATGGACCAGAAAAAACCATGTAATACAATTTTCTTTATGGAACTCAAGAGGTCAGGGTGTTGATAATCGTACTGGTGATGAAATCTTGTTCAGTTTCTTTTAACGTATAATAAAAGGGCAGCCTGACTAGTGCGTCAGAAAAATAATCTGAGACTGGTAAATCTCTGCAAACACACTTTTTGCTATAAAAAGGACTTTTATGCAGCGATAAATAATGAAAAACAGGGTGAAAGCCGGCTTTCCTGCAGGCCTCAATCAAGTTGGTCCTTTGCGTGAGGCCCTGTGTGACCAGGTAATACATATGGCCATTATTGGTTGCATACTCCGGAATGCAGGGCCCGCGCAGCAGGTGATCTAAGCCTGGCCCCTTGAAAGCATCGTCATACCGCTTCCAGATTTCTTTCCTCCTGGCTTGGATCTTGTCTAAATTCTCAATCTGCGCATATAAAAATGCGGCAATGATATCAGATGGCAAAAAAGAAGAGCCAATATCAACCCATCCGTATTTGTCTACTTCGCCCCTGAAAAATGCAGACCGGTTGGTTCCCTTCTCGCGAATAATTTCTGCCCGCTTGATGAACCTTTCATCATTGATGACCAGCATCCCGCCTTCCCCGGAAATAATGTTTTTTGTTTCATGGAAAGAAAAGGCCGCCAGATGGCCGATGCTGCCCAATGGCCGCCCTTTATAATAACTGTCTACCGCCTGGGCCGCATCTTCAATCACAAATAACTTATATTTCTCAGCAATCTCCATGATCATGTCCATGTCACAGGCCACGCCTGCATAATGAACCGGAACAATAGCTCTCGTTTTAGGGGTGATCAATGCTTCGATCTTAGTGGCATCCATGTTTGGATTGGAAAGCATGCTGTCTGTGAAAACAATGTTTGCTCCCCGTAAAACAAAGGCATTTACCGTACTCACAAAAGTATAGGAAGGGACAATCACTTCATCGCCCGGCTTAATGTCTATTAAAATGGCTGCCATCTCCAATGCATCCGTACAGGAGGTGGTCAGGAGCACTTTCTTAAAACCATACTTATCCTCGAAAAACTCATGGCATTTTTTAGTATACATCCCATCACCTGAGATCTGCCCTGATTCAACGGCTAATTGAATATACTTTGTTTCGTTGCCCGTAAAGTAAGGTTTATTGAAGGGTATCATATCGCGCTATTAGCTGGTGAATTTGATGGGTAACCTACATAACAACCACTACACTGCCGATCTACGTAAGAGCAGCAGTGTAGTGTTAGCCTATAATGTTTATATGAAAATATAGATTGGATCTATACGAGCACCCCAGGAAGCAGGGGCGATGGATTAACTATTTTTTACCTTCAGATTTTGTTTGTACCATTGAAGCGCAATGGAAATACCAGCTAATACGGACACCTTGGGTTGATAATTCAGGAGTTGTGCTGCCTTGCTGATATCCGCTAAACTGTGCTTCACATCTCCCTTTCTCTCCTCCCTGTAAATTGGGCGAAGCGTAAGTCCTTCATGTTCAGCGATCTTATCCCATAACTCATTTAAGGTGGTCCTTTCCCCATAGGCGATATTGATCACTTCACTTTTTGATAGCGCAGGGAGGAGCATTGCCCTGATATTTGCCTGAACAGCATTTTCAATAAAAGTAAAATCACGGCTGGTTTCGCCATCTCCGTTGATTACAGGGGCTTGCTCCGTTAAGGCAGCTTCAATAAACAGCGGAATAACGGCAGCATAAGGGCCTGAAGGGTTTTGTCTCGGCCCAAATACGTTGAAATACCTTAAACCTATGGTATGGAAACCGTAGGTTTGAGAAAATACCCCTGCATACAATTCATTGACGTATTTCGTGACCGCATAAGGCGACAGTGGTTTGCCAATCTGGTCCTCTACTTTGGGGAGAGCGGGATGATCGCCGTAGGTACTTGAGCTTGCCGCATAAACAAACCTTTTTACCTTTGCATCTCTCGCGGCGACAAGCATATTCAAAAAGCCTGAAATATTAACCTCATTAGTGGTTGCCGGATCATTAATGGATCGTGGAACCGAACCCAGGGCCGCCTGGTGAGAAACGTAGTCCATCCCCTCCACAGCTTTCCGGCAATCTTCCGGGTTCCTGATATCGCCTTCGATTAATTCAAAAGCAGGGTGAGCTTTAAAGTTTTCCAGGTTAAGCAGCGAGCCGGTTGAAAAATTATCCAGCACCCTGACCTTCCCCGCCCCATATTTTAGTAAATATTCTACCAGGTTAGACCCTATAAATCCTGCGCCCCCTGTAATTAGGAAGGATTTCTCCTTTAATTCTACTTCATGATAATTAGTTTCGTACATCTCTTTATTTTCTAAACGTCAATTTAAAAGTATCCTATGACAAATACCAGAATATATGATGATTGATAGGACCGGGCAGGAGTGAGTCCATTTAATAAACAAACACCAATCACTTACATTATATTATCTTACAACCTGGCGTCAACCTCTTCTTTTTTCAGAAAGCCTTTAACATCATAGATGATGCATTGATGACACTTTAAGTCCGATAAGTTGAGTTCATTAAACTCTTCATGCCCTACGGCCAGAACAATCGCATCATAACTTTGATTTTTAACCTGATCATAATCGTTGAAGGTTTCCAGTCCATATTCATGCAGTACTTCTGCAGGTTTTGCCCAGGGATCGTAAACGGTTACATGGGTATTATAGGATTTAAACTCATTGATCACATCAATAACTTTACTGTTGCGGACATCCGGACAGTTCTCTTTAAAGGTGAATCCCAGGATGAGTATTTTCGCTGCTTTAATTTGAATATCTTTTTTGATCATTAATTTGACAACTTCCTGGGCCACATAAGCGCCCATATCATCATTCATCCTTCTCCCCGCAAGGATAATTTCAGGGTGGTAGCCCATTTCCTGTGCTTTCTGTGCCAGGTAATAAGGATCGACACCAATGCAATGCCCTCCCACCAGTCCTGGTTTAAAGTTCAGGAAGTTCCATTTTGTACCCGCAGCCTGCAAAACTTCATGTGTGTCAATATCCAGCCGGTTAAATATTTTACTGAGCTCGTTCACAAAAGCAATATTGATGTCCCGCTGCGAGTTCTCAATCACTTTAGCGGCTTCTGCAACCTTGATGCTGCTGGCTTTATGGGTTCCGGCAGTGATGATAGATTTATACAACTGGTCTACAAATTCCGCACTTTCAGGTGTGGAGCCCGAAGTAACTTTCATGATTTTGGTTACGGTATGTTTTTTATCTCCCGGATTTATCCTTTCCGGTGAATAGCCGGCAAAAAAGTCTTCATTGTATTTTAACCCGCTTATTTTCTCTAAAACCGGTACACATTCATCTTCCGTGACGCCCGGATAAACCGTCGACTCATAGATAACAACGTCTCCCTTTTTTAAAACCCTGCCTACGGTTTCACTGGCCTTATACAGCGGCGTTAAAACAGGGCGGTTATTTTTGTCTGTCGGTGTGGGAACCGTAACGATATAAACATTGCAATTTTTTATTTCCTCGGCGTCATGTGCGAAAGAAAGCCCCGCCGTTGAATTTTGACCTGGATGAACAGCTAGCAAGTCCTCCGCTTCAATTTCTAAAGTACGATCATGGCCATTTTCTAATTCCTCAATCCGCTGCTGGTTAATATCAAATCCGGTAACGGCATATTTCTTTGCAAAGGCTACGGCTAAAGGTAAACCCACATAACCAAGGCCTATAATGGCAATGCGGGCAGTAGAATGTGTACTTACTTCTTGTTTATTCATTTATGATGAACGTTTAAATATCTTATCTGTAAAAACTTTGAACTTGCTGTCTTTATGATTCAAATCATCCGAATAATAACCATATCCCTTGCTGCCGTAGTTACCATATCCTCCATAACCTTTATCTGGTCGGATGCCATTGATCACTAAGGAGAGCCTCGGCAGTTTCTTTTCCCTATAAAGATCGTTAATTAATTGCAAAGCAGGTCGCACAGAGTGATTTGGACGAAGCACAAAAAGACTGATATCTGATAATTTTGCCAAACTTAGTGAATCTGCCACTAAACCCACGGGTGGAGAGTCTAAAATGACAAAATCAAAATTCTCCCGCAGGTAATTAATCAATTCCCCCATTCTTGGATGGATAATTAATTCTCCCGGATTCGGGGGAACAGGGCCTGAATTCAACAAATACAAGTTTGGGCACCCTCTTACTTCCTGAATAATATCTTCTGGATGAAGCTTCTCATTGATGATATAGTTCGAAATCCCCACAGCATTATTTACCCCCAGGTTACTCGAAAGGATGGGTTTCCTTAAGTCAAGTTCCAGTACAGCGACTCTTTTATTCGTAATCGCCAGGCTATTGCCTAAATTCAGACTTACAAAACTTTTCCCTTCACCGCTTACACTGGAGGTCACCACAAACACCTTATGTTTGGTGCTGGCGCCCATAAAGGAGAGGTTAGTTCTGATGGCCCGCAGCTGTTCTGCAATGGCACTGCGGTTATTGGTGGTGATGGCAATCGCACCCTCCGTTTTACTTAAACTTAGTTCCCCCAGAATAGGCACATTGGTTCCCTTTTCGATTTCTTTCCTGGTCTCGATCTTCTGATTCATCAACACATTCACTAACACAACGGAGGAGGGAATCAGCAATCCCAGCAGTGCCGCTATCGCATAAGTGAGGCTTTTGACCGGGAAAACAATGCCATCGTTGAGAATATCATCCACAGGCCTGGAGCGCTCGGCATTAGAGGAAACCAACTGAATTTCTGTCTCCTCCTTCTTTTGCAGCAGGAAGATATATTGCGTTTCCTTAATCGTGTATTTCCTGTTCAATTCAACAAATTGCTTCTCCTTTTCAGGAAGCACGTTAAAACGGCTTGTCAGCTTATTTTCCTGAGAGGCCACATTACGCCGGGCAGCGTTGTTCTGATTTCTCATGTTAACAATATTCTTCAGGATATTTTTCCGCATATCTGCTAACTGATCTTCAATGGGCAGCAAGCGCGGATCATCTTTAGTTCCTGAATTGAGAATCAGCTGTTTGCGAAGGACCAGTTCATTAAAGCTGGCCACTTGCGAATTTAATACCGGATCCATCAGGCCGCTCGTGGAAGCAATAATTTCTTCCTTGCCAGGTGGATTTTTCACGCTTTTTTCTACCAGGCTTAATAACTCCCCCTGGAACTCACTCAGGTTTTTTTCTGTATCCAGCGTCTGCATATTGGTTAACAAAGCCTGCGCGGAGGTAGATACATCGTAAATCTGGTTGGATGCCTTAAAATCGCGCAATGCATTTTCCTGCTGGCTTAATTCTTTACTGACCGTATCCAGGCGGTCTCCCAGGAAAACAATGGCTCTTTTGACAGCCTGGTTCTGATAATCAAGATAGGAAACATTATAAGAATGGATGAGTATCTGGATATAACGGTCCGCGCGCTCAGGCAGTTCATCTACGACAGCAATCTTCAGTAAACCTAAGCCTCCGTTCTTGGCTTGTTCCACTGTTAACCTCGTCAGATAGGTCTTTATTGCGCCGGTCCTGCTGAAAAGCTGCAGAGAATAATCGTTTTCCTTTACAGGCACCCCAGGCTTCTTACTGATCAGCACCGTGTCTGATTTCAGGAATACAGGCTTGCCATAAGTGCCCTCGTATTCGGAATTTGCATCTTTAATGCTAAAGTTCTTGTTGTTAAGGTGGAGTTTATATTCTGGGCTGGTAAAATTCGGATCTATTCTTCCGACTTCTATTTTTACCGGCATGGAATCCGCAAGTACAGGCGTGTTTCTCACATGCCCTAGTTTTGAAATGGCGACATCCAGTTGAAGAGAATCCACCACTTGTCCGTTTAACTGGTGCGAGCGAAGGATAAATATCTCATTACTGACAATAGATGCGGTATTTTCAGACCCACTGATTAATCCCACATTCGCCAGAACATCATTGGCACCTGGCTCCAGTGCCTGTCCGCCCACGATGATATACCCTGTAAGCTGATGTTTTGGGGTGGTATACCTTAAATAGACAAAGGCAACAAACAATAATATCAACAGCGAGATAATGATCCAGACATAGTTTTCAATTAATTTAGTTAAATAATGTTTTAAGTCAAAAGACCGAACTTCCGACTGGGTATTTTCATCTTCAAAAAAGTCTTCCATCAAACAATAGTTTTAAATTAAAAAATATTAG
Organism: Pedobacter immunditicola; assembly: GCF_037482985.1. NCBI lineage: Bacteria > Pseudomonadati > Bacteroidota > Sphingobacteriia > Sphingobacteriales > Sphingobacteriaceae > Pedobacter > Pedobacter immunditicola. Next base: position 213,355 of record NZ_JBBHKC010000002.1, on the reverse strand, counting down.
TAAACACAGCGACGATACCAATGCCCAGGGTCAGCATAGAAGCATAAAAACGGCTTTCTTCACTAAAGCGGCGACTGTCTCTCGGTTGAACATAGATGACATCGTTATGCTTGATCTGGAAAAGCTCCGCATCATAAAGGATGTCTTTCTTTCGTAAATCAATTTTGAAAATGGTCCGCTTTCCGTCGTAATCTCTGTATATCTGGATATCGTATCGTTTAGCAGATACAGGCAAATCCCCGGCGGCGCCCAAAGCATCAAGGAAGGTAGTCCGCTGTAAGGGTAAGGTGAAAGTGCCGGGGTTACGGACCTCCCCTAAAACGGTAAACTTTATCTGGAAAAACTTCACTGTCACCAATGGTCCCCTCAGGTATTTCCCTAAGGTATCGGTAAGCTTCTCTTTTAATTGCATGGCGGTAAGGCCAGATGCGGGAATTTTACCAACATAGGGCAGCTCAATGGTCCCATCGGCATCAACCAGCATCCCTGCAAGTTCAGATTCACCTCTTATTGCTCCGGCGGCGCCACCACCACCACCACTGGATGTTCGAACCCCGGATGAGGATATCCCACCGTAGGCATTGAATAATTCGGCAGCCTCGGGATCTTGTGCCCCTATAGTCACTAGTAAACGGTCACCATCCTGCACCGTGCGTTCAACCTGCGACATATGCGGCAGTTCAATCCGGTCGGATTCAGGGAGATCATTAAAATACTGTAATTGTTTGTTCGACGCGCAGGAGCTAATGATCGCAGAGATCACAATAAATAAGATGATACTTTTTCGCATTTCGATTTGAGCATTTAATTTATAATTATAAAGATAATATATATGGATTATGTTTTAAACATTTATGATCTTTTTGTAAACACAAAATGGCTATTTTTAAATAATAAGTTAAAGTATAAAAAGACTTGTTTTTACTTAAAACCTATAGATTTACTTAAAACCTGTAGAGCAAACCTATATTTAAATGAAAGTTATCTGTATCCTGTTTATTCCAGTCCCAGAAGGAATCGCTGGGGTCTTCAAGCGCCCACTGGTAATTTAACGACCTGATATAAGCCACCTGGGCATTAAGTATGAATCTGTTGTAGTCCCAGTCGAGTTTGCCGGTAACACCCAGGTCAACCCAATGTCTCCGGATATCAGGATTGGACCGGAAAGCCCTGTAAAAAAGGTCGTTGTTATGGACAATCCGCTCGAATTGCAGGCCAATTCTTTTTAAGCCACTCACCCAGCTCACATCCAACGACTGCAGGTTACTTCCGCTTCCTATGCCCGCCCCCAATACCTGCCCTTCGTTGGTATAACCATGTCTGATCGAGCTATGGCTATACCAATAACCTGCACCCCGCGTGATCTTCGTCAGCGCTGCCTCCAGCTGCGTCACTTCTATCCCTGCCTGGAGGTAAGTGTCGCTCTTCCGCAACGCAAATAGTTTTCGGAATCCAGCTACATAAGCCCTGCTGTGTTCAGGTTCTACAAAGGCATCCCGGTAATTGTAATTATGGTCATTTTTTCCATATTGGAAATAGATCTCCGCATTGGCCTCCGGCATCACCCATCGCGCTGAAAAAGAAAGTCGCTGATCAAACTTCCTTGGATCTTCCTCATCAGAGCCTGTAGATCCGTCGAATTTTACATCCTTTTTCTGTACCGCTGAAAATACCGGGAAGTAATCCCCAAAGCTGCTCCCCACATTATTATGGTATACAATGAAAGTACGGTCGAAGCCGAAATATAAATTAGGAATCCATTTGGGCTGGAAAGTAAGTGCAAAGCCGGAAAGGTAACGCCAATCGTCGGTTTTATTTCTTCGAAGCGGACCAGCCGGCGTTGCTATCCCTGATGAATCCAGCCTGCCGGCAATAAGCTGCGCTTCAAAAGAGCCAACTGGTGTTTTTACTGGCCTGATCGTATTTAAAGTCAAATGTTTAAAACCGGCTGCATGATTGCTCATCAGCAAGGAACTTCGGATACCTGGCCCCCACCAAAGGTTTTCGTTTGATAAACCCAGGGAAACAGGCCCCACGTTTAGCCTGATGCTGCTTTGACCCCAGTTAAACTGACTATAAGTGTCATTACCGAATTGTTCGGGCGCATCAATGCTATTGTAATAATTGGCATAGCCACTTTCAAATTGCCTGCCATTGTCTAATTCATGGATCTTTCGGAAGTTTTGATTCGCGGCATATACAAATTCAGGCCTGAACTGAAGGTGCAAAGGGCCTATGGCTGCAAAAAAACCCGCCGAAATCGTGGTTTGATACCCTTTGGCAGGAATCATTGCCCCATCATTCATTCCATAGGGATGATGTGAATTATATTGTTGCCGCCAGACGATCGGTAACGCATAAATCTTTGATTTTAACGTAGGAATGGAAACGAGTAGCCTGTTTAAATCCTCGAGGTATAAATCGTCTGAAAGTTTTACGTTATTCTTTTCCGAGATATAAAGCGGCCTGATCATAAAGGACGACCGCAAACTATCATTTCCTAACAATTGTTGTCGCCGGAAATAATCATCTGTGTCATGTAACAACCCGACCGGTAATGTTTGAGCATAAGTCACCGTTACCAAAAACATGGCACAGAGCAGTAATGCAATCCCCTTGAAGTTCATACCTTTAACCTATTAGTTAAATCCTATTTCTGTTGAATATTAAGCTTGATACGGTTGGCCTTTAGCAAAACCTGGTTTGATGGTTGGCGCAGCTTAATTACAGCTGGGCGTAATGCTGCACTCCTCAGCCAAACGGCTGAACAAATGAAACAGCCTTGTAGTAATGCGCTAACCGCAGCACTACGGCCTATTAAAAATTATGATTAAAACCGGTATAAGAGACCTAGTTTGAGGTGTAAATTATCGACATCCTGTTGATCCCAGTCCCAGGGTCCATTCCCCTTTTGCTGAAACAATCCATAATGGTAATTGAATGAATGAATATAGGTGAGTTGAGAATTAACCACCAGCTTATTGAAATTCCAGTTTAACTTCCCGTTGATACCCAGATCTACCCAGTGCCGCCTTGCGTCTGTGGAGCCGGTCTGATAAAATAAGTCGCTGTTCTGGTCGACCCGCTCTACACCGACACCTATTTTTTTGAGCCCTTTGACCCAGCTGACATCAAAGGACTGCATATTGCTTCCCGGGCCAATGCCCGCCCCCAACACCTGGCCAACATGGGTGTATCCATCGCGGACCTGCGCATGTGTGTACCAGGATTCCCCACTGTTAAACTTGTTCCCTGAAGGAGGCTTCGCAAGCTGGGTGACCTCTGTTTCGAACAGTATATATTCCGCTGGCCTGCTTAAAGGCAGGAGCTTACGGAAGCCAAAAATATAGGCACGGGTATGATCTGGCTTGGTGGCCAGGTTACGCGCATTGAAAGGCCTGTCGTTTTTACCCCATTGAAAATAGACTTCAGCCTTAGCAGCGGGCAGGATATAACGCGCAAACCAGGAGATATACTGGTCCCGTTGCTGCTCCCCCTGCCCATTGATATAACCCTCCTTGTCTGGATAATTTGGTTTTTCAGAGAAGGTCAGTACCGGCATAAAATCACTGAATCCCTTTCCCAGTGCATGGTTATAGATGATAAAAGCATGATCAAAACCAACAAATAAATTCGGGACCCATTTAGGCTGGTAACTCAGGGCAATGCCATTGATATAACGCCAGTCATTAACCTTTGGAACAGTCGCCGACAAAACATTCTCCACGCCTGACCTGACTAGTTTTCCAGCAATCAACTGGGCTTCCAGGTGACCGATGTAAATATCTACGGGCCGCGTTGTATTTAAGGTAAGGTGCTTAAAACCTGCCGCATTGTTGGTCATGAGCAGGGCATTCTTGACTCCAGGCCCCCACCATAAATTTTCATTGGAAATCCCGATAGAGATGGGGTCAAAATTCAGCCTGATACTGCTTTGTCCAAGACTTTTATCTGCATATTTATGTACCCCATATCGCTCCGGATTGTCTATCCTGTTGAGCACATAAATCATTTCGGCTTCTTTGAACCCCTTGGTCAGGTTGCTTTCCTGTAAGATGGTGAAGAATTCATTTTTAGCATAAACATATTCGGGCCTGAATTGAACACGAAGCGGACCAATTTCTGCGTAAAATCCCCCGGACAATTGTGTTTGATAACCCTTTGCCTGGATCATGGAGCCATCGTTCATCCCATAAGGGTGATGGGTATTCATTTGCTGCTGCCAGGCGACAGGCAAGGCATAAACATTCACCTTTCCTTTGAAACCGGTGTACACCTGTCTTCGGTAATCAGTCAGGGATATGGCGCCATTTTCAGTTTCTTCCACCTTAGACAACTGGTCAAATTCCGTAATATACAAGGGCCTGATCATATAGGACCGGTTAGACCGGTCATTCCCTAAAAGTTGTTGTCTGCGGTAAGTATCTTCTACACCATTTAACAAACCAACAGGTAAAGTTTGGGCACTAAGGTCTTGCCCGACGCATATAAACATGCCGATTAACAAGGTCCAATATTTCATTGTTTAAGTGTTTGCTAGACGTTAAAAATCTTTATAGATGTTCCTGAACGAAGACCGCAAGCCGATATTAAAAATTTGTTGTTTATCTGTATACTGGGCGTTATTTTCATTCCGATGCGTATAGCCAATTTCAATACGCAGGTTGTTTTTTGGGTTTAAGATGTACGCTAAGGTAGCCTGGGCATAGAACAAATTGGTTTTTAAGCCATGTCCGATAAAAACACCTTCATCACCCGGACGTGTAAAATAAGATTTATAGATGTCTTTGCCATAGCTTACACTGTCTACATCTAATCCATAGGTGGCCTTGGTTAACTGCAACCGCGCATCAAAATTCTTAAATCTATAACTGAAAATGCTCAAATACTCCTTGAAGTTAGCACCATAAGGATGCGCCAGTGGTTGACCAAAATGACCATAGTTCGTCATATGTGTCCTTGAAGAGTAGGAATATGGTCGTACGATGTTCGCTTCCAGCTGCGCATTTAAATTATTGACCTTAAAAATATCGAATCCTTTGATACCCAACTGTACGCCTTGCTTGTTCGCCCAATAGCCCGTACGTGAAAACATCTTCTTTGCAGTGAACTCATTGATCATCAACTGACCGTATCCAACATAACGGTCTGCTATTTTATAACTTGCATTTAAGCCATAGAGTACCTTATCCGGAGATCCATTCGCATGTTCCGCAGACCTTAAAATCATCAAGGGCACAAAATAACTAAATTCAAAACCTCTTGGCTCCCAAATCACATTCTGAAATAATCCTAAACTCAAACGTTTGTTCACATTATAACTCAGGTAATGAAAAACACCGTACTTTTTAGGATAAGGAATGGTGCGCTCATCATAAGGCGTATCCTGAAAATCTATAAACTGGGCGAACATCGCCATGTAACGCACCTTACCCAAGGTGCCGGTTGCTTTAATGAAAGGATAATTATAACTGTTATCGGATAATAAAAGTGAACGGTAACCATCACCAATAAAGTTTTTATCGTAGCCTAATTGAAAATTTATATATTTTGATGGTGTGTAAGATAATGTAGCACCGGAATAATGATAGTCAAACTTGTTGTTTTCGTAAGCTTTGGCATAACCCTGGCCTGGTACCACCCTGCTTGTATAGATGTAGTTAGCCATGTAATCTGAAAACTTGCCTTGGTTTTCGAAAAAATGACTGGTAAAAGCGAATTTCTTTCCAATTCTACCCGCAAATTCTACGCCCCTGGTATTGAGCCACAAACTGTTTCCATTTTGTTTACCCACTTGCAGATCGGGTAAGAAATCGAGGTAAAAGGAATACTCGTCGGTATTCACTTCCACCAAGTGCTCGGTAAATAACTTCCTGTAAAGCCAGTTTTTACTTTGCCATGCTTTACGTTCCGGATAGAGCGAACGCAGCAAGCTATCCTGACTTACACTATCGGTGCTCAGGTCGTTGGTATAGTATCGTTGTAATGCCGTGTGAGTTCTACCGGCGGTATCAAAGTAAATTTTTCTGCCCAGTTTTAACTGGAGATCTTGTCCTAATGGTAACAACTCTGACTGCGCATTTGCGGCAAAAATGGTGGTTGTAAATATTAAACTTAGCGCTATTCTTAATGTTATACTAACTGCAAAGCAGCTTGGTCGTTTGGTCATGTGTATACTTAATTTTCTACTATTTTCTCAAGAACTGTATCACCAAATTTCCTTTTGTGACCAGCCTCCTGCTCTTTATTTTTATATTGTACTGAACCGGGTAAATTTACCTTGGTAAATAAGGCTTTTTTATAACGTTCAATATAGAGAGACATTGCGCTATTTACTACAATGATAACGAAAATCAGCAAGCCCAGCAATGCTGTATTGCCAATTGGTTGCACACAAAGTGCCAAAGCAATGAACAAAACATTGATCACAGAAAGCACCAGGGTAGTTTGTACATGACTTAAACCCACAAAAAGCAAGCGGTGATGGACATGGTTACGATCTGCTGTGAAAGGTGAAGTGTTACGTAAAATGCGAAGCGTGAAAACCCGGATGGTATCGAAAATGGGTATAATCAAAATCGCCAGCACAAGCCCTGCCGCAGAGCTGATCTTTAAAGTCCCAATGAAAATGTCCTGCGTATTACTGATATTCATGAATTTAAGACTGAGGACGGCTGCAATAAAACCGGTTAACAAGGAGCCCAGGTCACCCATGAAGATCTTTGCGGGACTCAGGTTATAGAACAAAAATCCGACAAGGCCACCCGCCAGTGAAATGGATAAATAAGCCCAACCCAATTCACCTGCCTTAAAGAACAGACAAGCGTACATTAAACTAAATATCACCCCCAGGGATGCTGCCAGCCCATCAACACCATCAATCAGGTTGAACGCATTGACGATCCCGACAATAAAAAGGGCAGTCAGGATAATGCTCACCATATAGGGCAGTTCATGGTAGCCGAAAATGCCGTTTAAATCTGCTATGCGAAGATCCGCCATGACCGCAATGATAAATGCACTGGCAAATTGGGCGATGAATTTCTTAAGCGGACTTAAACCCACAATGTCATCCTTTAACCCGGTCATAAACAAAATAAGCCCCGCCGCCATTAATAGGTTAGCTTCTGGCAAAATCTGTGTAGGGATAAATAAAGCGGACGACAATAAAAAGCCTGAAAATATGGCGATTCCACCAAAATTAGGTACAATGCGACTGTGTACTTTACGGCTTTCTGTAGGATCATCAAATAATCTTTTTTCAAAAGACACTTTTATGATCGGGGGAATAGCAAAGGCTACAATTAAAAGGCTGCAAAAAAAGATGATGATAAATACCATATAGTAATTTTTACATATCAATGCACAAGCAAGAATAACGCCAAGGCCTATTCTTTATATTTTAAAAACCCATAAAAAGCCCAATTTGTTAAATAGTACACACTTTTTAACAAACCTAAATTCTCGACTTTATAAAGCACCATAAACTGCGGAATAATCACCTTGCTTTTATTAGCTGTTGCAGAAGTATTCAACATCCTGTAATTAGCAAGAATTTCTCTATTCCCATAAGCAACTTTTACCTTTTTAAGGATGTCGAGCCAGTAAACGTAATCATCCCTATTGCTTTTCAAGTCTTCGCGCAGGTATATTTTCCCAAAGGTTTTGGTATCATAAAGGCCTGTCAGACAAGAAATGGAACAAGTTTTAAGCATGGAGTAGTAGTCTTCCTTTTCAGAGGCTAGAAATGGCCTCAAACATTCCTTCCCCGCTGCATCGATCCTGGTATGTGATGCATAGACCAGTTCAGCATTCTTTTCCTTCATTAACTTCAGCTGCTTTTCCAGGAATTCCGGATTCCAGGTATCATCAGCATCTAATAAGGCAATATATTGTCCTTTGGCACACCTGATGCCTTTATTTCTTGCCCCCGCAGAGCCCGTATTGACCTGGCTGTGGACGGTTATCCGGGAATCTTGCGCTGCATAACGGGTCACCAGGGCATGACCGTTGTCTTTTGATCCATCATCTATGATGATCATTTCCCATGACGTATACGTCTGCCCTATAACAGAATTTATAGTTTGCTCAACAAATCTTTCACCGTTGTACATGGGGGTGATGACCGAAACTAAACCTGCAATCATTTTTATATCAATTTAACTGTAAAATCGCGGTGTGTCCATCCCTTCTTTGAGTTTCACCCAGGCGTTTAAGATCCGTACATAATGATACCCTTCAGTCGGTTGTGCTACTGTGTCCCATTTAGTGTCAAAAAACACTTTGTTAGCTTTTAGATATTTTGTATTAATGATATCAACCTGTTCCCCATATGAATAGGTAACAGGTATGGTAAGAATTGCTTTGATACTTCTGAAGTGAAAGAAGCTCAAATCAACTTGTTTTAAAACAAGCCTGCTTTCATAGTCTTCGTCCTCATTCCCGATCGCAGGAAACCGTTCGTCAAACCAACCCACCAGGTTGACGATCTCCCTGGAGATCATAAAATGGCTCCAGCTTTGATTGAGTAGCGCAATCCTTTCGGATAAAATACCTGATTGCTCAAGGTCCTTTCTAAACAAGGGAGAGATTTCCAGGTCATCGTTTAAAATGAGGAAGCGTTCATTGCTGCTATTTACAATGATGAGGTTCCAGAGCTTGCTTAAACCTTGTGCTTCAACGAAAGTTATAACCTTGACATTCGGGAATTGTTTTAAAAAAGACCGGATGTGCTCCAGGTAAAGCAATTGGGAATCCCTGTTATAATGCCCGTTAACCGTAACCACAATTTCTGTTTCAGGAAATATTTTAAGCAACTGCAGCAGGAAAGGTTTGAACAGTGTTTCATAGCGGTCCAGGTAAGTGGTGATCCCTATCGTATATTGATGATTTCGAATTTCAGACGCTTTTTTTAATGGCAAAAGGCGCCAGCCAAACCTGGCTAGCTGCCAGTATAAGGGATAGAGATAAGTTTTAACCGTCTGTAATTTTCTTTTGATTGCCCTGATCATGATCTGCTCCTTACTAAAAATTTGATAATCTCTTTTGTCATGATGAATCGCCCGTTGAGCATTTGTATGAGGTTTCGCTTGCTCTTGCCCACCCTTTTAGAGGTAAAAACAGCCTCATGCCTTCTGTACTTGATCAGGGGCTCCCTAAAGAAAAATACGGAGAACCTAAGTTCCGCGACCAGCCCGATCCATAAGTCGTGTCCAATTTCCTTGGTATCCGGGAAAGGCAAGGCTGCTTCCAGCACATTCCTGTTAAATGCCATACATGACCCGTAATAAGAACTTTTAAACATATTTTTGAGCAGCCCCCTTCCGGAACTGAAATAGTCGAAAAAAGAAGGATGGAGCACTTTCAGCTCCTGGTCTACAATCAGCGAATCACTGATCACCAGGTCGTATTTCTCCAATTTTTGCAGCATCAGCGTGTATTTGCCTTCCATCCAAACGTCATCCTGATCAGATAAAAAGATATACTTTCCACTTGATTTTCGAAGGGCATGCTGGAAGTTTTTTATAGGGTCCCTGAAAATATAATCCTGAAAAAGTTTAATGCGCGAATCGCTGAATGTTTTGATGATCTCCACCGTTTGATCAGTCGAACCATCATCTGAAATGATCAGCTCATCATCAGGGCCAAGCTGGGCCAGGATAGATTCAATTTGTGCGCCGATATACTTTTCACCGTTAAAAGTGGCCATGCAAACGGAATGATAATTATGCTCAGTTTCTTCCAGTTGTAATAACTGATCCTTTCGACTAGCTGACTGGGGCGTAGGTTCCGGTGCGGCTGTAGCCTGCAGGTAATGGGTTAAATAATAATGGAAGTATAAACCCAGGAAAGATAAACTCCGGAGTTTGATGGTCAGTCCGAGTGTATGACGGGTTACCGCGTAGAAAAAACCGATTTCGTCAGCAAGCGATGGCTTATCGCTATTGATTGCATCAAGCAGGTACATCCTGAACCTGTGCTGCTGCTTTTGAACGGACTTTTCAGCATTGGAGTAGTTCTGCAACCCCGTGGCTGTGGTCAGGAAGAAATAAGGTGAAACCTTCCTGACTTTTTCCAGGAACTGAAAATCACAGAAGTCAATTTTTAGTTTCTCATTATAACCGCCAACTTTTAAAAATAGGTTAAGGCTCACCAAAAGGCCACTGTTTACGGGACTATACACGGAGAGGCGATGCTTTCCGGATGCTATTTTTCTTGGCGGATAACCTCTTTTATGCCGCAGCAGGCATGGCGAAAAGATTTTCCCACGCTCCAGTTGAAGTAAAGGAGCGAATATTTCTAACTGTGGATTTTCATTAACTGTATGCGCATAGACTTCCAAAAAATCTACGCTAAATATCGTATCCTGATCCAGCAGCAATAACCATGTTTTTTTTAACAACCGGGCTCTTACTGCCGCAGTATTATATGCTTTACTTAAACCACCGTTATCCGGATCATGGGCATAATAAACGTTAAAGGATTTCCAGGGAAACTCCGGTTCTACGGCTTGTGGTTCAGGACTATTGTCATATACAAAAATATCCATCCTGAGCCCTGAACGTTCCAGGTTGAGTTGCAGACTTTGTAGGGTTAAGGACTGACCGATGTTTTGCTGATATAAAACAACAACAGGTAATAACTGGCAATAAAAAACTTCATGGTACTTCATATTGCTTAAACAAAGAGACAATTGCCTGTTCGAATTGCGTATCGAGCTGCAGGCCCTGGAGTGTATGGTAGGCATGATTTGCCATATCAATCCGATGATCGGGATGAAGCAACAAGTATTCCATTGCCCTATAGAGTGTACCCTCGTGTTGTGGATCTGTGTAAAGACAATCGCTATGCTCAACAAGGATTTCCGCCAGGCCCGAATGACTTGTTAAGATCAATGCTTTCTTCTGTTCGATGGCTTCAAGTGCTGCAAGGCCCCATGACTCAAACCAGGATGGCAAAACAAACACATCTAGTTGATTAAAAAAGGGAAGGACCTCAGTTGAATGCGGCAAAAGTGTCACGTTGTTTTGTAACCCTAAAACGTTAATTTGTGATACAAGCTCGCTTTCCAGTTCTCCTGCGCCCATCAACACCATACGGGTTTTAAATTGTGGATAGTGCGTCCTTAGCTTAGCGAAGGCCTCTAGCAGGCTCAGTAAATTTTTAGAAGGCGTCCAACTCCCTAAAAACCCAAAAGTAACTGTCTCTTTTTCAAGAATGTTTGAGCTGTTTTTTGCGGCCGAGCCTAAATCAAATTGTACCGCTGAAGAAGGTAGTACTGATGCAGCTGGTTCTGCGATTTTTCCGGCTGGTGTATAGACAACGATACTATTCCTGATCTGAAAACCGAATTCCTTTTCCCAAAGGGATTTTTGCGTCCTGGATATAAAAATTACAGTGGTGTTTTTTCTATTGATCAAAAAACGAAAGAAGGGGAATAATCCCGGTTGGATCCATTTATACTTACCTGGTGTAGGCTGTTCATGAAAGTGCCATAAATGCGGCAAATTTAAGAACAGCGAAAGCATGGGACCCATGATATTTACAGAAGTATTGGTATAAACCACATTTCCCTTTTTTTTTCTAAAATACAGGCCCAATTTTAATAAGGCAACGGTATTATAAATCACGCATAGCACACTACGAAATAAGCTGCCACCGATGAGTTTGTAACGCGCGACTTTTATGGGTTTGATGTCCATCAATTTACACTGGGCGCTAAAGCCATCATCGGAAGATTTTGGCAAGACGACCAGTGGCTCAGCAATTCCTTTGTTTTTTAATAACCTGATGACGCGAAGCATCACAGATTCTGCCCCGAAGTATAAATCCCTGTGTCCTATAAATATCACTTTTAACATCGCTCAACCTGATTAATCGCGTTTTCTTGATTCAAGATATTCCCTGTCACTTTTTTTCAACCGTTCCATGCCGTCGCTTTTGGTATCAAATATTTTATGGTAGAGGTAATTCTGATAAGGGTTAAAAGCAATTGCACTTGGTTGTTCAAGGAAGACTGCCCTTCCATACAAAAAAGAGAAGGCAATGATACCTGCATAAGTGACCAGCCTGAAGCCGGCATCTTTATATATGGTAATTAAATAAGGCAGCAGCACAACATTGGATAACAAGAAGTAAAACCGGTAGCGGTTGCTGATTTCTATTAACTCGTAAAACACAAAAAACACGACGACGTTAATCATAAATAGGTTGAAAAAGATCGTGTAGTATTTAAAATACCTCAGTTCATGGCGGTGCCTGTAATACAGGATAAAAAGAAGGAGATTAATGAATACCCCTACACTTAAAACCCGGTTCACCCCATAGGTATTGGAACTGATGTACATCCGGATAATTCCTCCGGTGTGGCCGCCGATTTTATCTGCTACTATACTCAACAGACCAGCCATCCATTGGATTTGCAGGAAAAAGACGGCTGCGGAAAAAATAAAGATGGCGGTATAGACTTTATAATTTAATTCTTTATGAATCACAAAATACAAAGGCAGCAACAGAAGTGCTGACCGGTGAAAAAGAACAGCAAGGAGCATGATGCAAAAAAATGGCCAGAACCGTCTTTGATAGATGAAATACAAAGAGACAAAAAACAACTGCACGGCTACAGCCTGTCGGATGGCAATCATATCTAAGGGAAAATAAACCGCACTGAAATAAATCAGGGCCCCTAGCACAGGATAAACGCAATACATGCGTAAGGCTTTAAAAAACAGGCATGAATTAATAAGGGCGATGATTAAAAATACAATTTGCATATTACCGCCAAGCGTTTTGATCAACGCATTCAGCAGTTTATACCCAGGCTCCATATAATTCATCCTGTAAACAGGCGCTTTTTGGGTCAAAATCACTTCAAAAGGCTCTACATCTTTAAAAAACTGGGTATAGGCAGGCCAGTCCCCGCCCATTTCAAATTTTAAGCCCGCAATTAACCACAACATAAAAAAGCTGACGATCAGCAATATTCTCTTATACAGGCTATCGATCGAGGTGATCTCCAGGAAACTAAAAAAACCAAGAATGATAAAAATCACAAGGTAAAACATGGCTTATATTTTTAATTTGGCTCTAAAACTGATGATCTGTTCGATCAGCACTTTTTTAAACTTGGAGATCAAACCGTAATGCTGTTTGATTTGTAAGGTTTCCAGTAAGGCTGTGGTCTGGAAGGAAATTCCGCCGGTATAATAATTGGCGAGAATTTTTTCAATGAACATAAAGCTAACCTTAAGTTCTTTCATTCTCAGCATGAAATCATAATCTGAAGAAGATTTATAAGCGAGGTTAAATGCGCCGTGTTGTTGAAAAATTTCTCTTTTCACAAAGCAGGTTGGATGCTCGATCATACCTTTAGCGAGAAAAGAGCTGTGGTTTCCAATAATGGATTTAAATGCTCCCGTTGCTTCAAACACCCTTAAAACACCATGAAATATAGCTGCTTCAGGATGTTCACGGTATGAATTGACAACGGTCTCCAGGGCGTCTTTTTCGTAAAAGTCTCCGCTGTTGATGATACCGATCAGTTCACCTGTAGCCAGGCTAATACCTTTATTCATGGCATCATAGATACCCTCGTCGGGTTCGGAAATAAAAATGCTGATGTGAGCCTGATACCGGCTGAGGATGTCCAATGTCCCATCGGAAGAGCCCCCATCAATCACAATATATTCAATGGCCGTATAAGTTTGGGACACTATGCTGCTCAGGGTCTTTTCTATCCCCTGTTTATTATTGTAAACAACTGTAATGATAGACACCAATGGACTTTCCATGTTTCCTGACGTTATTTCCTGACGATTTATTTATTCCAGATTCCGGTTGCCTGTTTATTGATCAGCTTTTGGTATTGTATAGTTTCCACCACGGCACAAAACGCACATAAAATGGTAGTTGCCAAAATAACCCCGCTTGTCCCCATGAGCTTCCCTAAAAAGATGCTGAAAGGTATATTTACCAAGCCTGATACGCTGATTAAATATAACTGAAGCATGATTTTCCCCGTGCCGTTGAAATAGAAGCTATATACGGACCGGTACGTATTGATCACCGTGAATACAAACAGTAGGAAGGATAATGAAAAGGGAATGTGAATTTCCGGACCTACCCAGAACGAATACACAAAGTTTGCCAATAGCAGCATCAGCAAACCGGCAAAAAACAGCGCCATACAAAACTTCATTAAATGATGGACGGTTCTCCTTATCCAGGGGATGTCGCCTTTAGCATGAGCTTCCGTAACGGCGGTCCAAAAAGGCGCCATGACAATCCCACAAATCATCGTTAAGATAGAGAAGTATTTAAAGGCAATGTTGAAGCTGGTCACAGCTTCAGGAGATATCACATGAATGATAACAAGATTTGCTGTATTGTATAAAAACAGGAGGCCGATCTGAATGATAAAAAATTTGATCCCCAGCCCTAGCAAATCTTTGATATAAGGCAGCTTAACAAACTTTAAAGCAGGTGCAAATTCTCGATAAGAACCGCTAAAAAGCTGGATGTTAAATAGGAGTAGGATAAATAATGGAATGATCGTAGAAGCCAGGGCAAGGTTTAATAAGGAACCTGCCGTCGTTTTGTTTAAAATAAAGATGACAATCAGGGAAAGCAAATTGCCCAAAAAACCAATGAGTGAGGTGATCACCATATTTTGCCTGGCAGCCGTTACCACGTTGATCAGCTGCAGCACAAACTGAACAGCAAACAGCGAGAAAACAACCAGGACTATCGTACTCAATTCCTGAGCAAGGTTTAAAGGCGCATTTAGCAGCCTGGTCCAGTCAAGGAAAAAGTTAAGTAGCAAAAACAACAACAAAAGCACCATACTGATCAAGGTGATGATGAAATAGGTAGTGCTCACGTAGATGCGGGCTAAGGGAAGATCCCCTGCTGCGATGGCTTCTGCCAGTTTATTTTTTAGCCCGTTTCCAAGACCGATATCAAAAAAAGCAAACCAGGCCAGGAAAGAACTGATGGTCAGCCATATTCCGAACTGGGACGGGCTGATGTAATCAAGGATCAGCGGGATTAAAAGAAGTGATATTACAACTGAACCGCCTTTGAATAAAAAAACCCCGGCAATATTTTTCTTGGCCAATAAAGTACGTTCATGGCCCTTGGTGAAAAAATCAGTTGCATACGACTGTATCTTCAAAACGTTTAGTTTATAATTTCTCTATACATCTTCCTGGACAACAAGACCAAAATGCAAAGAAATGCACAGACAAAACCACCAACCAGTAATCCTTTCAATTTCCCGAACTTTGTTTTTTCTAATGGAAGGACCGGGACATCAATCACCTGAATGAGGGGTGTTTCTTTTCTCAAGGAAACTTTTGACATTTCCAGGCTTTTGACAAGTTCAATGAGGATGGCCTTATTGGCTTCCGCATCAATTTGCTTACGCTGGGTGGGAACTTTCAAAACCTGCCGTGATAAATTCGGACTGGGATTAACATCTATGGCACTGGCTACACCAGAGAGGGCTCTATTCAACTCCCTTCGAACTGAATCCGTTTGATGCTGTAGAACAGCCAGGTTATGTATTGCCTTTTTTGTTTTTGCCTGGATATAATAATCATTTACATTTTTGACGACCAGCTCGTTAAACTTTTTAGCAAAAAGCTGATCGATAGACTTGGTTTCTACATAGATGATGTTTAAGCCCTTGTCTGGTTTGGTTACTGTTAATATCTTTTTGTTGATTGCCTTTACGATTTCGTTAAGGACACTATCATGTCTAAGGGTTAATTTGCCTGTATTGCTGAACCTGATATTTTTTAAAGCAGGTTTATCTGACCAGCTTTTTCTTAGTTTGTAACTATCTATATAGCGTTCCACAAGGAGTTGTCTTTTACCTGCAAAATTGCCTTCACTCAGCAGCGCCTTGGCCAGCATACTGCGTGACTTATATAGTTCCAATATGTTTTCGCCGCTAAACAAGCCATCGTTCCCTCCTCCTATGCTGATTCCCATCATGGAGGCAATGCCTGCATACTCGCTTAAGCCACCGCCTAATCCTGTTTCTTCTAATGCAAAGATTGACTTCGCTGTATAAACAGGCTTTTTAAATATGGAGAAGGTGATACCCAAAACCGCACCCAGGACACCAAAGCCTATAATCAACAACCTTTTTGTGAAGAGATATTTCCTCCACTGCCTGAATTTCAATAGGACATCCCTCAATGAAAGATCTGAAGTCGGGTGTGTTTTTAAATGCTCCATATTACCTTAATAAACTAACAACAATGGCACCTAAGGAAGCTGCAGCCGTGCCAACTCCAATCCAACTCTGAATACTCATTTTCTCCCGCTGGGCTCTTTTTGGTACAAATATTTCCGCACCGGGCTTTACCTCGGGATAATTGTTGAAAAACAGAAATTTCCTTGCTGCCTCTACCGATCCATTTGAATAAACGATATAAGCGCCTTTTTTATAAGCATTGTAATTAAAGCCCCCAGCGCCATTGATGTAATTTTTAAAACTTTTCCCCCTGTTATAAACAATACTGTTAGGTTGTAAAACCTCACCGGTGATCCTTACCGTCTGCAATTGTCTTGGTATCCTGATCACATCTCCGTCTTCCAGGATTAAATCTTCTCTGGATATTGGCTTTTTAAGGATATGCTCCAGGTCAATGCCCACCAAATCACTCCTTAATATTTGCAGGTCCTTTTCGATGCTTGTCGTATCTCTTGCCCCTGCCTCTTTTAATCGATTTAAATTTAACAGCTTAGCCTTCTCTTCTTTATCGCGTTCAAGGCTGTCCTGGGTCTTTACTTCCTGGTTGCCATTCCTTCTTAAGGAGGCTCCTTGCACATAAGCAAGCGGACTTAAACCTCCAGCCCTGGTAATCAGGTCTGAAATTCGTTCATCTCTCCTGGTAACGGTATAGATTCCGGGATATAAAACTTCACCAATAACTTTTACTTGCTTTTGCACCTGGTAACCTTCGGAATTACGGATCGTAACGATGTCAAAAGGCTGCAATACGAAAGTACTGTCCCCCAGCCGGAGGTTTTGGTCTACGGTTAGGGTAAATACTTCTGCAGTTCTTGCGGAAGTGGACGTAGCGTCACTGTTTTTAATTCTTCTGGAAATCTCAATGCGGTTTGGTGTTGCCCCTTCCCTAAAACCACCAGCTATTTGAATCAGTGCTTCCAGGCTCATATTTTCCGCAAACATAAAGGTACCGGGCTGTCTGACCTCACCTTGTATGGTTACTTTATACTCTTCCCTTAAATCAAAAATGGAACTGATCGTTACTCTATCTTCTCGTTGTAAGAGAATGTCATTTTGCGAACCATTCATCACTTTCTCCAGGTCAAATGATAAAAGAGACAGGCTATTGTCGGCATCTAACCTGGAGATATATCCCCTGTTTAAAAAGGCATCTTCTTTAATCCCATCAGCCTTGTTGATCAGCCCTTTTAAGGTTAATCCCTTCTCTAGTTCAAATGCGCCCGGCCGAAATACAGCACCCGTTATTTCGACGCGGTTTTCAAAGCGGTCCAGAATAGCTTCAATTATATATTTGTCGCCATTTAAAGGCTGATAAACAGCGAAACTTTCAGCAGCCACATCTGTGATTTTACGTTCTTTATCGGTGTTTTGTAATACTTTAATTTTGGCCGTATATGCCTCGTTATTGAAGCCACCAGCAAAGTGAAGGACATCCTCCATTGATTCATTTGTCAGCACTTCAAAAAAAGCCGGCCTCTTCACTTCCCCGGCAACTTCAACACGGCTTTGATAAACAGGGACATTAATAACGTCCTGATCTTGCAAACGAATATTATTGGCCTGAATACCTCTTAAAAGAAAATTGTAGACATCGATAGTGCTGACTACCTTGTTGTTCCTGATGACTTGTATTTTCCGAAAGGAGCCATTTTGATTGGGGCCACCAGAGGCGTATAAGGCATTGAACACCGTTGCCAGGGACGGCAAGGTATAAGACCCGGGTTTTATTACCTCACCTAATACGGTTATTTTAATACTCCTGATGTTGCCCAGGTTTACCGCGACCTGACTACGACCGGAACGCAAACCGGGAAAGGTTGTAGACATCTGGGACTTGATTTTAGCAGAAGCTTGCTCGATCGTCATTCCCCCTACCGTGATGCGCCCTACATATTGCATGTTAATGGCGCCTTCCGGACTAACTTTTAATCTGTGGCTAGCCTCATTATCACCGCTGAGATCTATCAGTAATTCATCATCAGGACCAACAATATAATTCGCTGGGGTAGCCATACGTAAGTTAGGCTCGAAGGACAAATTGGAGTTTCTGAATAATTCAGCACCAAAGATCTTTGGCTGCATATGATCAAACAAACTATGGATTTCCGCATTCCTTTGCTCAGCAGACGACAGCACCTTTTTTGGTAAGTTGTACGCAGAACCTGTGTCAATCAAATAAGTTCGCTCACGCGACTGCTGTGCCGTTCTGGTTTGATTTCTTACGTTACTTGCTGACCCAGGTTCATTCCTGATCTTATCCACCCTCGACCTTAGCTTTTGGATTTCCTCAGGTTTCATTCCTTGTGCGGTAGCCATTTGCTCCAGTTGGGCATCACTATATCCAATCGACTCTGCCCTCTGGATGAGTTGACGGATCTGAGCGTCGGAAAGATCATCTACTTTGATTTCAGCGTAATTAATACCAGACTGGGCGGCAACAGAAAAAATTCCTGAAAAGGAGAATAATAAGATCAATAGTAAAGCGGCGGAGACACTTCTGAATTTCATAGGAACACAAAAATTTATAATTCAATTGTATAAGATTTTAGTCCATGTTCGATTATTTTCTCTTTTCAACATAGTTCCAGCTCAACACGGTCTATCGTTGTTGAGTGGTATAAATGGAGAAGGATATTCTTGCTTTTAAATTTATATCAATTTAGATAATTTTAAGCTAATTTTATTTAAATAATTTACATTATTATAATATTCTTTTAACTTAAGATTTTTTCTTTGAATTAATTATGAAAAAGTCGTGTAGCCACTCAGTTAGGAGTATGCAAGTTTGGGCGTCCGAAAGAAACCGGCAAAACCATATTCTGATTGTATTACTGTAGCTATCAAAAGCTCCACAGCAAATATCTGATTTGAATATACGGAAGTAGATGGCACCAAATTATAACCGGGTGGTTATATTCAAAAGCTACTTAAACATATCAGTTGATCGTGAAAATTAATGCTTAAAATGTTGAGCAGTAATTCTCAACCCTTCCCTGGAATTCAATGGTAATTCTTTGCCAAGGTGTTTTTTAAGCTTAGTATTAGATATAATATAACTTTCAGTTAGTTTGTGTAAACGTTCTGTATTTAATGGAAGCGTTAATCTATCACCAACTTTTGCGAAGAAGCTGATTACTTTTTTTGAAATAGGCCAGAGTCTGGGCTTAAAATTTAAAGAATCAGCTAAGATTGTGACAACTTCATTAGTTGATAAAGGCTCATCATCCGCCACATGATAAACATCTGATGGAATGTCGTCCCTGACGATTAACTCTTTTATAACAAAACAAAGATTTTCTATGCTTAAAAATGAACGTTTATTCTGAAAAGCAGCTAAAGGATATGGAATTCCTTTTTTTACGAAAGTATAAAGTAAATTAAGGTTTCCTTTGTTACCAGGCCCGTGAATCATACATGGACGAAGAATGTAATATGATTTCCCTACCGGAAGTTCTTGTCTTTTTATATATTCTTCGGCTAATAACTTAGATTTACCGTAATCCGTTTGAGGATTCGGATTATTATCTTCGTATAAAATTCCTTCAACGGAATCTGCACTTGCCTTTACACTGCTAATAAATATGAACTTCTTGGCTTTGGACCTTAAAAAAGAATCATATATATTTTTAGTAAGCTCAAAATTCACTTTAAAATACTCCTCGGAATTCGCGGACTTCTTTAGATCATGTGCTTTACCTGCCAGGTGGACTAGAACATCACAATCTTTGTACAGTTCAATATTTGCATCCCCCAATTGCTCCCGACTAATTAAATTTGTATGAAGCGCTCTTTCTTTTAAATAAGAAATCAGATTCTTTCCAACAAAACCATTGCCACCAGTAAGACTAATATTTATCATCATGAAATGTGTAAAATTTGATCCGCTAAATCTACATATTGCCGTGTAACTGCATTTTTGGAATATTCTCTTTCAATTAATTTATAGCCATTTCCGCCCAACTCTTTAATACCAGACTTATCCAATAATGTCCTTTGTAAGAAGTCAGTTACGGATTGGCATTTTTCATCAAAGGATTTTGTGTCCACTAAAAAGGCACAATTAGTTGAAGACAAGAAATTATGAATTGGAGTATTTTTTCCTGAAATTACTAACAATGGTTTAGCACAAGCCATGATCGTATAAACTTTTGAGGGGAATCCCTGTCCTTCCATTTCACGGGACATGAATATAAAATGAATATCCGCATAGGAGATCAGACTCGGCATTTGTTCCCTGGATTGGTAAGGAATCAAATGGATATTGGTTAAATTATTTATTTTAATCTCATTTTCAAGATAGCTTTTCATCACCCCTTCACCAACCACCCAGAATTCGATTTTAGTATGAATTAACTGCTTAGCTATAGCAAGCAGCGGCTCCCAATCCTGCGCATGTCCAATATTCCCCGCATACATCACTTTCAGAACCTCCTTATTGTCCGGAAATAAGCTCCTGTCTAATTGCAATTCTTCTTGCGGAATCGGCTTAAATAAGTCAGTGTCTACAAAATTAGGTATAGTATGTAGTTTCGAGGCATCTTTAAACCTAGGAGATATTGTATCATAAAATATACGGTCAATGGTGGTTACAGCGCTTGAATTATTGTAAACGAATCGTTCCATATACTTAAACAGACTAACAAATGGCTTAAACTTTAAGCTTCCCTGGTTTACTAAAAAGTCGGGGTAAATTTCCTGGACGTTATAAATGACTTTGGCTTTTTTTAATTTACCAATGATCAGATTTATAAATCCAATAGTTAAAGGTGGGGACGGCGATAAAATTAATGAAACATTTTTTTGTGTTAAACCCAGAATTAAAGATAAAAAATGCCAGTACACAAATCCCAGTGACCTCAGAAAAAAGCTCTTAAACTTTTTCTGAGGAATGTGGATTACACGAATATGATGAAACCTACTTTCATAGTATAAACCGGCCCATTTAGCAATCATTGGCTGTTTAGCTAATTCTACTTCCAGAACGTTATAATGAGGCGTAGTGGTTAACACAACAACTTCATAATCGCGTTCCGCAAATTTTAGCGCAATATCATTATAAAGGTAAGCAGTGGAAACGCCATCCGGACTAAAAACAATAGAATGAATTAGGATTTTCTTCTTCATGCTATTTCGACCAAACCACCCTGTTAATATAGTCTACATAACTTAATATGATTCTAACCATCTTATCGGATACATTAGGCATGGAATAATCTGTAACTTTTCTGAAATTTCTTTCTGCACCTCTTTTTTGATACTGCAACTGAACCAAGCCTTGCATGATGCGTTCTGGGTTCATCCCTACCATCATAACAGAAGCCTCTTCCATAGCTTCAGGTCGTTCATGAGCATCTCTGATATTTAATGCAGGAAAATTCAATATGGAAGATTCTTCAGAAATAGTACCGCTATCAGACAATACAACATAAGCCTTCATTTGCAAAGCATTATAATCATTAAAACCCATCGGCTTAAGAAAGTTGATCTCTGGCCTCATCGTAATATTCCTGGCGTCAATCATATTTCTGGTCCGTGGATGTGTACTTACGATAATCGGAAGTTTGTACTTTTCTGCAATAAGATTCAAGCTATCCATCAAATCGGAAAAATTCTTTTCATTAGAAATATTCTCTTCCCTATGAGCTGAAACAACAAAGTATTTATGTTCCACAAGATTCAATCGGGACAAAATATCTGATTTATTTATCGCTGGCAAGTAATGATTTAATACCTCAAACATAGGGGATCCTGTTTTGATAATCCGGTCGGCAGGTAGTCCTTCACGTAACAAATATTCTCTGGCGATATCACTATAAGTTAAGTTGATATCCGAAACATGGTCAACAATCTTTCTGTTAGTTTCTTCAGGTACCCTTTGATCAAAACAACGATTTCCTGCCTCCATATGAAAAATTGGTATATGACGCTTTTTTGCAGGTATAGCGCATAAACAGCTATTAGTGTCTCCAAGAACTAAAAAAGCATCCGGGTTTTCACTAAGTAACAAGGGATCAATTTTTATTAAGATCTGCCCCACTGTTTCAACAGCAGTAGCCCCTGCTGCATTAAGGAAATGGTCTGGTTTTCGAATACCTAAATCTTCAAAGAAAATTTCATTCAGCTCATAGTCATAATTCTGGCCAGTGTGTACAAGGATATGTTCGATAGCTTCGGAAGCATCTAAAGCAGCTATTACTCTTGATAACCTAATGATTTCGGGCCTCGTTCCCACAACGGTCATTACTTTTAATTTTTCTTTCATTTTTTATTTTATGCGGTTGCCATTTGATAACTAAACATTTTCGAAAAATGTATCCGGGTCATTTGGGTCAAAAAATTCATTGATCCAAAATATTGTATACAATTCTTCATCGCCCGTATTTTTAATATTGTGTGTATACCAGATAGGCATATCAACATAAGCAGGTTCACTGCCCGAAAGCTTAAAGTTCAAAATATCTTCTGTGCCAATCTTTCTTAATTGAATTAGAGCTTCCCCTTTTATTACTGCAAATCTTTCAATCTTACGGGTATGATAATGATTTCCACGTGTAATCCCTGGCACTGTTGTCGAAAAAGAAACCTGCCCTCCTACGTTTAGGCGAATAATTTCTACAAAAGCACCCCTGGGATCTTTGTGTGAGGTAAACATTACGGGATAGTGATTTTTGATATCTATATAACTCCGAAAAGTGTTAAATAAATTCAATTCAAATCGATCCTTCAGTTGGGGAATAATTCCAGAATCAAGGTAAGCGTCTTTAAAGTTTTTTAATATCTGCAGGATTTCTGAAACTGTTCTTTTTTCATTAGCTGCAATTTGCAAAACATCGGTTGATTGAGGAGCTTTTATTTCTTTAATGATCAGTTCCACCAGATCGTCCACGTAAATCAATTTCACATCGGCATCTGTCTCAATCTTGGGCAGCTCCTCATGGGTTAGCTGATGGCAAAATGTAGCAATGAAAGAATTATAGTAGGGATTTCCAAAAGGACCAAAAACATTCGGTATAATCATCCCTGTAAATTTACCTCCTGATCGTTTTGCCCAGTCTGATAATAATTTCCGGCCTTCTTTTTTACTCTTACCGTATAAATTGTCATTTTCTTCTTGTGAAGAAGACGAAAATAAAACATGGGACTTGCTGCCTGTATGCTCCAAAGCAGTGATCAGTTTATTCACCAGGTCAATATTATTATTGTATATGACCTGAGGGTCATTATGCCTGTTCATTGCTGCTAAATGAACGATAACATCACACTTCCCTACAAAATCATTTAATTTTTGATCATCTTCAAAAAAATCTTTTTCAAAAGGGATTTTCTGAAATTCTTCTGCAAAAAGACTCAAAGTATTATAAAGATGATTTCCCAGAAAGCCATTCTGGCCAGTGATACCTACTTTTATCATTTAATTATCTAATTTGATGTGACTTTAAATTTGATCCAAACATTCTTTGACTCATTATTTGCTTCCTCTTTTTTGTGAAGTCAAACCACTTATTTTGTCAAGCAATATTCGTCATTTTCTGATTACTCCACAGTGGAGCACAAAAAAACAATCATTGCCCGGCAGCTGTGGTAGAATTAGAATTTGTCTGGAAATAAACTTGAGACTATTCATATTATCCTGGGTATTGAACTGCAGTTAAATCTCCAAAAACTTCCCTTTTGATATAAGGTTGCTTTGATAACAGGGCTTTCATTCCTTCAACATTTAATTGTTCTGTATTATGCGAATGGTAATCCTCTATCTTAGAAAGATCCGTTTCGCCTTCGGAAAAATACTGATTATAGTTCAAATTACGGTTGTCGGCTGGAATTCTATAAAATCCACCCATGTCTTCGGCCTTTTGCATTTCCTCCCTCGTACACAAAGTTTCATATAATTTCTCTCCGTGACGGGTTCCGATAACTTTGATTTCATTCTCTGCGTTGCATAATTCCTTTAATGCCTTTGCAAGGTCTCCAATTGTGCCAGCCGGAGCTTTATTAACAAACAAATCCCCTTGTTTCCCATTTTCAAAGGCAAATAACACTAAATCAACAGCTTCTTCCAAAGACATCAGAAATCGTGTCATCTGAGGATCAGTTATGGTTAACGGCTTCCCTTCATTAATTTGTTTTAAGAACAATGGGATGACCGATCCTCTGGATGCCATCACATTGCCATAACGTGTTAAGCAAACAGTAGTATCACCGATTATGTTTCTGGATGCAGCTATCGCAACTTTTTCCATTAAGGCTTTTGAAATACCCATTGCGTTTATAGGATAAGCCGCTTTATCAGTACTTAAGCAAATCACTTTAGCTACCTTATTGGTTACTGCCGCATCAATTACATTTTGTGTACCAAACACATTGGTTTTAGTAGCTTCTAATGGGAAGAATTCACAGGAAGGGACCTGTTTAAGCGCTGCTGCATGAAATATATAATCCACCCCTCTTGTTGCACGTTCAACACTATCGTAATCTCTTACGTCCCCAATGTAAAATTTTAGCTTCTCATTTTTAAGTTGGGTACGCATATCATCTTGTTTCTTTTCATCTCTTGAAAAGATCCTGATCTCTTTAATATCGGTGTGAAGAAACCGATCTAAAACAGCATTACCAAAAGAACCAGTTCCTCCTGTAATTAATAAAGTTTTATTTTTAAACATATTTTTTTTATATAGATTCTAAAAATTGAAATGTTCGAAGTGAACACACTTTCCATGAATATCCTTTTGAATAATCATAGGCTTTTATACTGCATTCAGTTCTAAGGTTATTATTGTCCAGGTATAATTTTAACGCTTCTTTTATACTTTTTGGATCCTCAGCATTGAAATAAATACCTCCATCTCTTAAAGTTTCCGTTAGCGAAGCTATATCTGAGCAGGCAATTGGGAGCTTACTTGCCATTGCTTCAAGTAAAATGATGCCAAATGACTCACATGTTGAAGCGTAGACAAATATATCTGCATTTCTATAATATTCATTGAGCTTTTCATAAGGAATATCCCCAAGGAGATGAACTTCATCCTTAATATGTCCGTGTAAAGCAAGAAAAGAATTAACCCGCGATGTTTCCAAGTGCATTTTACTTCCAATTAAATATAGTTGAAGTTTATATCCTTCTTCTATTAATAGATTTACAGCTTGCAAAACTTCCAGCTGATGCTTATAAGGTTCTAAAATAGATACATATACCAATTTAACGTACTCATCCGTCTTTGAAGATAAATCTTTGGGTTCAAATAACTCCTTGTTAAATCCGTGAGGAATTACCTCGCATTTTTTTTGGGAAATATCTACCAAACTACTAACTAAGGTCATAGAAGCATTTGTCAGAAATATAATCCCTTTAGCTTTAGTATAGGACTTGATAAATTTTATTCGAAGAATTTCCAGTCTTAAACGTGCCAGGCCCCAAGGATACCTGTTTATTTCTTTCCTTTCTAATGGAAGATGACTGTGACAGATCAATACCGTATCAATTCCCTTAATGCAATTGTTACATAATGAAAATAAAACATCAATATTATTGCTATTCGCCAAGCGCCCTAAATGAGCAGATTGCCAATAAGACCGCAGAAAGATATTTCCGTTTAATAACCTTTGTTCGTCTTTTATTAACCAAGGAAAATCCGGCAGCTTCAAAAGGGTGGTACCCGGGGCCCACACTATCACCTTACTTATATTTACATGAACAGATTCATTAAAATTCAATAAAATCTCTAACAAATGAGTAACTCCTCCTCCTTGGCGGATGTTGGAAGCGTCAATACCTATAATCATAAATTATTTTTTCCAAAACAAAAATATTAAATTACTCCACTTTCACTTGCGGATATTCTTTAAACAGCTGCAGCATTTTTCGACATTGAACAGTTGGATTTTTCTCCATTAATATAAATTCTTGCGCCAATTTTGCTTTACTCAGTAGAACCTTGTAGTCTTGTTCGCAAATTGATACCATCGATTCTGTAAGTGCCTTGATTGAAGTGTCTGTAAGTCCATAGCAATATTCATAATATTCATCTGGCACTCCTTCTAATCTATACATCAATGTGGGAACGCCAGAAGATAAATATTCCATTGTTTTAGATGGGAATGAATATTTAGTGAACTCTCCCTCAGGCGTCCGGGGATTTACCAACAATGTTGATTCTTTTTGAAGTTTTAAAACTTCAGTTCTGGGAAGCTGGCCCTTATATAAAATCCTGGGATCTGTCAAAGTCTCCGCAATAACTTCATCTTTAGCTGGTCCATCACCGCATATAATTAGCTGGTAATTTTTATCAGGAATTTGTTTAAATGCTTGAATCAGGTTTATTACTCCGTTTCTGGTATGGAGAACACCCGCATAAAATATTTTTTTTATAGATTGCTTTTGTTCGCATGCCTCATCCGAAAATAGATTCCCATTAGAATTAAAAATTCCTTCAATTACTGTCCAAGGCTTGTTGCCTATCGGAAGCGCATTTTTCATATGCTTACTTAACAAAACATAGTAATCAACAGCTTCATAACATTGCTTCAGAAAAATGGTCTCCAAATGAGAAAAACAGGAATTCAAAAAACTTGCTTTAGTCCCTGTAAGTCCAGGTAGATCCGGAACTATCAGACAGATTTTTAAGCCTGGAAATTGCTGCTTTATCTGGGCGGCGGCTTTTAAAAAAGGGACATGTAAATCATAAATAATTAGCGTTGCCGCACCATTGTTGACAAGTAAATACTCAATTAGCGTTCTTTTAACATTCAAGTAGCGACTTATATGTTTCAATCCCATCAGATTAAAGAATCCCACACTGGTCCCGACTATTTTATCCTCAACGTTGAATTTAGCACTTGAGATAATTGGTTTCTTATATTTTAATGGAAAGGCCCCAACTTGAGGTAAGGTGATTACCCCAACTCCATCCACCAAAAGCGATAATCCCTCTATGAAAGACCACTGTAACGTATTATTGGCATTTGCAATTGCTCCTTTACTATTTAACCGAATATGCTCCTCCAAATTAGGAGAAAAGAAGCTTCCTAAAAACAACAAACTCATTCAATAACTTTATTTAAATAAAAATCTTTAATCTTAACACTTGAAATATCAATGCCATAAAATAATATAATGTAAAAAAGCAAAGAAAACCTCATCTCCTGACTACTAAATAAAACAAAGAAGGCTGCAAAAAGGCAAACTCCAACTAGAAACTTCTTACCCAAGATTCTTGCCAAATTAAAAAGGCCATATATAACAATTGAGCCATAAATAACTCCAAAAGTGGCAAACTTATTAAATATCGTGTTTGTAGAAGCTTGACTTGCCTCCAATTCAAAGCCAAATAACTTCAATGAATATAAAGAATATAAATCTACAAATCGAGTAAGTCCAGACCCGAAGAATGGATTATTAAAGAATATCCATAGTGGCACTGAAAATGACGATAATCTTGAAAAAGCACTAATGTATTCTGATGATTCTTCATTTAACTTTCCAAAAACCAATTCATTTATTGCTGGATTTAATAGGAATATTAAAATAAATGTAACGACAACAAAGCTACTAATTAATTTCATCTTGAGTGTGCTCTTTCTAAAGACAGCCCCCAAGACTATAACCAGTAGGACTAAAAACCCGGTAGTTGACAACGTTGTAAATAATGCTAAAGTAAAAACAATAATGTGTTTTAAACTTGATTTTGGCAACACAAAAAGCTGGTAGATCAGACCAATATTTAAGTAAATGATGAATACGCCAGGTTCTCTAAAAATCCCTGTATTTCTGAAAAAAGACATTTCCTTAAATACAACGGTGATGAATAAATTATAAAATTCGGTATTGGCATAATTTATTGCTGTGGGAAAGATTCTAATCAAAAATGGAACAGTAAAATTGAGGACTAGAACACCTAAAGAACAAAGGCAAAAGAAATAAAGGATCTTATTAAAATAAATGAAAAACTCTTTAAAATTGACTGTGTTTACAATGCAAACAGCCAGCGTAAACACGATTAATTCTATTAAATAACCAGGCCTAAAGTCCAGATTTACGGCCATAGTCAATATATAAGAGAGATAAATTACAAATATCAAAAAATTGCCTTTATACCTGTTAGGCTTAAGTTCTCTTTCTGTGCGTTGGATGTAGATGACAACACCTAACCCTAAACACAAGAGCGTATAAAGTACATATTTAGAGATAATAAATACCTGGCTAATATTAGTACCAAACAAGACTGTGTCGTCAGAAATATAAAAGACAATAAAAACCAGCAAAAGCTGGTAAATATTTACTTTATTTTCATTAGCTCCATACGCTTTCTCTATCATAAAAACACCATAGCCTCTATCCGTCTTTTCTACACCGTGCTCTCACTAATATTCATTTAATGAGGATATATATTCACTGAGTAATCCAACATCCTTCCACGACTTCTCACTAATGGGAAAGACACCAATCTTTCCATTTTTATTTTGAATCTTTTCTATTAACTGGGTGATGTGAAAAAATTTATTCTCAGGAATTTCGTCTAGCAAATGGGGTTCGAGAATATACATCCCACTATTTATTTTAAACGTCATTTCTGGTTTCTCTCTCAATTCAAGTAATTGACCATTATCTCCAGATTCAACGATACCATAAGGAATAGGGTAATGCTTTAGTGCAGCTACTATTGTGATTTCATTTTTATGTTCTTTATGATAATCGAGGATTTCAGAATAATCTTGCTCTATTAATATATCACAATTACTCACCATAAAGGTTTCATTGATTTTTCCTTTTAATAAGGTAAGACTACCCGCAGTCCCCATCGGCTCCTCTTCCTTAAAGAAATCTAAAACATAAGGCAGATTTTGGCTTTTTAAGTAATATTCAATTAATTCAGCTTTGTAATTCACAGATATAAAAAAATGATTACATCCATGTTTTCCGAATCTATCAAAAATTTCTTCCAGCATTGTTTTTTCGCCAATCGGTATTAAAGGTTTCGGCAAAACGTTTGTAAGTGGCTTCAAGCGCGTTCCAAACCCTCCAGCCATGATCACAACTGGTAAATTAAACTGCTTAACTGGAGCTGTTTCTCCTAAACCAAATAAATCTTCCCAGAAATGAATATCAACCAGGTCTCCATCATCGGAGACAACCGGCATGAATTCGGCCCTGATGGTAAGCATGATTTTTTTTATGTCTTCAATCGTATTTTCAGGCTTGGCTATGATGACATCTTTTTTGATAACATTTGTGATGGGTATATTGAGGTCTACCCCACTAATTATTGCCCGCTGAAGATCTCCGATCGATAACAATCCGATGTATTTCTGGTTATCAAAAACTAATAATAGCTTTTTTCTAACCTCATCCATCCTCTTTAAAGCGGATAATAGCGTGCTCTCAGGTGAAATAATGATATCTTTAAGTTGTGATAATGGTCTCATAAGGAACAGCTTCTAATTTTTTATTGGAGAAAGTTATATTTAATTTTCAGATATTTTATTTGGGCTCATCCTTTTTGCAGGCACCCCAATATATGTGCCTGGTTGATTAATGTCCTTTGTGAGGACGGCCCCTGCGCCGATTACCACATTATCACATACTGAGATATTAGGTAATATTGTTGAATTTGCACCAATATAACAGGACTCCCCTATTTGGACATTACCCAATATTACAGCACCAGGAGCAATGGTTGTATACTTTCCAACTGCCGAATTGTGCATTACGTTACAATATGTATTTAACTTGACAAAATCCGCAATCTCTGCCTGAGCAGAGACATTTACTCCATGCTGAATTATAACTCCGTTACCTATAAAAGCACTTTTAGAAACTTTGGCGCCTATAGCTACAAGGGATGAAAAAGTATAACCGAACTTTTTATACATTACACTCAATTTCATTCTTAAGGCAGGGCCGTCAGGCGTTATGACTATAGGAACTTCTTTTATTTCAGGTGATAAATCATTTGAAGTTGCGTCAGTAGCTAAGATAGGGTAATTTCTATACAAACCTACCTTCTCATTGTCGATCAAACCCAGAATACTTATATTTAAGTCTTCAGCAAGTTCAATGATTTCATGAAAAGCACCTACAATTATAATTTCATTTTTCATCAAAATAGAATTTGTTTTTAAGGTGATGAAGCTATCCTAAGCAAACACTTCTCACAGCTTCAGCTATAAATTTCACATCTTCATTTGAAAGTTTAGAATACATAGGCAAAGTGATCAAATTATCCGCAACATAATCAGTGATGGGTAATTCACAATAATATTCCTGATAAATAGAAAATTTATGAACAGCGGGATAGTGGACACTTGTCTGGATACCTTTTTCAGCTAATTTCTCCCTAATTAAATTTCTCTTTTTATAATCAGAACCTTTCAGTAAAATCGTAAAAATATAATTTGAGGAAAAATCTTTATTATCTTTAAATGGGATAATAATATTTTCAATGTCATTCAGTTCCTCAAGATATTGCTTGCGGATAACTTCTCTTTTACGTAAATCGTCTTCGATTTTTTCCAACTGAACAATACCAATGGCTGACCGGATATCATCCATGCGGTAATTAAAGCCTAACTCTACCACATCGTATTCGGTTGAGTGTCCTTTAGCCCGCTCATAAGACATTGAGGTCATTCCATGAGAACGTAACAGTTTAGTTCTTTCATAATATACTTTAGAATTAGTCACCAACATCCCTCCTTCACCTGTGCTTATATTCTTATTGGAGAAAAAACTAAAGCATCCGACATCTCCAATTGTACCCAGTTTTTGTCCATTGTATTCAGACAAAGGAGCATGACAGGCGTCCTCAATCACTTTCAGATTATATTTTTTCGCCAGGGCCATTATCGCAACCATATCGCACGAAAAACCACCATAATGCATTACAACGATGGCTTTCGTTTTGGAAGTGATCTTTGACTCTATATCCTTTGGACTCATCGTTAAATCTTCCAGACTGGTGACATCGGCAAAAACCGGTATCGCATTCATATATCTTATTGCATTTACGGTAGCAACAAAAGTTAAGGAAGGACAGATAACCTCATCATTCTCCTTAACATCGACTAACTTTAAGGCCAAATGCAAAGCAACGGTGCAATTGGCTAATGCAACTGCATGGTTTACCTTCAACATGGAAGCAAAAGTTTGTTCGAATTCAAGCGTCTTTGGACCAGTAGAGATCCATTTAGAACGAATCACATTTAAAACAGCATCCTCTTCTTTTTCATCAAAGTTTAAATCAAAAAGTGGTATTTTGTACATAATCTTTTTATTAAAGTTTATTTTCTTTTCTTAAAACGCTCTTATAAGCAGTTATTATTTTTTCTGTATTCGTATTTATGCTAAATTCATTTAATCCGTGGTCAAAAGCTTTCTCTGTTAATTCTTCAAAATACACCTCATCGTCCAGTAGCTTCCCTGCATGCGAAACCAATTTATCTATATCACCTTGATCTGCAAGTAATACTCTTTCCTCGCCTAAATTAAACTGAGGTATACTCCCTGTCGCATAGCCGATCACGGCAATTCGAAGGCAAACAGCTTCTCTCAATACTGTGGGAAACCGATCATTATAGGTGGGAAGAACAAGGATCTTAGCCTTTAAAACTTCTGTATATAAATCATCGACGAAATTAATAAAGCCTTTAAAATCTACATTTTCTTCACAATCTAGCTCCTTTGCCCTGTCTTTTAGAAAGTCAAGATAACCAGGTACCACCGGCCCAATATAACACGCCTTAATATTTGGAAAGTTTACTTTTAATTGAGCAACCAAGGACAAGAAATCTTCCGCACCTTTATCTTTTATGATTCTTCCCCAGAATAATAAATCATAACTCTTTTCAGACTTTCTTTTCGATAACTGAGTGATATTTGATCCATTCGGATAATAAAAATTGAAGAAATTAAATTCAATATTTCTCATGCTGCTGATAACGGATTGAGAATCCTTATCGCCACAAAAATATTTGCAATTCTTAATGATTTCCGATTCAACAGCTATCCTGTTTTGTTTGAACGAATCATTTTTGCTATTTACTTCTAAGCTTATAAAACCTTGTATAGTGACCAACAGTGGATATTGCTCATAGAAATCAAGGGCGGATGAACTATAATAAGAATTTTCAGCGCCATGCAGATTTATAAGATCAGGTTGAATAGTCTTTACTAACTTCTTAATTTTTCTCCGATTCGCCCAAAACGAACAAAATAGATCAAAGCGAAAAATAGCTGGCCAACTTCTGTTAATAATGGGCATCCCTATAGCATAGAAATGATAAAAAATTCCATCTTCCTCAAAACTATAATCTCGTTTCAAGTATTGATGTGGCGAAATAACGTGAATTTCAAATTCGTTGGAATTTTTAAATCCTTCTAATGTATTAGTTATCCATGCTGCATATACTTCGCTTTTCTTCCATAAAGGCAATCTATTCTGTATACTTTCATTACTGAAATGACAAAGCCATACCACTTTTATTTTGTTATGCATTCCAAATTCCTTTAGCAGTACCATTTAATATTTTTTTGACCTGTAGCGGTTGAACGTATAGTCCAATCACATTCAGTAAACATGTTGCAATGATAATTCCTGCACTGCTATCAAGCCATTTGGATAACAAGTACGCTAATGGCAAATAGAATACCAGTGTTAAAAAAACCATGTACATACTGAATTTAATCTTACCGATGCCATTTATAAAACTTGTGTAGGGCGATAAAAAAACATTAATAATAGCAAAACAGGCCATTGATATTGATAAGGTTAAAGGCATTTTGATCCGATCACCCACCCATAATTCAAAAATATAAGGACTGACTATGATCATTAATATGATCCCTAATGAAAACAATAAAGAGAGCTTATTCAACTTTAAAAGTGAACTTTTTAACCAGTCAAAATCCTGTTTCGTATATGCATCTGTAACTGCACTCCAAATTGGTGTCATAATGATACCATATACCATGATCGGTAATTGATAATACATTAAAGCAGTGTTATACACAACAACTTCAGACGGACTAAACAGGTGAGAAATAATAATATTTGCACTTGAAAATAATAATATAGCAGCCACCTGAATCACAAAAAATTGTGCGCCCAGATTCAAAAGACTTTTAGCATGTTTGATTTTAACAGAAGACCAACTGGGTCTTAAATACTTAAAACGACCAGAAAAGGCAACACCAGTTGCCACAATTAAGACTGCTAAAGGCGCTCCTGTTAGTACAGTCCCAAGCAATAATAAATTTCCTTTATCAGTAAACTTGTAAAACAATGCTATAATTATAAATGCGAGTACAGTACCAAGCGTAACAAGCGCATTGTTAATGGAAGGCATATGATTAGCAATGTAAACTACTCCCGTGAGCTGAAAGATAAATCTCAAAAGAAATAAGGTAAAAACTATAGAAGTAAGAATATACAGCTCACTAGCGGTAATAACCTCAACATTTAAAATTGATTGCCAATCAAGAAAGGGATTGATAATCTGAAATAGAAGGATTATTGAAACAAAAATAATTGATATTATTGCGAAGGTGGTACTTACATATTCTTTTGCAAGTGATTTATTATTACTTGAAACCGCTTCAGCTAATTTATTTCGCATTCCATTTCCAATCCCAATATCGAAAAAACTAAACCACGCGAAGATAGACGACAATGTCAACCAAACACCATATCTTTCTTTATCTAAAAAATCAATCAAAAGTGGGATCAAAAGGACGCCGGTAATCACACTTATAATTTTTATTAAAAATGAAAATACAATCTCCCTCTTAATGGAAGCGGTCCTTTTAGAATTGTCTTCGAAGATTGAAAGAATTTTTCGAGAAATGTTTAGCATTATTGGTTAAACATTGTAAATATTCGATTTGTATTGTTTCAAGTTTTCAGGATTCCGGAACCAGTCTATTGTTTCGGCCAAACCCTGAGCCAATGTATAGGATAATTTCCAATTTGTATTCTCTAAAATTTTCTTGTTTGAACCGTATAAACGAAAAACTTCTGATTTTTCCGGTCTAAGGCGTTGCTCATCAGAAATGATTTCCGCACTTGGATTGATTTGCCTGATGAGCTCTTGAGCAATGTCACCAACCGAAATTTCAGATTGCGTTGCAATATTACAATCATGACCTACCAATTTATCAGATTTTGCAATTTCAATGAAGCCCTTAACAGTATCCTGAACAAAAAGCATATCTCTGGTGGGAGTTACATCGCCCAACTTGATTTCCTGCTTTCCACTTAACAATTGGGTAATGATTGTTGGTATCACAGCTCTTGCTGATTGTCGCGGACCATAGGTATTAAAAGGTCGCACTATGGTTAGCGGAAGATCAAAGCTTCTATAAAAAGATTCAGCTATACAATCAGCACCTATTTTTGATGCTGAATAAGGCGATTGTGGCTGGCGAGGATGATTTTCATCGATTGGTATGTATTGTGCAGTACCGTATACTTCTGAGGTTGATGTGACCAAAACTCTTTCTATCCCTAAATCTTTAGCAGCCTGAATAACATTCAATGTGCCTTTAACATTTGTGTCAATATATGAATCGGGAGAATGATAACTAAACGGAATTGCAATTAAGGCCGCAAGATGAAAAACTACTTCAATATCTTTCATTGCTGTACGCACACCATTCGGATCTCTAATATCTCCCGAAAAAATCTCGATTTGATCAAGTGTATCTTTTGATAAAGAGTCCAACCAACCCCAGCTATTAAAAGAATTGTAATATACAAAGGCTGTAACCTTTGCGCCTTCAATAATTAGATTTTCAACTAAGTGACTGCCGATAAATCCATCGGCGCCTGTAACTAATACTTTCTTACCTTTTAAATTCATATTATTTTAATGTCTCTTTTAATATTTTTCTCAGTAATATCATTATTGAGAATAAAAAACAGGCAATACTAAAGCCTATTATTCCTCCTTTAAATTTGCCAAGCGCTTGCTTTTCAAGTGGTAATCTAGGATTGTCAATTACTTGAATCAATGGAGTTTCCTTGCGCAATGTAATTTTAGACAATTCCAAGTTTTTAACTAGCTCTCCAAGTATAGCCTTATTTGTTTCTGCATTAAATTGTGAGCGTTGTACTGGTGCCCTTAGTGCTTGCCTTGTTGGGTTAAGATTAGGTGTTGCATCTAAAGTCTTAGCCGAGGCAAAAATAGCACCATTCATTACAGCTTGAACCGAGTCTTTCTGGTGCTGTAAAATGTTAATATTTTCAATAGATCGTTTGGTCTTGGTTTCAACATAAAAGTTATTGACCGTGGCAACGATTTGGTCTGTAAACAGCTTGGCAAAAATCTCATCACTTGCCTTCACTTCTACATTGATGATACTCAATTTTTTATCTGGCTTACTTACCGTCAGATAGTTGTTTTTAATATCTTTAATAATTCCTCTCAGTAAACTATCCTGTAAAAGGGTGAAATTGCTGCTATCTTTAAAGTTAACATCACTCAAACCAGTGCCTTGCCATTTTTCATTTAGCTTATTAAATTCTATAAATCTTTCGACTAACAGCTGTCTTTTTTCGTCAATTATGGCTGAACTCAACAGAGCTTTTCGAACCATATTTCGAGATTTATACAGTTCTATAATATTATCTCCGGAGAACAATCCCCCACCCTGTCCAACTTCTATTCCAACCATGGATGCGAGACCTGAATATTGGCCCAAACCACCCATACCACCCCCTCCGGATTCTTCCAGGACGAAAGTAGTTGTTGCTGTATAAACCGGTTTTTTGTAACCTGCATAAGCAAAACCGAGGCATCCGCCAACTAAACCAATGAAAAGAATGATCATCCATTTAGAAAGAAGATAATGGCACCATTCCTTAATTTTAATTATAACGTCTTTGAAAGTAATATCATCAGAAGAAGTTTGATTGATGTTTTGTAATCTTTCCGAACTCATTTTATGTGCTTAATCATTACCTTAACAAACTTACAATGATTGCTCCTAAAGAAGCAACAGCCGTTCCTATCCCAATCCAACTTTGTGCTGTCATTCTTTCACGCTCCGCTCTTTTAGGCACTAAAATCTCCGCACCAGGCTTAACCCTCGGATAATTCTTAAAGAATAGAAATCCTTTAGTCGCATCTACCGATCCATTGGCATATTTTATATAAGCACCCTTTTTTAAAGCGTTGGATGTAAATCCACCGGCACCATTTAAATATTGTTTAAACCCTTTGTTACGTGTGTAAACGATGCTATTTGGGTTTAAAACCTCACCTGTTACTTTTACCGTTTGCAATTGTCTAGGAATCCTGATCACATCACCATCTTCCACAATCAGATCTACTTTAGAGGTTGGCTTATCAAGTATCTTTTTCAAGTCAATACCGACTAAATCAGACTGGATCAATTGTTGTTCAACTTCGGCCCGGAGTGTATCTTTTACTCCTGCTTCCTGTGCCCGTTTTAAATTCAAGAATTTCTTGTTTTCTTCTTCCTGGTTACTAATTGCATTTTTATCTGCAGGATTGACCTTCTCTGCTCCTGGCCGTTTTAAAGAAGCTCCCTCAACATAAGCCAAAGGGGTTAAACCTCCTGCCCGTTGAATCAAATCAGAAATTCTTTCATTCTTTTGGGTGATGGTATAGGTACCCGGATATAAAACTTCACCTTCTAATTTCACCTGTTTTTGAACCTGATAACCTTCCGAACTACGGATGGAAATCATATCAAAAGGTTTCAATACAAAATTATCATCTTGTATTCTAAGGTTCTGATCTACATTCAGGGTGAAAACTTCCGCTGTCTGGGCATTAATAGAAGTTGCATCACTGTTTTTAATCCGTCTGGAAATCTCAATCCGATTTGGAGTAGCCCCTTCTCTAAAGCCACCAGCCATTTGGATAACATCTTCCAGACTCATATTGTCTGCATAGTCAAAAGTGCCAGGTTGTCTAACCTCGCCTTGAATACTTACCTTATACTCGTCACGCAGATCGAAAATAGAAGAAATAGTCACCTTATCTTCCCGCTGTAAAGGAATATCATTTTCCGTTCCTGCTAATACTTTCGACACATCAAAAGAAATTAAGGCCAGGGTATTGTCAGCATTCAGACGATTGATATAACCACGGTTTAAAAAGGCATCTTCTGTCAATCCATCGGCTTTAGTGATCAATCCCTTTAAGGTTAACCCTTTATCCAATTCATAGGGCCCCGGTCTAAATACGGCACCTGTTATATCCACTCTGTTTTCAAAACGGTCTAATATGGCTTCGACAATATATTTATCTCCATTTAAAGGGCCATAGGTGGCAAAACTTTCCGCATCCACATCCGTAATCTTTCTTTCTTTATTGGTGTTCTGCAAGACTTTTATTTGAGCCGTATAAGCCTGGTTGCTAAATCCACCAGCGAAACGCAAAGCGTCTTCTAATGATTCCGTGCTTAATATTTCAAATAAAGCTGGCCGCTTCACTTCACCAGACATCTCTATCCTGCTTTGATAAACAGGCACATTGATCACATCCTGATCCTGTAAACGGATGTTATTCTTTTGTAGACCATTCAGTAGAAAATCATAAACATCGATGGTGCTGACCACCCGGTTATTACGAATGACCTGTATTTTACGAAAAGATCCGTTTTCATTAGGGCCTCCGGAAGCGTACAAGGCATTAAATACGGTTGCCAGCGAAGGCAAGGTGTAGGAACCTGGTTTAACAACCTCGCCTAATATGGTCACCTTAATACTTCTGATATTACCTAGATTGATGGCCAGGTTAGTTCTGCCTGTTCGCAATGCTGGATAGGTTCCAGACATTAAGGACTTGATTTTAGACGTAGCCTGTTCGATAGACAGGCCGCCAACCGAGATACGACCAACATATTCAACGTTGATATTGCCTTCCGGGCTTACTTTTAAGTTGTAGTTAGCTTCATTATCGCCTGTAAGATCTATTAACAGCTCATCGTCTGGCCCGATAATATAACTTTTTGGTGTGGCCATACGCATATTCGGTTCGAAGCTTACATTGCTATTTTTAAACAACTCAGCACCAAAAATCTTGGGTTTTAAGCTTTCGAACATGGTTTGAATTTCTTGCCTTCTTTTCTCCTCACCTCCGTATTGTAAATTGCCAGCGGCTGAACCATTTCTTTGGTTATTTGTCAAAGAATCATTACCATTTGTATAAGACCGTCCCCTATTCGTTTCTTTTGCACCATTGGAACTCTCCGAACCTTGCTTGCGTACTTTCTCTACCCTTAGCTTCAACTTTTGAATTTCTTCGGGCTTCATCCCCTGTGCCGCTGCCATTTGTTCCAACTGCGCATCATTATAGCCTATAGATTCTGCTCTTTGAATCAACTGACGGATCTGGGCGTCACTGAGCTCATCAACTTTCACATTAGAGTAATTACTTTGTGCAAAAGCCGTGGTGTCTTTTAGAAAAATAGCCGTAAAAAATAAAAATATAGCAAGGGCTTTTTTAAAGCTCATATTAGATGTTTTATAAGTTTTATTCAAAATAATTCAGCGGTGTATAACCACCATTTTTGAGGTGTTCATCTTTCTTCATTAATTCCAGATCTGCTTGAACCATATCTTTCACCAATAAAGGAAGGTCATATTTAGGTTCCCAGCCCAATTGTGTTTTAGATTTAGTGGGGTCTCCTAATAAAAGGTCTACTTCGGTAGGCCTGAAATATTTTGGATCAACCTTTACCACTTCCATACCTAAATGAAGTTCGGAAGCATTTAAACCAAGCTTAGCTACCACTTCCGGATCTATGTCAATGATGACGCCTTTTTCATTTTCGTCCTTCCCAATAAATTCCACTTCAATACCTAGTTCTGCAAAACTCATTTTTACAAAGTCACGCACCGTTGTCGTTACACCAGTAGCTATAACGAAATCTTCTGGCTTTTCTTGTTGTAAAATTAACCACATCGCCTCGATATAATCTTTAGCATGGCCCCAATCTCTTTGCGCAGAAAGATTACCAAGGTACAGGCATCTCTGTAAACCTAAAGCAATTTTGCTGGCAGCCCGCGTTATTTTACGTGTAACAAAAGTTTCCCCTCTGAGCGGACTTTCATGATTAAAAAGAATACCGTTACAGGCAAACATGCCGTAGGCCTCCCTATAGTTCACCGTTATCCAATAGGCATACATTTTTGCCACCGCATAAGGTGAACGGGGATAAAATGGTGTAGTTTCACTTTGCGGAACAGCCTGCACCAAACCATATAACTCAGAAGTGGATGCCTGGTAAATCCTGGTCTTGTTTTCCATGCCCAGAATCCTAATGGCTTCCAGCAACCTCAAAGTACCAATACCATCCGCATTCGCCGTATATTCAGGCATCTCGAAGCTTACCTGTACATGGCTCATCGCCGCTAAATTGTAAATTTCGTCAGGTTGAGTTTCCTGTATAATCCTAATTAAATTCGTTGAGTCAGTTAAATCGCCAAAATGCAGTTTAAAGTTAATCCCCTGTTCATGCTGGTCCTGATATAAATGATCAATACGATCTGTATTAAACAAAGAAGTTCTTCTTTTCAACCCATGAACAAAATAGCCTTTCTTAAGTAAAAATTCCGCAAGATAAGCACCGTCCTGACCGGTAACTCCTGTAATTAAGGCAACTTTCATAAATTAATAATTGATTTAATTGACAAATATAAATATTTCAAACTACATCTTATTTATACAACGGTTTAAACTCTCTCTCCAATAAGGAATACTAATATCAAAAGTGTTCTTTATTTTACTTTTATCTAAAACTGAATAATGCGGGCGCCTTGCTTTCGTTTTAAATGCATCGGAATTTACCGGTATAACTTCAATATCAACCTCTGCAAAATCAAAAATCGCTTTTGCAAAATCGTACCAGGAAGCCACCCCTTCATTGCTGTAATGATAAATACCGTAGGCTTTTTTATTGGCTTTGATCACCTGAACAATGCATTTAGCCAGGTCCATTGCATAAGTGGGTGTACCCACTTGATCTGAAATGACTTGTAACTGGTCCTTAATCTGGGCAAGCTTCAGCATAGTTTTACAAAAATTGTTCGCTTTTTCTGAATATAACCAGCTTGTACGGAAGATATAATAATTATTTAAAACAAGTGGTATGGCCTGTTCCCCCTTTAACTTAGACAAACCATAAACGTTAATTGGATTGGTAACAGATTCCTCTGATAAAGGAACACCTGTTAGCCCGTCAAAAACGAAATCTGTAGAAATATGAACTAAAGTACTTTGATATTTAGCACATGTTTCTGCTAGTCGCTTTACTGCATATTCATTAACTTGATGTGCAGCATTATGGTCTTCCTCTGCATGATCCACAGCGGTGTATGCCGCACAGTTTATACAAAACAGGGGTTTATATTGCTCAAAAACCGACTCCACCTGTAATTGCATCGACAGATCTAACTCTGATTGAGATAAAAACACATAATTAAACAAAGGCGGTTCAGTCCTGACCACCTCCTGAAGACATTGACCAAGCTGGCCACTACCTCCGATAACGATGATATTGTTCATTAATTTTTAGTGTCGAGGTGAAATTGAATCCCCAAAGCTACAGGATTTATTAAATATTCCCCTTTATTATACCTTTTTAAAGTCAAGCTGTTCGGAGATCCGGGACTAACTTCTTCCTGGCGTTCATAAGAATAAAAGAATTCCAGGTTGCTTTCTGCAAATAGGGTAAGCTGTTTAATCGGGTTAATTTTTATGCCAATAACAGGCGTAATGGTAAAACCTTCCTTGGTGGCATGGATATTTTTAACCGCTCCAGGGTCGGTTGTTCCATCCTGATTGATGATATGAGACATCCCTTTAAATTTATTGGAACGATAACCCAGATCAAAGGCCAAATAAGGTTGTATGACAGAATAATTGAAACTTTTCTCAAAACCGACTTTAAAAGAAAAATCTTTCATTTCTCCATCAACTAATTCGCAACTCTCACAATTGTTGTAAAATTTGTAATCATTTTTCAGATAACTACCGTTTATACGGTAACTGAACAAGTTGTCATTAAATTTTATGATATAGCTGGTAAAGTAGGAACTGAGGTAATTCTCATTGTTGGTTTGATTTAAAACATCTGGCATCTGCATATAATTGTAGCCACGCACGCCAATGCTGTAATTATACTCACCATTATTTTGGCTATAGGCTGCAGTTGAGATTAAAACAAAGAGAATGATAAGTAATTTTATTTTCATATTTCATCCTTTATGCAATTACTATACCATAATAAGCCCCTATAATCACGATGGGCTGATGATGATATCATCATCAAGATCAAAATCCTCCTCATCAGTATCCTCCTCAGCCTTATCGTCCTCACCTTCCAGGGTAAAAGAAGGCACTGCTGCATCATAAGCCCTTGCTAGGGGTTCCTGTTCAGTAGTCCCTTCCATCGAAGCATTCGCTATGCCGCTGAATTCAGAAGGTTTTTCACTGGTTTGAGACTGCGCCTCATCATTCATTTCTCCGGCAGGTTTATTTTCCTCCTTTTCTTTATTGTCTTCAGAATTATCCATGTTGTCCAAATTTAATTGTAGTCAGATAGCAATAACATAAAATTTTAGAATATGTTTTCACCCTAATCACCTTATTAACGTTCGTACCAGACAGGTATTTCTATGGTTTGAGACTCATCAAAAAACCCTATAATCGAATCAACCATATTGAAAAGATAATAGACCAGGTAAACCTCATCTGGAATATCAACATCGTCATCGACTTCACCGGGATAGGCAGCACCTAAAATATCTAAAAGGACATAACATCTTCTAGTCAGGAGAGATAGTTCATCAATCGCAAAATCATACTTTTCGATTAATTTATCTGGCGAATCTAAATATTGGCCAAAAACTAAAGAAGTCACACTTGCATAAGCATAATTGATTTTCCCCACAGGATCCACCATACGGGCAACATTGTTTTCGATTTGATCCATTACAGTTGAAAATAGCTGCAGCGCTTTGGACATATTCTTTTCCATTATTTGAAATTAAATTTTATTGATCATCCTATTTATTTCGAATGTAAAAGAAAACAAGAAACGTCATTTCGCGATCGGCGTATAAGTTCATTTTTGACGTTCAAAGTCATTCAAAGTCATATTTAGCGTCGATAATCGGGGTAAACAGCGGTCAGCATCATCTTTATAAAATTCCGTAGCTTTGTTTGACAATTCAACTTTCATAAAATGACATATAAAGAGAAACTAACAGCCATCCGAGAACAAATGCGGGCTGATGATGTGCAGGCATACCTGATTCCTTCTGCTGATCCGCACATGAGTGAATACTTACCAAGGCGTTATAAATGCATTCCCTTTGTTTCTGGTTTCAAAGGTTCTGCAGGAACTTTGCTCATTACGCAGGATTTTGCAGGGTTATGGACCGATTCAAGGTATTTTGAACAGGCAGCCGAGCAACTGGACGGCAGTGGTTTTGAACTGGTAAAATTGAAGGTTCAGCATATGCCGGAATATATTGAATGGCTCGGTGAAACTTTACCTGCGGGAAGTGTGATTGCTTCGGATGTGAAGTTGTTGTCGGTGCTCTCCGGTGACCTGATCACCAAAAGGCTTTCCCGCAAAGGAATTACCTTGACCCATAGAGATTATTTAGACCCTATATGGAAAGACAGGCCTGCTCTACCTACTGACGCCGCTTTTTTAATTGAAGAACAACATATTGGCCAGTCTGTAAGTTCAAAACTTGCTGAGGTAAGAACAGCTTTAATAAAATTCCAAGCAGATTACCACTTGGTATCTTCTTTGGATGACATGGCCTGGTTATTTAATATCCGCGGAAAAGATGTAAGTTATAACCCGGTGGTATTGAGTTTTGCTTTAATCAGTCAGGATCATGCAAAACTATTTATTGACCCTGCCAAATTAAAGGAAAATGAAAAAGAAACCTTACTGAAAAACGGCGTAGAGGTTTTACCCTACGACGAAATTGAAACCGCATTATCACGTTTACCGGAAAACAGCTCTATTTTTATAGACCCTAAGCGCAATTGTTACGCTTATATAGCGGTGCTGCCGGCAAGTGTAACGGTGATCAAAGAAACCAATCCTTCC
Source organism: Pedobacter immunditicola (assembly GCF_037482985.1). Lineage (NCBI taxonomy): Bacteria > Pseudomonadati > Bacteroidota > Sphingobacteriia > Sphingobacteriales > Sphingobacteriaceae > Pedobacter > Pedobacter immunditicola. The sequence continues at coordinate 170,000 of NZ_JBBHKC010000002.1, read as the reverse complement.
ACCATTCTAAAAGCAGTTAAAAATGAAACTGAACTGGCCAATACGAGGAAAGTTATGGTGAAAGACGGTGTTGCACTTACGCGTTTCTTTAAATGGATTTCAGAAAATATTGGTAAAATAAAAATCACGGAGCTTTCTGCCGCTGCAAAATTACGAAGCTTCCGGGAAGAACAGGTGGGTTTTGTTGGTGATAGTTTTACGACCATCAGCGCCTATAAAGCACATGGTGCCCTGCCTCATTATTCAGCTTCTGAAGAAAGTGATGCGGAGCTGCAACCAGAAAGTTTGTTTCTTGTAGATTCAGGTGGCCAGTATTTCTATGGCACGACAGATGTGACCCGTACCGTTTCTCTGGGTACCAATACGGAAGAAGAATGCACAGATTATACATTAGTATTGAAAGGCATGATTGAAGGTTGCAAACTGCATTTCCCTAAAGGAACTTGTGGTTACCAGATTGACGCCATCACCAGGAGACCGATGTGGGAACAAGGTATAAATTATGGCCATGGTACCGGGCATGGAGTGGGTTACTTCTTAAATGTACACGAAGGCCCGCAAGTGTTAAATCCGACTAGTAATCCGGTGGCGATTGAGAAAGGCATGATCACCTCTATCGAGCCAGGCATTTACCGCCCGGGAAAACACGGCATCAGAATTGAAAACTTAGTGCACACTATAGCTGATGCACAAACTGAGTTTGGTGATTTTTATGCTTTCGAACCCTTAACCATCGCTCCCATCAACACTTCTATAGTGAAGAAAGAGCTGTTGGAAGAAAGCCAGATCAAATGGTTAAACGACTATAATGCAACAGTTTTTGAAAAATTAAGCCCTTTCTTAACTGAAGAAGAGAATAACTGGTTAAAAAAAGAAACACAGGCAATTTAAGTCGGCAGACTTATTTTACCCATACATACCGATGGCAGACCAGGGCGACTTCCGAAATCAAGTCGCCCTCCTGTTATACATTCATTCGCTAACAGTGCAAATAAAATAGCTTCCTTGGCATCGGGGTCAATTTCCAATTCCCTGGTATCCTTTAAACTCCGGTTTAATTTTTCACTGATTTTTTGAACAATTAAAGGATTGTGCATTCCTCCTCCACTTAAATAGATTTCATAATTGATCGGTTCACCTGGCTGAAAATCCTTTTGATCAAGCTCATTAACTTGCTGAAGGTTAGCTATGGACCGCACAATTGCATCTGCAATTCCGGTCGCTGTAAATTCGCATAGGGTAGCCAAAATATCTTCATTAGAGATTTTCAGTTTCTCTTCTGGATACATCTGCTCACTGGCAGCCAAAGCCTTATTTAAATAAGCCAAATTAAATAATTCCGGACCTGTTGTTTTCGGAAAGGTTAATTCAAAGAAAGGATCACGCAGTAATTCCTTCAACAAGATTTGGTTAACTGTTCCTGCAGAAGCCAATGCAGCATTCGCATCGTATTGCAGACCAGGATAATGGAGCTGTACAAACTGGTCCATGATGGTATTACCAGGTCCGACATCTGTAGAAAAGATAAGATCGGATTTTCTTCCTGAGGGGAGGTAAGTGAAGTTGGCAATTCCACCGATATTTAATAATATTCGATGTTCATCCGGACTTGAAAATATCAAGTAATCCCCATATACAGCCAATGGAGCACCTTCTCCCCCGGCAGCAATATGTTTTTGTCTGAAATCACTTAAAGTGATAACACCGGTTTTCACGGCCAGGTGGTCGCCATCACCAATTTGCAAAGTTGCATTTGGCCATGCCGCCAACTGGTGCAAAGATTTGGGTGCATGGAATATGGTTTGCCCGTGACTAGCAATTACATCTACCGTATCTGCTTGAATGCCCCATTCCTGCAGACATTGCAAAATCAGTTCCCCATGATAGGTACCGATACGGGCATTTAGCAAGGTCACCTTTTGCAGATCAACCTGCTCCTTAAATGAAATCGACTTTAACTCTTCCTTGAAATCAGCTGCATAAGGAATGGTTTTAAATTCAAGCAGCTCGGTTTTAGTATCTAAACCTGAACCCTGAAAACGGCAAAGCGCCACATCAAGCCCATCTAAAGAAGTGCCTGACATTAAACCTATAACCACACGGCTGGGTGCATTGGACATTTCGTAAAGTTTCTTTATGTGATCGTTCATAAAATTATTTAAATAAAACTCATCTCCTCAGCGGAAGGAAAACTATAATTTCCCTGTACATAGCTGAAGCTTCCATCTTCCTACCGTAAATCCAAAATCACCGCATTATTTTCCGGAAAATCCAGTTTAGAACTTTTCCGCTGGCCATTATAGATCATATGCATGATATTGGTCTGGTCATCAAATAAATCATACAACAAGGAATTATACGTTTCCAATTTTCTCAATTCTTTAACGGGAAGCGATTCAATGTATACCAATACAGCTTCCCTGTCTTTTTCGAATCCTAAATAATTAAAAGCTAAGGGCTTGCCATTGGCTTTTAATTTGAAATGCATGGCGATATACTTCTTTAGCAATTCATCCATTGCTTTATGTTTCGCAGGAGCAGAGAGATCAGTGGAGACTTTAAACTGTTTACTTAATGCATCTTCTAAATCATCAGTAAATAAACGGCAGCTAATTTCTATTGTGCCACCCTTAGTGGTATAATTCAGTTCCATACTACTCAGGTGCAATGGATGCCACGACATATCTTTTATACCTAATGGTATAAAACTGAGCAGAAGGTAACAAAATAACAGTGATTTACTTAATAATAGCTGCATTCGATCAATCTTATTTGAGTATATTAAAAAAACGTTATATTTTTATAATCGCCTTTCTCATCAAAAGTTGGCAAATTAAATTTAAAAACTATAATAAGCTATAAATGAAGAAAATCTTTACTTTTTTTATCTTTCTAGGTTCTGCCATCGGTGCTTTACAAGCGCAAAACATCAGAAACAACCCCGAAAGTAACCATGGCAATAAATTCGAGCAATTGGGTACCATACTTACTACACCCAATGAGCAAAGAACAGCAAGTGGTGCTCCAGGCGTCAAATATTGGCAGCAAAGGGCCGATTACGACATTAAAGCTATACTTGATGAAAAAAACCTGCTGCTAACAGGCTCACAAACGGTGACGTATTTTAACAATTCTCCGGATGTGTTGACTTACCTCTGGTTGCAATTAGATGAGAATGAGCATAGCAATGTAAATAACGCCAACTACCAGAACAGCAGCAAATTACCTGCAATTGCCACAACCGCCATGATCGACAGAGCTCAGGAAAGCAGGATTGATAATGGCATGGGTGTTAAGATTTCCAAACTAACCGATGCGCAAGGTAAACCGTTAAAATATACCATCAACAAAACAATGATGCGCGTGGAAATTCCAGCTGCCTTGAAATCCGGCCAAACTTTCGTTTTTAAAGTAGACTGGACGTATAAAATTGCAGACAGGATGAGCATGGGCGGTCGCGGTGGCTATGAATTCTTCCCTGAAGATGGCAACCATATTTTTACGATGGCTCAATGGTATCCTCGTTTATGCGTTTACAGTGATTACCAGGGCTGGCAGAATCATCAGTTTACAGGTCGCGGCGAATTTGCCTTGACCTTCGGAAACTTCAAAGTAGAAATGACTGTTCCGGCAGACCATATGGTGGCTTCAACGGGTGAGTGTATCAATTACGAAAAGGTTTTAACGCCTGTGCAGTTAGCAAGGTACAATAAAGCGAAAACAGCTGCAGAACCAATAGAGGTCGTAACCCTGGATGAAGCTAAAAAAGCGGAAACCAAGAAAAGTATTGCGAGTAAAACCTGGATTTTTCAGGCTAATGAGGTAAGGGACTTCGCATGGACTTCTTCCAGAAAGTATATATGGGATGCCATGGCACAACCGATTGAAGGAAAGGATGTGATGTGTATGAGTTTTTATGGTAAAGAAGCTTATGGGTTGTATAGAAAATTCTCTACAAGAGCGATCGCACACACCATTAAAACATACTCAGATTTCACGATCCCATATACCTACCCTGTAGCACAAAGTGTTGAAGCTGCAAACGGCATGGAATATCCTATGATTTGCTTCAACTTTGGCCGTACTGAAAAAGATGGTACTTATAGTGAGTCTACAAAAAATGGGATGATCGGCGTAATTATCCATGAGGTTGGACATAACTTCTTCCCTATGATTGTAAACAGCGATGAGCGCCAGTGGACCTGGATGGACGAGGGACTGAACTCTTTCATGGAATACATCACAGAAGAATTGTGGGATAATAAATTCCCTACAAAAAAAGGTCCGGCACATACCATCGTTGATTACATGAAATTACCGAAAGACCAATTGGAGCCAGTAATGACGAACTCTGAAAACATTGTCCGGTTTGGACCCAATGCCTATTCCAAACCTGCAACAGCCTTAAATATACTAAGAGAAACCATTATGGGCAGGGAGTTATTCGATTACGCCTTTAAGGAATATGCCAGAAGATGGGCTTTTAAACACCCTACACCTGCAGACTTCTTCCGAACAATGGAAGATGCCAGTGGCGAAGACCTGGATTGGTTCTGGAGAGGCTGGTTTTACAGCACTGATGCTTGTGATATTTCACTTGATTCCGTTAAATATGCGAAAGCTGATTTAAATGCAAGTCTCCCAGCTGCAAGAGACAGAATGATGAAAGTCGATAAGCCGTTGGTAAATGATTTTGAGGATATTTCTAAAATCAGAAATAAACAGGATAAGAAGACCACTTTTTATACGGACAAAGATGAAAATGCCCGGGACTTTTATTGGAGATATGCACGCGGACTTGAAAAAGTGGATACTGCTGCACGTAAACAGGAAGGCAGGGTATTTGTAGAAAACCTGAGTAATGAAGATAAACAAAAGTATGGCAACAAACACTTTTATGAGCTCTCTTTCAGTAATAAGGGTGGTTTGATCATGCCAGTGATAGTTGAATTCACTTATGCTGATGGCACTAAAAAAGTGGATCGTATTCCTGCTCAAATCTGGAGATTGAATGAAAATAATGCTTCTAAGATGTATGTAGAAGATAAGGAAGTGACTGCCATCAAACTTGACCCCATGCGTGAAACCGCTGATATTGATGAAAGTAATAATACCTGGGGTGGAAATGCTGAACCTACAAAATTCCAGTTATTTAAACAAAAAACAGGCGGCGCGGTGAGAGGGCAATCTGTTGGCGTGAATCCCATGCAGGCGGTGAAAAAGAAATAATCCGCTTACTTTATCAAAAAGTGTATTTTCCCGTTCAAAATGGTGCTGTTAAAAAAACAGCACCATTTTTGTTTCAAAGCATCATACTATTTAATCCAGGTCGCATGTACTAAACATCTACCCCATATCTACGTTTTTACAGGAAAAGGTAGATACAACGTAGATCCATGGTAGATCCACTCTAGATCCAATGTAAGCTCAGGATCTCTTCATTACCGTTAACTAACTATATACAGATGAAAACAGAAAAAGAAAAAATGCTTGCCGGTGATTTGTATAACGCTCTTGATCCACAACTGACAAATGAAAGGCTGGAAACGAGGTTACTTCTTAAGGAATTAAACGACTCGAGTGAAGATCAGGCTGAAGAAAGGACCCGCATCCTGACAACTCTCCTTCCTGATGCAGGTACGGAACTCTGGATACAGCCGCCTTTTTATTGCGATTATGGAACAAACATAAAAGTTGGTGACCGGGTATTTTTTAATTTTAACTGTGTGGTCCTGGATGTTGCACCGGTGACCATTGGTCATAGAACACTTTTTGGTCCGAATGTTCAAATATACACAGCTACACATCCTTTAAATTACAAAGAAAGAGCTGCAGGCCTAGAGTATGGCAAACCTATTGTGATCGGTGATGATGTATGGATAGGCGGTAGTGTAATCATTTGTCCAGGGGTAACGATCGGCGACCGGAGTGTTATTGGTGCAGGAAGTGTAATCACCAGAGATGTGCCATCAGATGTTTTTGCTGCTGGAAATCCATGCAGGGTGATCCGGTCTTTGTCTGAAAAAAACGTTTAATTGTAATACTAAACACAAAAACCTTATATATAGCTAACAGCTTTAATATAGCTAATTTCTTGCTGTCACATTGCCCATATATAATTAGAATTTAAATTGTGTAGTTAGTCCGGTATATAACAGGTTCTTTCCCGGGCCGACTTCCTTTAAATAAGCACCTGGCCTAAACCATGTTAATTCAGGGGAAAAGTATAAAAAGGCATTAGGATTGAAAGTCATCTGCCAGACCACCTGGTCACCAATAAATTTATGAGTGGTATTATTTCCGGAGTACAACAACGAAACACCGGGCCCATAAAAACCATCATTTTTACTGTATCTCCAGAAGGCAGTATATCCAATTTGAGTCGCAAGCTTGTTTTTTAATGAGCTCAAATTTTAAAGATGGATGTATGTCAATGAGATTAACAGGAGACACCAATGCTGCTAAGCCAAAATACCCGCCCCGGTTAAACAGCGGATTAAAAGATCGATGAATATTATCTCCGGCATGCTCATCTCCACTAATCACCTCTGTTTTAAGCCCAATTTCAGGCTGAAATTTCAGCTGATTGATTTTGTACCCTGCATTGGATGAAAATTGCCAGGCATTGATTCTTTTTCCAGCAAATTTCCCAAACTGAAAATCGCCCTCCACATCATATCGCCAGCTGGTCGTCTTGCCCCATACCCTTGTTCCAATTGTATGGCGGTTTTCCTTCCCCGTTGCTTCGTCAAATACGGCCCTTTTTTTATTTAAACCGAAATAATACAGATCAATATGCTGAAATACAGGGACATCAGACACCACGGTATAGGAACCGAAGAAACGATTATCCTTATTGAACCTATCATCAAAGACACCTCTCCTATCTTGAAGATGATGGCTATAAAAAAGATCGGTTACTAAGTCTTTTACGGCATATTGAACTTTCAAAGCATCAAATATTTGCCGGTTATTTGGCCCTTCGCTGACCGAAACCAAACGTTGAGATCCGTAATTTAATTCCTGCCGGCCAAAGCGCAACAGCAGCTTTCGGGAAGGATCACCTGTAGAATGGTATTCTACAAATGCCTGTTGCAGATCCAGCTCATTCTGATCGACCGGGCTTTTATTATTTTTTCCAGGCGCAAGACTGCTCTGCAATTGGACAAACATTCTCAATTTCTTGTTCAGGTGCAGATCGGCATGAACAATATGCCTTGCGTATAGAAACCAATCAACTGCTGAAAGTTCTCCCCATTTCTCATTCCTCATGTAAAAATACTGGTAGCGAAAATCCCCGCCAAAGCTTATATATGCATCTCCATCATTCGAAAGGGGCTGATACTTTAACTTCGAATACCAGGATCGCGAAGTGTCGTTTTTGAGGTAAGAAAAATCATCATCATACCTGAGTAGATTGAAAGTTGGTGTTTGCTGCGAGTAGCCCTTAAGAAAACAGATAACCAACAAAGTGAATAGACGGTATTTCATATATACATATATTTTCTGCCTATTTCCCACTTCCATACGAAGGCAACTTAATTTACTAACAAAAAAAAACTTTCATTTGTTTACTGTCTGAAACGAACGTCTATAGATTAAGGTAAAATCTGATTACCATGTATCGCAGAAAATGTTCCCTCTTTTTACATAGAAATGTGTTTACATAAAAAAAGACTGTCAACTTTTTAAGGACAGTCTCATTCTTTTTCAATACTTGTTCGTCAATGCTTATTCGCCATTTTTGATCATAAAGATGATCGCATTTCGAATAATGAATAGCCTGGGCTTATTTAATGATTTTCAACAGATATGCACCATAACCGCTTTTAACAAGAGGCGTTGCAATTTTTCTTAAATGTTCTTTATCAATAAAACCCATTCTATAAGCTACTTCTTCAATACAGCCAATCTTTAATCCCTGACGTTCTTCAATCACTTCAACAAATTGTCCGGCTTGCATTAAGGAAGAAAAAGTACCTGTATCTAACCAGGCAGTTCCCCTGCTCAACACACCCACTTTAAGCCTTCCCTGATCAAGGTAAACTTTATTGACATCTGTAATTTCGTATTCGCCGCGGGGAGATGGTTTAATATTTTTAGCGATTTCAACGACACTATTGTCGTAAAAATATAAGCCCGGAACCGCATAATCTGATTTTGGAAAAGCAGGTTTTTCCTCTATAGAAACAGCTTGGTTATTCCCATCAAATTCAACCACCCCATAACGCTCCGGATCTGCTACCTGGTAGGCAAAAACAATGCCTCCATCTGGATCAGAACTGCTTTGCAACAACCTTGACATCCCATCTCCATAAAAAATATTATCCCCAAGCACCAAGGCCACTTTGTCCTTTCCTATGAAATCTGCACCGATCACAAAAGCCTGAGCAAGTCCGTTTGGCTCTTCCTGAACGGCATAGGAAAACTTACAGCCCAAGCGACTGCCGTCACCTAATAATTTTTCGAAATTTGGAAGGTCGTGTGGAGTAGATATAATCAGGATCTCTTTAATCCCTGCGAGCATTAATGTAGACAATGGGTAATAAATCATTGGTTTATCATAAACCGGCATCATTTGCTTACTCATAACCAGGGTCAAAGGGTGCAACCTTGTGCCACTTCCACCTGCTAGTATTATTCCTTTCAAATTCTAAGAGTTTTAAGTTTGAGATATTTATTATTGGTTATTTAGGTTCAATATATTAAACGTACTTACAGTTGCAATATATCAATACCAGACAAATAACGTTGCCCGATTCTGCTAAATCTTACATCAAATTTTCCTGGTATAAAGCAACACTATCTTCCAGTTCCTTGTACCATTCTGCTCCATATTTCCTGATCAGCGGCCCCTTTAAAAACTGGTAGACGGGAACTTTCAGTTCACGCCCAAAACTACAGGCATCACTGCAAATGCTCCACCTGTCGTAATTCAGTACATCAAATTCAGGATACTGCGTAATTCTGATCGGATATAAATGGCAGGAAATGGGTTTCTGCCAATCGATGATGCCCTGCTCATAAGCCTTTTCAATCGCACATTTGGTAATGCCGTCTTCAAAAGTCACATAAGCACATTCTTTGTGGCCATCTACACAAGGGGTAGTCAAATCACCATCAGCATCCAGTACCGATGTACCAAATTCTTCAATGGCGGCAATACCCTTTGGAGCCAGTAAATGTTGAATTTTTGGATATATTTCTTCTAGTATAGCTTTTTCTGCATGGTCCAATGGTGCCCCGGCATCTCCTTCAACACAACAAATCCCTTTGCATTTATTCAGGTTACACACAAAGTTCTCTCTGATCAGATCTTCATGCAACAGGGTGTTTTGTACTTCTATCATTATATTAATTTCAATTTTTAGCCAAAGGATACTTTAATCCATTCGCTGAGTTAATTTCCATGGTTACTGCACCGACAAGAATCTCCACCTCGGCCTTTACAGGCACCCTGTTGCCATCATCAGTAATCCAGAGGTAAAGTCTACTATCTTTTCTGAAGATTCGTCCTGGCTGTATAGAAGGGCTGAATTTAAGACACCTGATGTTACCCAGTTTACTTTTTACTACTTCCTTACCAATATATTCTATTTGGAGCTGATTAATCTCATCCCCCAAAAAATAATTCAGGGCAAACTGATCACCGATCTTAATTTTTGAGATATCCAGACTCCTGGCAAAATAATATGCAGAGACCAAATCAAATGTCTGATGCGTTGGTCCGGTAAAAGTTCCACGATTAGAAACTATTTTGCGGGTGCCTTGCGTAAAGCGTGCCTTGTCTTGTCTACGATAACGGCCCTCCCGTATATTTTCCTGATAAAAATAGGGCGTAAGGTTTACCTTATCAATATAGGAATCATAGTGGTCCCTGATTTTATAAAAAACATCGAAAGAACCTGACGTCCGCGCATCAACGGTGAGTTTATAGGTGGGTTTGCCATCAAATTTTAAATCAGAATTGGCTACCTTGATGGTGGCTTCTGCTGCCGTAATGAAACCATATTTCAGTTTATATTCAAGGACTTCTCCCGCCTGAAATACAGGCTCCTTCTTTAAAGGCAACTCCTGGGCATGAACATTAAAACTAAGCAAAAGGGAAAACAGCACAAACAAATGGGTATATCTCATACAGGAGCGTTACAAAAAGTCATCCAAATCATTAATCTTTTCTTTTATAAACTGGAACTGTTGAACAAGGCTCACCGTACATAATGCTTTTCACTATCGGTGTAAGCAAATTTGTGAGCTCCACATAAGCAGAAATTGGAACAGGAATTTCACCACAACCCTTAATCACCACTCTTTCGTTTGCAAGTGCAGTGGTATCAATTTTAGACAGCGCCTTTGTAAACAAAACTGATTCCAGTACTTCAGGACTTCCAAAGACCACCTCATTTGCATAAGGCTTCATCCGATTGGACAACAACATATAAGCCCAGGTAGGTACAATGGCATCAGACGAGCAAATAATGGCCACATTCTTATCCTTGTATTGAGACCAGTCATGTGTTTTAATGAATTCACGAAAATCCTTCTCACGCAAGATCAATCCATGAAAAAGATTCTCTTTAATATCATAAACCAAACGTTCCCCTTTTGGATAATACTCCTCGAGGTTCAAGGTAATCAGCCCACTGGCAGCCACTTTATTAACAAAATTTTCCTGAATATCCATAGCTACATAAATAAAAAAACCGGAAGCAGCTTTGCCTCCGGTTACAAAATTACATAAAATAAGATTAATAGAATTTCACCCTATTGTCTTTTATCTCGCTTTTATCCATTAATGCCTGGAAAGCTCCACCTAAAGAACGCTGAGCCACAGACATTAACATGGTTTCTTTCTGTTTAAAGGTATTAGCAAGGGCACCAGGATTACTGAATCCTTTGACACTAAAAGCATAAACACCTTTTTCGCCTGCTACAGGTTTAGAAACTTTACCCGGAGCCGAACCAAATACAGAACCGATCAGTTTATTTTCCTGGCCTACACCAGCAAGTACAGGGTTAGCGAAAACAATGTTTTCTGCCATCTCCACCGGTTTCCCAGCTTTCTGTCCTACCTGATTAATATTCGATGCACCTTGTAGGGCATTATTCAACTTTTCAGTCAGCATTTTTGCTTTAACTGCCTGACGAACCAAAGGCTCGATATCTTTTTTAACTGCTTCCAATGGCAATAAACCCTTAGGCATAATGTTTGTCAAACGAGCTACCACAAAAGCATTCTCCATGGTGTAGATCTGCTCAAGCACATCACCTTTTTCAGCTGCAAAGGCATCTTTAATGATCGGACGAGGATTATCCAGTCCCGGAGCATATCCCTGACTTCCAGAAATCTTATCTGCTACAGCAACCGTGTATCCCTTTTTCTGTGCCAATGTATTAAAGTTATCTCCTTTTAATTCACTTAAGAAGCTTGTTGCTTTTTTATAAGCCGCATCTTTTGTTTTGCCACTTGGCGCTAAATTCTTCTCTATATAAGCCAGTTTCACCACTTTTGATGAACCGATCTGCGCATCAATTTTAATCAAATGAACGCCGAATTGTGAGCGCACCACCTTAAGATCTCCTGCTGAACCGTTAAAAGCAGCATTCTCAAATTCTGCAACCATTTGTCCGCGACCGAAAGTACCTAAATCACCACCTTTGTCTTTTGATCCGTCAACGCTGTATTTTGAAGCCAGTGTAGCGAAGCTTGCACCACCCTGAACTAAAGTTTTTAATGAATCAGCCATTTTCATCGCTTTATCAACCCCACCTGTTTGGGCAGCATCAATTAGAATATGACTGGCCTTTACCGAATCCGGAGAAAAACGCGAGTCAACTACTTTAACTAATTTATAAGAGTTTCCTGAAAGAACAGGTCCGTAAAAACTACCTGCCGGTAATTTAAATACCACAGAGTCAATAGCAGGATCAAGCATGCCTTTGGTCAGGTAAGTATAAGGAACCTTCACATCAGAATTGATGGCAGCATACAAAGAATCATTTTTAGCAGTTGGAAAATCTGCAGCTAACTTATCCACTTGTTTTTTGATAGCAGCAGTATCCTCTTTTGTAGGATTAACACTAAAAGATACGTATTCAAAAGTTCTGGTTTCCACCGGATTGTCAAAACGTTTTTTGTTCTCATTGTAGTATTCAGTGTAATCAGCATCAGCCAATTTCACACTTGCATCGGTAATTGATGCATAATCCAAATTCACATAGTTGAAACTTGCCAGTTTATTTCTGTTGATATATTCATCGTTTGCTTCCAATGAAGTTACGTAAACAGAATTTTTGATCATGTTGCCGTATTTCTCCTGCAGTGCCTGTTTTTCAATTTCTAATTGCAACAGGTCCCATTGCTCTTTCAGCTGTGGATTTTGATTCTGTTGTTTCAGACTGCTGATCACAGCCGCACGGTCAACCTGACCGGTTTGTGGATTACCAAAGTATTGAACAATGATCGGGCTTGGGTTTTTACCTTGCAAAAGGTCAAATAACTCATCACCAGAAACCGACAAGCCTAAACGATCATATTCTTTATTAAGAAGGATACCGGCAATTTCACCGTTCCATACATTTTCAACAGCCATAGCCTGCATTTGGGGATTTGAACTTCCGCCATACTGCTGCTTCATTTGTGCCTCACTCTGTTCTACTTTTTTGCCGAAATCATCGATGTCTATATCGTTACCATCAACAGAACCCACCACTCTTTGAGATTCAGCCCAAAAAGGCTTACCCACGCTAACCAAGTCGCCCAACAAAAATGCAACAATTGCAAAACCGATTGCGCCTAAAAGGATAAAGCCTGCACGATTACGCAAAAACGTCATTAAACCCATAATAATTATTTTATATTTTTTTTAAGAGGCGCAAGATACAACTTTTGGTAAAAAAAGAAAATTTTAAAAGCTATTTGAATAAGTATTTATAAGCTAGGGAAATAAGCCGGGGAAAATTTACCTATTGTTGACTCAGATCGCCCTTGATATAAGTCTCCGCAACACCCTGTTCAAAGGTGGTTGTACTAAAATCCTGGGGTGCCGAAAAGTTGATGGCATCCACAAAAGACCCATCAGGCCTTTTCACAACTCCTTTGGGAGAAAAGAATTTCTTTTCCTTTTGATCCCAGGTAAGTTCTTCCGTGTTGAAAGTCATGCTTTCAGTTACCACCACTACGTTTTTCCTGAAGATAGTCAGCTGTTCCGTTTCCTTCATGATGGCATAGTCAGACTTGATGCTGCCTGTCTTGATCAGTTCATCTCCATAAAAATCAACGCTCACCCCTTTAGGCATTTCCTGATAGATCTTGCCATCCTTAGGCGTCATTTTATCGAGAACAGGCGCAAAACCTTTGGCTTTAACTCTCGCAGAATCACTGTAGATGACTTCAACACCTAGTGAACGGTCCCTGGTAAAAGTAACTTTGCTGGCAGATACCGCTGCAGCTTTTTTTAAATCATCCTCATTACAGGAATTCAAAAAAACCTGCGAAAAACCAAGTATAACAAAAGTGTATATTATACTTCGCCAGTTCATTTTAATCAAATTTAAACTTTCTGAACCATTTGTCATTAAGCGTAAAACCTACACCGAAATTGATGAAATTCTCCTGGATCAGTCCGTTTGATATACTTCCCCTTTTACCGATTTCAGTGGTGAAGTTTAATTTATAAAACGCAAGACCATTCATGGAACGCGCTAGTGGTAGTCCCAATCCAAAAGTTACGGCCATTTGTTTTACATCCTGGTTATTGATCTGCACGTAGGTCTTATCAAAAGTATAACCAATACGGTAATCTACTCTTTTAAAATAGCTGCCGATAGAATTGACATCAGGTGTAATTTGCGCACCTACAGAATAACCATAAGTATCCTGCAAGCCCATATTTTCACCGCCCATGCTACTTTCAGACCATTTTCCCGTGCGATAATCCGCTCCGATCAACCATTTATTGTCTTTTTGAATGGTGAAACCAAAATTATGTATCAAAGGTAATTTTAAGCTGGTTTCAGCACCTTCAATATTAATCAGGGTGTCCAATGCCGAATTTTCTTCACCGGATGAATTTCTGTTATACTGTGTTACCACAGAAGATCTTGTAGAATTTATGGAAGATTTTGAAGAACCAGAATAACCTAAAACCAGGGAAGTCTTGCTGTTCAACGGTATATCATATTGCATTCCGTAAGAGAAACTAAATCCACCAATACTGTTTTTAGTTTGCATCCTGGAGTTGATCGTATTGTTACTGCTAATGAGCGAGTCAGGAACAACAAGTTCAGTGGAACGTGAATTCTGAAGGTTTCCAAACAAGTATTCAACGTTAGCACCTAATTTCAGGTTTTTGCCAAAACGATAACCATAACCTAAAAAGGCCTTGTTCAACCCACCTTCGCCAGCATAAATATAATTCGCATCCTGGCTATCAGAATTTGGCCCGTTGCTTAAAGTAACCCGGTTAGAAAACTGGTAACCCAGCTCTGTATAAGGTGCAAGTCCAAAACTTAAAGCAGACCGGTTACTTACCGGAACGCCTATCGTCATATGGCTGAGTGTAGAGTTAAAACTTTTTTCGGAAATGGAGCTGTTCTTCAGCGTTGTAAAACCTCCTGCCAAACCAATATCAACCGTAGTCAGGTTTATACCAGGATAGGAGGCCGGATTCTGCATATTTACATTGCTGTAGCCAGTTGGCTTATATACACCGGTTGAGATTCCACCCATTGCCCTGAATTGAGGCAATGCCGTTCCTTTAATGTTTCCTACACCAAATTTCGAATAAGGCGACTGTGTGGTAACCTGCGCTTTTAAGGTGATGCTGGTAAGCACAACCATAACAGCGGTGATATAACTAATTTTTTTGTACATATTCAAATGCAATGACTTCATTTAATCCTTTTAATACTAAGTAAGGTTCGTGGAAAACCTGGTTGGCAAAGTTACATCCTTTTAATTGATTCATGAAAAAGGGTGCATCGCCACCGGTGATCAGCACTTTCACTTTATTGTCTTTTCGAAACTGGCTGGCAATAAAACCCTCCACTTCATTCACTATTCCCTGTAAAACCCCATTCTGGATAGCTTTATGGGTGTCTGATCCCTCAGGAATCGTTGTATCTTCATCTTTCCATTCCACCAGCGGCAACCTGCCCGTGTAATGGTTTAAGGCTTGAAACCTCATCTTAATACCTAAGCTGATGCTGCCACCAAAATATTCAGCCTTATTATTCAGGAGGTCATAAGTGATACATGTTCCAGCATCAATCATAAACACAGACTCCCCAGGGTAATACCTTTGTGCAGCAATAACCTTTGCCCACCTGTCAAGCCCTAAAGTTGAAATCGTTTTATAATTGTTTTTAATGCCCGGATTAATGCGGGTAGAAAATTCTATATAATGGGTTTGGGCTTTAAGAAGTGCTATCACGGCAGCCTGGTCTTCATTAACAGTAGATACTGTTGAGCTGTTCACCTTAAACATTTCAAGTAACTCCGCTATCCTGCGGGAATCAAGTGCTGTTTGTAATTCAAAATGAACCAGCGTCCTTGATTTAAAAACAGCGATTTTACTGTTCGTATTGCCAATATCAATAACCAGATTATGCATTGACCATCCCAAGGATTGACTCAAAAATGATCAGCCCGTCCTGGTTATTCAACAGCGCATCAGCAGCACGTTCCGGATGCGGCATCAAACCAAAAACATTACGTCCTGCATTACAGATTCCTGCAATATTCTCTGTAGAACCATTCAGGTTCGTTGTTAAGCTAATTTGCCCGTCTTCATCACAATACCTGAACAGTACCCTATCGGTATCATTCAGCCTGTTAATGGTATCAGCAGGCGCAAAATATTGTCCTTCACCATGGGCAACCGGAATTTTCATGGCCTTATTCACATTGCACAAGCTGGTCAGTAAACTATTGGTAGTTACCGCCTTAACCCAGGCGTTCCTGCAAATAAATTTCCTGTTTTGGTTATGTAACAAAGCACCTGGAAGAAGGTGGGCCTCAGCAAGGATCTGGAATCCATTACAGATCCCCATCACATAGCCCCCTGCGTTCGCAAACCTAATGACTTCCTGCATGATCGGTGAAAAACGTGCAATCGCGCCGGAACGCAAGTAATCACCGAAAGAAAAACCTCCTGGTAACACGATGAAGTCTGCCCCCTGCAAGTCATGATCTTTATGCCATAAACGTACGACTTGCTGACCAAGAATATGCTCTAAAACATAGATCACATCTTCGTCGCAATTCGAACCAGGAAATATGACAACACCAAACTTCATGGCACAAAGCTATTAATATCTAGCAAGTTTCAAGGGATCAAATTGTTAAAAAAAGTTAAACGAACAAAAAGTACTGGATCGTAAACACAAAAATAAGAAATAAACTTTCATAGAACCAACGCTTTGTGGCATTTGAATAGTAATAAGCCAGCAATACCGCACCCGGAGGCACACATAATAAAAAATGGTACAGCCTGAAATCAGGCTTGGTATAACAACTTACAACGGCCACCAGAAACATAAAAAACAACATTTGAAAAGCCTTTCTGGTACTGATGAAACTGTGAAAAAAGTTTTTCCTTAATTGTATCATTGCCAAAACCATCATCACCAGTACAGGTACCAGAACCAGGTAGTCATTGTAATTTATTTCAAAAACATGGGGGAACTTATTGGTGAGTGGCAGCCAGATCCGGTAAAACATTCCAATCTGATCCTGCCAGTAATAAAATACAGCCAAAAAGAAGAATACCATGGCAAAACCAATTAAGCCGGATAGCCATTCACGCCAACTAAAGGAACGGTACAGCAACAGACTTAGCCATAACATCAGCATCATCACAATAAATGGAAAGTAAATTAGGGTACCCAAAGCAATGATTACGCCGATATCGAACATCAGCATGATCGCACTTGGCACCTTGCCCACTTTCAAAAACTTATTCATCATCCAAATGATCAGAAAATTACAGAGCAACGGCGGACTTAACACCAGGAAAGGCATAAACAAACTGGTTCCCGTAATGTATAAAAGCGCAGGCAAATAATTGGGCTTACTGAGCAAGCCATGGTTGTTGATGACCCTGTTAAAGATCAGTGCCTGTATATACACAATGATCGCCGCTATGAAGATATTACCGGTGGAACTGAATGACCTGTTATCTAGCGGAATCGGCAGAAAAAACCTTGCATAGGGTTCCAGAAACTCGAAATTCAATAAGGGTGGAGTATCCACAAAAATGGCAATACGCATAAAAAAAGTATATGCGAACAAGAAAAGAAGGTTAATGGGATTAAGGGTTCTGAACTGATTGATCATAGGTAATTATGATTCAAAGGAAAGAAAATTATCTGGCATATGTGTTGATTACCTTATCTATGACCGCAGCGGTATGATCCGGAAAGTCAAATTCATACTTTTGGGGGTTGTTAATCCATTCTTCTAGGAGGGGCAGCCAGTTTTTATTACTTCCCCAAATCACAGGAAAGCCTAATTGTTTAAGGGCATAGGCATTGCATTGCTGTTCATATTGGTAGCGCATCGGCATGACCAACAGTTTCTTGCCTAAAAAAAGCGCTTCGGCAGGGCCTTCAAAGCCGCCGCCAGTAAACAATCCGCTGCAACTGGCTAAACTCTGGTTAAATTCTTCATTGTGAACAGGTGATACCCGGACATTTTTTGTTGTGTACTTTTCATGACTATGTTTGGAAAAAACCTCCCATTGCACTTCCGGCATTTGATGCAGCAGCGGCACCAGTAATTTGTCATCTATTGAAGGCAGATATACCGTGTAATGACCAAGGTCAGACACCACTAAATTCCTTATTTCGGAACGTATAACCGGTGTATAAATAAAATCATCATAAGGATGAAAATGAAAACCCACATAATGTGTCGCAGGTGCATAATACTTCATGACCAGTTGTGCCCAGTCAATGCTTTTGGGCTTGGGTACCTTTTGCGACTGAAAAGAAGCCTGGTGACTTAAACCAACGCTTTCCAGTCCCTGCATTTTACATGCCCAGGCGGTTACCGGCTCAAAGTCATTGATGATAAGGTTATAATCTTTTAAAGGGATCTGCCGCATATCTTTAACGAAACGCGGCAGATTCATTGTCTTAAAGGTTTCCCAATGGTGAACGCCACCTTTCCGTCCGAAAATAAAACTGAAGCCGTGAAGCTGGTATTTAACGGGCTGTATCAGTTTTACTTCAGATTGTGTACCGCTAATCAAAAGGTCTACTTCGCCATATCGCTGCAGCAAGGGAACGATCTCCCTTGCACGACTGATATGGCCATTACCAGTACCCTGAATAGCGTACAATATCTTCATTTCAGCTTTAGGCAGCTTTCTTCCTCCTATTCCCGTAAAGGGCAAAACCCAATGCAGCAACTAACAGCACAGATCCTGCCAGCGAAATTTTCTCCCCGGTATAGTAAGATACAGGCTCAAACTTAAATTCAACAGTATGGTTACCGGCTTCAAGCTGTGCAGCACGCAACACATAATCTGCGCGGAAATAAGGCTTCTTCACTTTATCAACATACATGTTCCAGCCTTTATCGTAATAGACTTCAGAGAATACGGCGATTACATCGGTCGGTGCGCTGTAAGAATAAACCAGGTGATCAGGGTGATAGCTTTCCAGTTTAATCATCGCCGTAGCACCTCCTGAAGTGATTTTCTTGGGATCTATAAGTGATTTATAACGTTCATCAACAATGGCCTCTCTTTTAGGGTCAAAGCTGCTGATCGCTTTCATTTCTTCATCTGCATCTTTTGCAAAACGCACACTTTCTACAAACCATGCGTTACCCGCTGCAGTTGGGTTGCGCTGCATTTTATAAGAACCGTTTTGCTGGTCCTGGGTAATGATGTATTTCGTGTTCAGCATATCCAATACATCCTGGTTAATGCTTTTTGAAAATTGTTTATCAATTAATTCCTGGTAACGTTTCAATTTAGCAGCATGGTAACCACCTATGGTTTTATGAAACTGAGATGCACTGGCATCAGAGAAAGTAGAGATCGATAAATCAAGCACCCTGAAATTCGGATCTTTATCTGCCAGAATGAAAGTATCAACATCACGTGGCTGGAAATGATTCGTTAAATCGGTTTTATTGGCAAAATTACTATTATTCAAATAACGGCGATCCACCTGCCACATGTCTATCAATACTGCAAAGCCGATTAAAATAATGGTCAACTGCAAGCTCATTTTCTTTTTCAGGAAAGCCCATAGCAAGGCATAACCCGCAGCAATGAAAAACAAAGATCTTAACGCATCAGCACGGGCAAGATCTGCACGATCGGTAACCAGTGCATTGGCAATTTTCATGGCCTCGCCCCTGTTGTTCTGCAGCATCTGCGTCAGCGCGTCTATCATTAAACCATGATTCGGACTCATGAAGCTAAAGAATAGTGTAGGTATAATGGCTACTAACAGCACAAAACCACCGGTAACACCAGCAGCAATATTTAGTTTTTTCACTAACACCCCCTGCTCATATTGCCCTTCCATTGCTTCTTTGATGGCTAAAATAGCCAGTAGAGGAACCAGTAGGCCTACTACTGCAAGGATGGATTCGACTGCCCTGAACTTATTGTATAATGGTAAATAATCGAAGAAAATATCAGATACCAGCGGAAAGTTACTTCCGAAGGACAACAACATAAAGAGGATGGTTGTACCTAAAATCCACCACTTCATCCTGCTGCGAACGATCATTAAACCGAATACAAACAGGAAACAAATAATGGCACCGAAATAATAAGGTCCCGATGTAAAAGGTTTTCCGCCCCAATACTGCTGTAAACCAATCTGACCGCCCAATTGCTGGATAGCCTGGGTGGGATCCCCACCAGTTAATGCGGCTAAAGATTTATAAACATTACTTTCAGGTTTAATAAGTGCATCAATACCACTTGCGCCACCATATAAGTTTGGAATCAGGAAGGTAAAGCTTTCCCCTACACCCTGGCTCCAGCCATAAGCATATTCTTTAGATAATCCGGAACTTTCCTGCGCTGCATCCGTCGTTAAATTCGACTTGCCACGGTTGGATTCCTCGCCATATTCATAGGTTGTCCACAATGTACTTGCGTTAACCATCAACGCCAGGACCCCGCCAATAGCAAGAAAGGCAATTGCTTTACCAAAAGCAGGGAAGCGTTTATCTTTAAAAGCATGATAAGCTTCCACTACAACAAAAATAAATAATGCCATGAACAAGTAATAAGTCATCTGAATATGGTTGGAACGGATTTCAAGGGCCAGGAAGAGTGCGAATAAACTTCCACCGAGCCAATATTTGCCCCTGAGGCTTAAAATAACAGACGCAAGCAGGGGAGCAAAAAAAGCAATGGCCATCGCTTTGTTACTATGTCCGGCCTCAATGATGATAAAATTATAAGAAGTAAAAGCAAAGGCGATAGCGCCAGCTGCAGCGAGGTAAGGATTAACCTTTAATACACAAAATAGCAGGTATGCACCTACTAAATATAATAAAACCACGTCTACCGGGTCTGGCAAAACCGTTTTGATCAAGCCGATCACATGTGTGGCCCCGTTCATTGGATATTGAACCCAAATTTGGTAAGCTGGCATCCCTCCGAACATTTGATTAGTCCAAAGCGGGCCTTTACCATCTTTGGCTTTATAGTCCATAATTTCTTTTTGCATGGCCTTTGCCTGCAACACATCACTTTGTGCAGGAGCTTTGCCTTGCATCACTGGACTGAAATAAGCGAAACAGATGATTACGAAAAATCCGATGATGGCTAAGTGTATGCCATTTGTTTTTAACCAAGTATTCATTAAGGGTTATTTATTTGAAACTAACCCCAAAAATATAAAAAGGAAAGAAATAAGCACTGAATAACGAAGAAATATAAATATTTATATTATTTCACTTCCTCATACTCTACAAAATCACCCATCTTATCTGGGTTTCCCGGTTTTGGTTGAGGGGGCATATAGTCAATAGAAATCGAACCTTCAGGTTTCTGAGGCCGTTGTGGTGAGGGTCCCCCACCGTTGTGAGCTTGTTGTTGCATCTTACCGAAAATATTTCTCAGCATGAGTGGAAACACCAACCTTATGATCATTCTAATCAACCAAAGTACTAGGATGGTGATCATTATAAATTTCAAAAATCCCATATTTTAATCTTAATATTTACAAATATGACGGAATCCGCCTTTAATTATTACAAAAACACATGCATTATTGCACGATATTTACAAATCTTCTTCAACAATATGGGCCACTCTACCCACCTGCCCATCTTCCAGTCTCACTTTGATACCCCTTGAATGAAACGCAGAAGAGGTTAATAAGTTTTGCACAACCCCTCTTGTTAAGGTACCAGACCGCTGGTCTTTTTTTAATATGATATCAACTTCTAATCCAGGGTAAATATCTTTTCTATTCTTTCCGTCCATTAAATTATCATTTTTTATTTACTAAAACGCTCTTCAAAAACTTTTTCCATTGCAAACATCTCATCCCTTAACCTGGCGGCCATTAAGAAGTCCATGTCTTTTGCCGCTTTAGCCATTTCTTTCTTAGTCTTATCAATAGATTTCTGCATTTCTGCTTTGGTCATATATTGCACTACGGGATCTGCAGCAATGCTCACCTCATCCACTTCCACATAGGCCTTGGCCCTGGTGGCATTTTCAGAAAAGTCAAGCATAGAACTTTGTTCCATAATGGCCTCCCTGCTTTTACCAACCGTTTTTGGCGTAATACCATGTTGCAGGTTATAAGCAATTTGCCTTTCTCTTCTGCGGTTCGTTTCATCAATGGTTTTAGCCATTGAATCGGTCATATTATCCGCATACATGATCACACGGCCCCTGTCATTCCGCGCAGCACGCCCAATGGTTTGGATCAATGACCTTTCAGAACGTAAAAAACCCTCTTTATCAGCATCAAGAATGGCTACCAAAGATACTTCTGGTAAATCCAATCCCTCCCTCAATAAGTTGATACCGATCAGCACATCGAAAACCCCCAGGCGTAAATCCCTTAGAATCTCTACCCGATCCAGCGTTTTCACTTCCGAATGGATATAGCGGACTTTGATGTTCAGCCTGTCCATATATTTTGTCAACTCTTCCGCCATTCTTTTTGTCAGGGTGGTCACCAGTACCCTGTCGCCAATCTTAACGGTTTTATCAATCTCATCCAATAAATCATCCACCTGGTTAATGGCCGGTTTAACTTCGATAACGGGATCCAACAGACCAGTAGGACGAATCACCTGTTCGATGTAAACCCCTTCACATTTCTCTAATTCATAATCGGCAGGCGTCGCACTTACATAAACTGTCTGTGGTGCCAGCCTTTCAAATTCCTCAAAGTTCAAGGGCCTGTTATCCAAGGCAGATGGCAGACGGAAACCATATTCTACCAGGGACATTTTCCGGGACCTGTCGCCGCCATACATTGCCCTGATCTGAGGTACGGTGACATGACTTTCATCAATGACCATTAAATAATCGTCGGGAAAATAATCAAGCAAACAGAACGGCCGCATCCCCGGCGAGCGCCCATCAAAAAAGCGGGAATAGTTCTCAATACCAGAACAATAGCCCAGTTCTTTCATCATCTCGATATCGAAATTCACCCTTTCTTCCAATCGCTTAGCTTCCAGTAAATGACGATCTCCGAGTAATTGGTTCTTGCGGACCTCTAATTCCTCTTGTATACCCCAAATAGAAGAATTGAAGCGGTCTTTGGGCGTCACAAATAAGTTAGCCGGATAAATAGCCATATCTTCCAGTTTCTCCAACGTTTTTCCGGTCACAGGATCAATCACACTGAGTTCCTCAATGTCATCCCCAAAAAAAGAAATCCGGTAAGCACTATCCAGGTAGGCCGGAAAAATATCCACCGTATCCCCCTTAACCCTAAAAGTTCCTCTTTTAAAATCATTAATGGTACGGGCATACAGAATTTCAACCAGGCTGTGTAAAAAAGAATTCCTGGAAATGCGGGTACCCACTGAAAAACGAAATACGGATCGCGAAAAATCTTCGGGATTTCCCATACCGTAAATACAGGATATGGAAGAAACCACAATCACGTCTCTCCTGCCCGACATCAATGCAGATGTAGTTCGTAACCTCAGTTTTTCAATTTCCTCATTAATACTAAGGTCTTTTTCTATATAAGTATTACTGCTCGGCATGTACGCTTCCGGCTGGTAATAATCGTAATAAGAAACAAAATAATTGACTGCATTATCGGGGAAAAAATTTTTAAATTCTCCGTAAAGTTGTGCCGCCAGGGTTTTATTATGACTTAAAATAAGTGTCGGCTTCTGTGTTTGTTCAATCACATTGGCCATGGTGAAAGTTTTACCTGAACCGGTAACACCAAGCAGTGTCTGGTAATGTTCCTGGTTGTTAACCCCTTCAACCAATTGTTTTATGGCATTTGGCTGATCGCCGGTAGGTTGATAATCTGAAACGAGTTTGAATTTCATCCGTATATGATTTGTTTTTGATCTAAATTCATCGTCAACCCAGACCTGTTCCGGGATCTGTTGTTTCAGAATCTTAAAGCATTATCCTGCATTTTCAAATAGATGTGCATTTATTCAAAGATAAGAAATCTGAGGTATTGAAATGTGATGTTATTATCCTATTTTTATGGGCATCATGAAGTTATTGGCCTATGTACCCCATCTTACTCCCCGTATAAAGTACATTTTCTACTTTATGTTCCGTGATGTCCTGAAAACTGATATTGAATTCAGCTCTAATCTGGCCGAATTTAAGCGCTCCCCCTTAGCTAAAATCAGCTATTCCAATCAATCAGTTGCAGATGAAATTCACTTTCGGAACGTAGATCTGCTGCTATCACATAAAATTATAAGAACAACTTTCAAGACTACCGCTTTTGGTGACACCATCGTACCTTTCGCTATCAGCGGTGGCGCATTGCCATTTGATCCTTTTGCAGCAGCCTTTTATTTTGTAAGCCGTTATGAAGAATATCTTCATTACATCCCTGATGATGAAGGGCATTATCCGGCAGAACTGAGCTTGCAAAGCCGTTTAAAGATTTTACAGATCCCTGTTGTTGATGCCTGGGCTTTAATTATCAAAAACCTGCTGCTGAAAAAATATCCGGATCTTCACTTCGGTAAAAAAAGCTTCAATTTTATTCCGCTCACTTGCATGTATCCCGGCGGGACAAACGCCAGGGGATTAATTCATTCCGCAAAAAGCATTTACAATAAAACCAGGGTATTATTTACCAGAAAAGCGGTGCCTGAGAATGAATCCACAGAAATACATCAGTACTTGAAAAGCCTGCAGGATAAATTCAAGGTGAATGGCCTGTTTTTTTATCTTTTGCCGGATGAAGACGGCGAAGTGGATGGGCAGATCGATTTGCCTAAGAGCTATCTCCAGCTATTGAAGGAAGGCACTAACAAGGATTACCGCATGGGCTATAAAAAAACGGCAGGCTTTCGTGCAGGAACCTGCAGCCCTTTTTATTGGTATGACCTGCAGCTGGAGAAAAGCACGCACCTGCTGGTTCACCCTATAGCCATCAATGATTTAAGCTTAAATGCAGACAAACTTACCCGTACTGACTCCATATTGGAGAAATGGAAAAACATGGTCGATACGGTGAAACTCCTTAACGGGCAGTTTTATATTTTATGGCACCAGGACAACCTCTTGAATACCGGAAAGGGGAAAACTGCGAGAAAGCTGTATGCAAAAATGTTAAGCAATTTTTTATCTTTACCAAATGATCTTCGACCTGAGTAAAACCAATTCTATCGCAAACGTTTTTATTTCTGAGCTGAGAGATGAGAATGTTCAAAAAGACCCTATGCGCTTTAGGAACAATATGGAAAGGCTCGGTGAGTTTTTTGCTTTCGAGATCAGCAAAAGTATGGCCTTTACCAGTACGGAAATACAAACCCCATTGGGAATTGCAAACTGTAAGGGCCTGGCCGCTCAACCGGTGCTGGCAACCATCCTTCGTGCTGGCTTACCATTACACAAAGGCTTATTGAATATTTTCGATAAAGCAGAGTCTGCTTTCATTACTGCATTGCGCAAATCCAACAACGCAGGCGGTTTTCTCATCCAGATAGAATATATTTCCACGCCCGATTTAAACGACAAGGTCGTTATCATGGCCGATCCAATGATGGCCACAGGACTCAGCATGGTGTTATGCTGTAAGGAATTAATACATCGTTTCAACATCAAAGAATTACACATTGTTGCCGCCATTGCCAGTACCGAAGGCATCAGGCATGTGCGTGCAAACCTCCCAAAAGCTAAATTATGGGTCGGTGCCATCGACGAAGAGATGACCAGCAAATCTTACATCGTTCCTGGTTTGGGCGATGCAGGTGATTTAGCCTATGGGTCAAAAATATAAGCATGATAAAACATATCTTTTTTGATCTGGATCATACGATCTGGGATTTCGACCGCAATGCGGAAGAGACTTTGATGGAGCTTTTTGAGCAATATAACCTGCCGGGACTTGGCTTAAATTCTCCACAAAATTTTATACAAACGTATACCGAAAACAATCATTTTCTTTGGGCTGAATACCACCTTGGTAAGATCACCAAGGAAGAATTACGATCGCAGCGTTTCAGTAAAACTTTTATACAGTTAGGTGTAGAACCTTCCCTGGTGCCACATCAGTTTGAAGCTGATTATGTGAGGATCAGCCCTACAAAAACCAATCTTTTCGAAGGCTCGGAAAAAGTTCTTGCTTATTTAAAGGAAAAATACGCACTGCACATCATCTCCAATGGGTTTAAAGAAACCACCCTAACTAAGATGTCCGTTTCTGGATTAAACCCTTATTTCAAAAACGTCATCATTTCTGAAGATGTTGGTGTAAACAAGCCGGATAAGGCGGTCTTTGAATATGCGCTAAATAAAGCGGGGGCAACAAAAGAAGAAAGCATTATGGTGGGGGACAGTATTGAGGCAGATATTAGAGGTGCCCAGGCTTTTGGAATGAAGGCAATTTTCTTTAATCCATTAAACCGTGAAAAGCCGGCAGATGTAAACTGGCAAATTACACATCTCGAAGAATTGTTACTCCATTTCTAAAAGAAATGGGTAAATTCATTTATGCACAATGCCCAGCTATTTTCTTCTATTCATCACCTTACAGAGGCCTACCGCACGAAATTAAGCACCATTGATGATGAGCAGTTCCAGCTCACACCATCCGTCGGTGGCTGGTCGTACAGTGAAGTATATTCGCATATTTTTGACTCCAGTATTTTATCCCTGAAGGCTATGGAAAATTGCCTCGAAGGCAAGGGCAAGAAGCATTCAACAGCTTTCATCGTGAAAATCATTTTATTTCTTGGTTACCTGCCACCGGGCAGAAAATATAAAGTTCCTCAAAAGCTGGAATCCCGGGTGAAAAAGATGACCAAAGTGGAGGCCGAAGAGCTGATTCAACGTTTCGCTCAGCAACTGGAACCTGACTATAAAAAAATGGGAAAGGCCAGGGCTGATATTAAAACACCACATCCCCGTTTGGGTTATTTAAACGCCAGACAATGGCTTCGATTTATTGAAATCCATTTAAAACATCACCTCAAGCAGTTAAAACGGATTGAGAACAGCTTTTAATTTTACATCTTTGCCTCATGAAGATTCCGGGAATTAAAGGTTTTGACGAGGCAGCTTTCCAGAAATATTTTAAGAATACCAGCTGGCTAATGTTCGGCAAGATCCTCAGCATGATTGTTGGTTTTTTGATTGCCCGTTATTTAGGTCCCGTTTCTTTTGGCGATTTAAGCTTTGCCGATGCTTTGACAGCGATTGTTGCTGCTGTAGGTACCTTGGGCCTTGATAGCTTTATCATTAGGGAGATCATCAAAGAACCGAATAAAAAGAACGAAATCCTGGGCACCTCGCTGGCCATGAGATTGGCAGTTAATTTATTAATCATTCCCATTAGCATCGGCATTTATCTTCTTTTCCACGAATTTTCAGATAAACCCGGAAGACCACTAACCCTGATCATCACCTTACTGTCCATTGCCTCCTTCTTTAAATCATTTAATGTGATTGACTCCTACTTTCAGTCGCAGGTCCAGTCAAAATATGTAGTGCAGGTCCAGAATATTGTTGTCATCCTGTCGGCAGTAGTAAAAATAGTCCTGGTGTGGTTAAATATGCCCCTGATCTACTTCGCAGCAGCAATTACTTTGGATGCGCTTATTTTAGCGATGGGACTCGTGTGGATGTATCATATCAGGGGCTTCGACATGCGCCAGTGGACCTTTAATTGGTCCCGGGCAAAATCTTTATTGCAGCAATCCTTTCCATTGATCCTGTCAGCAGTAATGGTGTCTATTTACATGAAAATTGACCAGGTGATGCTAAAAAATGTCGGCAGTGCAGAGGTGGGCATTTACAGCGCTGCGGCAAAAATCAGCGAAGCCTGGTATTTCATCCCATTAGCCATTGTGACATCCGTTTTTCCGGCAATCATCAATGCACGTCAAACGGATCTTGATCGTTACCATAAGCGCCTGAAAAACCTCTATGACCTTTTAATTTTCATGAGCCTGCCCGTAGCCATTGTCCTCAGCTTTTTTGGGACAGATCTTATCCATCTTTTATATGGAAACCGTTATGAAGGTGCAGGCCCCATGCTGAGCATCCATATCTGGTCGGGCGTATTTGTATTTCTGGGGGTTGCCAGTTCACAATATTTGCTGGCAGAAGGCTATACGAAGATCTCTTTTCAAAGGACAGCCTTTGGGGCTGTAGCAAATATTCTGTTAAACCTATGGCTTATTCCACTATATGGAGGTGTAGGTGCCTCGATCGCCACTTTAATTGCTTGTTTTCTTTCTACTTTTTATATTATTTTTATACCAAAGACAAGGCATCAAGGCATTATGATGTTAAAATCCTTATTTTTGATCTGTGCCTTACAAAAAATTAAAATACGTTGAGCAAACTTAAAGCATTAGCTACCCTTATTGCAAAGCCAAACCGGCTAAACGCACTCTTATCTTACGGCCATAAAGGCTACCTGGCCAACATCGGTTGGTTTAAGGCATTTGATACACAGCAGGCAGTAGATGCAAATGGTGAAGCGCTTCCCTGGGTGACCTACAGTTTTATTGACTTTATCAAAGACAGGCTTAACAAGGAACAAAAGGTATTTGAATATGGATCAGGGAGTTCTACTTTATTTTACGCGAAACGTGTAAGCAAGGTGGTTTCTGTGGAACATGATGAAAACTGGTTCAATAAAATTGTACGCACTAAGCCTGCAAATGCAGATATGATTTTCACTAAGCTGGAAAAAGGCGGTGAATACAGTAAAAAAGCAGCCCTATTAGGTGAGCAATTCGACATTATCATTGTGGACGGCAGGGATAGGGTAAACTGCTGTAAAGAGAGTATCCATGCCCTCAGTAAGCAAGGTGTATTGGTATTGGATGACTCGGAACGAAAAGAATATGATGAGGCACGCTTCTTTTTGAAGGACAACGGTTTTAAGGAGTTGTCATTCAGTGGCATTTCACCTGGATTATTCTATTTTAAAGCGACCTCAGTTTTTTATAAAACCGAAAACTGTCTAGGGATATAATTCTTATTAAACACCATCATTCATGCAGAATTTTGCGCCCATAGCGCTCTTTGTGTACAATCGCCCGCAGCATACAGCACGTACGCTTAAATTTCTTAAGCAGAATTCACTTGCACCGGAGAGCCGTTTGTTTATATTTTCTGACGGTGCTAAAACCGCAGCTGATGAGGCTAAAGTAGCAGAAGTAAGAGAACTGCTCAAAACGATAGATGGCTTTAAGTCGGTCGAAATCATTGAACGCAGCGCTAATATGGGTTTAGCCGACTCGATTATCAACGGGGTCAGCAAACTGGTGACTACTTATAAACAAGTCATTGTTTTTGAAGATGACCTGATCACATCCCCACATACCCTCACTTATTTCAACGAAGGTTTAAACCGTTACAGAGACGAGGACAAGGTGATGCACATCGGTGCTTACATGTATCCTTTAAAGACCAATAGCCTGCCTGAGACCTTCTTTTACCGGGCGGCGACCAGTTGGGGCTGGGCAACCTGGGAAAGTGCATGGCAACATTTTGAACCCAATATAGATACCCTGATTGCACAGTTCAATGGCCAGAAAAAACAGGCCTTTTCCATTGATCATACCATGAATTTCTGGAAACAAATGCAGGAATTTAAGAGCGGCAAGAACAACTCATGGGCTATCCGTTGGTATGCTTCGATATTCTTAAAAGGCGGATTAACATTAAACCCGTCCCAGTCATTGGTCAATAACATCGGTCACGACGGTTCAGGCATCCATTCAGGCATCAACGATATCTACAACGTCATTATCAACCCGAAGCAGATTACGGAATTTCCGAAAGAAATCAAGGAAAATGCAGCGGCTTATACAGCGATCAAAGATTTCCTGACCACTAGAAAAGGATCATTCTGGGAACGCCTTAAAAGGTATGCAAGAGAAACTATCAGCCGTTTGAAGCAAAAATAGCGAGCGTTGCGATTTAAGAAATTCAGGAAGTTTTTTTTCTTGCTTCCAGGATGATATAAGGCGACAATTGTTTAGAGTTGAACGGGATTACTTTGGTCAGTAATTTACCGGCAAGCCAGGTTGTTTTCTTAAATAATTGCACAGCCTTAGGCTTTTCCTGTTCATTTTCAAGCCAGAGGCTAAAATTGCCAAAATAACGGGATTGTATGACTTCCAGACCTGCTTTTTCACATATCCCGGCTAAAAGCACAGGATCCATGCAATCAATATTGTGCTTTTCGTAATTCTCGGGGTCAAATTTCCGCTGGAACCATCCATTTAGCGCTTTAAAGTTTGGCAAGGTGATGAATAGCGTACCGCCTGGTTTCACGAAGGTAATGTGACGGTTAATGATATCTGCCGTATCATAAAAATGCTCGATTAATCCACAGGATAAAACAAGGTCATACTGCTTTTCAGGGGTATATTTAAAAAGATCAGTTTCAACAATATGAATATCACTTTCCTGGAGGCCATTGCTTTGCAACAGGTCACTGGTGATCGGCGGGTGCACAAAATAATCCAGCAGGGTGACATCAAGTTTAAAGAACTTCCTCAAAAACACGGCATAATAGCCTGGAAAGCCACCGAGTTCAATCGCGGTTTTAACTTTGTTTTTCTCAATGATATCCTCAAGTTGCCGGTGAAATAAATAATTAGCTGGAATGTTTACAGACAGGCCTGTTTTATTTTCCCAATAATTTACCCAAAAAGCTCTGTCGGTTAACTGGTTATCCATACTTATTGATTTATTTTTGCTTTGCTGTCATCATGCCGGACACCGTTCCGGTATCCAGATCTTGGAACAGGTCCCGGGATGCAGAGTCGATCCAGCATACCGAGTCGCTTGCGAAAATACACAAAGAGATTTTAATAAAGATTACCAATATTATGTATTTTTGAGAAATTGGAAGTCATTTTTATAAGAAATTGAAGGTCATACATCTAAATACATACGAAGGTAACGGAGGGGCTGGCAGGGCATGCTTACGATTAAATGATGCATTAAATGCGCAAGGTGCAGATTCTGAGGTGATGGTTTTCTATCAGTTCCAGGAAAGCTCCAAAACGAAGAGCTTCAGCAGAACACCTTTTCAGAAAGGCTTCGCCATCTTCAACATCCTTGCAGAAAGGTATTTCGTGAAAGCCTTTGTCAAAGCTTTAAAAACCCCCTTCTCCTTACAATGGTTTGGTCGTTCGCTGATCAAACACCCTGATTTAAAAAAGGCAGATATTATACACCTGCACTGGATTAACCATGGCTTCCTGTCGCCAAAGTTCCTTGCAGAACTGGATGAGTTGGATAAACCCATTGTTTGGACCTTTCACGACAGCAATGCTTTTACGGGTGGTTGTCACGTTCGCTATTCCTGTGAAAACTATCACCAGCAATGCGGCTGTTGCCCCCTTTTAAAATACAGCGGAAAAAGCGATATTTCCCACCAGACCTGGCTGCGTAAAAAGAATGCCTATGCCAGGCTCAACTTTCACATTGTGGCACCAAGTAACTGGATGGCCAATTCTGTCAAGTTCAGCAGCTTAATGGGCGCCAGGGCAGTAAATGTGATCCCTAATACGATAGAGACAACTATTTTTAAACCCTATGTTAAAGAAGCTGCAAAAAAGTTGTTGAACATAGCGCCTGAAAAGTTTGTGCTGATGAGTGGTTTCATGCCATCCAAAAACGACAAACATAAGGGAACGAGCTATTTACTGGAAGCCTTGGAAAAATTCAGTAAAAGACCGGGTATTAACAAAGGAAATATTGAGCTGGTGATTTTTGGAAATAAAGAAAACGCAGAGATGCCAGAGTTCCCCTTCAAAACTACTTTTCTAGGCACAATCAATAATGATGAACACCTGGCAAAATGTTATTCTGCAGCCGATGCCTTTCTTACCGCTTCCTTAGAAGATAACCTACCGAATACCGTTATGGAAAGCTTGTCATGCGCTACCCCCGTGATCGCATTTAAGACAGGTGGAATTCCGGATATGGTCAAACACCAGCAAAATGGCTACCTGGCGCAATATGAATCAGCAGCAGACCTTGCCAATGGCATGGAATGGTTATACCGGCTTCCAAACAAAGAAGAGATCCAGAAAGAAGCCCGCAGAACGATATTAGCAGACTTTTCTCCAGCTGTAATTGCAGAAAAACACTTAAATTTATATGAGTCGCTCCTCCGGCTGCATCCTCATTAACCATTTCCCTATGCAAGCCAAGTTAAGCGTCATTACTATAGTTTACAATAATGTTGCAGCCATTGAGCGCACCATGCGGTCAGTGTTGGAACAAACCTACTCCCCTATTGAATATATCATCATAGATGGCGCCTCGACAGATGGCACAATGGAAGTAATTAACCGATACCGCAGCCAGATAGACAAGGTCATCTCGGAGTCCGATCAAGGCATTTATGATGCTATGAACAAAGGTTTGAAAGTGGCCACGGGAGATTATGTGCTGTTCATGAATTCTGGCGATGAAATTTATGACAAGGATACGGTGACCCAGGTTTTCGCGACAGAAGAAAATGCGGATATCTATTATGGGGAGACGGAAATGTATAATGAAGACTGGCAAAGTTTAGGTCAGCGAAGACATTCGGCACCAGCGGTTTTTAACTGGAAAAGCTTTAAATACGGCATGAATGTAAGTCACCAGGCTATTTATGTAAAAAGGAGCCTGGTTGAACCCTATGACCTTGGGTATAAGTATAGTTCGGATATTGACTGGATCATTAAAATTGCTAAAAAATCAAGCCGAATAGTGAACTGCCAACGTTACGTAGCGAAATACCTTGTGGGTGGCGTTTCCAAGAAAAAGCACCTGGAAAGCTTGAAAGAACGCTTCCGTATATTTACCAAGTACTACGGATTGATCCCTAATGTCTTAAATCATGTGGTAATTGCCTTAAATCTGACGAAGTATTTCGTGCAGCACAGAAGGACGAACGATTAGTATTAAGGAGCTTTAGCTACATTAAAAGTGGTAGCATCAGGATTGGAAGATCCGGGCCACCTTTTTATTTTTCCTTTCATCTGTTTACCATTGGCAGATAAAGTTCCGTCAACCTCAATCAGGCCTAATTTGTCTTTTTCCAATAAATGCACTTTATTTCCCTTTAGCGTTCCGGTGACCTGAATTACCCAGGTAAGGCCAGACACCTTCGTCCCCGGAGGTAGCGGACCGACAGAATCATTTTGAATGAGGGAAACCGTTCCTTTAACTTTATTATCCTGGGTCTTCAAATTAAAAGACACAAATTGGGGCATAAAACGAATCGGATCACCAGACGAATCAACGATAAAACCTGTTTGACGAAATACAGCCGTACCATAATACACACCAGTAGGATCGGTAATCAAGGCTATTGCCGTAGCATTAATCCGCTTGGAGGCTACCTGCTCACCCTGTTGATTTTTAGCAATCACCTTTAGCGTTTGTCTGCCTGAGGTTTTCCCTAAAACCCAATCGACCTCGGCAGTTCCTTCCTGCAAAGTTTTAGTCTGGGTGGGGATCACTGTACCATCATCTGTTTCAAAATTGACGTCGGCAAAACTAATAGGCACACCACCTGCATATTGTACCCCAATGACGATGGATTTGGGAAGTCTTGTACCCACATTGGCTTTTTGATTTGCCCCCGACACCACCACAATTTCAACGGGGGATTGTTCTGTTTCTGTTGTTTGTTCTTTTTTGCAGCCTATTAAACAAAGACTGATCACGAAAATAATCAATGGAAGACCCTTGCAACTTTGCATAACAAAAGATTTACTACAATTTAATGCTTTAATCCCGCCTATTCAATTGATTTTCAAAACTGTATACTTTAATAAAAGTAAATGTGAAAGGTAACAAGGGGCAACCTGATGACGGCTCCCTGCCCGATAAAAAATCCTGACAAAAACAATCTTTTTCCTGATTTGTCTTTTAAAGAGATAATAGAAGGTAACATTTAAAATTTGAAATCATGGGAAAGTTAAGTAATAGAAAGATCGCTGTTATAGCAGAGAATGGTTTTGAAGAATCAGAATTAACCACTCCTGTTCAAAGATTAAAGGAAGAAGGTGCAGCGGTAGATATTGTTTCATCAAAACCAGGAAAAATCCAGGCCATGAAAGGCGATCATGACTGGACTATAGAAATAGAGGTCAATAAATTAGTCTCTGAAGTAAATGCAAGTGATTACCAGGGATTGCTTATTCCTGGCGGTGTTCTGAATCCTGATTCTTTGCGGAAAAATGAGGATGTGATCAAACTGGTGCAGGAATTCTTCAAAGCAGGAAAACCCGTTGCTTCAATATGCCATGGCCCGCAGGTACTTATCACCGCCGGTGTTGTTAAAGGGCGGAAAATGACGTCTACAAAAACCATTAAAATTGACCTGGTTAATGCGGGTGCAAACTGGGTAGATGAAGAAGTGGTGGTAGACCAAGGATTAGTCACCAGCCGCAGTCCGAGAGATTTACCTGCTTTCTGCGATAAAATGGTGGAAGAATTTACTGAAGGTGTTCATGCTGGTCAGCATGCCTAAAACGAAAGCAGCTGAATAACTATTAAATCAGCAGCTATTTAGCTTAGGATTTTTAACGGCAACAATGGTGAATTTCACCAATTGTTGCCGTTTTTGTTTATTGATCTTTTGTCAAAGCTGCTATTTTATGATTCATAGCCCCGCATGATATTAGGCAGAAACAATTGCCACAAATCCTTAAAAAGCAAAACCTGCAGCTATAATGATTCAACGGCTATTAAGTAAAAAAATAACATTAATTTAACCAAGTCGCAATCTATATAAATTAATTTACAACTTTTTAACCATAAATTAACTGTAGCTTTGCCTACTTATCTCAAAGACACGCATTTTCTGACAAATAAGTAAATCTGCGTCAGTTTAGTGTATTCAATTATGAGCGAAATTAACGAAACCACCAAGTTAGTTATTGCTAATCAGGAACTTGCTTTTCAAAATGAAGAAAAAGGACGCCGTGCAGCAGAGTTAAGTATTGCGACAGAAGAACTTGCTTTCCAGAACAGGGAGAAGAAAAACCGTGCTGCAGAATTAGTTATAGCAAATAAAGAACTTATCTTTCAAAACACCGAGAAGGAAAAGCGGGCGGCAGAACTGGTCATTGCAAATGAAGAACTTGCTTTCCAAAATACCGAGAAAGAAAATAGAGCGGCAGAACTCGTTATTGCAAATAAAGAACTTGCTTTTCAAAATACCGAGAAAGAAAATAGGGCGGCAGAATTAGTTATAGCAAATAAAGAACTTTTATTTCAAAATACGGAGAAAGAAAAACGGGCGGCAGAACTCATCATTGCTAACAAAGAACTTGTATTTCAAAACGAAGAAAAAGAAAACCGTGCAGCTGAATTAGTCACTGCAATTGAATACTTAAAAGTTGCGGAGAGAGAAATTGTAGAGTTAAATATTGGTTTGGAGCAGAAGATTAAAGAACGAACTGCTGAACTTGAAGCGGTTAACAAAGAATTAGAAGCTTTCTCTTATTCGGTATCTCATGATTTAAGGGCTCCGCTGCGGGCAATTAATGGCTTTACTCAAATTCTGTTAGAAGATTTTGCCAATCAGATGGATCCTGAGGCCCAATCATTTTTAAATGAGATTCTAGGAAATTCCAAGATCATGGGGCAACTCATAGACAATTTATTAGAATTCTCCCGGATTGGCAAACAGCAACTCACCTTATTCAAGGTCAATACAAAAGAACTTATAGAAACAATTGTGACTGATTTACAACAATTGGACCCCCATAGAAAAGTACAAGTTACGATAAATGAACTCGAATCTATTAAAGCAGACAAGAACATGCTTAAACAGGTTTTTATCAATTTAATTTCGAACGCTTTTAAGTATACCAGCAAGAAAAGCGAGGCTAAAATTGAGATAGGTTCTTACCTGGAAGGTAACCGATGTATCTATTACATTAAAGATAATGGGGCCGGTTTCGACATGAAATATTATGACAAATTATTTGGTGTTTTTCAACGGCTGCATAGCAGTAACGAATTTGAAGGCACCGGCGTAGGACTCGCGATAATTAACAGGATTATAATAAAGCATAACGGACAGGTTTGGGCCAAAGCTAAAGTCAATGAAGGGGCCAGCTTTTTCGTTTCCCTACCAATTCAATAAAACAGACAAATAATTACCATCACTATGTTAGATCAGGATATCCAGATTCTGCTTGTTGAAGACAACAAGTCAGACGCCATGCTTACGATCAGGGCACTAAAAAAACATAACCTTGCCAATAATCTTATCCACTTAATTGATGGAGCACAAGCATTGGATTTCATCTTTGGCAGGGGTGAATTTTTAGGAAGAGATATTGGAAACAAACCAAAAGTTATCTTCCTTGATATAAAAATGCCAAAGTTAAGCGGTCTGGAAGTTTTGAAAGCGATTAAAGCAGACGAGCGAACAAAGACTATCCCGATAGTGATGATGACCTCTTCGAAAGAGGAAGTTGACATTGTTGCAAGTTATGAGCTTGGTGCAAATAGCTATGTCGTAAAACCTGTTGGTTTTGAGAATTTTTCTAAAACGATTGTGGAATTGGGGTTTTATTGGCAGGTAATCAACAACCAGCCAAAAGATTAGTGTTATAAGCGATTAGGAGCGGCGTATATGGGGAAACTATTAAGAATTTTACACCTGGAAGATTTAAGCAGCGATGCGGAATTAGTTAACAGGGCCCTTAAAAAAGGAAATCTTAAATTTGTTAGTTTAGTGGTTGATAATAAAGCCAAATTCAGTAAAGCATTAAGAGAATTTTCGCCGGATGTTATACTTTCTGATCATTCTTTGCCTTCATTTAATTCGAATGAAGCACTTGTGATATTTAAAAAAACCAATCTAAAAATCCCTTTTATACTGATTACAGCAACGATGTCGGAGGATTTTGCGGTTGATGTTATTAAAAGAGGTGCAGATGATTATATATTAAAAGACAGATTAGAAAGACTGCCTACTGCGTTGACTAATGCTATGGATAAATACAGGCTTGTTAGAAATTATCAAAAAAAATTAGATGAAATCTTCAAGAACGAGAAACATTTCCGTGCATTGATAGAAAACAGCAGTGATGCAAAAACATTGATTAGTAAGCGTGGGGAATGGATTTATCAAAGTCCGGCGGTAGAACGGTTAACCGGATTCCCTTTTAAGGACTTAAAAGGTACGCTGATATTCGACATCATCCATCCCGATGATCTGGTTTATTACCGTGACTTTTTTAAAGAGGAGAATCAACTTCCGGGAGTCCCGATTCCTTACCAATTGCGGCTCTTGCATCGCAATGGTTATTATATTTCAACGGAAGGAATGATTACTAATTTACTGCACGATGAAAGTGTAAAAGCGTACATTTTGAACTTCAGGGATTGTACAGAACGCAAGCTTGCAGAAACAGAGCGCTCAACAATGGTAGATGATATTTTGCAGCGCAATAAAGAGCTAGAACAATTTTCTTATATCGTGTCTCATAACTTACGCGCACCTGTAGCAAATATAATTGGCCTTGCAAAGGAGTTAAATGATCATCAGCTCTCGTTAAGTGAAATAAAAGTGGTTAAACAATATTTATTGCAATCCGCGAAACAACTTGACAATGTGATTTTAGACCTAAATAACGTTCTTAGGGTAAAACAGGAACTTAACGAACACAAAGAAAAGGTAACCTTATCAACTATATTAGAGGAGATCAAATCAAGTATCTCACAAATCATCCGGGATGAAAATGTTGATTTCGTAATTGACTTTTCTGAAGGTGATGAATTATTTACCATAAAGAGCTATTTACATAGTATTTTTTATAACCTCATCACCAACAGCATCAAGTATCGCAAGGTAGCTGAAACCCCAATTATTGAAATTAAAAGCCTACTGAATGGTGATAAGTTAACGATCTATTATAAAGACAATGGACTTGGCATTGACCTGAAGAAATATGGCGACCAGCTGTTTGGTTTATATAAAAAATTCCATCATCATGTGGAAGGAAAAGGGATGGGTTTATTTATGGTAAAAACTCAACTCGAAACCCTTAGTGCTGATATTTCCGTTAAAAGCCAGGTTGACCAGGGAACTGAGTTTACCATTGAGTTTGATTGCAGTAAGTAGCCAAGCAACATCAGCTTTACCTGACAGACACCGTAAAGAACTATCATGAATTTGTAAATCCCGGAACGAATTCCGGGATCAAACAGCTCTTACAAACTCCTATTTTTTTTTAAGGATTAGTCGACCAGATAGAGGCCTCCTTAACGAACACCCTTCGGTTTAATTTTAATTGTAATACAATCATTTCTGCAAAATCTTCCGCCTGCATCACACGGTCAGGATTACCATCCGTTAACTTTAAGTCTTTAGCCATATCGGTGGCTATCGTACTTGGTGTTAAAGTGGTTACCCTGATATTTTGTTTACGCACTTCCTGCATCAAAGATTCAGACATCCCGATCAGGGCAAATTTTGAAGCACTGTATGCACTGGTTACGGCGTTACCGCTTTTACCAGCTGTAGAAGAGATGTTCACAATATCCCCTGTTTTACGTTTCAGCATATCCGGTAAAACCGCACGGGTAACATAATAAGGACCAAAGAGATTCACTTTCACAATCTGCTCCCAACGTTCAGGCTCCAGTTCCATGAAAGAGCCAAAGCTGCTGATTCCAGCATTATTGATCAATATATCAATAGGACCCAATCCAGCTTTAACTTTTGCCACAGCAGCATTTACGGCATCTATGTCAGCAACATCAGCGGTAGCCACAACAGTTTTTACATCATAAGCTTTCAACTCATCTGCTACCAGCTCTAAATCGGCAGCTGTTCTGGCTACCAAACCTACATTTACACCCTCCTGGGCCAATGCAATGGCCAATGCACGTCCTATGCCTTTACCTGCACCAGTAATCAGTGCATTTTTTCCTTGTAATGATTCCATTGTAAATTGTTTTATGCAAATTAAGGAAAAGATCATGTTTAAACTAATCAACCACTTAAAGAACGCTTACTGTATCCTTAAAATAAACTAAAAGTACGCTAAAGAATACGAGCCTCCTGACAAGGGCTTGCGCCGGACCTGCTCCGGAAATCCGTTACTTAACCGGACGCAGGTCCCTGTGAGTGTCGCTATTTCAAGCCATTGTTTATAGATCCCTTAATGATCTGTGATTGAAACTTAAGGTTAGGGTTCACGATCATAAATATTACTTATGATCGCTTTGTCATCCATAAAAAATATCACACGAACAGAAAAAGGCCGTCCTTTTCGGGACGGCCTTCTTTATTTATAGCTTAAAATTCCTGCTTAATGGTTAAGACTGGAATTTTTTACCGTTTACTTTACGTTCGTTTTCTGTTAAATAGATTTTACGTAAACGCATGCTCAGCGGTGTAATTTCGATGTACTCATCAGCCTGGATGTATTCCATAGCCTCCTCTAAAGAGAATTTAATAGCTGGTGCAATACGTGCATTATCATCCGTACCTGATGCACGCATGTTTGTCAAGGCTTTACCTTTAGTGATGTTAACGACTAAGTCATTATCACGGATGTGTTCGCCCACGATCTGACCTTCGTAAATATCAACTCCCGGATCAACGAAGAAACGTCCACGATCTTGTAATTTATCGATAGAATAAGCAGTTGTAGAACCTTTATCCATAGATATCAATACACCACTTGATCTTCCTGGGATTGGGCCTTTCCAAGGCTCATAATCTTTGAAACGGTGAGCCATGATGGCTTCACCAGCAGTAGCTGTTAAAACGTTATT
Source organism: Pedobacter immunditicola (assembly GCF_037482985.1). Classification (NCBI taxonomy): domain Bacteria; kingdom Pseudomonadati; phylum Bacteroidota; class Sphingobacteriia; order Sphingobacteriales; family Sphingobacteriaceae; genus Pedobacter; species Pedobacter immunditicola. The sequence continues at coordinate 130,560 of NZ_JBBHKC010000002.1, read as the reverse complement.
TCTTAAGCCAATGATACCACGGGAAGGAATTACAAATTCCAGGTGTTGTAGATCACCTTTTGGCTCCATCACCAATAATTCACCTTTACGTTGCGTTACCAGTTCAATTACTTTACCAGCAACTTCACCCGGTACATCAACGATCAATGTTTCAATAGGCTCACATTTTTCACCGTCAATTACTTTAACGATAACCTGAGGCTGACCTACCTGAATTTCATATCCTTCGCGACGCATCGTCTCGATCAATACTGATAAATGCAGAATACCCCTTCCGTATACCAGGTAAGCATCAGGAGATTCAGTCTCAACCACTTTAAGGGCAAGATTTTTCTCCATCTCCTTGTATAAACGTTCTCTAAGGCGCTGAGAGGTAACAAATTTACCCTCTTTACCGAAGAAAGGAGAGTTATTAATAGTGAACAACATGTTCATGGTAGGCTCATCAATAGAGATTACCGGAAGTTGCTCTGGAGCATCAAAATCAGCAATGGTATCACCAATTTCAAATCCATCAATACCTACTACGGCACAGATATCACCTGATTTTACTTCCTGGGTACGGATTTTTCCTAAACCCTCGAACACATATAATTCTTTTACTCTTGATTTCACTACTTTACCATCACGTTTAATCAACGATACTGGCTGGTTTTCTTTGATTGAACCACGGTGAACACGACCTACAGCAATACGACCTACGAAAGAAGAATAATCTAAAGAGGTGATTTGCATTTGCAGCGCACCTTCGTTTTCTGGTGCAGCAGGGATATGCTCAATCACAGCATCCAATAATGCGAAGAAATCGGTAGTTGGTTTTTTATAGTCGGTGCTCATCCATCCATTTTTAGATGAACCATAGATCACAGGGAAATCCAACTGATCTTCTGTAGCCTCTAAGTTAAAGAACAATTCAAAGATTTGCTCATAAACTTCTTCCGGACGGCAATTTTCTTTATCTACTTTATTTACAACAACAATAGGTTTTAAACCAAGTGCCAGTGCTTTTTGAGTAACAAAACGAGTTTGTGGCATTGCACCTTCAAATGCATCGCAAAGCAACAAAACACCATCAGCCATTTTTAACACACGCTCAACTTCACCACCAAAATCGGCGTGACCAGGTGTATCAATGATATTGATTTTATAGTCCTTGTATTTAACGGAAACGTTTTTTGATACGATGGTAATCCCTCGTTCACGCTCAAGATCATTATTATCAAGTATTAAGTCGCCTGCTTGTTCGTTATCACGGAAAATTGAACATGCGTGAAGGATCTTATCAACCGTAGTAGTTTTACCGTGGTCAACGTGTGCTATGATAGCTATATTTCTTATTTTTTGCATATAATGCGTTGTAAATTTTTCGCAAAGATATCGTTTTTTTTTGATATATCAGTCTAATCCCTACCTGATTGTAGGAAAAATAGCATCTATTGCATTGACGATATTTAAATTGTACCTTACATGGGGTATATCCAAACTTTTGTACACCTAACTTGTTAATTTGATAATGGGAAAAAAGGCAATATTACTTGGTGCAAGTGGTTTGATTGGCAACAGCTTGCTTCAACAACTATTGCTGAGCAGTCATTATGACGAAGTATTAGTCGTACTACGAAAAACGCTAAATATCCAGCATCCCAAACTGCATCAATTGCAGGTAGATTTCGACCAGCTAAGTCAGTATTCCCATGAAATTCAAGGTGATGTGGTGTTTTGCTGTCTGGGTACGACTAAAAAAAAGACCCCTGATAAAGCACAGTACAAAAAGATTGACCACCAGTATCCTATAGATGCAGCCTGGATCGCTCACACCAATGGCGCGACTCAATACCACCTGGTTTCTGCGCTTGGCGCCAATAGCAATTCCAGCATATTTTATTCCAAGCTGAAAGGCGATGTAGAGAAAGACCTTAAAACCATTCCCTTTAAAGCCATTCATATCTACCGCCCCTCTTTGCTGGATGGTTTTAGAATTGAAAACCGGACAGGCGAAAGATGGATGATCGGCATCATGCGCATCATTAACCCGATTTTAATTGGCCCACTAAGGAAATACAGGAGTATTAAAATAGAAACTGTGGCCCGGGCCATGCTCATGAAATCACTGGAAGATCAAAGAGGGATTTTCATTCATCCTTCGGATGCGATTGAAAGGATCGTTAAAGCCGGCCCTTAATTGCCAAAGGGAATGCCCAGCTCAGGAACGCCGGAAAAGCCTGTGCCCAAGTTTGCACGTCATGCTTACCGCCAACAGCTTCGTAATAAAAAATTTCTTCAGGCCGCTTGAAACCTTTATTTTCCAATTCCTTAATCAGGTCAATGGTATCGTCAATAGAGTCAATGATGTGATTTTTGTTTCTGTCGGCAGTCTCGTCCTTGGTTCCCGTCATCAGCCAAAACTTCAACTCAGGCTTTACCTCGCTGCTGCGGACCATTTCATGGGTAATCCGATCCAGTTCCTCAATATATCCATCATTAAGATCCTTGCTCCGCCACCAAAAGGCGCCAGAAAATACACCCGCAAGGTCAAAAAATTCGGGATGGTTATACGCAATATCAAAGGCCGACAAGCCACCTAAAGAGAACCCTGCAAAAGCAGTTTTCCCATCTATTCTCCTGTTAAGCTGCGTGTGTAGAAAGGGTATGAGTTCATCTGTAATAAACAGGGTGTATGCAGTGGCCATTGCCCCCCTTTGCTTGAAATCAGGAACCCCCGCTACGCCATATTCCTGGCTACGGTTAGCGGAAGCTTTGATGGCAACCACTAATACTGCATCGATCTTTCTGGATGCATATTGCTCAGCAAGCAAGGCTTCCATATTCATGGCAGCAGCATCCTGTCCGTCGTTAAGCAACAATAAGTGAAGTGTTTCATTACCCAAAAGTTGTTCGGGGATATACATTTCGAGTTCTACAGTCCTGTTCAAATTGGAGGACTCCAGTTGATGTATCGTCTTTTTTATTACGGATGTAAACATATCAATTGCAATTTACGCGATTTAATTTAAAATGGATTTTAAATTTGTTTATAATCTTGTTCTTGCTTACCTTTTAAGAAGTTTATTTTATAGATCAATGCAAGAGGAATATCTAAAGTGGCATAGTCCGAATTTGAGTAAAGATATGGAGATGCTCACCTTTGGTTTCGGCGGCCATCCTTTGGTGTTATTTCCCACAAGCCAGGGGCGCTATTACGAAAACAAAGACTTTAAGCTGATCGAATCCGTACAGCACTATGTAGAAGCAGGGAAAATAAAAATATATTGTCCCGACAGCATTGACGCCCTAAGCTGGTATAACAAAGACATCCATCCGGAAGCACGCGTTAAAAACCATATTTGGTATGATAAACTCCTGCAGGAAGAAATCGTACCCAGGGCATTATTGGAAACGGGCTACGATAAGGTCATTGTTGCCGGTTGTAGCTTTGGCGGCTACCATGCTGCAAATTTCGCTTTTCGTCATCCTGAAATGGTCAGCCATTTATTTAGTATGAGCGGGGCTTTTGACATGCGCGGACAGCTGGACGGGTTCTATAACGAGGATGTTTATTTCAATAATCCCATAGATTTTTTGCCTGATGATCAAAATCAAGAACTTTGGAACTTAAAAATTGTTTTGGGCATAGCGGAAAGAGATATCTGCAGGCCGGACAATGAAAACCTGAGTAAAATTCTTCATCAAAAAGGCATCAACCACTGGCTGGACATCCGGCCAGATACCGATCATGACTGGAGGGTATGGCGAGTTATGTTCCCTGATTATCTCACACAACTATAAAGTTTAAAAAATATATAAGTACAAACTATACGATTATTGACTCCGTATTTGTTTGATGATAGAATCATAACTTAAAGAAAATCTAAAAATGAAGAAAATCGGAATTTTATTCGGACAGGAAAGGTCTTTCCCCGAAGCTTTTGTAAATCGTGTCAATGAAACCGCACCTGATGATATCCGCGCTGAATTTGTCCAAATTGACAAAATATTCCAGGCAGAAACACTAGGTTACACAGTCATCATTGACCGCATTTCGCAAGGAGCGCCATTTTATCGGGCCGCCCTTAAAAACGCAGCTATTACAGGCACTGCCGTTATTAATAATCCATTCTGGTGGAGTGCAGACGAGAAGTTTTTCAACAATGCGCTTGCTGTAAAATTAGGGATTCCTGTGCCCAAAACAGCATTAATTCCTTCTTATGAACGCCCGAATGACACTACGGAAGATAGCTTCAGTAACCTGGCCTTTCCTTTAGACTGGGAAGCGATCTTTGAATACACTGGTTTCCCTGCTTACATGAAACCTTTTGATGGTGGCGGATGGAAAGAAGTTTATAAATTACATAACAAAGAGGATTTCTTCGACAAGCACAGCAAAACGAAGCAAGCGGTCATGATGTTACAGGAAGAAATCGTTTTCGATCAATATTTCCGTTGTTACTGTATAGGTGGCAAACATGTTCGCATCATGCAGTACGAACCCCGTAATCCATTTCATTTAAGGTATTCAGTAGATCATCCTTCTTCGGATGAAACATTGATGCAAACCATGCATGATTATGTCATTACCTTAAACCAATACCTGGGTTACGATTTCAACACGGTAGAGTTTGCCGTGAGGGACGGTATACCTTATGCCATTGACTTCTGCAACCCTGCACCAGATGCCGAAGTGAGCAGCGTGGGCCAGGAGAATTTTGATTGGGTGGTCAATACCGCTGCGGCCTACGCTATTGAAAGGGCTCAAAATCATGTAGAAGGACAGGACAACCTCACCTGGGGAGAGTATGTAAAAACTTCTGCTGAGGGAAGGCCACTAACGTATAACAAGGAATCGCAGCCAGGTGTTGGGGCTTCAAAACCAGTAAAAACAGCAAAAGCGGCAAAAGCAAAGGTGACAGCAAAAGGCACATCCGATAATAAAGAAAAACCTGCGCCAAAAGTAAAAAAGGAATCAGCAGCAAAAAAGACCAAAGAAAAATTATAGATCACGTTCAACATGAATGACTTTACGCTCGGAATAGAAGAAGAATACATGGTCATAGACCCTGTTACACGTGAGCTTACCTCTCACGACCAAAAGATAGTGGATGCTGCTCAAAAAATCCATAAAGACCAGGTAAAAGCAGAAATGCACCAGGCCGTTGTAGAAGTAGGTACCGGCATCTGTAAAAATACCGACCAGGCAAGGGCGGAAATTTCACAACTCCGGCAAACGGTTGCTCAACTGGCAGGGGAACAAGGTTTAAGGATCGGTGCTTCGGGTACTCATCCGTTTTCACATTGGGAGAAACAGCTGATTACCGAACACCCCCGCTACAGTGAAATAGTGAACGAATTGCAGGAAGCTGCACGTTCTAACCTGATCTTTGGCCTCCATGTGCATGTCGGCTTCCAATCGCGTGAACTTGCCATCCACATTGCTAACCAGGTGCGTTATTTTCTACCGCATGTTTTTGCGCTTTCGACCAATTCTCCCTTTTGGGAAGGAAGAAATACCGGCTACAAATCCTTCAGAACCAAGATCTTCGACAAGTTCCCGCGCACCGGAATTCCGGACATTTTTAACAGCATTGAAGATTATGACAATTATGTGAAATTGCTCATTAAGACCAATTGTATCGACAATGCCAAGAAGATCTGGTGGGATATCAGGGTCCATCCATTCTTTGAAACCATTGAGTTCAGAATCTGCGACTGCCCTATGCTGGTGGACGAAACGATGGCTTTTACGGCACTTTTCCAAGCGCTATGCGCTAAATTATATAAGCTGAGGTTGCAGAATTTGAACTTCATCAGCTATTCCCGCGCACTCATCAATGAAAACAAATGGCGTGCCGCCAGGTATGGAATTGACGGAAACCTGATAGATTTTGGAAAAGAAATTGAAGTAAATTGTCGTAATTTGGTGTTGGAACTCCTTGATTTCATTGACGATGTGGTTGATGAGCTGGGTTCGAGAAATGAAATTAATTACATCACCAAAATTTTAGCAGGAGGTACCGGAGCCGACCGGCAGCTTGCTGTATATGAACAAACGGGCAGTTATGAAGCGGTGGTCGATTACATCACCTCGCAGACCTTAACTGGATTATAATAATAATTATGACAGAGGAACGAAAGATTAAGATTGCCGTAATCGACATGAACGACGGGGCCCCTAACCAGGGGATGGGGGGAATACTGTCTATATTGGACCAGTATCAGGAGGAAATGGGATTGCATCTTTCGACCGATATATTTGATTTAAGACAAAAAAATGAGCTGCCAGACACGGGATATGATGTTTATATTTCCTCTGGCGGCCCTGGAAGCCCTTTTGATGGCGTAGGTCAACAATGGGAAATGAATTTCTTTAAATTACTGGATGACATTGATACTTATAACCAGTCTGGCGCCGGTCCGAAGAAATATGTGTTCCTGATCTGCCATTCTTTTCAGATGGCTTGCAGGAAATATGGCCTGGGAACCGTCAGCCGGAGAAAATCGCCTGCTTTTGGAATTTTTCCCATCAGTATGACGGCGGAGGGTATCCAGGACCCTGTTTTTAAAGGCTTACCAAATCCTTTTTATGCGGTAGACAGCAGGGATTGGCAAGTGATTTACGGGGAAGAGAATGATTTTGAGGACCATATTGCGGAGGTGGCGGCCATTGAAAAATACCGTCCGCATGTAGATCGTGAGCGTTGCATCATGTCAATTCGCTTTTCTAAAGAGGTGATGGGGACACAATTCCATCCGGAGGCAGATCCGCTTGGCATGAAAACCTACTTACTAAAGGAAGACAGGAAAGCGTCCATCATTGAAGATCATGGTGAAGAGAAATACCTGGATATGCTTAACAGTCTTGATGACCCTGAACGGATATCACTGACTAAAAAACTTATCCTCCCAAACTTTTTAAATGAAGCTATTCAACAACAGATAGAAGCATAAACGATGATTCCAAGCTATAGAAAGAAGTTTAACCGTGATTTCACTCCTAAAAAATATGAATCTCTGTTGAAACAGGTAACGGATGGCCTCCCTCCTGTTTCCTTTCGTATAGCGGAAACGCCCATCTTTATTCCTGCAGCTTTAAAAGAACAACTCATCGCCGCAGGTGAAGAGATCATTAAGCTGATCAGGCAGCCGGATTTTAAAGCATTAACTCAACATGCTATTCCACCCGAGTGGAATGTGCCTGCAGAAAATGACCATCCACATTTCCTGACCTTTGATTTTGCAGTATGTAAGGATGAAGCTGGTGAGCTTGTCCCTAAATTAATAGAGCTACAAGGCTTTCCTTCGCTCTACGGTTTTCAACCTCACCTCGCTAAAGTGTTCCAGCAGGTTTATGAACTGGATAAGATTGCTGAATTTAGTCCTTACTTTAATGACCTTGATAAGTGGTCCTATATTGATCTTTTGAAAAAGGTCATCCTGGGGAACCATGAGCCCCATGAAGTTGCATTAATGGACGTTGATGCGCCAAATCAGAAAACTTTCATCGACTTTCACATTACCCAGCAGGTGCTTGGTTTTAAAATATTAAGCCTCACGGACATCTTTAAAGAAGGCAGGCAGCTTTTTTACATGGAAAATGGACAGAAAGTTAGACTTAAGCGGATTTACAACCGCTTGATCTTCGATGAAATCCAGGGTAAGACGGAAATGTTTGACCAGAGTTTTGACCCACGCGAGCCACTGGATATAGAATGGGCCACACATCCAAACTGGTTCTACCGCATCAGTAAATATACCATGCCCTTTTTGAAAAATACCTTTGTCCCGGAAACGCGTTTCCTGAATGAAGTCGATGAAATACCTGAAGACCTCGACAATTATGTGCTTAAACCCTTGTTTTCTTTTGCCGGTCAGGGTGTGCTGATTGACGTTACTGCTGCAGCTATTGAAAATATTAATGACCCTGAAAATTGGATCCTGCAACGCAAAGTAAAATATGAACCTGTAGTACAGGCGCTTGATGGTGGTGTAAAGGTGGAGATCCGCATGATGTATTTATGGCCGGATGGTGAAGAACCGCAGCTTTGTATGAACCTTGCCAGACTGAGCCGGGGGAAGATGATCGGTGTACGATATAATCAAGATTTCGATTGGGTGGGTGGAACAGTGGGATTGATTGATAGCTAAATTTACAATTTTAAGACTTCATCAAACAGATTCTTTCTTATTTTTGATTTATGGATATTCAAACCATATTAGTCATCCTCCTTTTTCTAGCGGCTATATTTTATATAGGCCGTAGCATCTACCGTTCGGGTTCGGAAAAAGGTGGCAGCTGCGGATCGTGTGGCAGCAATAAATGTAAGGTGGATTTTTCTAAAATTGATTCTCCAAAAGGTAATTTGTAAGCGTTAACGATGTTAGACAAATTTAGAGCCTACCTAGAAAAAAGCCTTCCTATTACTGATGAGCAGTTTGAGCTCATTTCCAAAGACCTTAAAGTTAAAACTTTCGAAAAGAATGAACAGATTTTAAACCAGGGTGAAATTTGCAGCAAAACCTATTTTGTGGTAGAAGGCTTATTGCGCAGTTATTCTATCGACAACAAGGGCAAGGTTCACATTATTCAGTTTGCCCCTGAACTGTGGTGGCTGTCTGAAAGAAATGGCTTCTTGTTCAATGAAGCTGCTGATTTCAATATCGATGCCGTGGAAGCCACAACAGCCATCATCATTCCCAAAGACTATTTCACAGATTCCAGCCCAATTCTTCCGGGATTGCAGGAACTTAACCACACCATGCTTAACAACTTCATCCGTTTCATGCAAAGACGGATCAATATGCTGTTAAGTGCCACTGCTGAAGAAAGGTACCTCGACTTCATCAAACTTTATCCCAATCTTACCCTAAGGGTTCCACAATGGATGATTGCTTCTTATTTAGGAATTACACCTGAATCCCTGAGCCGCGTACGGAAAGACCTGGCACACAAACATTTTCGTCCGTAATAATTTCTTATCCTACATCAATGTGCGGTTAATCTCTTGGCCGTACATTTGTGCTATAATATTAAACAATCTAAAAATAAAAAATTATGGCAACTACTAAATGGGTATTAGATCCTGTACACAGCGAATTAGAATTCAAAGTAAAACACTTAATGATCACTACCGTAACCGGAAAGTTTAACGAGTTTACGGCTGAACTGGAAACAGAAACAGAAGATTTTAGTGATACAAAGGTTACTTTTGAAGCACAGATCTCCTCTATCGACACGCACAATACAGACAGGGACAACCACCTGAAAAGCGGAGATTTCTTTGATGCAGAAAAATATCCAACTTTGAAATTTGAGTCTGCTTCATTAACCAAAGAAGGTAACGACTATGTTTTAAATGGTGACTTAACGATAAAAGACGTTACCAAACCGGCTAAATTAAAAGTGGAATTCGGTGGTATTGCTACAGATCCATGGGGTAATGTTAAAGCTGGGTTTAACCTTGAAGGAAAAATTAACAGAACAGAATACGGACTAACCTGGAATGCTGCCTTAGAAACTGGTGGTGTAATGGTTAGTGAAGATGTACGTATTTTAGGTGATTTGCAATTTATCAAACAAGCTTAAAAATCAACATCCATTCTTAAAAGAAAGGAAATCATATAAATGAGCAAAATCGTAAAACCAGTAGCAGCCATTTTAGACGCTCCTGCCCCCCATATGGTAGGTGACGCATTTAGGGTACATAATTTCTTCCCTAATGGGTACAAGCTTAAAATGAGCCCTTTCTTTATGCTGGATTACAATGCTAAAATTAATTTCTCTGCGAGGAACCAGCCAAGGGGTGTCGGCGTACATCCCCACCGCGGTTTTGAAACAGTGACCATTGTGTATCATGGGGCAATAGCACATGAGGACAGCGCTGGAAACAGTGGGGTAATTTATCCCGGTGATGTGCAATGGATGACGGCTGCCAGTGGTATTCTGCATAAAGAATACCACGAGCAATCGTATAGTCAAACCGGTGGTGATTTTCAACTGGTGCAGTTATGGGTTAACCTTCCTGCCAAGTTTAAAATGACCAAACCTAAATACCAGGGTATAAGGCATGCGGAGATCAATAAATTTGAAATTACCGATGGCAGCTTTGTTGAAGTTATTGCTGGGAATTACAATGGTGTTGAGGGCGCGGCCAGTACTTATAGTGCAATGGAAGTTTATAATGTTAAACTTAAGGCGGGTAAGCACTTGAATTTTGACTTCCCAAGCGATTACAATACTGGCATGCTGGTCGTTGAGGGCAAAATAAAAGTCAATGGCATGGAGTCGGCAGCAGCTGATCAGTTTGTTCATTTTAAAAATGAGGGTACTGACATCTCGCTGGAGGCTTTGGAAGACAGCACCGTGTTGCTCTTGAGCGGTGAACCTATACTGGAACCGATTGCGGCCTATGGTCCTTTCTTAATGAACAAACCTGAAGAAATTCAGCAAGCCTTAGCAGATTATAACCATGGTAGATTTGGCTACCTTGAAGAGTAAGTTAAGGCTTATTACTTCTCCTTGCACTATCTGTTCCCATCGTGTCTTTCAGGATAGAACTTTCTTTACTATGTATCGGTGTGTCTTGGTCAATACCTGTACCTGTGGAACCACCCGCAGGGTTTGTATGCACTGAAGTGTCAACAACTGCGGAATCTGTTCTTCCTTCTTCTCCTTTATCCCCAAAAGTACATGCAGCGATAAACAATACGGATAAAGCGCAAAAAGTAATCAATTTCATAGGATGTTTCATAATTAAGGGCTTTACCTATAAACGGCTTTGTACCCTTAATTGTTTTTCTATGTTTTTAATCAGCCAAGCGATATTTACGAGTCCCTAATGCTGGGAAGTTGATTTCTCCTGCATGCGGGTAAAGCTGATTTCTGAATATTGGTTAAACGGATTTTTCAATTAAACAGACCGCATAAGCCACCACACCTTCTTCTCTACCGATAAAACCCATTTGCTCATTGGTTGTCGCTTTAATGGAAATGTCATCCTCGGAGATGTTGATAGCCTGGGCAATGTTTTTCTGCATTTGAGGGATATAAGGATTAATTTTCGGCGCCTCCAGGCATAATGATGCGTCGATGTTACCTATGGAATAGCCTTTATCGGCAAGGAGTTTCACAGTTTCCTGTAACAGGATCATGCTGCTGATTCCTTTCCACCTTGGATCCGTATTCTGAAAATGAAAGCCGATATCTCTCATGTTAGCTGCACCTAATAAAGCATCGCAAATGGCATGAAGCAAAACATCTGCATCAGAATGTCCAAATGCCCCACGATGATGCTCCAGGTTCACACCGCCAACAATAAAGGGATGGTTATCTTTTAATTGGTGAACATCAAATCCGAATCCTACTTTTATTTTCATCAGTATATAGTTTGTTATTTAAAGGTAATGAAGCAATCATCATGATGACTTCATTGAAATGCCCTAAGTTACGTTTTAAAGGCTATTAAAGGATCATTTTATTTGTTTATGGCCTTGAAATTAAGCAGCAGCGTGAATCTTAAGGAATTGGCAAAAGGGCTCTTGTCCGGACTAGCCATCAGGTAGGCTACATCAACACCCAGGACATCGTATTTGAAACCGGCACCGATGGTAAAATGCCTGCTGTTATATCCGCCTCTTACAGCAAACTGCTGTTTATATAAATACTCAACACCTGTTGCTATGCTTATTTCATTCATTTCTCCTTTAAAGCCTCCCGGAGCATCGATAAAGGAATTTAAAATCCCTCGTGGCACTGAGGTGTCATTGGCAGCATTTAAAGAGTCGGCTACACTGGGAACAAGTAATTTATTAAGATCGAATAGAACACTAAGTTCAGTATCCTTCCCAAATAAGAAAGTAGTGGCGGCACCAATTTTCAGGTTGGCCGGAAGAAAATAAGGGATCGTGCCATCCGTGTAGGACAGTTTTGTTCCGATGTTGGAAACATAAGCTCCCGCAGCAATGACAGCCGCTGAGCCAAGGATAATAGTCTCCTGCCTATAATAAGCGGAGATATCTGCAGCTAGAGCTGTCCCAGCTTTAATAAGGTCGCCTGAAATGTATTGACCGGCACCAATATCGGAACGGATATACCTTAGGGAGGTTGCCAGGGAAAATGATTCACCATACTTTCTGGCCAATGAAACATCAATAGCAAACTCGTTGGGACGATGTATGCCCAGATCTTGCTGGTAAACATCCGTCAATCGTACTTCGCCAAGCGAAAAGTACCTGATGGAAGCACCCAGCGTATTTCTTTCACTTAACTTGTAAAAGCTGCTGACATAGCCAAGATTAATATCAGACACCAGGGCTTTTAACCATGGATTATAGGATAGTGAAAAACCGTAAGTTTGGTCTGCAAATGCAAGTTTGGAGGGATTATTACTGAGGGAGTTTGCATCCGAACCGAGGGCCACGCCGGCTTCACCCATGGAACTTGTCCGGGAATCGGGGGAATGCAGTAAAAAAGGAACTGCGGAAACCTGGGCTTTTACACCGGAATGAAGAGCTGATAAGAAAATTAAACCTGCAATAATAGAGAGAAAGCGCTGCCAATACATTTGTTATTTGGTTAGGCACTTAATTTAGCAGAACCCTGTTCTAATAACAAAAAATAATAAGCCTTAAGGTTATAAAATGATTAGTTAAGAGAATTGCAGTAGTACCGCATTTTTTTCTACTTTGTCGCCCTGATGAACAGCAATCATTTTTACCGTACCTGCAGTTGTGGATTTAATGATATTCTCCATTTTCATGGCTTCCAGCACTAACAAGTTGTCGCCTTTTTTGACTTCCTGACCCACTGACACCAATACATTTAAGACTAAGCCAGGCATTGGTGCTTTAATCTCTTGTACTTTACTAGCCTGTAGCTTATCCAGGCCCAATTGCTTGAGTAATTGATCATATTGATCTTCCACCGTAACCATATACAGTCGGCCATTTACCTTGAATTCTATAGCTTTTTCTTCCTGATGATGAGCAATCAGCTCCACATTGTAGGATTTCTGCTGATATAGCACGTGAGAATGCCCATTGCTCAAGGAAACTGCATCAAATTCAACAGTTTCATCATTGACCTTCAACAGGTTTTTATCGAGTTCTATTTTAAATTGATGCTGATCATTTACTTTTACCTGGTACATATATGATGGGTTTGACTTACCTGTTTAAGTAATTTACTTCAAAACATGCAGCTAGGGCTGCCGTTTCTGTTCTTAACCGGGTATTTCCCAGTGTGAGTGGCTGGTAACCTTTTGCCAGGGCCATTGCAATCTCATTTGCACTAAAATCGCCCTCCGGGCCAATTAAAATCAGGTAACGTTCATGGGGAACAATGATTTCGCTGATCGACTTCCGGGGCTCGCCTTCTATGCAGTGTGCCAGCAATTTAACCTCATCACGTTCAGCTTTAAGAAAATCAGTGAAACTAATCGCCGGATTGAGTACAGGATGGTAAGCTTGCAAGCTTTGTTTTACCGCTGATGTAACCACTTTAAACAACCGCTCTTCCTTTACGATCTTACGCTCTGACCTTTCGCAGATCAGCGGCGTAAATTCATCAATCCCTATCTCCGTTGCTTTTTCCAGAAACCATTCCAGGCGGTCGATGTTTTTGGTGGGCGCAACGGCAATGTGTAAATGATGGTTACGCTTTTGATATTCTTGTTGTGCCTGAATCACCTGAAGTGTGACGTTCTTCTTTCCGGCATTCGTAATTTCAGCTTCATAAAAGCCTCCCCTGCCATCAACAAGAAAAACACGGTCGCCGGGAACCAAGCGCAGCACCTTATTACAGTGCCTGCTTTCTTCTTCATTTAATGAATACTCCCTGGTTTCAATATCTGGTGTATAAAAGACGTGCATAACAGGTAGAATCAGTGATTATCAATAGCGTCTTCCTTTGCAATCACCAGTTCAAGTTTAATGGTTTCGATGTTCTGCTCAGTTTTCTTTAGAATGGTGAAAAGATAGCCGTAGCATTCCTCACTATCACCAACCTCAGGAATTTTCCCAAAAGCCTGGGACACTAAGCCACCCACCGTATCAAAGTCCTGATTTTCTGGCAGGTCATGTGGCAGATGCTCATTCACATCATATACTGTAGCGTAGGCATTAATGATAAATTCATTTTCGGAGATTTTTTCTACAATGGGTTTTTCCTCATCGTATTCATCCTGAATTTCACCAACAATCTCTTCTACAATATCCTCTAAAGTAACCATACCCGCTGTTCCGCCGAACTCATCAATCACGATAGCGATCTGAATACGCTTCTGCTGTAATTCACTAAGCAGGTCGTTAATCTTCTTCGTTTCGGGAACAAAGTAAGGTTTACGGATGATGTCATTTATAGTCCAATCTTTCTTACTGGCTAAAAGAGGAAGCACATCCTTGGCATGGATGATACCTATAATTTTATCAATGATATCATCATAAACAGGAAAGCGTGAATAGCCTTCAGAAATAATCTTCTGAATCACTTCTTCACCAGAAGTTTCCAGTTCAACACCAGAAATTTTGGTACGCGGCACCATGATATTCTTGACTACACGTTCATTAAAATCGAATACATTTTTAATGAGTTCATGTTCATTGGTATCCAATGCACCGCTTTCTTTCCCCTGATCCAAAAGATAATACAATTCTTCTGTACTGTGCAGCGCTTCGTGGCCACTCACACTGCCGATGCCGACAAGTTTTAGCAGCACATTGGCAAAGCCATTCAATGCCCAGATAAATGGCTTAAACACCACATAAAATATCTGTAAAGGCAAGGCAATAAACAATGTTGTTGCCACAGGGCGCTGTATAGCAATTGATTTTGGAGCAAGTTCACCAAATACAATGTGCATCACGGTAATAAAAGCAAAAGCAATAATTGGTGATGCAGTACTAGAGAACGATGCAACAAACTCAGGGCTTGACCCTAAAGATGTCAATAAGTTATGTAAAAGGTGCTCCATTACAGACTCTCCAACCCAGCCTAATCCAAGTGACGCCAAAGTAATACCTAGCTGGGTTGCAGCAAGGTATCCATCCAAGTGCTGGGTAATAAACTTTGCAATATTTGCAACTCTACTACCGGATTTAGCTTGAATTTCTATTTGTGATGCCCTGACTTTTACAATTGCAAACTCTGCTGCAACGAAAAAACCATTTAGTACCACCAAGAAAAAGGTCAAAAATATCTGAAAGCCCATTAAACGTTTTCTCTAAATAACTGATCGTAAAGTGCTATACTTTCCTCTATCACTTTATGTGCGTATGTAACTCCCATTAAATTTTCAATGGTTACATTCTTATTTTCCAAAGCCTTATAATCCTGGAAAAATCTTACGATTTCTTTCATCGTATGTGGTGGAAGTTCAGAAATGTCATTGATATAGTTGACAGACTGGTCATTTTTAGCAACCGCAATGATTTTATCATCCTGCTCGCCATTGTCAACCATGTGCATCACACCAATAACCTTTGCCTCAACAATGGATAATGGGTATACATCAACTGAACATAGAACCAGGATATCAAGAGGGTCATTATCATCGCAAAAAGTTTGCGGAATAAATCCATAATTAGCCGGGTACATAACCGAAGAGAATAACACACGATCCAACTTAATCAAATTTGAATCTTTGTCTATTTCATACTTCGCTTTTGATCCCTTAGGGATTTCAATAATTGCATTTACAAATTCAGGCAAGGTGCTTCCAGGAGAAACACTGTGCCACGGGTGATGATCGTCTTTATTCATTTTTATGATTCGTTGTCTTTTGTTTGGTCTTTCTTACCAGTAACCACTTTCCTTTTTACAAATGCGAAGATGAGCGGAATCGTGGTTATGACGATAAAACCAGTTATAATATAAAATAGATAGTCGTTAATTTCTTTTTCAAATCTTATGCCTAAAAAATAACCCAGCAAAGTTAAGGATGTGATCCATAATATTCCCCCTGCTATGTTATAAAATGCAAACTTCCTGAAGTCTAACTTCACCACCCCGGCAAAAATGGGTGCAAAAGTTCTTACAATAGGTACAAATCTACCCATAATCAATGCAAATGCGCCCTGTTTATTGTAATATTCTTCGGCTGCCTTTAAATATTTTTTCTTAAAAAAGAAGCTATCTTTCCGCTGATAGAGAACAGGGCCTGTTTTACGGCCAAACCAATAGCCAACAAAGTTTCCGGCAATGGCCGCAAAAGTTAACCCAAGGACTAATACAGAAATATTGACGTCCAGTTTTCCTGTGGCCACAAACATACCAGCCAGAAAAAGAAGATAATCACCAGGTAGGAAGAAGCCGAAAAATAGGCCGGTTTCGGCAAATATGACAAAAACAACGACATAGAAGCCTCCTTCTCTTAGTAATTTTTCAGGATCAATAAGGTGTAGTAATGAATTCCAGAATTCGTGCATAACTCAATTATCCCTAAAACTACAAATAAATATCAAGATTGGCGCTTATATCAAGTTTAAAATGACAGAAGGATACACCCCTAAAACGATCGTAATAATTATGGAAAGCACCATGACTACCTGATATCCTACTGGAACCTGGAGCGATATTTCAGGCCCTTCCTTGAAATACATAGCAACAATTACCCTGAAATAATAGTAAAAACCTACGAGTGCATTCAATATGGCAAAAGCCACCAGGTAAACATGGTAGTCTTCCATCACATTAAGGAACATTAGGTATTTCCCCATAAATCCTGCTGTTAATGGAATGCCAGCCAGGGAAAGCATGGCTATAGTAAGTGCAAGGGCTGTAAATGGATTCTTTTTTGAGAGCCCATTATAACTATCATAATTATCACCGCCGGTTTTCTGTTTCACTAAAATAAGTACCGCAAAAGCGGCTATAGTGGCAAAAGTGTAAGCGGTTGCATAAACCAGGGCATTATTTGATGAATTGCCTGTCAGGGTGATCAGCGCAAATAATAGATACCCTACATGAGAGATACTGGAATAAGCCAGCATTCTTTTAAAGTTCTTTTGAAATAATGCAGTAACGTTTCCAATGACTAAGGTAAGGCAGGTTAGCACAAATAAGGGTGCCATCCAGAAATCATGCAAAGGAGCAAAAGTGTCTGCAAACAAGCGCAGCAGCGCTGCAAAACCTGCGACTTTAACCACGGTTGACATGAAAGTGGTGATCAGACTCGGGGAACCTTCATAAACATCAGGAATCCAGAAATGGAAAGGTGCCACCCCAACTTTAAAGCACAACCCTACCAACAGCAAGATCACACCAGGATAAACAAGTGGCGAAATTGTCTGGTAATTGCCCACCAGGTAACTATGGATACCATCCAGATCAAAAGAACCGGTAGCACCATAAATTAAAGTAATCCCAAATAATAGGAAGCCTGTAGAAAAGGCGCCCATTAAAAAGTACTTTAAAGAGGCCTCATTGGAAGCGAAATTATGCTTACGGATACCGGCTAGAATGTATAAACTAACTGACATGATCTCAACGCCAATAAATAACATGGACATGTTTTTATAGGAAACCATGATAATCACACCAACGAGGGCAAAAAGCAGCAGTGTAATGTATTCCGCTATATTTTCGCTGGTAATACTGAAATAATTTTGGGTAAGCAACAGGATAAATATTGTACCAAGGATAGTTAAGCCAGAGAATGCCAAAGCAAAGTTATCCATCTCCATCATCCCATAATGAACCAAGTTCGTATTCCAGGATGTTACCACGAAAACTAAAGAAGTAAGCAGGCCAATAAGCGAAATAGGTAATAATGCTTTTTTAGCCTTAAACAAACCTGCATAAAGCACCACTAAAGCTGTAACCGCAATTGTTATAATGATATTCATTTCCTTAGTTTACCGATGTTAATTTTAGATTTACCTGTTCTATTAATTGTTGTACTGCAGCTTCAGATAAGTGAAGGATCGGTTTCGGGTAAACACCGATAACCAGAACTAATGCACAAATAATATATAATACTATTTTCTCCGAACCTTTAATGTCGGTGAAAGTTGCCGTAAGCGGGTTTGTTGGGCCGAGCATGATGTTTTGATACATCCGCAACATATAGACAGCACTGAAAATGACTGTTAAACCAGCAAAGACCGCTGCCCATAAATGATACTGATAAATGCCGACTAATAGTAGAAACTCGCCAATAAAACCATTGGTTCCTGGTAAAGCAATTGTTCCAAACACAATGATGAGGAAAGTGATGGCCAGTTGAGGCGCCACTTTCGCCAATCCGCCGAGCTCTGCAATGGTATTGGTTTTTAACCTGCTTGAAATGATGTCAAGCACAAAGAACAGACCGACAACGTTAATACCGTGGCTCAGCATCTGAATCATGGCACCTTGCAGGCCTTGGGTATTCAAAGCAAAAATACCAGCAGATATTAATCCTACGTGGGCAATGGATGAATAAGCTACCAATCTTTTGGCATTCTTTTGTGTAAAGGCAATCAGCGAAGCGTAAACCACCCCGATGATAGATAATACAATTGCGGTGCTGCCCCAATCCTGCACACCGGTTGGCACAATCGGCAATAGCCACCTGATTACACCATAAATACCCATTTTCAACATAATGCCCGCCAGCAACATTGTTCCCGGAGCAGGCGCTTCTGTATAAGTATCAGGTTGCCAGGTATGGAATGGGAATACTGGCATTTTAATAGCAAAAGCGATGAAGAAAGCCCAAAAGATCCATCCCTGATGGAAGGCATCAAGCTCAAGGCTATAAAAAGCCTGTATATCGAAATTATTTAACGGGTTCTGTAGGTATAGGTAAATAATACCAAGCAACATAAATAACGAACCTGCAATGGTATACACAAAGAACTTCATGTTAACCTTGATCCGGTCTTTACCTCCCCAAACGGCACAGATAAAGTATATTGGAATTAAGGCAGCTTCCCAGCCAATATAAAACAGGAAGGCATCCAAAGCAGTAAACACCACCAATAAGCCAGCCTGCATAAATAACACCAGGGCATAGAAGGCATGCGCTCTCTTATAATCATGCTGGAAACTTGCCAGGGTAATAATAGGTATTAAAACGTTCGTCAGCAATATGGTAATCAAACTAATACCGTCAATGCCGGCATGAAAACTAATTCCTAGATCTTGTATCCAGGGATAGTTAACCAGAAACTGTGTACTGGCATCAGGTTTGAAATTACTAACGATAAAAAAAGTTAAGACCAGCGTTACTAGCGCTGAAATTAAGGCTACATATTTAGCTGCCTTTCCGGTAAATGCCGTAACCAGCGCACCAGCCAGAGGTAAAGCGATAAGAAGAATTAAAAGTTGTTCCATTATGTTTGGTTGGACGATCTTTTATATTGATAAATAAGTATACAATAGCAATGAGATGATTCCTACAACCATCATTAAAATATAGAAGCCTACATTACCTGTTTGCAGTAAACGTATCCCCTTACTCGCTTCAGAGGTGCTCCAGCCTAAACCATTCACTATGCCGTCAACAATTTTGGTATCGAAGATTTTATAGAAAAATACAGATAAAGCATCAAGCGGTTTCTTGATAAGGAAATCATAAATCTCATCCACATAAAACTTCTGGAAGGATATGGTGGCAAGAGCCGTTCTTTTCCCTTCATCAGCTACCGGCACGTGGCCTCGTTTAACATATTTCTGATAAGCAAGACCGATGGATATCAACACGCCAACTACAGATACTGCCATTAACATGTATTCCGTTGCATGGTCTGGTGCAGGAGAATGGTGTAAAATTACGGGTGATAACCATTGCGACAACCAATGACTTCCACCTAATGCTTCAGGTATACCAATAAAGCCACCCACAGCAGATAACACGGCTAGAATAACCAAAGGAATGGTCATGCTTTTTGGAGATTCATGAATTTTCTCTTCCGCATGGTGTGAGCCCCTGTAGGTACCGTAAAAAGTAAGGTACAACATTCTGAACATATAGAAAGCCGTTAAGAAGGCTGTAAATACCGCTATTGCCCAAACAATTTTATTGTATTCAAAGGCATGTGCCAAAATTTCGTCTTTGGAGAAGAAACCCGAGAATGGCGGCAAGCCTGAAATGGCGATTGTACCAATCAACATGGTTATAAAAGTAACGGGAAGCTTTTTACGCAAACCACCCATATGCCTCATATCCTGCTGATGGTGCATGGCATGGATCACTGATCCTGCGCAAAGAAACAGCAGTGCTTTAAAGAAAGCGTGTGTGATGACATGGAAAAAAGCACCGTCATAAGCGCCAACACCTAAGCCTATGAACATATAACCCAATTGGGAAACTGTAGAATAAGCAAGAACTTTTTTGATATCCGTTTGCGTCAGCGCAATCAAAGCACCCAGAACAGCAGTCGCCAGGCCAACGATAGTCACCAGGTGTTGAATAACCGGTGCCAGATCAAACAAGACATTCGAACGGGCAATCATGTAAACACCCGCCGTTACCATAGTCGCCGCGTGGATCAATGCCGAAACCGGAGTTGGTCCGGCCATCGCATCAGGTAACCAGGTGAACAACGGCAGCTGGGCAGATTTACCACAAGCACCGATAAATAAAAATAAAGTGATTAAAATAATGGAGGTATGTCCCGGCAGCATATCAGCGGCCTGAGGAAACACTTTAGAAAATTCTACGCTCCCAAAAGTCTGGAACATAATGAATACAGCCAGCAGGAAGCCTAAATCACCAATACGGTTCATCACAAAAGCTTTTTTAGCTGCAGAAGAATAGCTGCTATTGGTATACCAGAATCCAATCAGCAAGTATGAGCATAGCCCTACACCTTCCCAACCAATAAACATGATGAGGTAGTTGGATCCTAAAACCAGCAACAGCATGAAAAAGATAAACAAATTCAGGTAGCTAAAAAACTTGCCAAAGCCTGCATCGCTGTGCATATAGCCAATCGAGTAAATATGGATTAAAAAACCAACACCAGTAATGATGAGCAACATCATGCTGCTTAAAGGATCTACCAGGAAGGAAAATGGAATATGTAAGTCTCCTGCACTGAACCAGTCGAAAAGAAAAACCTCATGCGATTTATTCGCACTTGCGCCCAATTCGAAGAATATGCCGAGACTAAGGGCAAAAGAAAGGAAAATTACACCACTGCCAATAAAACCGATAAGGTTCTTAGATAATGTATCTCTACCAAGTCCATTTATTATAAAGCCTAAAAGTGGAATTAACGGAACCAGCCAAACTAAATCTATCATTTTATATTTCTAATCTAAATATTACCACTTAAGGCGATTCAACACATTAATATCTGTAGACTGTGTATTTCTGTATACCATGACAATGATACTCAGTCCTACGGCAACTTCAGCAGCTGCCAGCGCCATAATAAAGAACACAAAAACCTGACCTGCAGGATCATTATGGTGCACAGAAAAAGCGGTTAACAGCAAGTTGACGGCATTCAACATCAACTCTACCGACATGAAGATGACGATGGCATTTCTACGGGTTAATACCCCGATCACACCTATGGTAAAAATAATAGCACTTAGCCAGATGTAATGGTTAAGTGGCACTCCCTGCAATTGTTGCGTAATGTTTTCCACTATACTTTTTCTTTTTTAGTTAACAATACCGAACCAACCATGGCTGTCAGCAGTAATATCGAAGACAGCTCGAATGGCAGCATAAACGGACCAAACAATTCTTTACCTAAGTTTTTAACCAGGCCCAAGTTTGGATTCTTTAAGATCAATGGATCTGAAACTGCTGTTGCTTTTAATGAACCTAGCAAGGTAACCACCAGGCAGCAGCCGGCAATGACACCAATAATTTTAACAATATTGGATTTTGCAGGTTCATTTTCCTCGTTGAGATTAAGCAACATGAGCACAAACAGGAACAGCACCATGATGGCACCCATATAAACGATGAAGTTTACTACAGCCAGAAACTGTGCATTCATTAAAATATAATGAACGGTTAAGGTGAAAAACGTGACGATCAGGTAGAGTACGCTGTGCACCGGATTTTTGGAAAAGACAACCATCAGTGAAAAGAAGACACTTAGAGCTGCTACGACATAGAATACAGATGTACCCATTTATATTTTGTTTTTAAAGTCGTTTGAAAGCGACATAAGTATTAAAACTGTTTATACTAAAGCCCGAAGGCGATCTTGTTATTTTTTCTCCAAAGGTGCTTCCACCAGTTTATCCTTGCCGTAAATAAAATCCTTACGCAGGTAATCCGACGGTACGATGGGCCCATCAAGATAAATCGCCTCTTTCGGACAAGCCTCTTCACACAAGCCGCAGAAAATACACCTTAACATATTTATTTCATATACTGAAGCATATTTTTCCTCCCGGTACAAGTCCTTTTCTTCAGGCTTACGTTCAGCAGCAATCATGGTGATCGCCTCCGCAGGACATGAAAGTGCACACAATCCGCAGGCTGTACAACGTTCTTTTCCATCTTCATCACGTTTCAAAGAATGCATTCCCCTGAAATTAGTAGAAAATTCACGTTCTTCTTCAGGATACCTGATGGTGGCCTGTTTTTTAAATAAATGACTAAAGGTAATAGACAACCCTTTTGCAATGGCAGGCAAATACATGCGCTCTGAAAACGTCAGGGGCTTTTGTTCTAATACTTTCTTTTTATTGGTTAATGGTTCCATTAAACCTCCTATTATGTCCGCAAGCGGACGTTAAAACTCTTCTACTAGTGCAATCACCACACCGGTGATAATGATATTTGCGATGGCAAGTGGAATCAATATTTTCCATCCTACATGCATCAATTGATCGTAACGGAAACGAGGTATAGTCCAACGTACCCACATAAAGAAAAATATGAATGCAAATATCTTAAGAAACAGTACAGCGGTTCCGATCAAAGGGCCTATTATTGGTCCGGTGTGCAGCAATACCCAATCCATTCCAGGGTAATTGTAACCACCAAAATAAAGGGTAGCCATTACAGCCGAAGAAACAAACATATTGATGTATTCTGCAAACAGATAGAAACCCAGTTTCATTGATGAATACTCTGTATGATAACCACCAATCAGCTCGGTTTCGCACTCAGGCAAATCGAATGGTGCCCTATTGGTTTCTGCAAAAGCACAGATCATAAAAATAAGGAAACCCAAAGGTTGGTAAAGCACATTCCATCGCCAGCCATGTTGCTGCTCTGAAATTTCCCCTAAGCTCATTGTTCCGGTTACCAGTAACAAGGCAATAATGGAAAGTCCCATTGCAATTTCGTAACTGATATTCTGTGATGCGGCACGGATGGCACTCAATAAGGAATACTTATTATTAGAAGCCCAGCCACCAATCATTACACCGTAAACGCCCAAAGAAACGACACCAAAAATGTAAAGGATCCCTACGTTGATATCTGTAACCTGCAAAGGAATAACCCGGCTTCCAATAGTAATATCCTGCCCCCAAGGGATCACAGCGGTACCAATACAAGCAGTTAACATGGATAGACCAGGGCCCACCATAAATAACCACTTACTCGAGTTGGTGGGCACAATTTCTTCCTTCATAAACATCTTCAAACCGTCAGCAAGCGGTTGGAACATCCCAAAAGGACCTGCTCTGTCAGGACCTAAACGATCCTGCAAAAAAGCAGCTACTTTACGTTCTGCATAGGTGGAATACATTGCAATCACCAGGGTAACCCCAAAAAGGATAGCAACGAGTATAAATTTTTCTATAACTATCGAGGTCTCCATTAGAATTTACTGGTTTTTTCTAGTTCAATTTTATTGGCCAACTGCAATTTAGGATTATCCTGAATTACAGGTAATGGGATCAAAGTTTCGTAATGATTTGATGCAATTACAGAGGTATCAGCAATATGTGTAGGATGCTCAATTACCCAGTCGGCAGTTTTTTTCTTATCGAAACGGCAAGTATTGCAGATAAATTCTTCCACTTCACCGTAGATATCTTTTCTGGCCGTTACGCGCAGTACATCATCCCCTTTATACCACAGCGTAACTTTGCCACTGCAAGTCGGGCAATCACGATGTGCATCAATAGGTTTTGTAAACCATACCCTGTTTCTGAAGCGGAAAGTTTTATCCGTTAATGCGCCAACCGGACAAACATCAATCACATTACCGGAGAAATCATTATCTACAGCAGTTTGAATATAGGTGGAAATTTCGGAGTGGTCACCGCGGTTTAAGATGCCGTGAACACGTTTATTCGTGATCTGATCGGCGGTAAACACACAACGGTAGCATAAAATGCAACGGTTCATGTGCAACTGTATCTTATCACCAATGTCAATCCGTTCAAAAGTACGGCGCTCAAACTCGTATCTTGTTTTCTGCAAGCCGTGCTCGTAACTCAAATTCTGCAGGTCACATTCACCAGCCTGGTCACAAACCGGACAATCCAAAGGATGGTTGATCAGTAAAAACTCAACTACACCCCTACGGGCTTCCACCACTTCTGGAGAAGTAATATTCAACACCTCCATACCATCCATTACAGTGGTACGGCATGAAGCCACCAGCTTTGGCATCGGTCTTGGGTCTTTTTCAGAACCCTTGCTTACCTTAACAATACAGGTACGGCATTTACCACCGCTTCCTGCTAATTTAGAATAATAGCACATCGCAGGAGGCACAATATCCCCACCTATTTGCCTTGCAGCATTCAGGATTGTTGTACCTGGCTCAACTTCAACTGTTATTCCGTCTATGGTAACCTTAACTTTATCACTCATTGTTAATGATATCCTTTAATTTTGTGTAGTTACTTCAGCTTTCACAATAGGCTCAGCATAATTTGCCAGGCCGTAATTCGTATCAAGACATTTAACCGGCTCTTTTACATGCCACTCAAACTCATCCCTAAAATGTCTGATGGCACTTGCCACAGGCCATGCTGCTGCATCACCTAAAGGACAAATGGTATTTCCTTCTATATTTTTCGCCACATTAACCAACAGGTCTATGTCGCTCATTTTTCCATGTCCATATTCCAGGCGATGCAAAACTTTTTCCATCCATCCGGTACCTTCCCTGCAAGGAGAGCATTGTCCACAGCTTTCATGTGCATAAAAGCGGGCAAAGTTCCAGGTATTTCTAACGATACACTGATCTTCATCAAAAGCAATGAAACCACCAGAACCCATCATGGTACCGGTAGCAAAACCACCTTCGGCGAGCGATTCATAGCTCATTAACCTGGGGTCGCCATTGGCTAACTTCAATGTCAGGTTAGCAGGAAGGATGGGAACAGAAGAACCGCCGGCTACAGTTGCCTTAAGGCGTTTTCCATTTGCAATACCACCACAATACTCCTCAGAATAGATAAACTCTTCCACCGGAAGACCCAGTTCAATTTCATAAACCCCTGGTTTCACTAAATTGCCTGAAGCCGATATTAATTTAGTTCCTGTACTGCGCCCGATACCGATTTTAGCATATTCATCACCACCATCATTGATGATAGGTACAACGGCAGCAATGGATTCTACATTATTGACCACCGTAGGCCTGCCATATAAACCAGCAATAGCTGGGAATGGCGGTTTAATTCTTGGGTTTCCTCTTTTTCCTTCCAGAGATTCAAGCAATGCGGTTTCTTCGCCGCAGATATAAGCACCACCACCCGGCTGAACGTAAAGTTCAAGGTTATAACCAGTGCCTAGTATATTATCACCAAGGAAGCCGGCATTTTTTGCTTCTGCAATTGCTTTTTCCAGGATTCTTATTTGCGGCATCATTTCACCACGCACGTAAATATAGGAAGTATGAGCACCTAAGGCGTAGCTGGAAACAATCATTCCTTCAATTAAAGCATGAGGAATGTGGGTCATCAAATACCGGTCTTTAAAAGTACCCGGTTCAGATTCGTCAGCATTACAAACCAGGTAACGTGGAACGCCTTCTGGCTTAGCCAGAAAACTCCATTTCATCCCGGTAGGGAAACCTGCTCCCCCACGTCCACGCAGGCCCGATTTTTTCACTTCTTCAACAACATCCTCAGCAGATAGCGTTTTCAAAGCTTTTTCCACAGCACGGTAGCCACCTTTCTGGCGGTACACATCAAATGTATTGATGCCTGGTACGTTAATATGTTCTAATAATAGTTTACGGGCCATTATTTTTTACGTAAGTTCTCTACTAATTCATCCACTTTTTGTTCATTAAGGTTCTCGTAGAAAGTATATTCCGGACCAATCTGTAGGACAGGACCATAACCACAAGCGGCCAAACATTCTACGCCTCTCCAGCTAAACATTCCATCAGGAGTTATTTCATTTTCCTTCACGCCGAGCTTTTGTTGTATATGTTGCATGATTTTCTCTGCGCCAACAAGGCAGCATGGCCCGGTACGGCAAACTTCAAGCACATATTTAGCTGCAGGCTTTAAGAAGTACATCGAGTAAAAGGATGCCACTTCATAAACTTCAATATCCTCTAATTCAAGATAGGCCGCGACACGGTTCATCGCCGAAGCACTTAACCAGCCTTGCTCAGCCTGCACTTCATGTAAAATTGGCAATAAAGCAGACTTCTGCTTCCCAACAGGGTATCTTTTAACGATTTCATCAAACTTTGCTACCAAAGCCGGTGAAAAATCAACAGGTTGTTGTTCTTCTACTTTAAGCATCTAATTCTCCTGCAATAATATTCATACTACTCATGTTAATGATGGCATCTGATAACAGCATACCTTCACTCATGGAAGCATACATTTGATAATTTATAAAGCTTGGTCTTCTAAAGTGTAAACGGTAAGGCGTTCTGCCGCCATCGTTAATCAGGTAAAAGCCCAGTTCGCCATTTCCTCCTTCAACCGCATGGTAAACTTCCGCTTTCGGCGCATCAATTTCACCCATCACAATTTTAAAGTGATAAATCAAGGCTTCCATGTTATTATACACCTCTTCCTTTGCAGGCAAATAATACTCTGGCACATCAGCATGAAAGATACCGGCTGGTTCATGTTTCAATTTTTCCAGTGCTTGTTCAATGATGCGCACACTTTGCCACATCTCTTCGTTACGTACCAGGTAACGGTCATAGATATCACCGTTGGTACCAACAGGTATCTCAAAATCAAAATCCTGGTAAGAGGAATACGGCTCACTTACGCGCACATCATAATCCACGCCCGTTGCCCGCAATAAAGGCCCGGTCCATCCATAATCCAAAGCTACTTCAGGCGTCACTTTTGCAACACCTGCAGTACGGTCAATAAAGATCCTGTTCCTGTTAAGCAAGCTTTCAAATTCCCTCAATGCTACCGGGAATTCTTTAAGGAATTTATTTATTTTCGCAAAAGCGATATCATTGAAATCTCTTTCAAATCCACCAATCCGACCAATATTAGTGGTTAAACGGGCACCACATATCTCTTCATAGATCTCATATATATGTTCTCTGAACTGAAAAAGATATAAAAAGGTGGTTGTAGCTCCTGTATCCTGTGCAATAATTGTATTACAAATGATATGATCAGAAATACGGGCTAGTTCCATAATGATCACTCTTAAATAATCAACCCTTTTAGGCATCTGAATATTTAATAATTTCTCCACCGTCATGTGCCAACCCATATTATTGATTGGAGACGAACAATAGTTCAACCGATCGGTTAGCGGTGTGATCTGGTAAAATGGCCTGTGTTCGGCAATTTTTTCAAAAGCACGGTGGATATATCCGATCGTTGATACGCCACTTACGATGCGTTCTCCATCTATCTGAAGAACATTTTGAAAAACCCCATGTGTAGCAGGGTGAGTAGGACCTAAATTTAAGGTCACATAACCCTCCTGAGGATCATTATCTGTATATACTGGCTGATTATTCATATTATTATCTACCAAAGTATTCGTCTTTTTTATCAACCCTGTTTGGATCTTCCAAAGGATATTGTTTCAACATTGGAAAAACACCAAGTTCATCCATGTTTAGTATTCTTCTTAAGTCCGGATGTCCTTCGAACTTAACACCGAAAAAGTCATACGTTTCACGTTCCATCCAGTTGGCACCCTTCCATAAAGTTGTAGCCGTAGGAATTTCCGGATGTTGCTGGTCTATATAAACTTTTACGCGTACCCTTATCTTTTCGACCATGTTATGCAAATGATAAACTACGGCAATGCCATGCTTTTTTTCCGGATAATGTACTGCAGTTATATCAGTAAGGAAATTAAAATTGGTTTGCACATCCTCTTTTAAGAACTGCAACACCGCTATAATAACATCCTTAGTGGTCTCAAAAGTGAGTAAGCCATATGGTTCTTCAACACCAGTTATTTTACCGGGAAATTTTTTACTCAGTAACTGAACCAGTTGGTTGTTTTTAGTTTCTTCCATTATAATATGCCGTAAGAAGCCAACAATTCTTTATACTGTTCAGAATCTCTTCTCCTGGACGATTCATTTCTTACCAGTTCCTGGATCTTACCGAAACCATCTAAAATAGCTTCAGGCCTTGGCGGGCATCCCGGAACGTAAACGTCAACAGGAATGATCTCGTCGATACCCTGCAATACAGAGTAGGTATCAAAAATACCACCACTGGAAGCACAGGCACCTACAGCCATTACCCAACGTGGTTCGGCCATCTGTAAATACACTTGTTTTAAAACCGGTGACATTTTTTTCGCAATCGTTCCCATTACCATTAAAAGATCTGCCTGACGGGGAGAAAAACTTAAACGCTCTGAACCGAAACGACCAAAATCGTAATGTGAGCCCATGGTGGCCATAAACTCAATTCCACAGCACGAAGTTGCAAATGGCAATGGCCATAAAGAATGTGATCTTGCAAGGCCCACTACTTTATCAAGTGAGGTAGCAAAAAAGCCTGATCCCTCGATACCCGGAGGTGCGTTCACTATGTTGATGTTACTCATGATATAAACAAAAAGGTTCATTCCTGTAAAGAATGAACGCTAAACATACAAATAATTTTTTTAAAAAGATTTTGCTAGTAGCCGTACCCTTAGATGCAAATCTAAATTACTAGCTCCAATCCAATACCTTTTTCTTTATAACATATACAAAGCCTAATAATAGCGTCCCCATAAAGATAAACATTTCTATCATTCCTGTAGTCCCCAATTCCCTGAAATTTACAGCCCATGGATACATAAATATGACCTCCACATCAAACAATACAAATAATATGGCCACAAGGAAATACTTAATGGAAAAAGGCTGACGCGCGTTTCCTACTGATTTAATACCAGCTTCAAATGTTGTCAACTTATCAGCCGTTTTCCGCTTAGGACCTAAAAAATGCGTCGCTACCAAGGTAGTCACTACAAATCCAAGAGCTACAATAACCTGGAAAATAATTGGAAGAAAATCTGAAGGTATACTTTGGGTTTCCATAAATTAAGTTTGGGTACAAAATTAAAAGAAAAAGGCAGGATAACAACCCTGCCTTTCATTTAATCAAAAATAATACGTTAAAACTGCTTATTTCCGTTTTGTTCCAGCTTTAGCAGCAGGAGCAGACATTTCTTTCAGTTTTGCCGGAGCAAAAGTACCAGCTGGATTAGCGGCTACACTTTTTGTAAAGTATTCTTTTGCTTTTTCTTTATCCGTTACCGCATAGAATGCACCAAGCTGATCATAAGCTTCCGCTAATTTCTTAGCATTCGCAGCAGCAAGCTCTGGTTTATCGACAGTTACTTTTTGAACAAAAGCTTCAAAGTGAGGTACCATTAAACCTTTAGGATTTTGTTCATCATCCAATAAGCTGTTAATTCTACCTCTCCACAAGTAAGCATCCGTTGTTTCAGGAGCCAGTGCAGTTACCTTAGCAATAGCTGAATCAGCTTTAACAAGGATATCTTTAGAAGGGCTAGTATTTGCATTTACACCAGCAGCATATTGGAAATAACGTGCTAAACCATTGTAGTAATAGCTATATAACACACCTTTTGCATTTGGCGCAGCAGCAATTGCTTTGTCATAAATATCAGCCGCTTTTTGATAGTTTTTTGCATCATAAAATGCTTTAGCTACTTCAGTAAGTGCTTCAACGTTTGTTGAATCTTTTTCCACTGCTTTAGTGATGTTTACCAAAGCAAGGCTGTCATTTCCACTTTGCAAGTAAGCTTTACCTAAGTACAAATAATCAGAACCAACAATACGGGAAGTATCTTTTGTTTTTGCAAAAAAGTCATTCATGTATTGTAATGACTGTGGATAGTTTTTGTTTTCATAAGCTGAATAACCACGCATCCTCAATACAACAGGCGCTTTAGGATCATTCGGGCTAACAGAAGCCAATTCACTTGTTACCTGCTCTAAAGTCTGGAAATCTTTTGCATAGAATAAGAACTGTGCATAACGCAATTTAGATTCAAAAGATTTATCAGTTAAGTCAAGGTATTTTTTATAGTTTTCCAAGGCCAAAGCCGCTTTAGCGTCAAAGTTCTGAGGCTCAAAATTTGCCCATTGCATGTATAACTCAGCAATTTCGCGGTAAGCAGGCCCGTAATTAGGATCTGCAGCAATTACTTCTTTCAAAGCTGATTCAGACTCAGGAAACGCTCTGGATTCCTTGTACATTCTCCCGATTTGAACTTTAGCCCTGTGTAAATTAGGATTGATATTTAAAGCCCTAAGGTAATTTTGCAAAGCTTCAGAGTTCTTTTTCTGGGCAGCATAAAAATCTCCTAAAGCAAGGAAAGTTTCAGCAGCTTTATCAGCTTTATCCAATTCGTCTGCTTTTTGCAAGTATGGCAAAGCAGCTGTAAAATCAGGTTTTGGAGCCGCTACATAAGCTTTTCCAATAAACATAGATGGAATATAATCCTTTTTAGAAGCAACATCGATTGCTTTATCAAAATTTGTTTTCGCCGAGGTAGGGTTTTCAGAAGCAAGATCAGCTTCTCCTAAACCTACATAGTTTAATGCAAACTTAGGATCTGCAGCAACACCTTTAGTAAACACAGCTCTAGCTGAATCTACATAGTCGGTACGTAAATATACCTCTCCTAAGTAATAATAATTTTCACCTTTACTAGCTTGAGAGTTTACAAGTGATTTTAGCATAGAAGTTGCCTTCTGGTACTGCTCAGCATCCAATGCCTTCTTTGCGTCATCTAAACTTTGAGCAAAAGAGGCAGAACCCATCACTACTAAACCTAAACTTAAGGCTATTGCTTTCTTTGTCATTTTCATGGTTCGTTATCGTTAATCGTTAGGAAGTACAACACTTCTATATTCAAATATATAATTTACTTTTAATTTTTCAAGTTAAAATCCCGCGATGTTAATTTATGTGGCCCCAATCCGGATTTAAGCACAATAAGCTGTCCGCGCTGGCTTAATAACCAGTTTGCAAATCCTGTGCCTAAACCATTTTTGCCCTCACCATTGATGATGTAAATGTTCCTGAGAAATGGGTAAATACCACTGATTAAGTTATCCTGAGTGGGTTTATAAAAAGCATTATCTCCTTTTTTACCAGGGAGATTTTTCACACCCATCATCTTCACTTGTTGTGTATAAGCGCCGCGGTCTACAGTATTTTGTAACAACCAGTTCACACCTACCACACCTATATAGTCTTTATTCTGGTCAACGTACTTAATAACGTCGTTATTGTTATTTAAAGTATACACCCCTTTCTTTGGTAGTGTATTTATTTTCGCCAATTCTTTGAAATACCTCAAAGTACTGGAATAGGCATTATCAAAAACCAGGCTTTTCCCGCTGGTGGAGGTTCCTTTCAATATGGCAATCACTTCAGCCACTGTGACGGTAGAATCAGGATTATCATTACTTGTAATCAAAGCAATACCATCGATGGCAAACCTGGACGTATATACAGGGATACTTCTGCGGCTGTAAGTTTTTTCCTCCTCAGGACTTAACACCCTTGACATCACGATCACCCGGGTACTGTCATTGAGGAAAGTAGGTAATATTTTATTTTCGTTACCCGTAATCACCTTTAAGTTTGCCTCGGGATAATCAGAATTAAAAACTTCAATTTGATCATCCAGGATATTACCAAATGATTCGTCGACAAGGAAAGTAGCATTACCTACCGTCCTTGATACTTCTGTGCCCTTTTCTTCACTATTTTGACAAGAAGAGAGGGCTATGAATAATAACAGGATACCAGTAAGTTGTTTCATTTAATTGTCGTTATCGTTTTGTTTAATCAGGCGGTAAAAGCGGAGGATGGCATAAGCAATCAGCAACAGGCCGAAAATCACTCTGTAGGTTGGTGTAATGGCAAAAGGGATGCTGTCCCAGAATATCATCAGGATACCCAGCACTAAATACAGTAAGAGCATCACTAGCCCTAAAATGAACAGAAATCGCTGTTGAGGCGATTTCTGTTTAAAAAAATTGAAGTCAAACATTTATTATTTTTTTTATTGACCCGATAAAGTAAAGCTGATTGGAATGTTATATTTAACACGCACCGGTTTACCATTCTGGATACCAGGAGTCCAACGTGGACTAGCCTTTAATACCCTAACTGCTTCTTCATCTGTACCACCGCCTAATTTACGGTCTACTTTAATGTCAGTTAACTCTCCGTTTTTCTCCACAACAAAGGATAAAAACACTTTACCCTGGATGTTGTTTTCGGCTGCCATTGGAGGATATTTTACAGTTTTACGTAAGTAAGCATAAAACTTATCCATGCCGCCTGGAAAACTAGGCTGGGTTTCAATACTAACGAAGTCGTATACCTTAGTATCTTCCACTACTGCTGCTTGTTTCGGGCCTTCTCCAACTGGAGCTGCAATTACGATATCCGCATCAGGATCACCAGCGATGGTTTTCTGACCAGGATCCGCTTTTTTCAAATCCTCAATTTGAGGAGGCTCTTCGTCACGCACCAGATTATCCGGCTTTACAATAGGAGGAGGAAACTTAACCTGATCCTGTTTTGGCGGTGGTGGCTCAACCGGTGGTGGCGGAGGGGTATCCGGGTTTACCGGTGGTGGCGGAGCAACAGTAACTTCCACTTGCTTTACGATCTCTTCTTCTGGCATTGATCCTTTAATCAACGAAATGATCTTGGGTGTAAGAAACAAGAGAATAAATACAGTACCAGCGTAAAATAAGGATTTAGTTGTGTTTGAGCCGTTCTGTCTTCGAAGCTCGTAAGCACCGTAGCTTTTGTTTTTCTTTTCAAATACAACATCAAGCCACTCTTTTCTGAATAAATCTATTTTAGAACCGAACATTGCTTTAATGTTTTAATGTAAATTAATATTATAAAATTCCATTCTCTTTCATGAAGTTTGATTCTGAATCCAGAATATTTTCATCATCGATAGCTGGAGCTGCTGTAATTTTTGTGATGTTCAATTCATCCATAATATCCACAAAGTTCTTGTAGGTTGCGCCTGAGGTAGGCTTAATCACAATCACTAATGTTTTCTTAGGGTCATTGTTATATAAATCAGCTACTTTTTTCTTATTCTCAAGTATTGACTTTCTAACTTCAGCAAAGCCTTCGATATTAGGTTGGCTCTTTCCAGCCTCACCCATATACCATGCAACCTTGTTGTTTTTACCCAGAAGGATAGTCATGGTCTGCGAAGCCCTTAATTCAAGCTTGTTGGTATCATCCTTATCATTCTTGTCTGGCTTTGCAATGTCCATTGCAATTGGCTTGGAGAGGGAAGTGGTTAGCATGAAGAAAGTAATCAATAAGAAGGCTAAATCCACCATAGCAGTTAAATCTACTTTAGTATTAGCTTTTTTAGTTCTTACTTTACCACCGCCTTTTTTGCCACCCCCGCTGGAGGTATCTAATTCTGCCATGTCATTTATTGATTATCACCGCCTTCAGCAGATGTAATTAAACTAAATTTGTTAATTTTTTGATCCTGAAGAATATCAATAACCTTTTTAATAGATGGATACTCCTCTTCTGCATCACCTTTAATACTGATCCTCATTGGTGTAGAATGCAACTCTGCAACAGCTTTACGTGAATTCAGAATCCAGGAAGATAACTGATTGTTTAACGAATCAATAGGAATCCCTGACTGCAATGGAGAAGCTGTTCTTGCAGCCTCATCCGGTAAAGCAATAAATTGTTTCAAGCTTTGAATTGGAACACCGAAAGATGAGATCACGCCAAAACGCTCTCTCTCTTGGGGGGTAAAGCTAATTTTATATTGCTCGCCCATTTTATCCAACGTAGCCATTTTTACGTCCTTTCCAACTACTTCATAAAAAACCTTGCCATGTCCAATGGTCAGCTTCGCAATATCAAT
Organism: Pedobacter immunditicola; assembly: GCF_037482985.1. Taxonomy (NCBI): domain Bacteria; kingdom Pseudomonadati; phylum Bacteroidota; class Sphingobacteriia; order Sphingobacteriales; family Sphingobacteriaceae; genus Pedobacter; species Pedobacter immunditicola. Next base: position 96,340 of record NZ_JBBHKC010000002.1, on the reverse strand, counting down.
ATCCGGAACCGGAATCTTGTATGTTGAAGAAGGGATACTAATATCCAAAGGGTCAGGCTGACGTGCAGTTGCTGTTAATATAAAGAAGGTCAATAATAAGAACGATACATCGCACATAGCGGTCATATCGATCGAAGTACTGCTTCTTTTAACCTTTGCTCTTGGCATAATTTTTAAAATTACTTATGTTTTTAACTAATGATGTTTAATCTTCCGGTTTTCCATAAAGCCGGTAAAAAAAAATTCATTATTTCTTATTTATGCGTAGATGCATAAGTTTGGATGATGCTGAAACCTGCTTCATCAATTGCATAAGTTAATTTATCAATTTTAGAAGTCAGAATGTTGTACATGATAATCGCAACAGTAGAGGTAGCAATACCTGTAGCTGTATTGATTAGGGCCTCAGAAATACCATTCGCTAATGCAGCCTGGTCAGGAGCTCCAGATGTAGCCAAACCTGCGAAGGCCTTGATCATACCTGTTACTGTTCCTAATAGTCCTGTTAATGTACCTACTGATACTAATGTTGCAATTACAGTTAAGTTTTGCTCTAACATTGGCATTTCTAATGTAGTTGCTTCTTCAATATCTTTTTGAATAGCTAAACATTTCTGGTCTGTATCCATGTTTGCTTCAACTTCCATCTCACGGTATTTTTTCAAACCAGATTTGATTACGTTGGCAACAGAACCTTTTTGTTTGTCACACTCAGCCATCGCACCTTCAATATTGCTTGAAGCTAAATATCCCTGAATTTTCTTAATGAAAGAATCTAAACTTCCTGCGCCAGTCGCTTTGCTGATTACGATAAAACGTTCTACTGAGAATACAAATACCATTAAAAGCATTCCCATTAAAATCGGTACGATAAATCCACCTTTGTAAGCCATACCTGCAAAATTACCTGGTTTTGGCTGATTAGCATTATCGTTATCGATAAAGTTTGCAGGATCTCCCAACACGAATTGGAATAATAAAAATCCAATAATAATACAAATTGGAATCACTAAGATTGCGAATAAGTTTGAAGCTGTAGAGCTTTCTTTTGCTACTGTTGTTGGTTTTGGTGCGTTTGCCATTTTTTTTTAGTTTTTTAGTTTTTTTAAAACCTTGTTTTTTTTAAAAAGTTTGATAATAATTTCAGTAATACAACAACGACTAATATACACAAATGTTGCAGTAAACAAATTTAGAACTTTGAATGATATTTCAATATTATTTTATCAAACTTAATTCTTTCTTTACCCAGTGTATGTTCCCCTTAGCGGTTGTCTATTATTAAAAAAAGATTGTCCCTGTGGAGACAATCTTTCACAATTAAAACTAAAAAAATATATAAATGCAAATTTTTCATCAAATAAATCGGTTTAAACCGTTATTTCATTGATTTTAGGGAGAGATCTCCTCATTTCATCATTTGCATAGGCATCAAACTGTTTAAAGTTTTCAATAAATGCTGCAGCCAATTCATTCGCTCTGCGATCATAATCTGCCTGATCTGTCCAGGTGTTTCTAGGGTTCAAAATCTCTGAAGGAACTTCCGGACAAGTTAGTGGCATTTTTAACCCAAAAACAGGATGCGTTGCATAGGCTACTTTCTCCAGTTTACCATTTAAAGCAGCCGTAATCATTGCCCTGGTATAGGCTAATTTCATTCGTTTACCAACGCCATAAACGCCGCCACTCCAGCCAGTATTGACCAGCCAAACATTTACCTGGTGTTTTTCCAGCTTTTCGCCCAGCAATTCCGCATAGCGCGTAGGATGTAAAGGCAAAAAGGCTTTTCCAAAACAGGCAGAAAAAGTAAGTTGTGGCTCTGTAATGCCAGCTTCAGTACCGGCAACTTTTGCCGTATAGCCCGAAATAAAGTGGAACATCGCCTGGCCGGTACTCAGTTTAGAAATCGGCGGCAACACCCCGAAAGCATCAGCCGTTAAAAAGAAAATGTTTTTAGGAAGCCCCCCTATCGAAGGGATAACAGCGTTATCGATATAGTCTATCGGGTAGGCCACCCGGGTATTTTCGGTTTTTATAATATTTGTAAAATCGACTTTACGGGTGCCCGGGAAATAATTTACATTTTCCAGCAAGGATCCAAATCGGATTGCATTAAAGATCTGAGGCTCTTTATCAGCGGAGAGGTCAACACATTTGGCATAACATCCGCCTTCAAAATTAAAAACACTGGTGTCATCCCATCCGTGTTCATCATCACCGATCAATCCCCTTTCCGGATCGGCAGACAAGGTTGTCTTTCCGGTGCCCGAAAGCCCGAAGAAGATAGCTGTATCCCCATCCTTGCCTACATTGGCAGAACAATGCATCGATAAAATATTCCTTTGCTGTGGTAATATATAATTCAATACAGAGAAAATGCCTTTTTTAATTTCACCCGTGTAGCCGCTGCCGCCAATCAGAATCACTTTTTTAGTAAAATTAATAATAGTGAAGTTTTCCTGACGTGTGCCGTCCGCTTTTGGATCGGCCAGAAAGTCTGGCGCTGCAATAATTGTCCATTCAGGCTGTAAACCCAATTCAGTTTGATCAAACCGCAAGAACATATTATTGGCAAACAAATTTTGAAATGCCTTTTCAGTGACCACACGAATGGTAGTTCTGTAGGAGGCATTGGCACAGGCGTAGGCATCCCTTACATAGAATTTCTTATTACCAAGGTATTCCGTTACCTTAATATATAAGGCATCATATTGAGCTTCACCTATTTGTATGTTAATATCTCCCCACCAAATCGTGTCACGCGTCATCTCATCGTAAACGATATACCTGTCTTTAGGAGAACGGCCGGTAAATTTCCCGGTGTCAATGGCCAGTGCGCCACTATCCACGAGTGTACCTTCCCCATTTTTCAAGGCCTCTTCCACCATTTCTGGCACTTCCAACTGATAAAAAGCATTCCTGGAACTTAAATTCAGGTAGCTTAAGTCCGGTGTTTGCAAAAAAACTTTGCTCATATATAAATAAGTTAGTTCTACAAAGTTAGGCAAGTTAAAAGGCAAAAATAACCTTCCGCAAGAAAAAATTTACTTATTGTTCAATATACACTATTAATATGTGTTTGATACCTAGCGTTTAAGGTAAATTCCACCCGCTATACTATCCTCCTGATTTTTTTACTTTATAACCTTCCTTTTTTAATAACTCCATTATTTTATCACGGAAATCCCCCTGAATCAAAATTTCTCCTTCTTTGGCTGCACCCCCTACCCCACATTTAGTTTTTAACACTTTCGCTAGTTTTTCGAGGTCTTCAGCTTCCCCAACAAATCCTGTAATTAGCGTAACCGCTTTTCCGCCACGATTTTTCCTATCGAGCATAATTTTTAGATTCTGCTGGTTGTTGGGCACATTTTCTGGTTCAGCATTCCCTTCTTCGGGATAGGTATATGAGGGATCGGTAGAATACATGATGCCACCAAAATCATTCAATACTTTCTTTTTAGATTTCATTGGTATTTAATTAATTGTTTCATCACAGCAATGAAGTTTAGTTACGCCTGGGGTACAATCACTTTTAAGGACAAGGGCTGGATAGAAATGGTAATCTCTTTACCCATCATAAACGGCTCACCATCAATGTGTATTGCGGCTGCTTCAGGTCGGCTGATGTGTATTTTTTTTCCTTTAATAATTTCAACCATATCTGTGTGATGGGTTTTAGCCGTCAACATATAAAAAGCCAGGATCGGAATTCGGTATAAAGGGAAATTTTTAATGATACAAACATCCAGTAAGCCATCACTGGCAGAAGCAAGTGGTGAGATGTAAGCATTATTACCATACTGCGAAGAATTGGCGATACTGACAACAAACGCTTTACGCGTATAAGTTTTCCCATCTACCAGAATTGTGTAGGTAGCCGGCTTGTAATTCAACATTTCTTTTAGGCCAAGTTTCAAATAACCAGACAGGCCTCTTTTTTTATTACCTGCAAAAACGGCGCTCACATGGGCGTCAAAACCCATGCCCGCCATATTGAAGTAAACTTTATCATTAAAAGTAGCCGTATCGATCTTGGAAATATGGCATTGATTAATTACCTCCAGGGCCTTGCGAGGGTTCATGGATATTTTTAAAAACCGTGCAAGCCCATTTCCCGAACCAAAGGGGATAATGCCCAGGACCTTGTTCTGCTGCATCACTTTAGCCCCTACTTCGTTAATGGTGCCATCGCCACCAACGGCAACAATAATGTCGAAATTCTTGCCCACTGTTTCTTCAACAATTTCTGCGCCATGACCCGCATATTCTGTTACCCTATAATTTGCAGTAAATTTTGACCGGTCCAGATAACTGTCAATCATTGCTGGTATCTTCATTTTATCCTTGCCTCCGGATATCGGATTTATAATAAATAGTATGTTTGATTTTCCCAAAGTCGTGGTTTAATGATTGTACAAAATAATATATATTTTTTGACTATTTAAATATATAGTGCTAATTTCGCAATACTAAAGTGGACTGATTTGCGATGTTATCCTAGGATAGCGGGATTGCAACCACGTAAAAAAAAGTGCTAACTACTTACACACTTCCTTTTACCGCCTGTTTTCAGGGTCATGCTCCATTTTAGTTAATGGTCAAGTTATTAACCTAATTAATTAAAATGTCATACTTATTTACATCAGAATCTGTTTCCGAGGGTCACCCAGATAAGATAGCAGATCAAATATCCGACGCTCTTATTGACAACTTTTTAGCTTTTGACCCAGAATCAAAAGTGGCATGCGAAACTTTAGTAACTACAGGACAGGTTATTTTAGCAGGGGAAGTTAAATCAAAAACTTACCTTGATGTACAACAGATTGCACGTGATGTGATTAAGAAGATTGGTTATACAAAAAGCGAGTACATGTTCGAGGCGAACTCCTGTGGTATCCTTTCTGCTATACATGAGCAGAGCGGGGACATTAACCAGGGGGTTGACAAGAGCAACAAAGAAGACCAGGGAGCTGGTGATCAAGGGATGATGTTTGGTTACGCTACCAACGAAACTGAAGATTACATGCCGCTGGCACTTGACCTTTCTCACAAGTTATTGCAGGAACTGGCCATTTTAAGACGTGAAAATGATGAAATCACTTATTTACGTCCTGATGCTAAATCTCAGGTTACCTTAAGTTATAGCAGTGATAACAAGCCAGAAAGCATTGCTGCCATTGTTATCTCTACTCAACATGACGATTTTGACGAAGAGACAGTGATGTTGGCCAAGATCAAAGATGATCTATTGACTATCCTGATCCCAAGGATTATTGCTAAGTATCCGCAGTATGCACATTTATTCAATGATACAATAGATTTCCACATCAACCCTACGGGTAAGTTTGTGATCGGTGGCCCGCATGGTGACACCGGTTTAACTGGTCGTAAAATCATTGTTGATACTTATGGCGGCAAGGGTGCCCACGGTGGTGGTGCATTTTCAGGGAAAGATCCTAGTAAAGTAGATAGAAGTGCTGCTTACGCTACCCGTCATATTGCTAAAAACCTGGTTGCTGCAGGTGTTGCAGATGAAATTTTAGTACAGGTGAGCTATGCCATCGGTGTTGCTAAACCAATGGGTATTTACGTAAATACCTATGGCACCAGTAAAGTAAATAAAACTGATGGCGAAATTGCTAAAATTGTGGAAGGCTTATTTGACATGCGTCCTTATTTTATTGAGCAACGCCTTAAATTGAGAAACCCTATTTACAGTGAAACGGCAGCTTATGGGCATATGGGCCGCAAGCCAGAAACGGTAACAAAGACTTTCAAAAATCCTTATGGAGAAGAGAAAGTGGTTACTGTAGAGCTTTTCACATGGGAAAAACTTGATTACCTTGATCAGGTTAAAAGCGCCTTTTCTATATAAACAGCTTTAAGTAAAGGTTACCAAGGCGTTGGCAAGGGGTTGCCAGGGCCTTGGTAGGGCCTTACCAGGGCTATTAGCCCTACCAATGCCCTGCCAAGGCTATACCTACCCTTTGGCAAAGCCCCGGGAATTTAAACCCTGAACCAGCGGACCTGAAAACCTTCAGCAAAACCATTTCGCCCTCCTGTTGTTTAATGGTTATAAAATAAAACATTATGGAACGTCCGGTAGAAATGAATACGCTAAGCCAAATCATGGAAAAATTGAGAAAAAAAGGTTTAGACAACGAGATAAAAATGACAGATCACGGAAAAATGCAGGGCCCTGGTGAAAATCAGATCTATACTCCTGAAGATTTGACCATTATAAAGACATATCGGTTTGAAGGTGACTCTGACCCTGCAGATAATGCAGTGCTTTACTTATTGGAAGATAAAAATGGTCAGATAGGCTATATCATGGATGCTTATGGCATGTATAGCTCTCAGGAAGGCACAGGATTTGATGATTTTCTGAAGAAAATCCCAACTGCCGACCGTGATATTCAGCAGTTATTCAGTTAATAACTGATAAATAAACAGCTTAGTTTAACTTCCTCCATCACGAAGCTAAACTAAGCTGTTTTATTTTTTAGCTGCTATGTTATTTAATAAATCTTCCAGCTTTTTAGCTGTATGCTCCAACAAAGTCTCTAATTCTACTTTGTACTCATCGCCGTTGGCGATGGATTCAATAGACTCCATCAGTTGTGTAAGCCTGGCTAAAGGAGCACGTACTACATTGGCCTGCATCCAGGAAATCTCTTGTAATTTCTGGTTTTGCTTTTCAACGCTTTCCAGGTACTTTATTCTTTCTGTGATATCATTAGCTAAAACAACATAGGTATCTTTACCCTTGAAATTCATTTTCTTACTCTGTACATCCATGTGCATGATTTCCCCGTTCTTTTTTATATGCCGGTATACACCATGAAAGAAAATCTCTTTTTTCATAAATGTATTCATGCCGTCGTGATTTTTTGAAATTTCTTCCTTAGGGATAATCATTCCTCCGTCCATCTTCAAAAACTCTTTGCGACTGTAGCCATAAAACCTGATTGCAGCATTATTGACATCGAGAAACTTTAAAGTTGTGGCCTCAAAGATCCACATCGGTTGCGGACTCATGTAAAACAAGTCCTTATAATTTTGACCGGAGTCACTAAGCTCCGCATTGGATAGCGATAAAATTTTCAGGTGATCTTCTAACTCTTTCTGCAAAGCGCTTATTTCAGCCGCGGCCTTCTTTTGGGTAGTAATATCCCGCATGGAACCAATCATTCTAATTGCCTTGCCTTTGTCATCCCTCAGGATATACCCGTTCTCTTCTATATGTGCATAGGAGCCATCCAATTTTTTAAATTGATAATTTAAGGTCCAGTTTTGCTTGCTTCGATCTTCCAGATTTTCGTTGACCATGTGTTCAATACTTTCCCTTTCGTCAGGATGTACTTTGGAGAGCCATGCAGAAAGCAGCGTATGTTCTATAGTGTCCTCGTAACCAAATAACTTACAATAACCATCTCCCCAGCTAATGTGATCGTCAATGATATCCCAGTCATATATGGCTTCATTTTGGGCCAGGTTTACATATTTATATCGTTCATATTCTAGCTTTAAAGCTTCTTTAGCTTGTATATGTTCCGTGAAATCTATTCCGGTACCCTGCATTTCAAAAGGCAAACCTTTAGCATCAGTTAAACAAACAAATTGCCATAAATCCACTTTCAGACTACCATCCCGGGTAAGACTATCAATTTTCACTTCAAATACATTTCCCGGATGGTTGATACAGTTTTCTGCCAGGTTGAACAATTCCTGGTACTGGTGAGGAAAAATCGCTTTGATGGCGTCCAAACCAATTAAACTATCCTCTTCATAAATCCATAAAAAATCTTTACTGAACTTATCATTGCAATAAGTAAATCGTCCATGAAAATCTAAGCGGATCACATAGTTGGTTTGATTTTCCACAAGATTTCTTAACCGAGCCTCATCTGCCAGCAATACTTCCTGCATTTTTGTGCTTTCTGTGATGTCCATGCTGGCCCCAATTAACTTGACAGCGGTTCCAGTTGCATCTAAGATAAGTTTGGCACATGACTTTAGATGCCTGATTTCACCATTTGGCCGCACAATTCTTTCCTGGAACTGCATCTCCTTTTTTGTGCTTAAAATTCCGCCCATGTTAACAGAAACCCGATGCTTATCATCCGGATGCAATAGATCCAGGTAAGCCTCAAATGTAGGAGGATAGGTACGTTTGTCAACACCGTATATATTAAACAGCGAATCTGACCACTTTACTTTATGGTTAACCACATCCCAGGTCCAGATACCAAAATGTGCCATTTCCTGGCATTGCTTCATCAGTATATTGGTTTCTTGCAGCTTTTCTATGGCCCGCCTGCTTTCAAGAATTATTTTCAACACGGCCATTGTTTTCTCAATCACCTTAAGTTCTTCTTTACCCGGAGCAGTTGGTTCTTTGTAGTAGATGCCAAATGTACCCAAGACCTCATTCTCTGCGGTGATGATTGGAAAAGACCAGGAAGCCATGATGTTAGCTTTTATAGCAACTTTTCGGTGTTTAGCCCAGCGAGGGTCATTTTTGATATCATTGATGATAATATCATGTTTTAAGAAAGCCGCTGCCCCTGAACAGCCGACGCTTTTACTTACAGGAAGCCCTTCAATCGCTGCCAAATAAAGTTTCGGAAGTGTTGGCGCTGCCCATTTATAAAGTCTGTTGTTCTTTACCTGAAGTACCGCACACTGCATCTTAGGATAAATATGCTCGATGCCTTCCAGGTAAGTATGTAGCAATCCTGGTGTCGCTATTTCTTTGATACCATTGCGTTCAAGCGTTTTTTTCTCAAGAAATTCGAGTTCGTTTAAACGTTTAATCCCCGTAATATCTATGATCATACCCTGCAGCGCTACCGGCTTTCCATTTTCAGTAATGACAATAGCCGTATCTTTTACCCAAATCAGACTGCCGTCGGCGCGGACGATCCTGTAATCAAGGGTATAATTTTTAGCTTTTTTAGTTTCAGCACGAGAAACGTTAAGCACAAATTCACGGTCGTCCGGATGGATATGATTTTCCCAGAAATCTGGTTGTGATTTCCATTGCTCAGGTGTATAACCCAGAATGGAAGTCACATGTTCACTAATATAGGTAATCTCAAATGTCTGCGCATTTGCTTCCCAAACGACTGCATTGACAGTTTTTAACAAAGATTGAAACTTGTTGCCCGCAACCGAATTGTGCAAGGCTATTTTTTTATGTGCTGTAATATCATGGGTAATTCCATAAAGCCTTACACATTTATTATCTTCAAATTCTACTTTACCAATGCTCCTGACCAGGCGATCGTTGCCTTTTGCAGTTTTCATGTTCAGTTCTATATCAAACATGTTATTTCCATGAATGGCTTCTTCCACCCAATGAGAAATCATTCCCCGCTCTTTGTTTTGTTTGTAAAAACTGATCAGGGTGGTCAATCCTATATCTTCGTCAGAACAAACTTCATGTATTTGCCGCTGCACAGCAGACCAGGTTACTTTATTATTGCACAAGTCTATCTCCCACGCTCCAACTCCAGATAGGTGTTGCATCTCGTTGAACAACTTCTCATTTTGAAACAATTTCTCGAGTGTCTTATCCTCCACGTGCTGTTGGCCTTCAACCATGCTGGCGTTGGCTATGGAGCATAGTATATATATAAGCTCCTTTTCTTCATCTAACAGGGGCGTCATGACAAGATTTGCATGACACTTCATCATTGGGATAATTACCGGCTCTTTGTGGGCGAACACCTTTTGCAAGGATAATTCCCAGTCTTCCATCAGTAAATAAGGGTTATTAGAAAAAGCTGCAGCTATTGGCCTGCCGATGAGCTGTTTCTTTGATTGATGTGCTAATCGCAGGTAGGCATCATTGACTGCCAGAATAGTGAAATTTAATGCGGTGGGCTGTAAAATCAAGCCGGGACCTGGCATTATTTGGAATATTTCTAATAGCTGCGCTGACCCAATCATACCTTAAGACTTTCAGTTAATTTCATTAGTATTTTATTTGGTTATAGGAAACGACACGATCATGAGCAATATGATGGTTTCATCCCATTAAATATAAATTTGAGCTTTAAACACTAAAAACTTGAATATAGATAATTTTTTAAACTTTGAAACTCAGCTACGAATATAATAGTTTACCGCAAGTTATAAACATGTAGTAAACTGAAATAAAATTATGCAAGTGTATTCAAAATATATATCTTGAATTTTTATTCAGAACACCTCATGAAAATCATTACCAGAAATTTAACATTCCAGGTTATCGTTGCCATCATATTAGGCATATTAGTAGGTATCTTCTTCCCTGGCTTCGCTGAATCGGCCCGTATCATCAGCAAAACTTTCATCAACATGATCAGTATGCTGATTGCACCCATTATCTTCTTTACCATAGTGCTCGGCATTGCCAGAATGGGTGATATGAAGAAGATTGGTCGTGTGGGTGGTAAAGCGTTGCTTTATTTTGAAGTAGTGACCACCATCGCCTTATTGATCGGCATGGTAGTGGCTAATCTTTTAAAACCGGGTGTCGGTGTAATCCCTGTGACTAATAAAGTCGCAGTTGCAGCACCGATGGCTACAGATTCTATAAACTGGATAGAGTTTCTTACTCAAATTATTTCCCCTAATATATTTGAGTCCTTTGCAAAGGGGGAAATACTCCAGATTTTATTTTTTGCCATTCTATTTGGATTTGGCATCAGTAAAATGGGCAATTCAGGTGCGCCATTGCTGGCAACTTTTGACCGCCTATCGCAGGTCCTTTTTAATATGATGAAATTTGTGATGAGACTGGCCCCGGTTGGTGCTTTTGGAGGGATGGCTTTTACTATAGGTAATTACGGCATACACACTTTATTGCCGATGTTTAAAATTATGGTGGTGGTTTACATCACCTGTATTTTCTTTATTTTCGTGGTCCTGAACACCATCTGTTACCTCTATAAATTCAGCTTATGGAGTTACCTCAAGTTCATCCGACAAGAAATTTTAGTTGTTTTAGGTACTTCTTCGTCGGAGTCTGTATTACCGAGCATGATCCGAAAAATGGAGAAATTTGGCTGTTCCAAATCAGTTGTCGGATTGGTTATTCCTACCGGTTATTCTTTTAACCTTGATGGCACCTCTATTTATCTTTCGGCCGCATTGATTTTTCTTACACAGGTTTTCGAAATAGACCTGACCTTGGGGCAGCAAATTACTGCAATGGGCGTATTAATGTTGACTTCAAAAGGAGCTGCAGGCGTTACAGGCAGTGGATTTATTGTTCTAGGCACCACACTTGTCTCCTTAAAGATTATGCCAATAGAGAATGTAGCGATTTTATTAGGCGTAGACAGATTTATGTCTGAAGCACGGGCCATTACCAACTTAATAGGCAATGGCATTGCAACGATCGTGATTGCAAAAAGTGAGAATGAATTTAATGATATAAAATATCAAATGGTGATAAACGGTGAAGAAGAAGAAGAATTGACTGCCGCTTAACTCAGCAATACCTCAGCGTAAGAAAAAAACTAAAAGGAAGACAATGATGATGGCAGCAATGGTTAAATAAAGCGGCAGTTTAGATTTTAGCGTCATATGAAGTAAGTCTTTGTCTAAACCCTTGTCTTCCTGTTTAAATGCCTGCAGCAATTCTACCCTTTGTTCTTCTTTAATAATTGTAATGACAGATTTAAACCTTTCGTATTCATCGCTTAAATCTGGATTGATGATCAGCATGGCCTCAAACAAAGTTCTTTCTTCTGCATCCAGCTCGTCAAAATGATAAGCATTGATCTCATCAAAATATTTCTGATTAAAATTCTTCATGTTGCTGTTTCATGTTGATGAGCTCCATTAATTGCTGAAAGCATTCAAAACGTTTCTTTTTCACTGCAGCGACATCGTTAAAACCCATGGTTTCTGCTACTTCTCTCAAGGGCAAGCCATTGATATAAAATAACTGGATCACCATTCTACAGTTGCTGGAAAGCTGATTTAAGTATAAATCTGAATGCGGTGTAACATATTTTTGCATGACTACTGGCTGACTGCCTATATTTCTATCTGTTTTTGAAATCCTGATCAATCTGATTCGGGCTTTTTGGAAAAGGTAGGTTCTGATATCACCATTACATGCTGTTAGGGCTCCAGCATTGATCTTTTCGTAAAAGGCAATCAGCACTTCCTTGTAGACTAACTTAGCCTGCTCCATGGACACCTTATAGTTGCTAATGGCCCAGCGAATAAAATCATTCCTGTACTGCTTATAAATTTTAAGCAACACATCGTTATTTCCACTCTTTATAGCACTAATAAGAATCTTTTCCATGAAACCGGGATTTAGGATTTTCTACAACAGCTCCGTATAATGACATCAAAACTAACAGGTTAGCGGCAAATATCGGCATTAACTATGGGAGCAAAAAGTATTCCTAGTATTAATTTAAAACGCTGAAGGCAATTTAATTTAAATGAAACGAAAATAATACAAGACAACATGGAGTACCCCGAAACAATTAATTGGTACCGTTGTTATTGAAATTTCATGATTAATCAAAAAACAATATCGAAATGGGTTTTATACTCGAGTTACTTATTAATGCAGGGGTACTTTTTTTATTGGCTTACCTGATGCCAAGCGTGACCATTAAAAATTACGGCACTGCAATAGTTGTGGCATTGGTTATTGGGATCCTCAATGCAACCGTAGGTTTTTTACTGAGGATCCCGTTAAATATTGTTACGCTGGGCTTATTAAACTTTGTAGTCCGACTGGTCGTTACTGCTGTAGTGATCAAACTTGCAGACAAGCTATTTTCTGGCTTTGAGGTCAGGGGATTTGGTTCTGCCCTGATCATTGCCGTTGTCATGGCATTAGTTGGCAGTTTGCTCTACTTCGGCTAATTTCACCTGAGTTGGCCATTCTGTATTTTTAATTCCTAGCGCTTCGGCATCAAACACAGGGTCTTTGCCTTCCTTCCGCTGTTGCTGGTAATCTTTAAACGCTTTCATTGCTGGTTTGCGCAACAGAATGATGGCGATCACATTAAGCCAGGCCATCATGCCTACACCAATATCCCCAAGGGTCCATGCCATCTCTGCCGTTTTAATGGAACCATAAAAGGTCGCGACAAGAATAAGCAGTCGTAATAAATTAAGCATCCACTTACTACCTTTTTTATCGAGGTAGCTTAAATTGGTTTCAGCTATATAATAATAGGCCATAATGGTGGTGAAAGCGAAAAACAGAAGTGCAACCGCCACAAAGCCAGCCCCAAGAGATGGGAAATGATGACTTACAGCTAATTGTGTGTATTCGGCACCTAAACCAGCATTCGGTACGTTAGCCACTAAAAATCCCCCATCAGGGTTGACCACATTATATTGTCCGGTAAATAAAATCATGAACGCGGTTGCCGTGCATACAAAAAGTGTATCAATGTAAACAGAGAAAGCCTGAACCAGCCCCTGTTTTACTGGATGCGTCACTTCTGCGGCAGCAGCTGCATGCGGGGCAGTACCCTGACCGGCTTCATTAGAATAAATACCACGTTTAATTCCCCAGGAAATGGCCATACCAAACACCCCGGCAAAAGCTTCTTCAAAACCAAATGCTGATTTTATGATGAGTGTGATTACTGCGGGTATCTGGTCAAAGTTTAAGACCATGATGATGGCGGCCATCAGTACGTAAGCACCTGCCATAAACGGAACAACGATTTCAGCAACTTTACCAATTCGCTTTACGCCTCCAAAAATGATCATCCCAAGCAACATCACTACACCAATACCTGTATAGGAGACCGGGATATCAAAAGCATTCTGCATGCTTATCGCAATACTATTGCTTTGTACACCGGGTAAAAACGCCGCTGTACTCAGTACGGTAACCACAGAAAATAAAACGGCGTACCATTTAACACCTAAACCTTTCTCTATATAATAGGCCGGACCACCGCGGTATTGTCCATTAATTTCCTGCTTATATATTTGTCCGAGGGTGGCTTCAATAAACGCTGATGCGCTGCCTAGAAAAGCAATCAGCCACATCCAGAATATGGCTCCTGGACCACCCATTGCTATTGCTGTGGCTACTCCAGCAATGTTTCCTGTACCCACCCTGCCTGAAATGGCAATGGAAAATGCCTGAAAGGAACTCACTCCTTTAGCAGAAGCCTTGCCATCGAAAAGTAAGGCTACCATCTCTTTGATATACCTTACCTGCAAAAACCGCGTTACGAAGGAAAAATAGATTCCTGCTCCCGAACATAATATAATTAAAGCATCGCTCCAGATGATATTATTTACTTTACTGATGATTTCGTCCATCTATATTTAAAACTGAGGATATTATTTAGAATTATCAGCGATAAAGAAAGATAAATTAGATGGTATTATCAAAATTCTTAAGTATTTAGAGAAAAAAAATTAGGCACCCTGTCCGAGATTGATCATTAAACCACCATCCATGACATAAGTGCTTCCGGTAACGTAGTCAGCCTGCGGTGATGCTAAGAATAAAGCGAGGTAAGCAATTTCCTCTGGTCTTCCGGCCCTGGCCATAGGGATATGCTTTTCTGCCTCCTTTCGCTTAGCCGGATCATCAATGGCTTCCTGATTCATTGGTGTAAGGATCATCCCTGGGGCAATGTTATTGACATTGATACCAAAAGGAGCAACTTCCAGGGCAAGTGTGCGCATCAAATTTTGAATACCTGCTTTTGAAGCATTGTAATCGGCGTTTCCAGGAGAATTGACTTCTTCATGGACAGAGGAGATATTAATGATTTTTCCAGGGATGCCTACTGCTTTACGATGCTGAACGAACTTCCTGCTGCAAAAGAATGTCCCATAAAGATTAGTTTTGATGGTTTTGTCGAAAGTTTCCGTTTCCATTTCATCCACCGGTATTCCGGAACCATTGACGCCGGAATTATTGACAAGAATATCGATACCAGAAAAATCTTTGATGATCTGCTCAAAGTTCTGCTCAATAGCCCCCTCATCACTCACATCGAGCTGAATGAGCGTGGCTTTACCGGTGGAGTGCGATTTGACCGTGTCAAGCGTTTCATTCCCGCCTTTTTCATCGGAGTAAAAACAAACAACCACATTTGCGCCTTCTTTGGCAAACTCAATGGCAATGGCGCGACCAATTCCTGAATCAGCACCGGTAATCAATGCCGTTTTATTTTCCAGTAAACCCATATTTAAAAATTAAAGCCGTTATCTAAAGATTGAATATTGTATACTAAAAACCGTGGTATACGGTGTTTTGTTCTAAAGAGTTCAAATCCTATAGAATTTAAGCTTTTGATAACCTTATTCCTTTGCAGATGCCTTATAAAAGCCAACTTCGGCTAACTGGACAGGGTGTTTTGCTGCTAAAACGGTCATTCTGATTTTAGTTGTGGTTATTAGAGGTACCCTGAACAATCTTTTATAGCCAATGGTAGTAAACTCACTAATTAGTTTCCAGTCATTGCCATCCCAATATTCAAGTAAAGCCGCAGCGTTCCTTTGCCCTTCAGCAATATTTTCTTGTAAAGAGACCCTGTCGAAAGACAAGTTTTTCTTGAAATCAATCACATAAGGCTGATGAACATCCAGCTGCACAAACGTAGTCAATTCTTTATCGGTCAATGATTTAATGATTTTTCCTTCAGCGAGGTTTTTCTTGAAGGTTTCATCCAAAATAGCCCGAAATTCATATAGACTGCTGACATCCTTATCTGCAAACAAGCCCTTTTGATTTGGTGGGATATTGAGCAGTAATAACCTATTTCTCCCTACTGAATTATAATATAAATTAACCAGGTTTTTGCCAGATCTTACTTTGCTGTCTTCTTCAGGGTGATAAAACCATCCCGGCCGTATAGAAACGTCCGTTTCTGCAGGGATCCACGATTTCCCATCAGGATCACCTGTATTCAGATAGGCGGAAGATATTTTACCCGGGGCGTTCTCAGGACTGATGCTAATAGTAGACCAGCTGGTTTCTCCGGCATTACCTTTCTCATTGCCGACCCAGCGGACATCCGGACCGACATCAGAAAACATCACGGCGTTGGGCTGCATTTCCCTCACTAACTGCCAATAGCCCTTAAAATCATACTCCATATTTTTAGCATTTTCCCCTTTGGCCCCGTCAAACCACACTTCTGCTACATCACCATAATTGGTCAGGAGTTCTTTAAGCTGGTTTTTATAAAAGGTATTATATTGTGCTGTCCCATAACTTGCATTATTCTGGTCCCAGGGGGATAAATAAAAACCAAATTTAATCCCATATTCCCTGCAAGCTGCCTCAATCTCTTTAACCACATCTCCTTTGCCGTTCTTCCATGGGCTATTTTTCACGGAATGTTCCGTGTAAGCACTCGGCCATAAACAAAAGCCATCATGATGTTTTGCTGTAATAATAGCCATTTTGAAACCGGTTTCTTTCAAGGTCCGGACCATTTTCCGGGCATCAAAATCCACAGGGTTAAAAATAGAAGGTGACTCTGTTCCGTCGCCCCACTCTTTCCCTGTAAAAGTGTTCACCGTAAAGTGGATAAAAGCAGTGGTTTCTAATTTCTGCCATTCCAATTGCTGCTTTGTGGGTTTTGGGAGTTGCTGGGCAAGGGATGCAGTTATCATCGCCAGGAGCAAGACAGGAAGTAACATTCGTTTCATCAGTAAATAATTTAATTTCTCTAATTTTTATGATAACCCACAACTTTAAACACCCATGCATGCTCAGCAGGCATCGTTTCGGGGTTCAATGCCGGCGGCACGATGCTGAGTTTGTTTTTCGTCTGTTTAAACTTTACCTTAACCGTTGAGCCCAACAGATTGATACGCTCGGCTGTCGCTATTCCGGAAATTTCAATCGCTCCCTGTGGCCATTTTGTGCAAATCACATACAAGTCATTCCCTTTAACTGTATAAAACACATCCTTTTCCTTTGAGTCGGGACGGTCACTCCAGGCCTTTGTACCATAAATTGCCTCCCCGTTAACCTTTAGCCATTTGCCCATATCAAGCAGGCGCTCCTGCATGACCAGAGGGATTAATCCATTAGCCATCGGACCAACATTGAGCAACAGGTTCCCACCATGACTCACTTTGTCTATTAATAGATCGATGAGCTGTTTGGAGGTAAAGTAATGATCCAGGTCTTCAAACTGGTTATATCCGTATGAGGTCCCGATACCCCTGCTTTCTTCCCATGCATGTTCAATCTTGTTGTTATTTAGCCTATCCCCGATCAAGTCATATTCTGTAGTATAGTAACCGCCATGTTTGCTCCGGGTTTCCTTGCCCCACCTGTCGTTAACTACCACAGAGTTTTTCACCAAAGACTCATTATAAAGCCAGGCCAGAAACGCTTCACTTTTTAGGTCCTTGCTGTGATAATCCCATTCCCCATCCGCAAAAATCACCTCCGGCTGGTAGCGGTTTACTAAATCTTTCATCTGGGGGATCATCAGGCTATCCACCCATTTAGGGATGCTTTTTGGCGAATACAAGGGATTGTTCCATTCGAGCAAAGAATAATAAAGTCCCATTTTCAGGCCCTCCTTGCGCACAGCGCTTGTAAGATCACCAATCAAATCCCGTTTTGGACCTGTTTCTACGCTGTTCCATCCAGGACTGAGTGTACTGGGCCACAAGGCATAACCATCATGGTGCTTAGAAGTAAGCACAACATAACCTGCCCCAGCAGCTTTAAATAGAGCTGCCCATTGCGCTGGATCGAAAAACTCAGCTGTAAAAAGCGGAACAAAATCTTTATAAGTAGCATTTTTTCCATATACACGTTTGTTATAATTGGTGAACAGCTGATTGCTGTCCAGCAGTCGCCGGTAATAATGTTCAGCATATTTTTCATATACGCCTTTAACCTCATTAACGGGAGCATAGGCCGGCACGGAATACAGTCCCCAATGTATGAATATGCCAAATTTCGCATCGGCCCACCACTGAGGGATAGGGCGCTGATCAATTGAAGCCCAGTTGGGCTCATATTTCTTCACTAAACCAGGCTTTTGCACCACCGTCTGTCCCTGGACAGTGATGTTTTTTGAAAAAAACGCGAGCATTAAAAAAGAAAAGAAGATTCTTACCTTGATCCTGTTCATATTTATATTGGTGTTTATCCCTAAAATACAAAATAGATCATTGAGTTTTTGAATATCGTTTTAATATTTCCAAACATGCCCGGCTGTTAAAAAAGAAACATGACTCCCCTTGTCCTTTGAGAAAAAGTCCTGATTTTATGATGTTCCAGATTTTTAAAGCAGCTTTCAAAAACAGTTTATCACCTGTAATTTGCCAGGCGTGGAAGAAACTGATCAAAGCTTCGGCTTTTATCCAACATTTTTTTTGCAGATCCGATAAGCTTTCAGCATTTGTAAAAGCATTTAAAGTTGTTTGTGCATTCTCCATGGTATAGGTTTTCATTACTGCCATTAACACAACATGCTCTATCACCGCAGCCGCATCAGGCAATATCCAGGCTGCCTTAAGGCTATTACCAAGAGAAACGCTAGCTGAAGTTTTTGCGTAGACCACATGTGCAGCAAAATCGTTTAACAACGCTACGATTAAAACTTTAAGGTCTTCATCCGGCCATATTCGATACAGGTTTGTAAAGGCTTCCAGCACCTGCAGCTGTGTGTTCATCGTTTTCTTTTCAGCTGCAGCTTTGTCCTCGAAGAAATCAGCCGGTGTTCCCCAGGACCTGTTGAAAGCTTCAAAATATCCGCCTTTATCTGTATCATGACCATGCTTTACCAGGTCCCGATACATAGCTACGGCATGATCTTTCACTAACTCATCCCCACATGCCATAAAATACTCGCTGAAGGCATCAATCGAACAGGCAAGGGCATAAATTTCCTTTTTAGTATCATTTGGTTGCCCATGATCATCAACCGTTAAAAATACCCCGCCAAAATCAATATCAATAAAGCGGTTAACGATTTCATAATAGGTTTTGTCGGCAATATTCAAATCAGGAACAGTCTTCAAGTTAAATGCAGCAGAAAAAGCCCATAAAACCCTGGCATTACTGATCACACCGGACTTTCTGAAGTTAAATAGCATCCAGTTCTTAAGTATATGCTGAAGTTCGATACCTAACTCGTCTGCAAACGCAGCCAATTGTTGGTGACTGTTGATTTCCATTTGATTACCTCATACAACCATCTGAACTGTACTATGTTTTGAGAAAAGGGCTTTGTTTTCTTAATGTAAAGAAGTGAAGACCATCATAAGCCGATGATCGCTTTATCAACATTGAAAAGCAAATGATATATTGACAAAAATTAGACATCACAGTACAATTTGATGAAATTTTCAGCGTTTAAAGGTTATAGAGGATTTAAATATTAAATAAAGCTTTAATTAAACTAAAAAATCAGACTGGAGTTATTATATAATATCAAACAGGGATAAAATAATTATAATACAGCGTGTTTTCGAATAAAATAGAAATTTATTTAGCTATTTATCTTAAAAAACTTATAAATATGGATTTTTAGCATAATAAAAACACAACAGCAAACGATTGCGTAGATTTTAATTAGCTATCTCACTAAAAAACAACTAAACAATCACTAACATTACAAAAAAAAATAAAAATAGTAAAAATAATATGCGTGTGTTTTCTACACTAAGTGAAAATTATTCGTATATTTGTATCATAGACGAACAGCAATAGTAAGTTTATAAGAAAAGCATTAAATACAGCTTCCATATTTTAGCAAAAAGATTCAAAAAGGGTCAAACGTTAATAGGAGCTTAAAAAAAATAACCCGTTCATACAGGTTTATATTTGGTTAGAAAAGGGTGGTGTCCGGATGGAACAACCCTTTCTTGTTTTACAGGCTTTTTTACTTAATTCCGGCTGATGTTGTAAATCTTTATTTTTGCTAGAATAAAATCATAAGCTACGTTCAGGTAATTCGTCTTTTCCTGCTGATAGCTATAATTAGCTTTATATAAATCAGCAATCAACAGTCTTCCTTTCTCGAACTGCTCTTCGGCAATCTGGAAGTTATCCCCAGCCAATTGATAGTTTTCCTTCATTCTCTTGTATTTCTTCCCGTAAAAATCAGCATCCCTGGTGGCTTCTAAAAAGTCTAATCTGTTTTTGTGCAGCTGATCTTTATAGGCCAGTTCGTTGGCCACTTTCTGTAACTTCAACTGGTTGATTTTCTTTTGACGGTCCAGGCCTTGTGTAATAGGAACACTGACACCAACATTCATAAAACTGTTCCCTGTCCAATTAGCAGACTTAAACATTTTGAAATTGTTATCGAAATAATTAGCACCGTAAAAGGCATTAAAGGTTAACACCGGGAGGTACCCCGCCTTTGCCCCATTAATTTGCGTAGCGATTAAAAGTTCATTCTGCTGAAGATTCTTATAAGCATAACTTTGACTTGAGTCTAAAGTCATGTGCTCTTGATAAGCCATAAACAAGCGCTCTATGTCATCTGATAGTTCAATTGACACTTCTCCAGCAGGATCAAAACCAATATAATACACCAGTCGTGCCATCGCATTGCTGGAGATATTCAACGTTTCTTCATAATTGCTCAAGGTATTGTTCAGGTCCGATTTTACAACATTGAGTTCAGTAAGCGTCAATCTCCCTGCTTCAAACTGCTCCTGACTCATTTTCAAGATTCTTGTCTTGGTCAGCGTATCAGCGATGGAAAGATTTAATTGTTCCATCGAGATTAAAGCCATGGCATAAGCATTACTCACATCAAAATAAAGTCTGTTTTCTTCCTTCTCTTTTTCCAGTTTGCTGATTCCTTCCTGGATTCCAGCTTCTTTCACCTCTTGTTTTTTTAAAGGATTGAACAAATCAATGCTTGCGTTGATCCCGGTATTAGCGGTCCATTTTGTGCTGAACCTCAATGGCAGTAATTCACCTTCAGCGGCATCAGGGTTAAATGCATTTGCTGGAACCGGGGTAACCGGAATAATCAAATTCCGCTGCAAATTAAAATCGCCGTAGACCTGGGGAATTCTTTTAAGTTTCGCCTGCGCAGTTACTTCTTTGGAAATCTGGATATCAAGATCTTTTGCCTGTAAAACTGGATTATTTTTTATGGCGAGTGCCCGGGCCTCGTCTAAAGATAAGCGCAATTTGGCTGGAGCATCCTGTGCCGCAGCGAAGATTGGAAAAATTAGTATTCCGGATAAAAGGAGTAAACGATAAAACATGCACATCATATTTAAAAAATAGCAGCTGGTTCCAGGCGACTGATTTTCACCACTGCAAATAAAGATCCACCAACAGAAATGACTAGCGTTACTGCCAATAACAATAGGGCGAGCTGCCAATCCAGGTTAATGACTAATCCAGCATTGGCTACGCCATTTTTAAAGAGCACCAACAATAAAAAAGCAATAGAAAAGCCGGCAAGTGCGAATAACAAAGCCTGGGTTAAAATTAACCTGGTCACAAATCCATTTGTAGCGCCTATGGCTTTTAGGGTTCCATAATCTACCAATCGATCCAGTGCAGAAGAATATAAAGTCAGGCCAATGATAAAAAAGCCACTTATGATGGCGAACACCACTAAAGATCCAAAGCTGACCCCAATATTAGAGGTCACGAGGATTTCCGAAAGGGTAGATTTTTCAAGCTCCTCCACCGGCCATGCCTTAACGCCAAAAAAGGTATCATTGATCCGGTCAGCCAGCGTTTCAATATCAACGCCCGGCAGTGCTTTAACCACGACAATACTCACCTTATCATTCGGGAAATTACCGTAAAAACGCGCATTACTTAAACTCGTGTACATAAAATCACCACCAAAACCCTGCGCATTTTTGGTAAGCACCCTTACTGTCGCCACCTTATTATTTATCTCCAGGGTTTGTCCGGCGTAGAGTTCAACACCTAAATTCTTCGAGTTAAAGTATTCCGCGGACACCGTATATTGCAGATAAAAATCATTGAGGCTACCCTGGGTGATTTTGTTAACATTCGGACCAGCGATGAAATCCGGGCCGTCGCTGCCAACTAAATTAACCGCAGAAGTTTTGCTGCCATCAAATGAAACACTTGTATTGGCAATAACAATGCTGTAGCTATCTTTTACCCCTTCAATGCTTTTAACTTCCTGCGCAATGCGTCCATCGATTTTACTAATCGCATTGACATTGCTGGATACATTGTCGATGATCCAAATATCATTGGCAGCTGAATTAGAATTTACAATTAACCCACTCATTAAAGTGGTTAAAAACCTTAATGTACCCAGCTGCTGCCCTATTAGAAAAATACTGACCACAATACCGATGATAATACCAATACTTTTAGGCTTATCAAAAATCATGAATTTTAAAGCAGTCCCTACCATCTCAACCTGTTTTCATAAGCTTATTGTATTTTTATCGCGCACTCCACTTTCGCATTAATTAACAGTTCGTTGCCTTTGTCAAGGCTCACTTTAAACAACCTTACCCTCCTGTCGCTGGTTTCGCCAGGCTTCTCATAGAATAATGATTTTTCCTCCAACACCGGAGAAAGGTATATAATTTCACCACTGGCAATTTGCTTGTTGTTGCCTACATAATTAACTACCACCTGCTGACCAAGCTGTACCCTATCGGCAAACATTTCATCAATTTCGCCTTTTAAGACCAGTTCACTTTGAGGCGCCATAGTAGCAAAGGGTGCTAATGCATTAACCGCAGTACCCACTTTAGCGTCCATGCTTACCAGGATTCCATTTTCCTTGGTCCTGATTAACTTATCATTTAAAGTCAACTGTGCCTGTTGTAATTGTTTTTTTAAGGCGGCAATTTCCGCCTCACCGGCAGCAGCAGTTGCTTTAGCACTTTGCAGATTCGCAAGAATCACACCTTGTTCCTTTTGTTTTATGGCCACGTTTTGCCTGGTATCTGCACCTGTTGAAGCGAGTTGCTTCGTGATAGCCAGGTCTTGTTCTTTCTCTTTAAGTATAGCGAGATACTGGTTCACATTTGCACGATCTGCCGCCGCACGGGATTGCTGTGTAGCAATTTGCCTGCGGGCCAAATCTACAGCTAAGAGATCAGCTGCATGATCGATTTTGATAATCAAATCCCCTTTTAAAAGCGAATCACCAACATTTTTATAGACCTCCGTCACAATACCTGAGGTTGCAGCAGAAAGCTGCACCAATCCGTTTAAAGGCTCCACTTTAGCAATGGCATACACTGTTTTCACGTATTCAGGCCTAGACAGCGAATCTTTAACAGCCGCCTGTTTTTCTTGTTCATCCTCCTTATTGCCACCACAGGAAAACAACAGCAGCATAGTTATACACAGGGCAAAATACTTCCCTAATTTTATATCATTTTTATTTATAATCATCCTCATTCCTCAATCGGTCAGACAAAACGCCCTCCTCTACATAAACGATCCTGTCGGCAAATGGCCTTAAACGCAAATCGTGAGTAACAACAACCACAGCCTTGCCGCTATTAGCCAGCTCTTTCAAATCCTTCATCACCAGGGCCGCACTTTTAGCATCCAACGAAGCTGTGGGCTCGTCACAAAGCACAATGGCAGCTTCGGTGACCAGCGCCCTGGCAATGGCGACCCTTTGTTTCTGACCACCACTTAATTTCCTGGGAAGGTTTTTCTGTCTGTCTCCCATATTTACTTTTTCTAGGGCAGCGATGGCTTTCAACTTCGCCATAGCCGGTTTTTCGCCTTTCAGCAACAGTGGCTGCATCACATTTTCAAGCGCATTAAGTGGACTTAACAGGTTGAAATGTTGAAAAACAAAGCTAATATTGTTTAACCTGATATTCGCCAGTTTTTTTTCCGAATAACCGGAGATGTCTTGTCCCTGGATAAAGACTTTCCCTTCTGTAGGGTAAATCACGCAGCCAATGAGTGACAATAAAGTTGTTTTCCCCGAACCCGAAGGCCCCATGATCAGCATCAGTTCTTTGTTATGGATATCTATGTTGGTGGGTTCTAAGGCAGTTATGGTCGTATCACCAGTGGTATAAACTTTTTTTGCATCTTTTAAAGAAGCGATGATTTCCATTTTAACGATTTGATGGTTAATTAAAAGCACAAAAGATAAGATTAATATAAGAAATTATAACTTTATATAAATCATCTGTTATGAAAATACTGCTTACAGGGGCTACAGGCTATATCGCACAAAGGCTTTTACCCGTATTACTGGAGAAAGGGCAACAGGTGGTTTGTTGTGTAAGAAATCAGGGTCGGTTCAACAAAGAAAAGTACAGCCAATTCGATCTTAAAGTCATTGAAGTTGATTTTCTTAAGCCTGAATCTTTGAAAGAGATCCCCGAAGACATTGATGCTGCTTACTACCTGATGCATTCTATGTCTGGAGGCAAGGAAGATTTTTCAGCAACTGAAAAGGCTGTAGCCTTGAATTTTAAAAACAGGATAGCGCAAACCCATGCCAGGCAGGTTATCTTTTTAAGCGGAATTGTCAACAGTGAGAAACTTTCAAAACACCTGAGCTCCAGGCAACAGGTGGAAGAAATGTTAGCATCAGCTACCTATGGACTCACTACCTTAAGGGCAGGCATCATTGTAGGCTCCGGGAGTGCAAGTTTTGAGATTATACGGGACCTGGTGGAAAAGTTGCCCATCATGATTGCCCCGAAATGGCTGAACACCAGATGCCAGCCGATAGCGATCAGAGACGTACTATCTTTTCTTAGTGGCGTGTTGATGAATGAGGAGACCTTTAACAAAAGCTACGATGTTGCAGGCCCTGAAATTCTTACTTATAAAGAAATGCTGCTCCGGTTTGCCAAAGTCCGGGGGTTGGTGAGGAGGATCATGATTGTACCGGTAATGACGCCCAGGCTTTCCTCCTATTGGCTGTATTTTGTCACTTCCACTTCCTATACACTCGCCACAAATCTTGTAGATAGCATGAAAATAGATGTGGTCGCCAGGCCAAATGATTTACAAGACAGGCTGAACATTACTCCCCTTCCTTATGAAGAAGCGATAAACCTGGCCTTTGGAAAGATTGAACAGAACCAGGTCATTTCCAGCTGGAAAGATGCCATGAGCACTAATGCCTATCATGCTGGTTTTAAGGAATTGGTGGAGGTACCCCAAGCAGGGTGTTTTACAGATAAAAGATCGGCAAAAGTGACTAACTCTCAAAAGGCACTTGATCGCATTTGGGCTATTGGTGGTGAAACAGGATGGTATTATGCCGACTGGCTATGGGGCATCAGGGGTTTTCTAGATAAGGTTTTTGGCGGCGTTGGGCTTCAACGTGGCCGGACCAGCAACAATGAAATTTTCACCGGCAGTGTAATCGACTTTTGGCGGGTCATTCTTGCCGACAAAAAGGAAAGGCGTCTACTCTTGTATGCTGAAATGAAACTTCCCGGCGAAGCATGGCTTGAATTCAGGATCGATGAAGACGAAGTGCTGCACCAGACTGCAACCTTCCGTCCCCTTGGCTTGTCAGGAAGGCTCTATTGGTATTCAGTTTTACCCTTCCATGCTTTCATCTTTAAAGGAATGTTGAGAAATATCACAGCTTAACCAATTGCTTTTCGAATCGCCGGAGCTACTTTATCACCAAACAATTCAATAGATTTCATCGTCATATGATGTGGCACATTCCCCACACTAGCTTGTGCCAGGAAG
Source organism: Pedobacter immunditicola (assembly GCF_037482985.1). NCBI lineage: Bacteria > Pseudomonadati > Bacteroidota > Sphingobacteriia > Sphingobacteriales > Sphingobacteriaceae > Pedobacter > Pedobacter immunditicola. The sequence goes on along the minus strand of NZ_JBBHKC010000002.1, from coordinate 70,692 downwards.
CGGGTATTGCCAAAGAGTTCATGCTCATAAAGGATTTTATCGATAACCTGCTGCACACTGCCTACCATTAATGCCCCTTTTGGCGTTCTCGAATAGTCAAATTGCTGACGGGTAAGCGGAGCCCAACCCCTGTCGCGGCCCACACGGTTCATCATTTTTGCATAATAAGGATAAAAATCATCCCCAGCCTGCTGCGAATCCTCACCCACATAAACATGGTTATTAATTCCAATTTGCAAAGTTGCTAAATCACGGCCAGCCTTTTTCGCGGTTTCCCGATAGAGGTTAAAAAAGGGCACAAATTGCTCTGGCATCCCCCCGATAATGGCCAGCATTAACGGAAGACCAAGTGTCGCCGCCCTTACTGCTGATGCCGGTGTACCACCCGCAGCAAGCCATATTGGAAGCGCAGACTGGTAAGGCCTTGGATAAACCCCTTTATTATCAACAGATGGACGGAACCGTCCTTTCCAGTTAAGCTTTTCACTCTCATTCACCTTTAACAGCAATTCCAGTTTTTCAGTAAACAGTGCATCATAATCCGCCAAGTTATACCCAAACAGTGGAAACGATTCAATGAAGGAACCCCTGCCGGCCATGATTTCTGCCCTTCCGCCGGATAAAAGATCTACGGTAGCGAAATCCTGAAAAACCCGTACAGGATCATCTGAGCTCAATACCGTTACGGCGCTTGAGAGCCGGATGTTTTTCGTGATGGACGCAGCAGCACCTAAGATCACTGCAGGAGATGAAGCTGCATAATCAGGACGATGGTGTTCACCAACCCCGAAAACATCCAATCCCAAATCATCTGCCAATTTAATTTCTTCCATCAGGTCTTGTAAACGCTGATGGCCATTTACTGCTCTTCCCGGAGAAATTTCCGGCTCCATATCGGCAAAAGTCATTAAGCCTAATTCCATAAAACAATCAATTTTAGTCCTTGTCAAGCCTATACCGCGCAAATACGAATCACACCGTCAAACGCTTTTTAGTTGACATCTGTAATTTAACGTAAAAAAATGGTTTACTCCATCCGGCTGTAATTTAACGGCTCGAAAGGTGCCAAATCGTAAAAGAAATGATAATTTTATGATATGACCTCTTATCGTATGACCATTAGCCAGATTTGCCTCACCATCCTGTTTTATTTTGTCTCTACACCAGTTTTTGCACAAAATAAGCAAGCATTAACGCTTGATGGTTTGCGGGCTCCTGTAGAAGTGCTTAGGGATGAATGGGGCGTCAACCATATTTATGCCGCTAACCAGCATGACTTGTTTTTTGCGCAGGGCTATTGTGCGGTGAAAGACCGTCCGTTTCAGTTTGAAGTGTGGCGCAGACAAGCCACAGGTACTGTTGCACAGTTATTAGGACCTCAAGAACTAAAACGCGACATCGGCACCCGCCTTTTTAAGTTCCGGGGCGACCTGGATAAGGAATTGAGTCATTATCACCCTGATGGGATTTCCATCATCGAAGCCTATGTGGCTGGCGTTAACGCCTATATTGATGAATTGAACAGCAACCCCCGGCTGTTACCTTCCGAATTTAAAATCTTGGGAATTACACCACAAAAATGGACGCCTGAAATTGTGATTTCCCGTCACCAGGGCCTATTGGGGAATATCAATGAAGAATTAAATACAGGTATAGCTGTGGCTAAGGCCGGTCAGGATAAGGTTAAAGAACTGATGTGGTTTCATCCAAAGGATCCCGACTTAAACATCGATCCTGCTATAGATAGCAAGCTGCTCAGCAAAGAGATCCTGGAATTATATGATGCCTATCACCGGCCACTCGTGTTCAAGGAAGAAAACACCACATCCACGGCCTCAGTTCAGCAGGCAGCACCTTTAGAACACGGGCTGGAAGGCAGTAACAACTGGATAATCAGCGGAAATAAAACAGCGAGTGGCTTTCCCTACCTCGCGAATGATCCTCACCGAAGTATCAAATCACCATCATTAAGGTATATGGTGCATTTGGTAGCACCGGGCTGGAATGTAATTGGCGGAGGAGAACCCGTGATCCCGGGCGTTTCGATCGGACATAATGAAAAAGGCGCATGGGGACTCACCATTTTTGAAACCGATGGAGAGGATTTGTATGTGTATGACCTTAATCCACAGAAACTGCACCAATACAAACACCGGGGTAAATGGGTCGACATGCAGGAACTAAACGACACTATACCTGTAAAAGGCAGTAAAGCGATGGCAGTTGTGCTGAGGTATACACTGCATGGACCAGTAACCTATATAGATTCTGTAAACCATAAAGCCTATGCGGTGAAATGTGCCTGGCTGGAACCGGGTGGTGCACCTTATCTGGCTTCACTACGCATTAACCAGGCGAAGACATGGAAAGATTTTAGAGATGCCGCACGTTACAGCCATATCCCAGGCGAAAACATGATCTGGGCCGATAAAAAAGGTAATATCGGTTGGCAGGTAGTCGGGATAACGCCAATCCGCAAAAATTTCAGCGGCATGGTTCCCATACCCGGCGATGGCAGGTATGAATGGGATGGTTACCTGGACATCAAAAAAAGACCGCATTTATTGAATCCTAAAAAAGGTTTTTTTGCCACAGCCAATCAACATGTCACACCCGACAACTATCAACATTGGAATACCATTGGTTACACCTGGGCTGATCCCTTCAGGGGAAACCGGATCAATGAAGTGTTGAACCAATCTGGAATACACAGTATCGAGCACACAAAAGCACTTCAATCCGATTACCTCTCCATTCCTGCGCGCACTTTAGTGCCGATGTTACAAAAGCTCACCCTCAGCAATGAGCTGTCCGAACAGGCAAAAGCGCATTTGATGAACTGGGATTACCGGCTGGAGAAAAATTCCGTTGCAGCAGGCATTTATGCTATGTGGGAAAGGAAACTGTCTGCGGAAGCAAACAGCAGATTTATGCCACCAGAAATCAAAGGGCTATTCACCATACAACTTAAAAAGCTGATGGGATGGCTCAATACGCCGGATGAGAAATTTGGGAAGGATGTGACTAATGGCAGGGACGCTTTCCTTGCAATAACATTTGAGAAAGCAATCCAGGAGTTAAATGCTAAATATGGCGGTACCGTTGAAAGCTGGACTTATGGTCAGCGCGAATTCAAACACATCTCCCTCAGTCATCCTTTAGCGGCAAGGTTAACCACGGCGCAAAAAGAGAAGTACACCCTGGGACCATTGCCACGGGGCGGTAACAGTCACACCCCAAACTCTACCGGAGGCAATGATAACCAGAGCAGCGGAGCGAGTTTCCGCCTTATTACCGACACGCAGGACTGGGATAAAACCCTGATGATCAATACACCTGGCCAATCGGAAGACCCGGCCAGTAAATATTACAGCAACTTATTTGAATTTTGGGCCAATGACGAATACTTTCCAGCTTACTTCAGCAAAGATAAAATCCTCAAACATACCGACCTGAGCACTACCCTTAACCCCCCAAGCAATTAACCAGTTATCATCATGAAAACATCAACCTCACTCATCCTAAAAAGATATATATTATAGTAATATTTTAATATATTCTGAAATTCCTGTTAACTTAAAGGAGGATTTAAATTCTCTGCAACATGGATAATAAGATCAGTAATATTTTGTGCCTCGGCCTTGGCAAGGTGGGCACACTCGTAGGAACATTGCTTAGTGAGCAATTTGAGGTGACCGGAATGGATCAACAAGCCCCGCATTATGGCCACAAATTACCATTCAGGGTGCTAGCTGCTGATGTAAGCGATTTAACACTGATGGATGAAACGATCCGTAAATTTGATGCTGTTGTTTCTGCCCTTCCGTATTATCTGAACAATTCCATTGCAAAACTCGCTCACAAATACGGCAAGCATTATTTCGACCTGACTGAAGATGTAAACGCTACCCATCAAATTAAGGAGCTTAGTGAAACTGCTTCAGCGGTAATGGCTCCTCAATGTGGTTTGGCCCCTGGTTTCATCAGTGTTGTTGCTGCCGATCTGGCTAATGACTTCGACCGTTTACGATCTATTGAGATGCGCGTTGGGGCCTTACCAAAACATCCTAACGGCGCTTTGGGTTATTCGTTGACCTGGTCGGCCACCGGTCTCATTAATGAATATGTGAATGATGCAGAGGTGATCCATCATGGTAAAAGGAAAACGGTTACCTCCTTACAAGGGAAAGAGCTGATCAATCTGGAAGGCGCCCCTTTTGAGGCCTTCTATACTTCAGGGGGGTTAGGCACGATGTGTGAAACCTATGAGGGCAAAGTCGATAAGCTTGATTATAAAACCATCCGCTATCCCGGGCATTGCGACCTGATGAATTTTTTAATCTATGAACTTCATTTACACGAGAATCGGAAACAACTGGAAGAGATCCTCCAAAATGCAAAACCAATTGTTCCGGACGACGTTGTGATTGCCTATGTTGTGGTAGAAGGCTGGAATAACGGCGAACTGCACCGTAAGGAATTTAGTCGGCGCTATTTACCGATCGTGATCAATGGAATGACCTGGCGGGCGATCTCCTGGACAACGGCAGCAAGCATTTTGGCGGTCATAGAAATGGTTTCCTATGGCTGGTTACCGTCTAAAGGCTTTATCAAACAGGAAGAAATTCCTTTACTGGAATTTTTCAAGACCAGGTGCGGAAGCTTTTTTAAATAAAGCCCCTGACCATTAGGCCAGAGGCTTATAAAAAAGATTTCAATTGCGCTATTTCTTCAAATCAAAAGTAACCAGTACCGGATAATGATCAGACATTTGATCCGTATGCTGGTCATGGATAATCGTGGAGGACTTTACCTGTTTCGCAATTTCCGGGTTGGCGAACATAAAATCGATGCGCTTGAAATGCGCTGAACCATACTTCTTTGTAGGGATACTGTGTTTAAACAGCTTGTTGGTTAGCCAGAAAGTGTCTTTATACCCAGCTTTTTCAATTTGATCAATAACGGAATATTCTAGTTTCCCATTACTTAAGTTTCGGATATGGGAGGCTTTAGCTTCGCTTTCCTGCATTTTTTTCACCATGTCGTCGGTATAGTTGGACGCATCAGTTGGAGACAATGCATTAAAGTCGCCCATAATCAAAGTCTTTTCATTCTTAGGTAGGGTGGCCGCATGGGCCAGCACATTCCTGATCTCCTCTTTTCTTTTTTTGTGGTAAAATGGCGAGAAATGGATGACGAAAACGTGGATGTTATTGATGTTGGCATATATGAAAGCATGCCACATGTTATCCACTACCTTTCTGACATTAGTGATAGGATACTTAGAAGAAAGTGCAACCGGAAAACCTTTTAATTTAGACTGTATCGCGTAAGGGTGATTGTATTTAGCAGCGAAGGTTTCCAGGCTGGCCTGTGTAAAATCGTTCATCTCCTGGTAAGCCACAATATCAGGATCAATTTCTTTCACCCATTTAAAATATTCCTGGTGGATCAGGCTATCCTGTTGTAAGCCCTTTAAAACGTTGTAAGATAAAACTTTGAAATTCTGGCCCACTGCCGTGTTGATTTGGCTACAGAGCACTAACATGAATAAAGATGCAGGTAAGAAGTATTTGTTCATTGGTATATATTCTTTTAATTAGTACTGAAGCTATCACCAACGATAATGCACATGATAGCTTCCTTTTTTATCATTTTACACCATCAACCCAGCCCGGATTTTGGGTAAGTGATTTATTTAATATTCTTTCCTGAACAGGGATCGGGTAAAGGTAGTCACGGCTTTCATTCCATTCTTTGGTTACCGTCGGGTTGGTCACAATTTGTCCGCCCTTAGTCCCATTTTCAAACACTACCTCACCAATTTTCAGGTATTGCCTGCCTGCAACACTAGCCGGTCGGGCCCCTTCATAAATATGAAGATCAATGGTGCCATTACGATCAATATCATAAGTACCTACGCCTGGAAAATACATGCCGTTAAAAACACGGGTAAAAAGCTGTCCTTCTTTCCAGCGAATTAAATCATAGTAACGAAATCCTTCACGGATCAATTCAACTTGTCTCTCTCTTCTGATCTCCAGGATCACACCTTTATTTGCACCTTTTACATTTACATAGATAGCTGCCAGGTAAGGATCAGGCACCGCATTAGCGGCTGAAAAGGATAAATTAGGCATGGATACCCTGTCGCGAAGTAATTTAATGCTGCTGTCGATATCTGCCTGGCTTAACGTTCCTAATTCAGCCTTAGCCTCGGCAAAATTCAGCAACACTTCAGCATAACGAAAAATAGGTATATCGTTTACACAGTTTCCCTGATCAAAAGATGGAGCCTGAACATATTTTACATATTGGTACCCTGTAATGCTGGAAGCAAAGTCTGGCAATGTGGCATTGGTTTCGCCGATTCTTTTATGCCCCGGAATGCGAATGGTTTGCCCTAAACGCGGATCACGGTTTTGTGTTTCTTCGAACCACTGCATGGTTTTATGGCTAGGGTTATCTGTAAACCGTGTGCCATCAGCATTAAGGTAAGAATTAACCACGTGGCGGGTTACCCCTGGCCTGCCATAAGAAACAGATAAAGTATAGAAATTTACACTGTGAACAAAAGGTACCGCAGCACTATACTGGCGGGCAAGGATCATTTCTGTTGGATTAGCGTCATCGAAATTAAAAAGATCCTGGTACGCTTTATCCGGATTGGAAGTATATATGCCATAGCCACTTTTAGTCATCAGTTCGCTAGAAGCAGCAACAGATTCATTAAGCATTGCTTCCCAGCCCGTCAGGCCATGGTATTTACGGAAAGTTCCTTCAAACAACATGGCTCTGGACTTCAAGGCAAGGGCTGTCCATTTGGTAACATCCTGCAACTTTCTACCCTGATCTAAATTGGCAATAGCAAAATCCAGGTCTTCAAGCACCTTGCTCATGACGAACTCCCTGGTGTCTCTGGGCTTCATCAAATCTGTATCATCCATGTCGAGCACTTTATCATACCAGGGCACATCGCCAAAACGTTGCACCATTTCAACATAAAAATAGGCTCTGAAAAAGCGGGCTAATGCATCGTACTTCACCCTGACCGCCTCGTTTTGAAATTTATTGGAATTCTCCAGAAAGAAATTGATTCTTCTCAATTCAGTCCAGCTCCATCCGCCACCAGTTGTAGGCACGGTACGCGTCCCCCTGAATTCGTTAGGAACCGTAGTCCGCGCGTCATCATCACCATAATTCGGACTGCTGTAAAAAACATCAAGAGCCGCAGGCAACTGGTTATAAAAAGCATTGGTATAAGAGCGCAATTCAGATTCTGATGTAAAAGAGTTTTCGGGCGCCAACTGCGACAAAGGATACCTGTCTAAAAAGTCTTTTTTACAGGAAACCAGTGCAAATAATAGGCAGATTGCTGTTATTTTTTTAAATACGTTCATTTCTTTATGTAATTTCAAATAGCACTTATAAAGTAAGCTGGATACCAGCAGAGTAGGTTTTAGCCATTGGATAGGTACGGCCAGTTGGGTCTGTTAACACTTCTTCAGGATCCAGGTAATCGGTATCCATTTTTGACCAGGTATGCACATTTTCTGCAGAAATATAAATACGGAGGTTACGCACCTTTATCTTAGATAAAACTGATTTTGGCAAGCTGTATCCCAGGGTCAGGTTTTTGAGTCGCAGGTAAGCAATATCCTGTAGATACATATCGTTGGAGACAGAGAGTTCTGAATTCTGAGCAATGTATCCCCTTACCAAAGGAAAGTAAGCATCCTGATTCTCCGGCGACCACATCTTGTCGGCAAAGTCTTCAGGCAAGAATGATCCGTATGGTCTTGCATATACATGCCAGAACTGCTGTGATTCCAGGTTTGGATACCAGTTTCTCTTGCCCACTCCCTGGAAGAAAGCAGCGATATCGAAATTATTCCATGCCCCGGTGAAGTTAAAGCCATAAGTATACCTTGGCTGCGTGTTACCAATAATCCGCCTGTCGCCAGGATCAGTAAGTGTATTTGCACCCGTAGAGATGATTCCATTTCCATCAAGATCAAGGATTTTGATATCTCCGGCCTGAAGTTTTTTCAAATCTGCGGTTGGCGCTTGTACCCTTCTGTTATTAATTCGATCCTGATTAACGATAGCTGCATAGGCCTGGGCCTCTTCATTGGTTTTAAAGAAACCATCATAACTGTAACCCCAGATCTCCCCTAACTGCTGACCCACATAATAACTGGATAATAACTGCGAAGGGTTGTCAAATTTGGTGATTTTGGAGGTGTAATCTGCCAGCACGCCACCAAAGGAATAACCGAAAGGCTTACCACCGAGCATAAATTTATCTTTCCAGTTGAGACTGAGCTCAAAACCATTGGTCTTCAAATCGGCCGCATTTTCCTTAGGTTCGCTGGCACCAAACACCTCAGGCAGGGTTTTACCCAACGTAAGCATGTCTTCTGTTTTTCTGGAATAAATATCTGCCGAAAGCGATAGCCTGTTAGCAATAAAAGTTGCATCAATACCAAAGTTATTGGTGATCGAACGCTCCCAGGTAAGTGAAGAAGATACCGGTGCAGGGTTGTTAATTACTTTTAGCTTCTGCCCATCAATCAGGTAATTGATCTGACCGGTGCCCATGCTGGAGATATAAGCATAAGTAGCCACATCCTGGTTGCCCAGTGTACCATAAGAATACCTGAATTTAAGCGAGTTGGCAATGGAAGTTAAAGGTTTGAAAAACTCCTCCTGACTGATTACCCAACCGGCAGAGAGAGAAGGGAAAAATCCAAAGCGATCATTCTTACCAAAACGTGAGGTACCATCATACCTACCGGAAGCTTCAAATAGATATTTGCCATCATAAGCATAGTTAAAACGGTAAAATGCACCCCGTAAGGCCCAGTCGCTGGCGCCACCACCGATTACGGGAACACCGGTAGCTAAATTAAGGTCGTTTAAAGTTTCAGATAAAAGTTCAGAACCCGTTCCGGATAAGGTTTTAAAGGTCCTTTCTTCCTGATTAAAACCAGCCATCACTTTAAAATGATGATTATTTAGCTGCGTTTCATAATTAGCAAAGATATTGTACACCTGGTACTGGTTGTTGCGGATGCTTTCAGCTAGCTGGTCTTTATTAAGTCCGCCGATGGCATAATTTTCAAGAACACCCGGGAATTTAGAATACTGAACCCTAACCGCCCTGTAATAATTATTATAATTTTCTTGTCCGTAAGTATAGTTACCCGTGATGTTTAATCCTTTGAACGGTGTAACTGTAGCCTCAAAAGTCGTAGTGAACTCATTCTCGGCATTCTCCCCTTTCGACTTCCCGTTTTCCATTACTGCATGCATACCATACCCTACTGAATAAGAGTTGATGCCGGTATAACCTGTTAAAGTGCCATCAGGGTTTTTAGGCACATAAGCTGCCATAAAGTGGTACAGGTAATTTGGTGTTACATTATTGGATACCGTTGGAAAGTTTTCTTCCAAACCAGACCAATTGTATTTTGATTTAAAGAAGCGGGTATTATTGCTCACTTTTAACCATTTATTCACATCCACATTAATTTTACCGCGCATGTTATAACGGTTATAATTATCTGGATTAATTTTCCAGACACCCTGTTCGGCAGCAGTATTGGCCGAGATCAGGTATTGAACTTTGTCGGATGAACCACTTAAACTAATATTATGCTCATTGGTAGGCCTGTGCTTGCTGAATAAATAATTATACCAGTCAAAGTTTGCATAATAGCGGTACATATCCTGGCCATTTGCATTCTTTTTAACCACCACCCAAGGCCTGTCGGGGTGTTCAGTTTGATCATCTACCCTGGCGAGCAATTCTGCATAGTCCTCCTCAGAATAGCGTGTATTGGTATTGCCGAGGGCATTGTACATGGCATCGTCATTGATTTTAGCATTCCAATAGCCTGAAGTGATGAAGTCGGTATTGGTCAGCTGACTTTTACTGCCGAAATTGTTTGAATAGCTAATTGTTGTTTTGCCATCGCGGGCTTGTTTGGTGGTAACCAAAATAACCCCAAATGCTGCACGTGCGCCATAAACAGCAGAGGCAGAAGCATCTTTAAGGACTGAAATAGACTCCACATCAAAGGTATTTACCCGGTCAATGTCTCCCGGTACGCCATCTATCAATACCAGTGGTGCGCCACCATTGATGGAAGTATTGCCCCTTACATTGAGTGATCCGCTTTGTCCGGGTTTACCGGAACCGAAGGTGATGTTTAAATTTGGCACAACCCCTTGCAGTGCCTGGGTAAGGTTAGACACAGGGCGATCCTGGAGATCTTTGGCGCTAACCTGGGTAATGGCACCTGTCAGGTTAATTTTTTTTGTGGTACCATAACCCACAACGACTACTTCACTTAATCCCTGGATATCTTCTTCAAGAACAATGTTGTCGAAACCATCAACAGCAGTAACCTCTTTGGTTAAATAACCGATATAAGAAACGACAAGGGTAATGCCCTTCCCCTCATGACGCAGCTGGAAGGTTCCGTCATTTTTAGTTAGGGTGCCTGTATTTGTGTTTTTAACAGTCACCGATACCCCCGGTAGTGACCCGCCTTTTGCATCAGAGACTTTACCGCGGATTACCTCTTGTAGAAATGGTGAAAAGCTGGTCCTTTGATAAGTTGCCGTATCAACTTTTATACCAGTCAGCTGATTTTTAGCGTTAACTAAGTTGTTGAGGGGAATGATGAAGCACAGCGAAACTGTGATACGCCTCCATGCACCTGATGACTGCCATGCTTTGGGCACAGCAGCATTAAAAGAAAAAACTCTCATTAAAAATCTTAAATGTTGGGTGAATTTAAATTTGCTCATCCGTCTCTCACTGCAATGGGAGGCGGTTTTTTTTGCGTTGATTATTACTAGGTCATTAGATAAATTAAGTGTACATATTCGTTTTCAAATGTGCCTTAATAACATTAACCAGATATTAATAAATGATTACCTGTTTAACAAGTAAGCAAAGCGTCATTAATTAATGAAAGTCTATGCTTTTAGTAGATTATATCTTTATCTTGGTCCCGAGTGCAAATAATCAACAACACGTTTGTAAAAAAGACCTCGTTACTGGGCTGTAACTACCAATCAAAATGAAGAAAATAAATATCATTACCGCATTGCTGCTCATGGCGAGCAGCGCACTATATGCAATATGTACTGCTTGATTTCTGGGCAGCCTGGTGCGGACCATGCAGACAGGAAAATCCGAATATCGTTAGTGCTTACCAAAAGTATAAAGCGAAGGGATTTGATGTCTTTGCTGTTTCCCTTGACCGAACCAAGGAAGCGTGGGTTAAAGCAATCAAAGATGATCAACTTACCTGGACACATGTTTCAGATTTAAAATATTGGAACAGTGAGGCCGCTAAATTATACGGTGTAAGGGCAATTCCTTCCAATGTACTCATCGACCCTAATGGCATTATTATCGCCCGAAACTTAAGAGGCGAAGACCTTCAGGAAAAGCTGGCAGAACTTTTAAAATAACTATGAATTAAGTAAAATTCAAGAACAAGCGACACCTCATCTCGCGAACTTTTAGCATTTTTGCCGCCTAACAATTTTGTTTAACTGTAGACAATTTCTTCATGAAAATTAAAGGCTATGCCTTAGCGATAACATCAGCTTTTTTTTTACGGACTGATTCCGTTGTATATTTTACCAATAAGGCTAAGTGATTTCCCACCAAACTATACTTTGTTTTTACGATTCCTATTAGCGGCATTGATCATCCTTGGTTACCTGATCTTTAAGAAGGAATCATTGAAAATTAACCTTAAGGAGACTTTGATTCTTTTCATCTTGGGACTTTGTTATGCGCTTTCTACCGAATTCCTGCTTTTAGGTTATGAGATGCTAACCCCAGGAATAGCATCAACCATACTGTTTATTTTTCCTGTAATCGTAGCCACCATCATGGTTCTTTTTTTTAAGGAGCGAATCAGTAGAATGGCCATTCTTTCTATAGGCATCTCTACCACCGGCGTACTTATTTTAGGGATACAGGATTCTATTTACCAGTTCAATATTTCGGGACTGTTGATTTGCCTGTTAAGTGCCTTATTTTATGCGTTATACATGATTATCGTCAACAAGTCGCAGATAAAGGTATCAGGGTTTAAACTTACTTTTTATTCTTTGTTGTTTTCTTCATGCTATTATCTCGCTAAAATGACGATAGTGGAGGAAACCTTTTTGATTCCAAATCCATCTATCATGCTCAACCTGGTGATGCTTTCACTTGTTTCAACAGTGTTATCAATTATCACTTTAGTGTACGCCATCAAGTATATTGGTTCAACTTCAACTTCCGTCATGGGTGCGCTGGAGCCAATCGTTGCGATAAGCGTAAGTGTATTATTTTTTGGGGAACATTTAACCGTAAGCCTCATTTCTGGCGTGGCCTTAATTCTGGCGGGGGTAATTATGAACATCACCTCTGACGCGCTGATGACTAAAAAGACTTTCAACTAATTGACCTGTAAACCTTGTTTTACTTAGTCAGTTAGTTGAAAACTATAGTCTTTGCATTGATAAAAGCAAAGCCGGGTCAAATGACCCGGCTTTGCTTCTTAACATCATCGCGGACTCCGGGATGACGGAAAAATTTTAAAGTCGCTTCAAACCTTTAGTTTGAGTTTTATTGGCTTCTTCAAAACTGATGGCATAACCACCACCCGGTGCAGAAAACTGAACCAGTTTAGATTTATTGGTTACAATTACTTTACGGATGTTATAGGCTTGGGGATTAGTTTTATAATGAGCGTCTTTCGCATCTGCATAAATGGTTGCGATATAAGTTTTTCCTGCGTCCAGAAAGTCGAAAGAAATTTTAGACGTACGCGACTTGTCGCCATTTACACTGCCGGCAAACCATTGTCCGGTTCCCTTTGCTTTACGGGCAACCGTAACATATTGGCCCGGTTCAGCTTCCAGGTATTTACTGTCATCCCAATCCAGGGCCACATCTTTGATGAACTGGAAAGCATCAGGAAAGCGGTCGTAATTCTCAGGAAGATCCGCAGCCATTTGAAGGGGACTATACATGGTTAAGTACAAAGCCAACTGATTGGCGATGGTGCTGTTCACATGTGAATTATTAGCTGGATTAATTTTAGTCATATCCATTTCAAAGATGCCAGGTGTATAATCCATTGGCCCACCTATTTGACGGGTAAAAGGTAAAACAGTCACATGGTTAGGCTTAGAACCACCGAAAGCCTGGTATTCAGTGCCCCTTGCAGATTCATTACTGATCAAATTAGGGTAAGTACGACCAATGCCAGTCGGCCGAACTGCCTCATGTGCATTCACCATAATTTTATAAGCCGCCGCTTTTTCCAGTGCATACTGGTAATGGTTCACAATCCACTGGCTATAATGATTTTCACCTCGCGGAAGGATATCACCCACATAACCACTCTTTACCGCATCGTAACCATTATCCTTCATGAATTGATAAGCCTGATCCATGTGGCGTTCGTAATTACGGATCGAAGATGAAGTTTCATGGTGCATGATCATTTTTACGCCTTTAGATTTGGCATAATCCCTGATCCCTTTTAAATCAAAATCCGGGTAAGGAGTAACGAAATCAAAAACATAGTCTTTCGAATTGCCAAACCAATCTTCCCATCCAATGTTCCAGCCTTCCACTAAAACACCATCAAAACCATGTTTAGCCGCGAAATCTATATATTTTTTAACATTAACGGTCGTAGCGCCATGCTTGCCATTAGGTTTTGCTTTTGTATAATCAGTAACACCCAACTGTACCGAAGGATATTCATCTGTATAAGCCCATGAACTTTTACCAACAATCATTTCCCACCATACACCAACATATTTCGTTGGTTTAATCCAGGAAGGATCTTCTATTTTACTGGGCGCATTCAGGTTATAGGTCATTTTTGAGGCAAGGATGTTACGGGCATCATCACTTACGATAACGGTGCGCCAGGGAGTGGTAAAAGGAGCCTGCATGTAACCTTTATCACCATTCACATCTGGGGTAAGCCATGACTCAAAAATCATATTTTTATCATCGAGGTTAAGGTGCATCACCGCATAATCCAACAAGGCAGCTTCATGCAAATTGATGTACAAACCATTGTCGGTTTTCATCATCAATGAGGTTTGAACACCTGTAGGAGAAAATGAAGTCTGGGAAATATTTGCTGTTACTGCTTTGGTAGTCAGGCCCCTGATTTCAGATAACTTCGAAGTGGTATAATCATACTCCTGGGTATCATAATCGCCAGCGATCCAGAAAGCAGTATGGTCACCAGCCATCGCAAACTGCGTTTTTTCTTCCTTGATCACAAAGTAAGTAAGGTTTTTTTGTGATGGAAATTCATAGCGAAAACCTAGTCCGTCGTTAAACAGCCGGAAACGGATGATCATTTTTCTGCCCGTTTCTTTTTGATCAAGGGTTACCGCCAGTTCATTGTAATGATTGCGGATGGTTTTCACTTCGCCCCATACGGGGCTCCATGATTCATCAAAAGTGACTGTTTTAGCGTCTGTGATGGTAAAATCGTTTAACAAGGACTTTTTATCGTTTTTTAACTCCAGTCCGAGTTTACTGGTTTTTACCACCGCTTTATCTTTATAGGTGAGGCTGTAGCTGGGCACACCGCCGCTTTGCAGAGAGAAAGTCATGGACTGTTTCCCATCTGGAGATTGGAGTTGCTGTGCTATTGCTATACCAAAGGAGCATGATAAAAATGCGATGAGGATAAGTTTCTTCATATTTATTTTATTGAGTGTTTATTCGTTTTGGGACCCCTGCTTGTTGACCAGGGTATAAAAGGCAAAGCTAAGGGAATTTTAATCGCTAGTTGTTAAACGGAAAAAATTCCTTTGTAACACTTGATCATCAGGTAAAGGTGGAAGCATATTGGGTGAAGGGTGAATGTAGGGTGGACTCAAGGTAGATCCACCGTAGATTCATTAGGGGCCGAGGTTCATGTTATGCTAATAACGCTTCAGTTACCATAGCAAGGCACAAGAAACCGAGACTACTGCTAGTCTGGACAACACTGCCATAAACGAAGCGATGATGGTACGGGAAGAGCAGCAGAAAAGGATTGATTCACTAGTCAAAGTACAATTGCAGCGGGAACTGGCAACGGTATCCGGGAATTTGAAACGGACAGCGGAACTAGAGGCCAGGCTGCGTAAAATTACAGCGAGCGACTCCTTGCGGGCTATTTCACAATAGTAAAATCTGAACGCGAAGATCGTATTTCCATACTGCTGCCTTGCTTAGCTAGCGTAATATCAGTGGTAATATAATTGTAGTGGGTAAAAATTTTACCATAAATTCCATTCTTCTAAAGTGCTAAAGGTCTCGAATAATTATCACCTAAGATTCTTCCTACAATTTGCTCATGCCGTGGAACAAAGTTCAACCATTCCATCCAATTGATCATACTGTAGTTGCTACATGAACACATACTGGATGAAAGTTTTAGAACACACCTGGGAAAATGGTCTATTTATTTCTTTGCAATGCGTTGACAATTAGGTAATTTGCAGAGGAATAACAACCATCACCTGACCAGCTAGATTTCTCTTTATCTTAAAAAAATCTATGAAAAAGTCACCGAAAAACACCCTGCTGCATCTTGGTCTACTGCTCTTATTTTTTTGTGTATCCTGCACAGGAGCCTCAAATCAGGAAAACGGCAGCATCACCTTATCTGAAGATGACGTTATAGAGGACCAGTTCCTCACTGAAACGTTCCAGTCAAAGCTTACGCCAGATACGGTGCTAGCCATTCTGAAGATGCGCAACGGAGAATATGTAGAAGATAATCTTACTGTGCGCAATACGTCAGAAAGGATAAGAAAGGCCTCACTCGGCCAATATCCTGCTGCTGTTATCCTTTCATGCCTGGATTCCAGGGTTCCTGTAGAGGATGTGTTCCATTCTGGTATAGGTGACCTTTTCGTGGCCAGGGTAGCGGGGAACATTTCTAATGAAGATATTCTGGGTAGTATGGAGTACGGTTGTAAGGTTGCAAAAGCAAAACTGATCGTAGTGCTGGGACACGAGCACTGTGGAGCGATAAAATCAGCTGTTGAAGGTGTCGAGCTTGGAAATATCACCGCTCTGTTGGCCAAAATCAAACCCGCCATTGAATCACTGAAGGATTTTGAAGGAGAACGGAGTTCCAAGAATCCGGCTTACCTGGAGGCCGTGACCAAACAGAATGTCAGGGCTACCGTAGCAAACATCCGCAGCAACAGTCCGATACTGAAGGAGATGGAAGCCAATGGCGAGCTGAAGATCGTCGGGGCAGAATATCATATGGAAACGGGTAAAGTAGAATTCTTGCAATAGAGAAATATTTTCGGTGAGCCGGTAAAACGAAAAGCCTGCAATCTTGTGATTGCAGGCTTTTCTAATGTTAGTTAGCGGACCGGACGGGACTCGAACCCGCGACCTCCGCCGTGACAGGGCGGCATTCTAACCAACTGAACTACCGGTCCGTTGATCTTATTAAGATCTTTTGTCCCTTTCGGGATTGCAAATATATGGCGAATATCTCAATAACAAGCTCTTTTCTTAATTTTTATTTTCAGCCTCAAAATTACTTCTCTACCATCTTCCCTGCGTACAAGTGTATCAATCGACAACAACTTCAATAATTACGAAAATCAAATATTTCTGATTTTAAAGAATTAACGCTACGCTATTTACTTCCCTTAAATTTAAAAGGATTGGATAGAAATTTCATGGTAATAGTTATATTGTGATACCAATATAAACCCTCCCTTCATGATGTTGCGAATTTTTTGCCTGCTCTCCTTTTGCCTATTTATAAATGTTTCTGTATTTGCGCAAAAGAAGAATGCCGGCTACCGCTATTTGATCAAACGGGCAACCTCATCGATCAATATTGATGGCGTATTGGATGAGCAGGCCTGGCTACAGGCAGATTCTGCAGATAATTTTTACATGGTACTGCCCATGGATACCAGTGCTGCCAGGGTACGTACGCATGTGCGTATGACTTATGATGATCATAACTTATACATCATTGCTGTTTGTTACAACCTGGTTCCGGGCCCTTATATGGTGGAATCCCTGAAAAGAGATTTCAACTTTTCAAAGAACGATAACTTCCTGTTGTTTATGGATCCTTTTGATGCCCGTACCGATGGCTTTAGTTTCGGGGCAAATGCTGCTGGCGGCCAATGGGACGGCAGCATGTATGAGGGCAGCAAGGTTGACCTCAGTTGGGATAACAGGTGGTTTTCTACAGTAAAAAATGATGCTGAAAAATGGGTATGGGAAGCTGCAATTCCCTTTAAGAGCATCCGTTATAAAAAAGGAATTCGTGAATGGGGAATTAACTTTAGCAGAAACGACCTTAAAACTGCTGAAAAGTCTAGCTGGACACCTGTTCCACGCCAGTTTCCAACAGCTTCACTTGCCTACACAGGAACCTTGGTCTGGGACGAAGCACCCCCAACGGCCACCAGCAATGTTTCCATCATTCCTTATGCCCTTACCGGCTTTTCTAAAGACTATGAGCATAATGGCAGCAGTGATTTCCCTTATGACTTTGGTGGTGATGCAAAAATATCTTTAACTCCCTCCCTTAATGTTGATTTAACGGTAAACCCCGATTTTTCCCAGGTAGATGTAGACCAGCAAGTAACGAACCTCGACCGCTATGAACTGTTTTTCCCGGAGAAAAGACAGTTCTTCCTGGAGAATGGCGACCTGTTTTCAAACTTTGGCTATGCTGGTATACGCCCTTTCTTTTCCCGGCGCATTGGTTTAAATGCCCCAATTGCATTTGGCGCTCGCATTTCAGGGAAGATCAATCAAAACTGGCGCATTGGCGCCATGAATATGCAAACCCGCAGCGATGCCGCCATTTCACAAGCCGCACAAAACTATAGTGTGGTTACCTTGCAACGGCGGGTTTTTGCAAGATCTAATATCGGCCTGCTGTTTGTAAACAGAAATGCCACCGGCTCTTTGGCTAATGCGGACGATAATAATCCTTATAACCGGAACATTGGACTGGAATACAACCTTGCTTCATCAAATAACCTCTGGACAGGTAAACTCTTAGGGTTAAAATCTTTTTCACCGGGTCTTAAAGGTAATGACGCAGTCGTATCCGGGCATTTACAGTATTTAAGCAAGCACTGGACGTTGTACCTCCAGCAAGAATATGTCGGTAAAAATTACAATGCGGAAGTTGGTTATGTACCAAGAAAAGGCTATATAAAGTTGAGCCCCATCGTGCAACGCAACTTTTTCCCCAAGAGTGGAAATATTCTGGCGCATAGTTTGCAAATCGCCTCCACCTACTTTTTTGATCCATCCTTTAACCGTACCGACAACCAGAGTACGCTCTCTTATTTGCTTACCTTCCGTAACCAGAGCACCCTGACCTTCTCGGGGATCAATGATTATGTGATGTTGCTGCAGCCTTTTGATCCAGTGAGGATAGGCAGCGGGATGCTTCCTGTAGGTTCAAAACATAACTGGAACTCGGCGGCAGTCAAATTTGTTTCTAAACCACAAAATGTTTTTACTTACTTGATCGATGCAAGCTATGGGGGATACTATGCTGATGGCATCCGTAAAAGCCTGACCAGTCAGGTCGGCTACCGCTTCCAGCCTTACGTAAATATAGCACTAAACGCCTCCTATAATGACCTTCGCCTGCCTGAACCTTTTGGTCATCATACTTTCTGGTTAGTCGGGCCACGGGTAGATGTAACCTTTAGCAACAAGCTGTACCTCACCAATTTTATTCAGTACAATGAACAAATCAAAAACATGAATATCAATACACGCCTGCAGTGGCGGTATAAACCTGCTTCTGACTTCTTTATTGTTTATAGTGATAACTCATTACCCTCTCCCTTTACGGTGAAATACAGGCAACTGGTCGTCAAATGGACTTATTGGTGGAATATTTAAATTTCTTCAAAAATAATTTGATTTTACAAATATATCTCTACATTTGTAATGTCTACCAAAATGGTAGACATTAATCATATGACTCAAAGGCAACACCGATTTCCCGTATCCCGAATGCGAATGCCCAGCCCCAAAGGGGCATGTTGTTGCTGTTGTTAGTCCATAACTCCGCAAGCTAAAAAGCAACATCCGCAGCGGGCTTAACTCAACATTCTATTTCATTTTAAAAAGTCACTAATGGGGGATTTACATCCTTAAAACCTAGTGAAGAGCTACCATTATGCCTATAATTTATTAACAGTTTTTCATATTAACACAACTGGATGTCTGGCAAAAACAGGCATCAACCATCAACCCATAAAATCTAAAATCATGAAACAAAGTATACTTACTGTCTTCTTCATCGTACTCTCGGCAGGCTACGCTTTTAGTCAAAACATCGTAAATGGCATCATTAAGGATAGTAAAGGGGTTACGATACCACATTCAACGGTGCTGATCAGGGGTACTAACATTTCTGTAAGTGCAGATAATAACGGTGCTTTTAGTATTGATCCAAAGCAAGAGGCACCATTCTACCTTCAGGTCAGCTCCGTTGGTTTTAAGCCTCAGGATTTTCAAATTCTGAAGTTTCAGGACACCCCAGTAGAGCTGGTGCTCATTGAAGATGCGTTGCTGGCTGAAATCGTAGTAACGTCAAGAAGGCGTTCAGAGAGTTTACAGGCGGTACCTATTGCTGTTTCTGTGGTCGGTGGCCCCCAGATCGAACAGTCGGGCGCATTCAACGTTAACCGCGTTAAAGAACTCATCCCATCGGTGCAGCTGTACACCTCGAATCCACGTAATACGGGTATCAATATCCGCGGGATTGGCTCACCGTTCGGACTTACCAATGATGGCCTGGATCCTGGGGTAGGTTTTTACGTAGATGGGGTTTATTATGCCCGCCCCGCAGCGGCAACGCTAGACTTTCTAGATGTGGAGCGCATTGAAGTATTGCGTGGCCCCCAAGGCACGTTGTTTGGTAAAAACACCAGTGCAGGTGCTTTCAATATCATCACCCGTAAAGCCAGCTTTATACCGGAAGCTACCTTCGAAACCAGTTTCGGAAATTACGGATATATCCAGGCTAAGGCTTCGGTATCTGGTCCGTTGAGTAAAAAATTTGCCGGACGGATTTCCTTTTCGGGAACACAGCGCGATGGTTTAATTGATAATGTAAGGACAGGCAGAGCGACCAACGACCTTAACAACCTCGGCTTTCGTGGTCAATTACTTTACAAGCCCGTGGAGAATGTTTCCATTACACTTGCAGGGGATTTTACCGACCAGAAGCCTGATGGTTATGCCCAGGTTGTTGCTGGCGTTGTTCCTACCTTGCGCCCGGCCTATCGCCAGTTCAACGCCATCATTGCGGATCTTAATTATTCCTTGCCAAGCCTGAATGCTTTCGACCGTAAAATAGATCACGATACGCCCTGGAGATCTGGTAATCAATTGGGTGGTGTTTCTTTGAATGTTGACGCAAAATTAGGCCCGGGAACGCTGACATCCACTTCGGCCTGGCGCTATTGGAATTGGGATCCATCAAACGACAGGGATTTTACAGGGTTACAAGCGCTGGCAAAATCGCAAAACCCTGCCGAACACAAAAACTGGTCACAGGAAGTTCGCTATGCAGGTGAGTTCTCCTCTAAATTAAGTGGTGTTGCGGGTTTATTTTTTATGGACCAGGAAGTTGAAATCAATGGTACTGAGGAATCGGGTTCCGATCAATGGCGGTTTTCGCAAAGCTCTACCAGCGCCTTATGGAAAACACCGGATCTATTTGAAGGATATGGTATCTATACCAATGCTTCCATCAAATCGCAAAGTGCTGCAGTATTTGGTAGCCTTGACTGGCGGGCGTTAGAAGGCTTACATATTTTGCCGGGTATTCGCTTAAATTACGACAAAAAAGTTGTTGACTATAACCGTGTTGCTCGTGGAGGCCTTGAGACTACTGATCCTGCCCTGCTTGCTTTAAAGAACGGCGTTTATAGCAACCAGTCGTATCTGGCAGATGCAGATGAAAAGAATTTCACCTATCAGCTTACTGTAGCCTACAAACCTTCCAGACGTTTGAATGCCTTTGCAACCTACGCCACAAGTTTCAAACCTGTAGGTGTTAATGTGGCCGGCCTGCCCACAGTGAATGGTGCCGCAGCAACAGATCTTGCAGTGATCAAGCCTGAGGATACCAAGCACTATCAATTTGGCATTAAAAGTACACCATTTGATAACCTGACAGTGAACCTGACCTTCCATAATTCGGATATTAAAGATTACCAGACTAACGTTCAGTCACCGGAATTGGGTGTAAATCGGGGGTACATTGCAAATGCCGAAAAGGTAAATGTGAAAGGACTGGAACTTGATGCTTACCTCAAGGTAAATGAATTCTTATCTCTATATGGCGCTGCAGCTTATACTGACGCCAAGTATGTTCGCTTTGCAAACGCGCCGCTTCCGTTAGAGGAAACAGGAAAAACAGAAGGTGGCGTACAAGTTGCATTTAAAGATATATCAGGCGGCGTTTTACCCGGAGTATCTAAATGGGCAGGATCATTTGGCGGCGAGTTTGCAACTGCAACTAAAGCTGTGGGTAAAGACGCAAAATTCTTTGTTGCGGTAGAAGGGTCGTTTCGCTCAACTTTCTCTTCAAGCCCATCTCCTTCCACGTATTTGAATATTGAGGGCTATAGCCTGCTCAATGCACGCACAGGGATCAAGACGCCTTACGGTATTTCGGCTTTTGTATGGGCCCGTAATATACTCAACAAGGACTATTTTGAGCAGTTATTGCCTGCAGGTGGTAATGCAGGTCATTATGCCGCTGTACTCGGCGATCAAAGGACTTTCGGTGTGACCTTGCGTTATGCCTTGTAAATGAAATTTCAACGGCCATACCGCTATTGGTATGGCCGTTGAAATTTTCGCAAGTTACTTCACCTGTCTTACCGTTGTATTTCCACCCCCATTTAAAGTCAGATCTAGAGGCTTGTTATTTTTCCAGGCGCCTCTGGTAAAATCAGGGATATCAACACTCGCAGATCTTTTGGTAGCGGACTGATGGCTCAGCGGAACAATACAACTCCAGGAAGCCGCATCATACACATCCTGATCCAAAGGTAATCCATTGCGCAAACAATCAATTAAGCGCCAGTCCATGATAAAATCCATCCCACCGTGACCACCGATTTTCTTTCCAATTTCACCGACATGTTTGATGATCGGTGGGCTATAAGTATCATAAAGCTTTTTCATTTCAGTTTCTTTCACCCATTCTTCGTTAAAAGCAATTCGCTCAGGTTCAGGATATTTACTCACAAAACCTTTGGTCCCGCTGAGTAAATGGATTCTTGAATAAGGTCTTGGTGTAGTTACATCATGCTGAACCATCATCGTTTTTCCGTTGGCCGTTTTAATGGTGGTGGTATTCATATTACCACGAAATTTCTTTCCAACAAACTGCTTATAGAAATCATCTTTTTCCGCACGCTTAGCCGCTTCGGGTCCCATTTGGAAATCATTGGTTGACATAGACACCATATAGTCCATTTTATCACCCCTATTGATGTTTAAACACTGTGCAATCGGGCCTAAACCATGCGTAGGATATAAATCACCGTTGAAGTTGATGTTCTCTTTCAGCCTCCACATGTCCTGGTAGCCATTTTTAGCGAAGTTCAAACCTAATAGATCATGAATATAAGCCCCTTCGGCGTGTACAATCTCTCCTAACATCCCATTGCGCGTCATGTTTAGGGTGAGCATTTCAAAGAAATCATAGCAGCAGTTTTCAAGCATCATGCAATGCTTACGTGTTTTTTCAGAAGTTTCAACCAACTTCCAACAATCTTCTACCGTTAAAGCTGCCGGAACTTCAGTAGCGGCATGTTTACCATGTTCCATGGCATAAACAGCCATAGGGGTATGTAAACTCCAGGGTGTACAGATATAAACCAGATCGAGATCTTCTTTATCAATCATTTCCTTCCATCCATTCTGTCCCGAGTACTCCTTTGCTTTTGGAAGACCTTTATTAGTGAGGTATTTTTGAGCGGCAGACGCCCTTTCAGGCAATAAGTCACAAAGTGCCTTGATTTCAACACCTTCAATAAATGACATTCTTCCTACGGCGCCTGGTCCACGCATGCCTAAGCCGATAAAGCCAATTTTAACTTTATCAATTTTAGGTGCTGCATAGCCGCACATATTAAAGCGCTTTTTTCCGATTAAAGGGCTAAATGAATCGCCTGCTGCTGCGTTTGGGCCTTGACTTGCATAAGATGGAAGACCGATTGCTAAGGCCCCGGAACCGATGGCCAATTGATTTAAAAATTTTCTACGATTTGCGTTCATATATTTATAGTTGGTTAATAGCCGATAACTGAAATCAGAAGTAATTATACCCAATTATAAGTAAATGTTTTTTGAATAGGCTACGCAAACGATTGTCTAAAAAATAGAGGCTTTTGCGGGCGATTTAGGCTGAAAGCAAAAAAGCCACTCGACATGAGCAGCTTTTTGCGGACCGGACGGGACTCGAACCCGCGACCTCCGCCGTGACAGGGCGGCATTCTAACCAACTGAACTACCGGTCCGTAGATCTTTGTAATATCTATTACCCTTTCGGGAATGCAAATATAGGGTGATTATCTATACTTCCAAACTTTATTTTAATTAATTTTCAAGTGCTTAATTACCAGCGCCTTCTTTCATCTTTTCTGCATTTTCTGCAAACTGGAGCGCATCAATCAGCTCCTGTACACCACCATCAAGCACATTATTCAGGTTATATAAAGTTAATCCAATGCGGTGATCAGTTACCCTTCCCTGCGGATAATTGTAAGTTCTCACCTTCGCTGAGCGGTCTCCTGTAGACACCATCGTTTTACGACGGGCAGCAATGTCACCGTTTTTCTTTTGCACTTCGATATCATATAACTTGCTACGCAACATCTCCATGGCAATAACCCTGTTTCCTAATTGAGAACGTTCCTGCTGACAAACGACAACGATTCCAGATGGCTTATGCGTCAACTGCACTTTAGTTTCCACCTTATTTACGTTCTGTCCACCAGCACCACCTGAGCGTGACGTCTGCAGTTCTATATCCGCCGGATTAATAAAAAGGTCTATCTCTTCCGCTTCCGGTAAAACAGCTACTGATGCTGCTGAAGTATGCACACGGCCCTGGGTTTCTGTATCAGGCACACGTTGCACACGGTGTACACCCGATTCATATTTCAATTGTCCGTACACATCTTCACCGCTCACTTTAAGGATCACCTCTTTGTAACCACCGGCAGAACCTTCAGTTACATCTACGGTTTCTACTTTCCAGCCTTTTTGTTCAAAATAACGGCTGTACATTCTATATAAGTCGCCGGCAAATAAAGCAGCTTCATCACCACCTGTACCACCTCTGATCTCAAAGACAGCGTTTTTAGCATCCTCTGGATCAACAGGGATCAGCATCAGACGAACTTTTTCTTCCAGTTCTTCCTGCTCCTTTAAAAGCATGTCTAATTCTTCCCTGGCCATATCCCGCATTTCTGCGTCTTTCTCATTATTCAGAATTTCTTTGTTGGCCTCTATATTACTCATTACATTCTTATAGATCTTATATTGATCTACAATTTTGCCTAAGTCTTTGTATTCTTTATTTAACGTTGCAAAACGCTTCATATCCTGCATCGTATCAGGATTACTCAACTGCTCTTCTACATCTTCCCACCGCAGTTTAATTGCTTCTAATTTTTCTAACATATCTTGTTTTCAGATAATTAAATTCATTCGCTACTCAGCAGGAAGGCTATTTGCCTGTAACCCAGAAGAAGGAATGTGATTTATTTGGACACAAAAATAGGTTTTTTAGCTTAATTATTTGCGTCAAAATAATTAAGGCATAGCTCTTTGCCGTCAAATACAGCATAAGAATTATAAGTCAGCCATTCACCAAGATTCACATAGCGGCTCTTTTCATTTAACTGAAGGTCTAATGGCAGGTGACGGTGACCATAAATAAAATAGTCATAATGAGATTTTTTTAATATTTCTTTTGAGTAAATGGCCAACCATTCATTCTCTTCGCCCTGGAAAACTTCAGGCCCTTGATTGGCCGCACGACTGTTTAAAGACCAGGCATTACCAATGCCTAAACCAATTCTAGGCGGTACAATAGAAAATAACCACTGGCAAACGGGGTTCCTGAAAACTTTTCTTAATAATTTATATTTGCGGTCGCCGGGTCCTAAGCCATCCCCATGGTGTAAATAGAAAGTCTTTCCATTCCTTTCCATCACATATTCATTACTGATGATTTGTATCCCCATCTCGGTCTTGAAGTAATCATTTACCCACATATCGTGGTTCCCTTTAAAAAAATAAATCTTTATACCTTGATCTGACATTTGGGCAAGCTTACCTTGCAAACGGATAAAACCTTTGGGAACAACCATGCGGTATTCAAACCAGAAGTCGAAGATGTCGCCCATTAAAAAAAGTTCAGAACAGCTTGATTCTATTTCATTTAGCCATTTTACGATGCGATTTTCACGGGCCCGGCTTTGCTCGTGATCAGGAGATCCTAAATGAAAATCAGAGGCGAAATATATTTTTTTTGTCATCAATAAAACAAAGATAAACTAATTTCATTTGCTTCAATTTAAAAAAGTACTACAAGTTATGTAGATTATTTCTTAACAAGACTGTTTTTAAAGACAATTTTTGTAAATTCGCAGCAAATTTAAATACATGATTTCTACAGATATAGCCATCATTGGCGCGGGCCCCGTAGGTTTATTCGCAATTTTTGAAGCAGGATTACTTAAAATGCGCTGCCATTTAATTGATTATTTACCACAAGTTGGCGGTCAACTTTCAGAAATATACCCTAAAAAACCAATATATGACATCCCAGGCTATCCTACTGTTTTGGCCCAGGAACTTATAGATAACCTAATGGAACAGGCTAAACCTTTTCATCCTGGCTTTACTTTAGGTGAACGTATTGAAGGTTTGGAGAAACGTGCAGAGGGTGACTTTGTTTTAACTACGAATATGGGTACCATCATAGAATCCAAAGTTGTAGTTATTGCTGGCGGCCTTGGTTGTTTTGAACCGCGTAAGCCTGCAGTTGCTGGTTTAGATCAGTTTGAAAACGGACGTGGTGTAAACTATATGATCCTTGACCCGGAACAATACCGCGGACAAAAGATGGTCATTGCCGGAGGTGGTGATTCTGCTTTAGACTGGACTATTTTCTTAGCTGATATTGTGGAGGAACTGACCTTGGTACACCGTAGCGAAAGCTTCCGTGGTGCACCGGATTCTGTAAATAAAGTAATGGCTTTAGCTGAAAGCGGCCGCATTAACCTTATTTTGAACAGTAACCTGAGTTCTGTTTCAGGAGCAGGCAAATTGGAAAATGTAGAGATCATTCATAATAAAACCCTTGAAACTACCAATGTAGCCTCAGATCATTTAATTCCTTTATTTGGATTGAGCCCTAAATTAGGTCCGATAGAACAATGGAACCTTAACATCAACAAAAGCGCGATAGAAGTTAATACAGATGACTATTCTACAAATATTCCGGGTATTTATGCTATTGGCGATATCAACACCTACACCAATAAATTGAAGTTAATCCTGTGCGGATTTCATGAGGCTGCTTTAATGAGCCACAGTGCTTATCAATACATGAACCCTGGTATTAAATATACCATGAAATATACTACTGTTAATGGCGTAAGTGAATTTTAATTATGGAAGCGAATAACATTAATATACACGTACAAAATCCTGATGGTACCCTGACTACGCTTGAAGCGCCTGTTGATATGGGTTTAAGCTTAATGGAGTACTTAAAAGCTTGCGAATATGATATCCTTGCCACCTGTGGTGGTATGGCTTTATGTGCTACCTGCTGCGTTGACGTTTTGGAAGGCGAAGACAATCTTCATGAAATGTCTGATGATGAGTATGCCATGCTGGATACTTTGCCAGATGTACTGCCAAATTCAAGATTGGCTTGCCAGTTGAAGCTGAGCCCTGAAATGGATGGCCTCACCGTTAAATTACACGGCGGATTAGACTAATCTAATTCCAACCTTATATAAAACAAGCATTTCGGCCATTCTGATTAGATCAGTAAAGTCAAAATGCTTGTTTTTTTTATGCTGCTTTTTAAAGCTTCTGTTTCGAAAGCTTGTATACTATCTTGCCATGGCTATGTTGTTGGCTTTGATACTTCATGTTGCTACGATGTAACTAAGCTTTCATGAAGCAGTTTATTACAGCCTGTTGCCTCCAGGATCAGCCAGTGCTTTGTTAATTGTGAACTCTACATAGTTCCTGTCTCTTTTGATTAACTGCATCAACTTAACAACCAGCTCTTCTTCCTGACCAGGAATAAAGGGTAGGTCTTCATTTACCAAATCACGGTACTTTCTTAAAAACTTGATTTTAACTTTTGGTGCTGTTTCAGCGGTAAGTATAAAATTTGCCATGCTGTAAAAATAGGAATAATTGTTAAATGGGGATGACTATCTTCAATTTCACGCATAATAAAAACCTAAGCAAAAAAATGCCCCCAAATAGTGTTAACCTTTTTTGAGGGCAATGTATGATGATCCAGCTCTTTTAATTATTTTGTAAATTCAGGAAACAGTTTACAAATTGAGCTGATTCATTATTTTATTTCTGCTACAGCAGAAGGCTTGCTCTCCTGGCTATCTGAGTTTAATGTTGAGACAGAATAATACCCCTTGGTATTAATTGAAATCGTATTTGCTTTAGTTATTGATAACACTTTTCCTTCCTTCTTTAAATCAGAAAAATAGTATACAACAGATTTTGCATTTCCTGAAGCACTCCACTTTAATTCTCCATTTTCTATCCTGACATTAGTTGCGGCAGTTGGAGCAGGGGCTACAGCACGGCCTAAAAACGGCATAACAGCAGGATCTTTGTAAATGGCAGTAAGCTTATCTGTAATACCTACCTTATTCGAATTAAGATATTTAGCACTGTACATTACACTGCCTACTACTTTCTTGTTCAGCTTAGTAAGGTCAAATTGTCTTTGTAATTCTCCTGATGACTGAAAAGCCGAAGGCATAGTCGGATCACCAAATTTATAAAAGCCATGGCCCACCATTAAAGCGGCTTTAAAGCTATTCTGAGACCATTCAGAGAGTCGTAATTGAAAATCGTTGAATTGGTTCCCAATCTCTTGATATAATTGAGGGATCACTACATCTATCCATCCTTCCTGATTCCATTTCTTAACGTCGGCATATAAAGTATTATAGTTTTTAGTGATTTCAGGAGCTGGTGAAACAGAAAATACAACGCCCGGTTTGGTAGCCACTATGACATCATACACCCCCTTAATTGCTTTATTAACATTATCTCTTCTAAAATCTTGAACCGTGCTTATGCCTGCACCGTACTTTATAAAATCGGCCTGATCAGTAAATGTTTGACCTTCCGGATAAAAATAATCGTCAAAATGTATCCCGTCCACATCGTATTTCGTGATCGTTTCTTTCACAATATCAACTAAGCGTTGCCTAACTTCGGGTAGTGCAGGATTATATATCTGTATTGTTGGGAAGTCTACCACCCAATTTGGATTAACAGTAGAATGAAGTGCAGGAAATGAACTGCTGGTTCCAGAACGAGTTGCTATACGATAGGGATTCATCCAGGCATGAAACTCAATATCTCTCGCATGAGCTTCATCAATCATAAATTTGAGCACATCATATCCTGGATCTACACCCCGGGTCCCAGTTATAGATGCGCTCCATGGTTCGTAACTTGATTTATAAAACGCATCTCCCATTCCTTTTACTTGGAAATATATGGCGTTTATATTTAGTGCTTTAAACTTTTCAAGATAGTTGATGTACTGTTGTTTCTGACTTTCCACGCTGTACACACTCTGTGGCCAGTCTAAACCATACACTGAGGCTATCCAAACCGCTCTCATTTCTTTTTTAGGAAAAATAGGAGCATCAGCTTCTACTGGTGGCTTAGTTGGTTCAGGTTTCATCTCATCACCACCTTTTTTACAGGCATTTAAAAAGAGTACCAATGCCAGCAACACCGCTAGGTGTAATGGGATTTTTTTCATTGATTTAAATTATATTTTAATTAGATTTTAGCTTAGCGTGCTATATAATTAGATTAAAATTGGATAGGTAAATTCATTATCTATTACCTACCCAATTTTTGACTTCTTTAACTGATTAATCTAAAACTTTCGCTGGAAATTCAAAAAACACGAAGCCCGCATCACTTGCTGCAGCATAAAGCATTAAGGATACATCCTTACCCATCGCGTCTTTTTTAACATAAAAACCTGTTTGAGATGCTGGCGATGTATTTACAGGGCCCATTAATGAAAACTGAAATAATGAAGCAACAATAGGTTGATTATTCAAGTTGGTTAAAGCATCTTTTACAGTTGCGCCTTTTGTAATATCATACACAATGAAATTAGTAGCCTCCGAACCAGTTCTCGCCGCAGTGGTTACTATAAGATAACGCTCGCTATTAAAGTTAACTATGCGGGCATCTGATGCTCTTATAGGGATAGCCGTTCTACTCATGGTAAATGCAGACGAACCTCCTTCTGACACCAGTGCAACAGGTGCATCGTGACCTGTAAACAAATACTCGCTAGTATTACCAATTCGGTTAAATGAAGTCCAGGCTCCAGCTCCTGTAACTGGTATTGCAAAAACAGTTGGCTTACTTACAGTTGTATAATTAGCAACGTCGAATCTTAATATTTTACCACCGGCATTGTCTCCAAAAAAGAAATAGCCATTCCCTTGATCATTTAAACTTGCTGAAAAATTGTCGCCATGTCTAACACCGGCTCCAGTTATAGTTCCTACATTTATATTAGCGATTATCTCAGGAGCAACGTTAGGATCAGTCCAATGATAAACTTTTAATGGGCTGGCAGCGGTATTACCAGACAGATTTGCGATATAGGTATGACCATTTACTTGGGCACTCATATTAAGAATAAAGGTTCCTCCTACAACTCCAGTCATATTTAACGGAATTTTATTGATTACCCCTGCCTTCAGATCGGACACATTTAGCAAGTGTGGCGCTTCTCTCCTGGCAATTAACACCTTTTGTCCGTCAAACCCGCTTCCTCTAGTTAATGCCCCTGTAAAGGCTTCGTAAATTGGCTTCCCTAATGGATTGCTTGTAAAATCATGAGTAGTCCCTTTTTCAAAATCAGCACCGAAAACAGGCACATTTAACCTTAACTTAACCAAGTACTCGCGGTAACGAGGGGAATTTAAGACTTTAATAACAATAACTTTCTCCGATTGTCCTTGTTCAAATGTAACCGGATACGTTTCTTGATTCAACTTACCACCAGCTGACAAATCCGCCTCAAATTTGAGATTAGAAAAATTAGTGAGCGTGTCAATTCTAGGGAACCACACTGTTTTAGCAACTTCATCAACAACTCCCTCCAGTACTGTAGTTCCGTTCCCGCCAGCATTTACTATTTTAATTGAATTTAAAACAGTTTCATTGGCGGATGTATCAAGCGCCTGTGGGAAGTCATCCTTACATGAAGCTAGGATTAGCAAAGCCATAAAGGTTGCCAAGAGCCCTATTTTTGATGTTTTATATTTTAGTTTCATATTATATTTGTCTCTTATCAATAATATAGATTATAAAATTTAGTTCTGTGGCCATCCTTGTGTCTGCAACAATTTATATCCTCTGGCCGCATAATCGTCGATTTGTACAAGACCAACGGGCAATAAATATGGATTAATATTTGCTTGATTCAGGAATGGCAAACGGCCTTTATTATCAGGGCTTTTGTAAAAACCGACCATGGCTGCACCGTTGGTTCCATTGTAAACGGTCTGCGTTCCAGTTAAGCTTACGACAGCAATTTTACCAATATTTGCAGCAGTTAAAACGCCTGGGAGTTGTGAAGGAAAATTAACCCATCCGCCAGATATTAAATCCGTGTTCAGGTTATTGTCCATATATTCCAATTTAGACCATCTCTTTAAATCTGCCAAACGCAAAATCTCAAAGGCAAACTCCATTCGTCGCTCCCTTCTGATCTCCCATAATAAAGCAGAAACTTCTGGATCTCTACTTGGATCTGCTGGAATAGCTGCTAAACTAAGTGCGGCAGTTTTTGTTACGCCTTTAGCTATCGCCTCTGGCGCCAAAGGCCTACTTCTGATTTTATTGATTGATCTATCTATATCACCTTGTGTGATTGCAGCGCCACCTAGATTATCCAATTCAGCCTTAGCTTCTATCCAATTTAACAACACTTCTGCATAGCGTAATACCGGGGCATCAGTTTCATTTTTATCCCCTGTAAATTCAGGTGGCATCCCAAGTAGGTCCACTTGTGTGCGTTTTTCTACTTCTCGAGGTAAAAATTTCGTAATGTAGTAATACGAACCTTTATTGAGTGCACTAGGTTTACTGTAAAAAGTCGCTTCAAATCTGGAATCACGCGTTACGATCATATTATCCAAACTAAAAGATGCATTTGCAGTACTTGCATTTTGCCACACTTCGCCAGTAGTAAGAATATATGATTTAATTAAGTCTGAAGTAGGACCGTTAAGCGTCGATTCTGCTAAATTGCCGTAAGATGCAATTGCGTGTGTAACGCCCGCAGCAGGATCATAATTTCTATATAATATACATTCTTTATTACCCTTTAGCTCTTTAGAAGTAAACAGCGTTTTATAATCGGTGTTAATATCGTATTTGCCACTTGAAATATTCAATTCAGCAGCTTCTACAGCCAGCTCTAAAAATTTTTTGGCCTGTTCGTTATTCTTGTAATAATATTTTTGCCAAGTTCCTTCTGTTAACGCCAATCTAGAGATAAAACCTGCAACAATATATCTGTTTACGTTTTGGCTTCCATCCTCTAAACGAACGTTTTGAAGTGCAAATTTAAAATCGTCATACACCCCGTCCATTACTTCATTACGCGATGTTCTCGGCTTGTACAATTCCTCAAGTTCTGTATTATTTACCTCTCTTGTATAGTAAGGAACATCTCCGTAGGCCTGCACCAACTCTGAATACCTAAATGCTCTGAAAAACCGGCCAATACCTGTCCAATGTGCCTTGGCGCTAGGTGACAAAACATCTGACATTTCAGTTTCTACTCGATCTAACATGATGTTAATCGAGCGGATAATCGTATAGCTCCAAATAGAACTATTAGGAACTGCACGTGTAAAATTAATTTGATTTCCTTGAACAACCATATCATCACTGTTGGTATAACCTACTAGTGGTGCACCAGCGGTATTGAAACCATTTCCATACCCGTCAAAAAAATCTGTATAATATTTGTTTGCGTAAAGACGCAGTTTTTCTTCGCTCGTCCAAGCGGTGTCATCCGTTTCGGAAGTTAATGGTGGCCGGTCTAAAAATTTCTTACAACCCGCAAATACGATTACTATAAATACGAATACTATTTTAAATGCTATTTTCATTTCTTTCTTCCTTTAAATTAAAAACCAACTTGAAGCCCCGCAGAAGCCGACTTAAATGCAGGATTTGAAGTACCTGTACGACCTAAATTATAATTTCCACTAGAACGTAACATAGAATGTCCTGAAATCGCTTCTGGATCAATCGGTAGTCCTCTCAAATTATCAAACGTGATAAAATTTTCTAACGAAACGTATACTCGAGCGCTCGCAACCTTAACCCTTTTAAGTAAAGAAGTAGGCATGTTATAACCAAAAGTGATATTCTTTATTTTCAAGTAAGACATGTCTAGCATATATCTGGTTTGAGCTCTCATCACGTATCCTTCATCGGCACCATTCATATTCCACGCTCTTGGATAAAAGGCATCGGTACGATCTGCTTTCCAATAATTCCCAGCAATTGCCTGTGGCATTGCACCTTCTTTGGCAAAATATCCAGGTATAGCCAGCTGTCCACTACCCCAAATTTTTCTGGCACCCACACCTTGTAAGAAAACGGATAAGTCAAATCCTTTGAAATCGGCACCAAAACGCAATCCATATTGATACCTCGGTGTTATATTTCCAATCACAACTCTATCACCAAGATCACCATTAGTGCCTTTTCCTGCATCGATGTAACCATCGCCATTCACGTCCACAAACTTTACATCTCCAGGGCTGATCAACATCGTCTGGTTACCATCTTCGAAATAAGTTTGATAAACTGGGTTATTTCCAGCGAGCTGATTTGTTGTCTTACTAGTGCCATTATATACAATATTTGTTTGCACGAAGTTGCCGTCAGCATCATAAACAAAATCGTCTT
This sequence comes from Pedobacter immunditicola, assembly GCF_037482985.1. Classification (NCBI taxonomy): domain Bacteria; kingdom Pseudomonadati; phylum Bacteroidota; class Sphingobacteriia; order Sphingobacteriales; family Sphingobacteriaceae; genus Pedobacter; species Pedobacter immunditicola. The sequence goes on along the minus strand of NZ_JBBHKC010000002.1, from coordinate 37,346 downwards.
TTTGATATAACCGATCGGTTACAAAACCGTACACATCACCATATCTTCGTCCCGTTGAAAAAGCTGAACTGAGTAATCTATTCTCCCAAGCAGATTGATGATCAGGGCCTTTTGTAATAAAGGTCACGGCATCGGCAATATTTGCATCAACGCTTAAACGGAGCCCATTATCAAATTGATGATTAAAATCCAAATTCAGTTCCCATCCCCGAGTTCTTAAATCTCCATAATTACCCTGAGGTGCGCTGGCACCATAGGTAGCAGGCAATGCTTCACCTCCCATAATCATATTTTTAGTGTACCGCTGAAACACTTCAGCTGTGATACCTAACTTGTTATTAAAGAATCGAAAGTCAGCACCTAGGTTGATATGCTCGATATCTTGCCATGCAATATCAGGCGTAATAGGAGCAGGAGTGCCCATTTGATAATAAGGAAGGCCTCCACTATCTAACCATGAGTTTTTGGCAATACCCATCTGTGCTAAATACAAGGAATTTGGTACCGATTGATCTCCAATTGAACCCCATGAAGCTCGAAGTTTTGCAAAGCTCAACACAGGGTTTAGACCTTCCATAAAACTTTCGTTAGATATCACCCAACCTCCAGAAACCGATGGATAAGTTCTCCATCTCAAATGTGTTGGAAATTTAGAAGTCGCATCACGTCTTAAACTTGTTTCAAAAAGGTATTTACCTTTAAAGGCATAATTAATCCTTCCAAAAAAACCAGCTTGTGAGTCCCAGTTTGCTCCTCCTCCTGAGGTTTGAGTTCCAACAGCAAAATTATACTGCGGATTTTCATTGTTTAACAGGTTACCCCGAGTTGAAAATTGACTAGAAAAATCGTAAGAAACAATGTTACTACCTAGCAAAAACTTTAACTGATGACTACCTAAATTTAAATTGTAATTTGTTAGGACATTTAATGTGTTTTGATTTGACCTAAAATTATTTTGAGAGAAATAAGTATCTGCTTTTACGGTATGATCTGTTAAAGGAAACCGGTAAGCGATCATGCCACTCGCATCGGTAACATTACCATTTTCATCAACATAAACTTGACCATTTTCATCTCTAAGAGCCTCAACACCATACCAATGTGTCCGACCCTTCACATAAGGAACAGACGAAGTTGTTAAATTATTTTCCGTACTGTATGCATAATCAGCTTGCACATCCCAGGCATTGGTGATTTTGAGTGTAGCCCCTAAATTCAAACTTAAATACTTTTCTGCACGAATTTGATCGTTCGACATTCTCGCGGAAAAGGCAGGGTCGATGAGATCTTCACCTTGTTCTTGCACACCAATTGGAAATAAGCGGCTCCAGCGATACATATATAACCAAGGATCTGCTGCGAAAGAATCTGCATTTAGAGAATTTGGATTTCGTTTAGTTGCATCTGCATATCTTACTCCACCACGAAGCGTTAAATAATCGGTAGCTTTAGTAGTCAAATTTAGCGCTGGGGTAAATCTTTTGTAATCATCATGCTTGGCAGGTTTCATCATGCCCTCTTGCCCTAAATACCCTACGCTTAAATTATAGCTTGTATTCCCACTTTTTCCGTTTAAGCCGAGGTTATGCATTTGCGAGAAATTATTCTCTTTAACCATTGCCGCTACTGGATCATAAATCCGATATCCGAATTTTTGAGCTCCATCCCAAGACCAGTCACGTCCGTAAACAATAGGGTCATCATTACCGATCACGCCGGCATAGTTTGTCTGCCATTCTTTAATCTTATCGAAACTCGTTCTGTCAATGCGCCAAAAACCACCAGCAGGGCCAGGTTGTTTCATGTTTTCATGAGCATCTAAGGTGTATTCTAAACCATCAATGCCAGCAATATCAATAGCTTTAAATGGAGATTGCCAAACAAAATTGTTTGAGTAGGTAAATTTATTTCCATCTATATTAGCTCCTTTCTTGGTGGTGATTAACACCACACCAAAAGCAGCTTTTGAACCATAAATGGAGGTCGAGGCAGCATCTTTTAACACGCTGATGTTCTCGATATCATTTGGATTTATATATTGAATGCTAGGGATCTCTACGTTATCTACCAAGATTAAGGGATTACTCGATCCTACGATTGAACCTATTTGACCACGAATCTTAATGATTGGATCTGAGCCAACCTCGCCACTAGGAACAACTACCGAGAGGCCCGGAACTGCTCCCTGTAGACCTCTACCTACGTCCGTTATCGGGCGGTTACCAAATACCTTAGCAACATTTACAGAGGTGACTGAACCCGTTAAACTTTCTTTCTTTTGCGTACCGAATCCAACCACAACCACTTGTTCAAGTGACTCAGAATCTTCAACTAAGGTTACATTAATTGTGGTGCTGCCTCCAACACTTTTCTCTAAAGTAGTATAACCTATATAACTAAAAACCAAAACATCATTTGTTGAGGCTTTAATAGTGTAGGTTCCGTTGGTAGTGGTTTGGCTTACCACATTTGTTCCCTTTATTTTAACAGAAACGCCTGGCAGTGGACCATCTGAAGAATTAACTTTTCCCGTAACAGTAAGTTGCTGGGCAAACGCTTGGCTTGCGAGCAAAATAATACTACAGAATAATAGGAGTAGCTTTTTTTTCATAAATGAATAAATTGGTTAGAATAAATTGTTGTTTTGGTAAACCTACAAACACGCACTAAAACGCAGTCTTAAGTTTTACGAAGTAAATATGATAAATGTTTTTTACTAAATAGAACAAAGAATGAACTATTTTAACCCGAGTGAACAAAATTTAATTGCATAAACACGCAAAAAGATGCAACATATCGCATTAGTAGTTATTTTAGCCACAATTATTACATTAGCTAAAACTTAAAACAATGTTGAAAAGAGAACGACATGATTTGATTATGCGTCAAATTAACCTACACAATAGAGTATTGACCTCAGATCTTGTGCAGTTATTAAATGTTTCGGAAGATACGATCAGAAGAGATCTTCAGGAATTAAGCGAACACGACCGGCTGATTAAAGTGCACGGCGGCGCACTTTCAAAGTCTTACCAGAGTTCTTTTGATGATGTTAACGTCTATGCAAAGGATGCCAAAATCATCATTGCAAAAAAAGCAAACCAACTGATCAAGGACGGAATGGTGATCCTGACTGGTGGCGGAACCTCCATCATTGAGCTGGCCAAGCTTTTACCGCCCAACCTGGAAGCCACTTTCTTCACCATCAGTCCTTTTGTGGCCATTGAACTCGCCAAATATGAAAAGATTGAAGTGATCCTGATCGGGGGCTTATTTTCTAAAAACTCTCAGGTTACTTACGGAGGTCACGTGATCAACCAGTTAGCAGAAATACAGGCAGATTTATGTTTCCTGGGTACCAGCGCTCTCCACCCGGAAGATGGTTTAACAGATACCGACTGGGAGATCAACCAGCTTAAAAAAACCATGCTCAATTCCTGCAGAAATGCAGCTGTATTATGCATCTCCGAAAAATTGAATACCTCCCAAAGGCTAAAAGTGGCCCCACTGGATAAAATTAACTTCCTGATCACCGAATTAGATGTAGACAATCAGCTGTTAGATGCCTATCATTTGAAGTCATTAAAAATTATGTAATTTCAGGACTCATCGTTTTCTATCCTATATTTACCACACAACCAAATAACCTAATCAATGCCTCCACGCCACTTTGGTCCGCAGGAACTTTAAAAGAAGAACTTAAATACGCATGCACAATAACACACAACGATTACTATCATTAGACTATTTCAGGGGATTTACGGTAGCAGCCATGATCCTGGTTAACAATCCGGGAAGCTGGGGAGATATTTATGCACCATTAAAACATGCCCCATGGCATGGATGTACACCAACGGACCTAATCTTCCCCTTCTTTCTATTCATTGTAGGGGTTTCCATTGCTTATGCCATGGGCAGCAAAAAAGCTGATCCCGCATTGCATAGGCAACTGATCTTAAAGGCTTTAAAACGTGCCCTCATCTTATTTGGCCTTGGCTTGTTCCTTTCGCTATACCCGAAGATTTTCACCGATCCTATAGAGGCCTTAAAAGTCGTAAGGATCCCAGGGGTGCTGCAACGCATCGGTTTGGTGTTCTTCTTTGCTACTTTGATCTTCCTCAAAAGTTCAGAGAAAAACATCTTTAAAATCTTTATTGGATTACTCGCCTTTTACTGGATCATGATGACTTTTGTGCCTGTGCCTGGTGTAGGTTATCCCAACCTGGAAAAGGAAACCAATCTTGGTGCTTGGATTGACCGCTCCATACTTACGGAAGCACATCTATATAAATCAGCGAAAACATGGGATCCTGAAGGTTTGTTTAGCACCATCCCTGCCATTGCCACGGCATTATTTGGAGTACTCACAGGACTTTACCTGAGACGTAAAGACATTGAAGCACCCACAAAAGTAGCGTGGTTGTTCACTGCAGGAACTTCTGCCATCATTGCCGGCCTGTTATGGGACTTGCAGTTCCCCATCAACAAAGCCTTATGGACCAGTTCTTTCGTGCTGTATACAGGAGGTATGGCAACGGTAATTTTAGCTTTATGCTACTGGATGATTGACGTGCAGCGCTATACCCGGTTCACTATTCCATTTGTGGTTTATGGTGTAAATGCCATCACCGTATTTTTTCTATCAGGCTTATTGCCGCGAACTTTAAATATGATCAAGGTAACAATGCCCGACGGAACAGAAACAGGTGCACAATCCTGGTTATACCAGAGTTTTTATACCCCTTATTTTTCTCCGGTCAATGCGTCCCTCGCATGGGCAGTTACTCAAATCTTATTCTGGTTTGTGATCCTTTACATCATGTACCGGAAAAAAATCTTTATTAAAGTTTAACGTTTGGAAATTTAGCAGGAAACAAAATTACCCAACAACTAAAGGAGGTTGTATCATCAATTATATTCGACCAATGATACAACCTTCTTTTTATAATAACGCCTCTACCCCTACCGGACCACTTTCAATGCTCTCATTCTTTAACCTGTCTAAAGCAGTAACCAGGTAAGTATACCTTTTTCCTTTTTCTATATCGGTATCAATGTAAGAGGTATAGTCCTCGAAACTTATTTTAAGAATATTCTTCGGATTAAGGATCCCGACCTTCTCGCCTTCATCAAAGCGATAGATTACATAGCCTGAAGCAGTTTCCCCGTCCAGGGCATGCAAAGGTGCCTCCCATTCCAGGTAGATACCGTCATTTTTAGCTTGAATGCTCAGGTTTTGTGGCACATTGGGTACTACATCATCCAACCAGGGCATTTGAGGTGGCAATGACGGGTATTTGTAAAGGTCATTACGTAAAGAATCAGCTGTTGCACGGGCAACCGTAGAGAAAGATTTCGAACTGAAGAAAACACTGCCCTGCACGCGGTTATTTTTCCGGAGATACCTTACCTGGTCAGGTATCTGATTAGGTAAGCGCCAGGCTGCTTCCATTTTTTGGTTGACGAGGTAAGCCGCCTGTCCGATGTACAAGTGCCGGCCATAAGTGTTATTGCTCCACCAGTCTATCAAAGTAGCAAAAGGTGCTGCTTTTCTTGAAAAGCTAAAATAAACCTGTGGGTTAATGTAATCTACCCATCCCTCCATTACCCATTTCCTGGAATCTGCAAATAGCGCAGAATAATTAGAAAGACCATTTGTTGCTGAGCCTAAATTATCTTCCGCCTTATTTTTCCAGATCCCAAAAGGGCTGATTCCGAATTTAACATGCTTTTTATAATGGTGAATGCTGTCGTCAAGCATCTTGATTAATAAGTCCACATTATGGCGGCGCCAGTCATTTACATTAGGAAACTCCTGGCCATACTTTTTAAATGTTTCCGCATCTTTTATGGTCTGCCCCGCAACAGGATAGGGATAGAAATAATCATCGAAATGTATACCATCAACATCATACCCCTTTACAACATCTAAAATTACCTGCACAATATGTTCCCTGACCTCAGGCAAACCCGGGTCAAATTGTTTTTTACCGCCATAGGTGAAAAACATTTCCGGATGCTTGATCGTCATGTGGTCACTATGAATGTAGGAGCTTGAGTTCATTGTAGCACGGTATGGATTAAACCAGGCATGTAGTTCCATGCCCCTGAAATGTGCTTCCTTAATGGCGAACTCCAGCGGGTCGTAACCTTCAGCAGGAGCTACACCTTGACGGCCCATGAGCCACTGGCTCCAGGGTTCTCTTGATTTAGCATAAAAAGCATCTGCTGCAGGTCTTACCTGCAAAACAATGGCGTTCATGCCATTGCTTTTATGCTGTTCCAATAGGCCGATAAATTCCTGTTTTTGCTGATCTACACTTAACCCTGCTCTGGAGGGCCAGTCGATATTCGATACTGTAGCCACCCAAACCCCTCTGAACTCTCTTTTTGGAGCACTTTTTGTTGTTTCCTGGGCTGACAGGGTAAAAGGCAAGATCAATGCAACGGTGATTGCATAAACGATGTTCTTAAGCATTTAAAATAATTTAGGATTTCTTGTGTGTGTGATATTAGCAATTAAACGATTTTTTTATAAACCTGTTACAAATTTGGGGTTTTTTTAACCATTTATTATATTTTTATCTTATGTTAGACTTTTCTTTGACCAAACAAAGGAAAGCCTACGCGTAATAACTGACTATAAATTTGAAATGTTAGACCAAAAAGTTTCCGGTAATTCAGGCGACCGAAATAAGATTTATTTTCTTATCATCGTAATTGTAGCATTATTAGGTACGAATGCCTATCTCTATTTTAGAGATAAACACGAGAACGAACGCTTTGTAACGGTAAACACCGAGAAAGACAGGCTAAAATTAGAAGTAGAAAAAATTGAAGTAGAACTGGATAAGGTTAACGTCATCAACACTACACTTACAGAAAAACTTCTGGAGGAACAAAAACTGGCTAGAGGAAAAATTGCTGAATTAAAGTATGCCTTACAAAAGAGTCAATTTACACAGCGTGAACTGGTCAATGCCCAGGAACAAGTAATGAAATTAAGACAGTTTGTGAAAAACTTCAGCGAGGAAATAGCCCAGCTGCATGCAGAAAACGATCTTTTAAAAACTGAACGGGATAGCTTGATCAACTCTGTGAATATCATCAGTGAAAAAGCCAGAAAGCTTGAAAAGAAAAACACAGAACTCCATAAAAAGGTAAAAACCAGCTCCACACTTAAGGCTATCAACATGGAGGTTTCGGCCTATCGGGTTAGAAATAATGGTAAGCAGGTTGAAGTGAGCCAGGCAAAATCAGCCAAAAAATTAGTTGTTAAATTTCATATCGCACCTAACCCCCTGGCAGAAAAAGACTTTCACAAAATTTATTTAAGGGTTTTCGATCCCGCAGGAAACCTTATTGCTGACGCCCATAACATGTTCCAGGCCAATAACCAGCAAATGCAGTTCAGCGAGATGATTACACTGGATTTTAAGGACGATGACGCGGCTTATAATATCGCCTGGGTAAATCCCAAAGAATTTATTAAAGGTACCTATACCGTTATCTTATATGCAGATGACGCCACTATGGGCCAATCATCTCTCCAGTTGAAATAAACACCAGCTTACACCAGTGACTTAAACCAGAGAAAAACTCAGGTAAAAAGTTGTTCCTTTATCAATAACCGATTTAAACTCAACGGTTCCCCCGGCATTTTCAACAGCTTGTTTTACAAACGCCAATCCTAACCCGGTACCAGAAGATTTGGTGGTGAAATTGGGCGCAAATATCTTATCCTGTAAATAATAGTCAATGCCTTTCCCATTGTCAGACAATTCTATCCATACCCTTTTCTGGTCATTTCTAAGCTTAATGTAGATCATACATTCCTTACTCGCATTTGAGGCTTCGATGGCATTCTTTAACAGGTTGTTAAAAGTACGCAGCAACTGATCCTTATCACCCATAATGAAGATATCGGTGTTCGTTTGGTCTACAATATAAATGTCGACATTCTTATTGCTGATGAATACATCGCTCGCCTGCTGCACCACGGGGATCAGTTTCAACTTTTGAAGTTTGGTATCCGGCATCTTCGCGAAATTTGAAAATTCGGACGCAATGGTGGCAAGGCTGTCAATTTGTTCAACAAAGGATTTATTGAACCTTTCAAATTTTTTCTCAAAATTAGGATCTTTCTCTTTCCAGGATTTCTCCAGTAACTGAACGCCTAATTTTAAGGGTGTAAGCGGGTTTTTAATCTCGTGCGCCACTTGTTTGGCCATTTCACGCCAGGCACTTTCCCTTTCAGATTTGGCCAGCTTAATGGCACTTTCCTCCAGCGCAGCAATCATTTTATTGTATTCCTTAATTAAGGAGCCTATTTCATCATGCCTTGACCAGAAGATGGGCTGGTTCTTTTGCCCTAACTTGGTTTTCTTTATACTCTCCTGGATAAAGGTAAGTGGATTGGTGATCTGGTTGGCAAGGAAAACAGCCAGGATGCCAATAGCTACAAAAACCAATGCATAAATATTGATCAGGGTATTGATAAATAAGCCGATTTTACTCTGGTAGTCGCTTTCATTGCCATAGTAAGGTACACCAATATAGGCAATGGTTTGATTCTGCGAATTCCTGATCGCCGCATAGGCAGCAGAGTACTTAAAGTCGCCAAGCGTCTGATCCGGACTAAAATATTCTGACCGCTGAAAATGACTTAACTGAATGTAAGCATCGGGCGCCATTATTCTTGCCTGGATGCCGTAATCATATATTTTCGGGATCGAGGTGTAAAGGAGTTTGCCTTTTAAATCAAAGAGATTCAGATAGGTAGAATTGATGTCCGAAAACTGATTAAACTCTTTTATAGATTCGTCAGTAACAGGCGGTATTCCAGTAAGGTACATCTTTTTACCATAAGAAAACTGGACTTTACGCAGCGTTTCCCTGATGATTTCATCCTGCTGGTTACGGTATTCAGAACTGATATAAAAAAAGGTAGTCCAGCCTACGATCAGCAAGGTAGCCACCACGGATAACACAATTGAAAATTGTATACGGGTTTTGTATAAAATCTTGTTCGCATTGATCATCAGTGATCGGTTAATGTTGAACCAGCCACCCCAGCTTTCGTCAAGGTTTTTAACCAGCCAGATTAAGATATATAAGGCTACCGAGAACAGGATGAAAACGAGCAAAAAGAAAGACAATATGGCCAGACGGGAAACATAAGATACTTTTTCCTTACTAATCACAATGGTAGTAAAATTACTTTGCTTGTAAACCATATGGTTATAGCCAAGCTTATCATTGATATAAACCGGTTCACCCAGTTTACCTTTAACGTCTATATCTGTTAATTTATAGGTGAATTTCCCCGACTGGTTGATCAGCTCACCATGGTTATAAAAGGCGAAGGAATACGCTTTGAAATCCTCATCACTTTTAACTTTTCCATCTACCAATAGTTCAGGAAACTGGTTATTGTAGTCATATTTCTGTGATTTTAATTCGATCACTAGCGTTCCCAAAATGTTATTATTGCCAAAAACGGGAATTATACCAAAATAACTCTGGTAGCCGAAGGTATCATTCAGCCGGTAAAAGAAATTGGATACTTTAACAGATCCCGACTGTACTAAATCTTTATAGTGTACCAGGGGTACCGTTTCATTCAGCTTTAAAGATGAATTATTATCATTAAATGTATAAAGGTTATATTCAAACTGAGCCAGGTAACTATCTAGATATTTCTTGTTGATCAGTTTTTCCAGCGCTGGAACTTTGCTGAAAGTAGGGCTTCTGAAATAACTAAGTACATATTGATCGGTAGACACCCCTCTTTCCAAACTTTCAATAGAGCTGAGGATCCGGGGATTGTCGGTCGACTGCAGCTTTTGCGCAATGTTATACCGCTTATTGCGTTCCTTGATATCCTGGTATTTAATATGCTTAATAGATGAAATCATCGCCAGGCAGAAAAAGATAATTGCATAGATCCTGATCGAGAATTTCCCTTTCTGGATATAGATATTCCATCCTAAAACATACAAAAACAAGGCGTAGATCATAAAGAATACAGTGAAGTCTACGCTGAGCCGATAAATCAAATAAACCACAAAAAGCGAAAGAAATAAAATTACCCGCTCCTTATTGGTCACATTTAACTTCATGCTAATGAACATGCATGTACTGCAGATCAAATAGATGTTGAACCACACCAAACATAAGATGATAATACTTACCCAACTCGGATAGCTCAGGTTGATGATATTGGTAATATCAAAATTGATTTTGGAATTATAAATTAAGCCGGAGAATACCCGGTCGAGCAGGAAAGCCAAACCCGAAAACACCAGAATCATGATGACGTGGACCGCCATTCCGGCCACCTTATTCTTGCTTAGCCAGGAAGGAAACTGGTATTTATCTTTGTAGGTGTATATGTAGAGGCATATCCATGTGATAGAAAGTACGTTTAAGAAAAAATCCCCAAGAGAAGGCAGCCAGAAACTTTCGCCATAAATTGTCGGACTGAAAATTTCCAGGTCAAACTGGTAATTAAACCATCCATACTCCAGATCGCTGATCCGTACAACTAAAAAGAACAGAATCAACAGCAGGGTAGATAACATCAAACGGCCTTTTTTTGCCAGCCATGAGCAAAAAGCATTAAAAAAGAGGGAAAGGCAAAACAAACCAATGACCCATAGCCATACCTCTACAGAAGCATATAAACTTTTAGAATAATCAGGCTTGAGTTTCACCTCAAAAAGAAGCTTGCCGGTAATGCTTTTTATACCATAAACATCGGTATCTGAAAAAGAAGCTAAACTTAAAGAGTTTGAAGGAAGCAATTCTTCAGAGAAATTGTTTTGAAGGAATTTATTTTCTATCAGAAACTGGTTTTTGATGCTGATTAAGAAAACGTAAATTAAATCCCCCTCAGTTTTCTTGATCACTTCATACCAGCCATTGGAGAGCTGCATAAAGGAAGCACCCTCCCTGATCAGGTATACAGGGGGAGGCGACATCATGTAAGAGCTCCAGAAGTTCAGCTCATTGTTCTTATAAGTAAAAACATTGATGCCCCTGGAAGCATAGGTATCAATAAAGCTTAACCCTAAATCTTCATTGGCATGAAATTGCTTGATTTTTTGAACCTCTTGTTTCTTAGACAAGAGGTCAAACACTACCTTCTCGTTCTTGGAAAGGTTTTCCTGAAGTTGAAGGGCTTCGTGTTGCAACAGGTCTTTCTTTGAAACAGAATGCTTCAAGGTTATGGCAGTAACTACACAGCACACTCCCATAATCAAGAGAAGAATCCTAATTTTTATCCCTATGCTCACAGCAATTAATTTAATGAATTTTAAACGGTAATTGTAGCGGAACTGGTTTTTACTTCCCTGCTTACTTTCTTAACCAACCCTTGTAATACATTCCCTGGCCCTACTTCTACAAATTCATCTGCACCATTGGCAATCATATTGGTGACGGTTTGTGTCCACCTTACGGCCCCTGTTAACTGTGTAATCAAATTCAATTTAATCAGTGCCGGATCTGTATTTGGATTTGGATCCACGTTTTGATAGATCGGGCACAAAGGTGCCAGAATAGTCGTGTTTTCGATAGCAGCCTGTAGTTCCACCCTTGCTGGCTCCATTAAAGGAGAGTGAAAAGCACCACCTACATTTAATTTCAAAGCTCTTTTAGCACCTGCCTCAGTTAACCGCTGACAAGCAATATCTATACCTTCAATACTTCCGGAGATCACCAGCTGCCCAGGGCAATTGTAATTTGCCGGCACGACTATTTCAGGTATTTCAGCGCAGATTCTCTCTACTACTTCATCTGCAAGGCCAAGAATGGCGGCCATGGTAGAAGGCTCAATTTCACAGGCTTTCTGCATCGCATTGGCACGGGCAATTACTAACCTTAAACCGTCTTCGAACGAAAGGGCCGATGCAGCAACCAGTGCAGAAAATTCACCTAAAGAATGTCCCGCAACCATATCAGGTTTAAAATCGCCGTTAATAGATTTAGCTAAAATTACAGAATGTAAAAAAATCGCCGGTTGAGTAACATTGGTTTGTTTCAGTTCTTCATCAGATCCCGAAAACATGATATCGCTAATGCGAAAACCAATAATCTCGTTTGCTTGTTCAAATAATTCACGGGCTTCTTTATTTTCATAAAGCTCTTTCCCCATTCCAGAAAATTGTGCGCCTTGGCCCGGAAATATATATGCTTTCATAAAGTACTAATGTAAGTTTGCTGTAATTAATCTTAAAAATTCTGCTCTCGTTTTTTCTTTGGCAAATTCTCCGGTAAATGCGGAGGTAGTGGTTACCGAATTCTGTTTTTGAATACCACGCATGGCCATGCACAGGTGTTTACATTCCATCACAATAGCCACACCAGCAGGAGCCAGTGTTTCCTGGATACAATCCCTGATTTCATTGGTCAGCCTTTCCTGCACCTGTAAGCGGCGCGCAAAAGCATCAACTACCCTTGGAATTTTACTTAAACCTACAATATGTCCGTTGGGTATATAAGCAATATGTGCCTTGCCAAAAAATGGCAACATGTGGTGCTCACACATAGAGAAGACTTCAATGTCTTTAACGACAACCATCTGACTGTAATCTTCCTTAAACATGGCTGACTTCAGCATTTCTACAGGATTTGCATCGTAACCATGCGTAAGAAACTGCAAGGCCTTTGCCACACGTTCCGGTGTTTTATGCAACCCTTCCCTTTCAGGATCCTCGCCGATCTGGGACAAAATATCCTTGTAATGCGCAGCGATTGACGTTATTTTACTTTCATTGTAACGGTCAATTTTTATATAACCTTCCTGCTCTTCCTCAGCGAACTTCAGGTTTTTATTGTCTATTGTGGTTTTATCCGAAGTATTCAACATAATTATTTTCAGTTTCAAAAATTTTAATACTATGTAATTGTGCCCCACCTTGTTGAATATGAGGCAATAACTCATCCCAAACAGCTATAGCCAGGTTTTCTGTAGAAGCAAGCTTGCCTTCCATAAAGTCCACATCAATATTAAGATTTTTGTGGTCAATCTTGTCGACTACAACCGTATTGGTAATCTCTTTCAACCATTTTAGATCAACAAGAAACCCTGTTTCGGGATTAATTTCCCCTTTAACAGTAACATATAGCTGGTAATTATGTCCGTGCCAGTTTGGATTAGCACACTTACCAAATACCGCTGCATTTTCCTCATCAGACCAATCGGGTCTGGCTAATTTATGTGCAGCATTAAAAGATGCTTTGCGTGTTATATAAATCATTTTTTCTAAATTGATTACAAATATACACAGAAAGGTTTAACTATGATTTATAAGCAATTTAATACCTTAGATAAATGAAGACACTTGTTGTTGCTGCAACCATTAATGAAATTGCAGGGGTTTATAAACATTTCGACCTGCCACCCGCTGCCTTTGTTCAAGCACCCGCCTTTGATATTTTAATTACAGGGGTGGGGATGACCGCTACGGCTTTTGCGCTTGGCAAACACCTGTCTGCGGATTATAACCTGGTCCTCAATTTGGGCATAGCGGGTTGTTTTGACCCTACTGTACCACTGGGAACGGTCCTGAACATCATTGCTGATGAATTTTCTGAACTTGGGGCAGAAGATAAAGAGGCTTTCCTATCTATCGACCAGCTTGGCCTGGGTAAGAGCAAATTTGAAAGCAGCCTTGGGCCTGATTATGAAGCGTTGAGCCACCTTCCCTGGGGAAATGGAATCACGGTGAATACGGTTCACGGCAACCTTGAGCACATCAGGAAAGTAAAAGAGCGGCTAAACCCCATTACAGAAAGTATGGAGGGAGCGGCGGTGTTTTATGCCTGCGAACAAGCTTTTATACCCTGCATACAGGTGAGGAGCATCTCCAATTACGTGGAGGAACGCAATAAAGCGGCCTGGAATATAGGTCTGGCCCTGAAAAACCTCGATGATTGGGCAATTGAATTTTTGACAAATGAATAACGGTCCCGCTTATTTCAATCCTTAAATTTACCCAATGAAACTTACGCTAGGATTCTCCCCATGCCCAAATGATACTTTTATATTTGATGCACTGATTCACCACAAAATAGATACCGAAGGTTTAACATTTGAAGTGTCCTTTGATGATGTGGAAACGTTGAACCATAAAGCCATGAAGGGGCAGCTGGATGTAACTAAATTAAGTTTCCATGCCATGGCTTATGTCCTGGAACAATATGCCCTGCTGGACGCGGGCAGTGCGCTTGGTTTTGGTGTTGGCCCTTTGTTAATCTGTAAAAATAAAGAACTGCTGCAAATGGAGGAACTTCCGGCCGACTTAAAAGTCGGTATTCCCGGTCAGTACACAACGGCAAATTTCTTATTGGGCATTGCCTATCCTCAGCTCACCAATAAGCAGGAGCTGGTTTTCTCAGAAATTGAAGATGCTGTGTTAAACGACAGGATAGATGCAGGGCTGATCATCCACGAAAACAGGTTTACCTACGGAAACAAAGGTTTGCACAAAATTGTTGACCTGGGCAATTACTGGGAAGGGCTCACTGGCTGTGCCATCCCCCTGGGTGGAATTGTAGTCAATAGAAACCTTGATTGGGAAATACAGGATAAAGTGAACCGCGTCCTGCGCAAATCTGTAGAATATGCTTTTGCCAACCCTAAATCAGGCATTGATTTTATTCGTGAACATTCACAGGAAATGGAGGAATCAGTTATGTACCAGCACATTGAACTGTATGTCAACCAATATTCTGTTAATTTGGGTGCTGAAGGCCGTAAAGCCATAAATACCCTGTTTGAAATGGCACAGGCGAAAAATGTAATCCCCCGGATTCCAGCAAATATATACGTTAACCAGGAAACAGTTTAGTTACAGGCACCATCAGGAATTTCCTTTGTAATTTTGAGCACTTTAGTCACTACAAGCGTAGAGTCAAAATTTGCATTCACCGTTAAGCTGTCAGATTTCACAATCCGGCCTTCTACCTCTATGTAAACAGGTAAATATGGTTTTTCGAAGTTAAGTTCTGTGTAGGCTAATTCAAGGGTCTTTGCACTGTCTGTTACCCAAAATTCCCTGCCATCTACACAATCAGTAAATGATTTAATTTCCGGCCCATAACTATATAAACCTTTGATGATCATGGTATCACTTTCCGTATTTTCGTCAACATTAGCTGTACATGCTGCAACTACAATGGAAACAACAATCGACAATATTGTTATGATTCTGATGTTCTTCATGATTAAAGGTCTTTATTAATTTGATTGATCTTCTTTACGCTCAGGTTTGCAGACAAAGCTGAAGCTACAAAAGAAAATATAGTTACGGTAAAAAATACAAGTAATAAATCTATCCATTTAATTGCTACAGGGTAAGCATTAGGTATCATCAAATTATCTTCTGACATTTTTACGAAGCCATATTCCTGTTGGGCTACACAAAAGAGCAATCCCACCAGCAGACCAAATATACAGCCTGTCATTGTAATCATCATTCCCTCAAATAGAAATATACGCTTAATTAAGGTCTTGCCGGCTCCCAGGCTGCTTAAAATAGCAATATCTTTTAATTTATCGAGAACGAGCATCGTTAAAGATCCAATAATATTGAAAATAGCTATAATTAATACGAATGTAAGTATGATATATACAGCCCATTTTTCAGAACCTAAAATATTATAAAGCACCTGGTTCTGTTGCAGCCTGTCTTTAACAACAAAACCTTTATTAATCTGTTTTTCGATCTCTTGCTTAAAGGAATCTGCGTTTATGCCGTTGTTGAGGTTAATTTCAATATAGGAAACATTGCTATCCTCCTGGAGCAACTCCCTTGCAAAAGATAAAGGTACGATGGTGATGTTATCAAAGTCCTGCTGCACTTCAAAAACACCGGACACAGGAATGGTAGCCACCGTAAAATCATCTGCAGGATTTGGAGAACTTGTCTTGCGGCCTTTTTTAGGTGAAAATATCTGCAGCGGAGTAAAAGGATCATTGGTATTGATCATGAGGTAGTTCTGAATAGCAGAACCAATCACTGCATTTGAGCCGCTTTTGTTATTCAGCACAAACTCACCCTGTATGGTGATGGTGTCCAGGCTGGGATTTTTTAAATAGCCCGCACTCACTCCTTTTACTAAACCCACAGACTGCCTATCGCCATACCTTAACAAGGCATTTTCAGCGAGCACCTCCGTATAAGAAAATATTCTCGGATCCTTTTCAAGCCGCTGAAACTCCGGCGTGCGGGGGTCAAAGGTTTTGCCTTGGGCCGGCGCAATCACCAGGTGAGGTGTAAATGTGTTATACATTTTTAGCACCACCTCTTCAAAACCATTAAAAACAGAAAGGATAATAAAAAGCGCCGCACTCCCTACAAATACACCCAGTACCGAAATAGTAGAGATGATATTAATCGCATTTGTCGATTTTTTAGCAAAAAGATACCTGCGAGCAATATAAAATGGTGTATTCACGATAAGGTGTGGCTTAACAACTGTTAGAAAAACGGATTATTTTCTTTCTCATAACCGATGAGCGTGGAATTTCCATGACCAGGATAAACCTTGCAATCAGCAGGTAAGATAAATAATTTTTCTCTGATACTTTGCAGCAATTGTGCATGATTTCCTCCGGGCAGGTCGGTTCTACCAATGCTGCCGTAGAATAAAACATCTCCGCCTATCAAAAAGTTCTCTTCCCTGGCGTAAAAGCATAAATGCGCTGGAGAATGGCCGGGAGCAAGAATAATTTCCAACTCGCTGTTGCCAAATTTAACAACATCCGTTTCTTCCAGAAACACCTCAGGATCCGGCGATAAATCATAACGGAAACCCATGCCCGGGGCATAACCCGGAATGGCATGAAGGATCTGTAATTCACCGTGGTGGAACCGGGGTTTTAAGCCCCATTGCTCAAACACAAATTTATTACCGAATACATGATCCAAGTGACAATGGGTGTTCAACAAGGCTACGGGTGTTAATTGCTGCTGTTTAACAAAGGCGACAAGTTCGTTCTGTTCAAATGACTCGTACATTCCAGGATCAATGATCACACATTCTCCTGTTTCATCATAGAGTACATAGGAGTTCTCCTGATAAGCATTAAAAGTAAATTGTTTGATATTGATCATTTGTTGTTCTTCTAATAGGTTGATTCATTCCAAATAGCCCAGGAGCGTTCTGCCTGTAATTCCAGCATTTCCATTCCATTTTTAGTCACAGCACCCCTTTCTTTCGACAGCTGCAGGAATTGAGTTTCCTCAGGATTGTACACTAAATCATAGGACAAATGCCGGTGATCCAGGAATTGATAGGGAATAGCGGGAAAGCTATTTACATTTGGAGCCATCCCCAAAGGTGTAGTATTTATTAAAACGCTGTATTCCTGTAATATTTCTTCTGTAACATCCTCATAACCAATAGACGTTACAGTTGTCGCCCTGGTAACTACAAGGAAAGGGATACCCAGTTTCTGCAGCACATATTTAACCGCTTTAGCCGCACCGCCATTGCCAAAAATTAAAGCTTTCTGGTGATGGGAGGCCAACAAAGGCTTGAGGGATTCTTCAAAACCGTAAGCATCGGTGTTAAACCCCTTCAAGAAAGGACGCTCACCCTTGCGCTGTATGGAAATACAATTCACCGCGCCAATAAATGCAGCTGCTTCTTCCAGCTCATCCAGAAAGGGGATAACGGTTACTTTATAAGGAATGGTAACATTTAAGCCTTCAAGCTGGCTGTTTTCCTGTTGCAAGTTTACAATCAAGTCAACAGATTCAATAGGAAACAGTTCATATTGGCACCCGGAAATCCCTTCACGAACAAATTTTTCTGTAAAATACTTTTTAGAAAAAGAATGTGATAATGGATAACCGATCAGTCCAAATGTTCTTGAAACCATTGTATGGCTTATTTAGTTAAATTAAGGAAATAATCAAATGTGTCTCCCCTCAACCCTAAACGAATGGTTTCTAATGGAATAACTTCTGAGGGGGCAATATTACCCAGGTTTACATTACTGCCAATCAGCTTAATAAACCAAACCTGTTGTTCTTTTTGAGGTGCTTCCCAGATAATCGTTTCTTCAGGAATTTGCGTAAGAATTTCGTCTACAAGACCTTCTCTCACTTCACCTGAATCCCTGTAGATACCTACATTTCCACCTTCTCTGGCTTCAGCGATAACTTTCCAGGAACCAGCTTCAATTTCGGCACTCATCAGTTTGATCCATTTATAGGGAGCAAAAACTTTCTTTGCATCTTTAGAACCTACTTCAGAGATCACCGTTACTTGTTTAGCCAGTTTGGCAATAAACTCTAGTTTTTCTTCATGCTCAATATTGATTGAACCGTCAGACACTTCAGCGTATTCCATTCCAAATTGATCCAACACCCTGCAATAATCATCAAATTGGTTCCTGATTACAAAAGCTTCGAATAAGGTACCACCAAAATAAGTAGGGATGCCTGCACTTTTATAGATGGCTAATTTTTCTTTTAAATTGGGCGTAACGAAAGAAGTTGCCCAACCTAATTTAACAATATCGGTATGTAAACCCGCTACATCAATAAAATCTTCTGTCTGTCTTAAGCTTAAGCCTTTGTCCATTACCATGGTTATCCCTTTTTGACGAGGTTTAACTGGACGTTCTGGTATATTATTTAAAGGATAGTTCATATATTCTGCAAAGGTGAAAAAAAATAGGCTGTTTTTACAGGCTGATTCAATAAAAGAATGCTTTTTATTTTATATACCTGTTAATGACCTCTAAAATCAGCCCATTATCTTGTAATTGAGGGAGGTACTCAAACAAAATATAATGTTTTTCAGGCTCAATACTCAATGCAGTCTCCAGGTAAATGAAACCATCATCACCTTGTTTTAAAGCAAATAAATAGGCTACCATTCTATAGTAAAGCTCTGCAGCATCAGGATTATTTTTGATACCATCCGCTATAATTTCTGATGCTTCCAGCAGTCTGCCCTGCTCATAAAGCACGGTAGAATAATCCAGCCAGGCTTCTACATCCAGGGGATTATGCTCCAGGACCTTATCATAACACTCGATGGATTTTTCTATCTGACCTAATTTATAATAGGCATCTGCCATGGCAAACCAGAAATCAGGATTCTCCGCATCAAGGTCAAGGGCTTTTTTGTAAAAATGCAGTGACTCAAAGAAACGCTCCTCAAAATTAAGCGTTACACCAATTCCAAACCAGGCATCAGCCATCTTCGGATCCATCTTTACAGATTTTTTATAATAAGAACGGGCCTCATCCATGAGCTCTAGCTTCTCATAACATTCGCCGATGGCACAATAAGTATCGGCATTGGGTTTCTCGTATTCGAAAGTTTGCTTGTAAACTTCAATGGCCTCGGCAAAACGATCCAGTTGCACCAAAGCATTACCCTTATTATAATAAGCGGATGCAAAATTATCTTTAATTAAAATTGCATAGTCATAAGCATCGATCGCTTTCTCAAACAAATCCATCTTATGGTATGAATTGGCTAAATTGTACCATGCCGCATAGGAATAAGGATCATTGTCTATATATTCCTTATAGAACTGGATGCTTTCCTCCTGCTTGTCCAGAATGTCATAACAAAAAGCCAGTTCATACAAACCGTCTTTGTTTTCCATATTCTGTTCCAGGCTTTGCTTGATATAAACAATAGCATTTTCATAGTCCAGCATATTCTGATAGACATAAGCTATTTGCAATAGAATATCATCTGTGGCTTCAGCAAATTCCAGTGCCTTCTGGAAATTTTCCAGGGCAAGGGGATGCTGATCCAGACTACTGTATATATTTCCTCTTAAGATATAAATTTCGGCTTCAGAAGGCTCCAGCATTTCTGCCTTTTCCAGTGCTACAAATGCACGGTCTATCTGGTCGATAATAAAAAATAACTGCGCTTGTTTTACCAGAAACACAGCGGCATAAGGATGTTGATTTAGGGCATATTCAATTACCTGAAGCGCTTTAACAGGATCACTTTTATCAATATAATTATCAATAATATTTTCAAAAGCCTGGGCATCAAAAAAATACTGATCCTGGTTCCGTATCATCTCCTCATAACGTTCAACAGAACGCTGCGCATCATCACTAAAATCAAAGTAATATTCCTCTTCCATGTATAAGACTAATTAAAGAACAGATCCTCTTTTTTTAAAAACTCATTATAAGTTTACGTTATTTAAACGTAAAATGGTGAATTAATTTTCAACAATTAAACGCCCCCTCAGACAGGTTACTGTTAAAATCGTAATTTACAGCCGCTTAAATGTTTGTCACATTATTATTAACGCACACAGATTGTTCAGAATTAGGTACAAAAGAACAAAACTTAATCTTAAATAGGGTAATTCAGGGGTCAAGAAAATAAGCTATCTATTTTTTTATAGGCCACAAAAGAGCATCTTTGTTTATATCATTTTGTTTGTAAAAACCACTCCATAACTATGCAAAAAGAGATCAGTAGAGTATTAAAAAATTTAGGTATTTTAGAAAATAATCCTGCTTACAGCACTGGCAGTGACACTGGTACAGCTCCAAATGCGGAGACCATCACTAGTTATTCGCCAGTTGATGGAAAAAAAATTGCAAGCATCAGCGTTGCTACGGCAGAAAACTATGAAAGTGTAATAAAAACAGCTGAACAGGCGTATTTGTTCTGGCGTCATGTACCTGCACCAAAGCGCGGTGATATCATTCGCCAGCTAGGCGATGCCCTTCGCAAAAACAAGGAAGACCTTGGCACCCTGGTATCTTATGAGATGGGAAAAAGCCTGCAGGAAGGCCTGGGAGAAGTGCAGGAGATGATTGACATTTGTGATTTTGCTGTTGGCTTGTCCAGACAATTGTATGGTTTGACCATGCACTCTGAGCGCCCTAACCATAGGATGTATGAGCAATGGCACCCACTGGGCATTGTAGGGATTATTTCCGCTTTCAATTTCCCTGTGGCGGTGTGGAGCTGGAACACCGCGCTGGCGCTGGTTTGTGGAAACGTATGTGTTTGGAAGCCTTCCTCAAAAACACCAGTATGTGCTATTGCCTGCCAGAAGATTCTGGCAGATGTGCTTGCAGCAAACGAAATGCCCGAAGGCGTTAGCAGTCTGCTGATTGGCAACGCCATCGGTGACCAGCTTAACCACGATAAACGTATATCATTAATATCATTTACCGGCTCCACCCGCATTGGCCGCATCGTTGCTGGGGCCGTAGCTAGCCGCTTTGGAAAGTCCATTTTAGAACTTGGCGGAAACAATGCCATTATCATTTCCAAGGATGCCGACCTGGACATGTCCTTAATTGGTGCTGTTTTTGGTGCAGTTGGAACTGCTGGTCAGCGCTGTACCTCCACCAGGCGCTTAATTATTCACGAGGATATCTATGATACTTTCAGAGATAAAATAGTGAAGGCGTACGGGCAGTTAAAAATCGGCGATCCTTTGGATCAGAATAACCATGTTGGGCCGCTCATCGATACTGCAGCGGTCGATATGTATTTGAAAGCGATAGAAAAAGGTAAAAAAGAAGGCGCCAACTTTATTGTAGAAGGCGGCGTGCTGGAGGGCGGAGCCTATACCTCAGGCTGTTATGTGAAACCTTGCGTAGCCGAAGTAGAAAATCATTTCGATATTGTGCAGGAGGAAACCTTTGCCCCTATTTTATATTTGATTAAGTACAAAACCCTGGACGAAGCGATTGCTTTACAAAATGGTGTACCACAGGGCTTATCATCAGCCATTATGACTTTAAACCTGAGGGAAGCCGAGCAGTTTCTTTCTGTAGCAGGCGCTGATTGCGGGATTGCTAACGTGAATATAGGCACTTCAGGGGCTGAAATAGGTGGCGCTTTTGGTGGCGAAAAGGAAACCGGTGGTGGTAGGGAGAGTGGCTCTGATGCCTGGAAAGGCTATATGCGTAGACAAACAAATACCATTAATTACTCAAACACTTTACCCCTTGCACAAGGGATAAAATTCCATATCTAATAATTTATCGTACCATCGCTGTAACATTAAGGAACAGTGATGGTACGATTACAGGTAACGCTGCGCTAACGGCGACCTGCGAGGGACCTGTTACCGACCTCCTACCGGAAAAGCCATTCCAGGCCGGTGTCAATTACCTGTCAAATCCCTCCTTCTCCCAACTTATCTGTATTGTCTCTGTATTGTTCAGCCAATCATCCCCTCATTTACAGTTAATGTGTAAAAAATGAGCTAAAGCTGAACAATTAGACATAGCGATTACATTTTACCTCCCTTAGTTTTTTGAAAGCCTGCCATTTTGATGTATGTTTAAAGGTTTCAATTTGCTTAGCCGCTTTATTATAACTCTTCTTTATGTTACGTGTAGATAGTGCCAAACCATGCAAAATTGTATATTCCTTATGTAAGCATGAGTACCTGGGTTATTTAATTGAACCCCATATGGTGCAGCTTAATCCGCATGGTGATTTTTCATTAACCTACCAGCGATTGTTTAGTCATACTGCAGAAGAGTTCTCCAGGCACCTTACGCCTAACGACCTGAAGCTGATTAAACTGCTGGACGAGATGGAGCAGGATTTTATCATTAAGAAGCATCATAAAAAGCAAATCAGGCCGATGGAGTTTTTCAGCAAGTTTTTTGATGATAAATTCTACGATAAAGTACGCCCTAAACTAGAGAAAAAACTGGCTGAAGTGTTGGCAATCATTGTGGTCACAGACTCGCTGTACCTGATGGGTAAAGATGGCTGGCCCGCAGAAAGGAAACTTGAAATAGCTACCGAGCCAGCAACAGTGCTCTTCCACTTTCGCAAAAACAACTTTGAAACGCGGTATTTCCCAACCCTAAAATATAAGGGCTTACGCATAGATTTCATGTTTAAGGATGCCCAGGTAGTGAGCAACCAACCGGCATGGCTCCTGCTGGATGAAATATTGTATTTTTTCGAGAACAACATTGAAGGAAAAAAATTGCAGCCCTTTCTGAACAAGCGCTTCATCACCATTCCGAAAGCCACAGAAGAAGCCTATTTTGAAAAGTTTGTCGGTCCTTTGATCGAAAAGTACCATGTCTATGCAGAAGGGTTCGAAATCAACACCGAACAATATGATCCTATACCGGTTCTGGAAGTGGTTTATGTGGAAGGCGGTATTTCTCAGTTGCAACTTTGCTTCAAATATGGCCCTTACACCTTTCCAATGAATGTGGAGCGGAAGGTTACGGTCAGGGTGGTTAAAACCGATGATAATTATGTATTTAGCCGCATTAAGCGGAAAAACGACTGGGAGAAAGGCAAGTTCAGTGAGTTATTGAAATCTGGCTTAAAGAAAATCAATCCCCATACCTATCACCTGGAGCTTAGTCAGGCGCATGAAGACGAAGATCAATCTTACGGCGTCATCAACTGGGTAAATGAACATTTGGAAGAACTGCAGAACAACGGTTATGAAATCATACAAACTTCGGGCGCAAAGAAATTTTTATTTGCGGTAAACACAATCAACTTCGAGATCAGTGAAAAAAATGATTGGTTTGATATCGATGCTATTGTTTATTTCGGTGCACATCCCGTTCCTTTTTTAGCATTAAAACATCATATCCTGCATAAGAAAAGAGAATTTTCATTGCCCGACGGATCCATTGCCATCATTCCCGAGCAGTGGTTTAGTAAGTATGGCAGCCTGTTCATGCTCTCTGACGGAACGAAATCTTTAAAATTAAAAAAACACCATATTGGCTTATTGAGCGACCTGGGTGAAGACAGCCTTGCTAATGTAACCTTAAACAGGAAACTGGAAAAGTTAAATGATTTTGAGAACATTGCTGATGTGAAGATGCCGGTTCACTTTAATGGCGATTTAAGGACTTACCAAAAAGCAGGATACAATTGGTTTAGTTTTTTAAGAGAATATAATTTTGGTGGTTGCCTTGCCGATGATATGGGTTTAGGTAAAACCATTCAAACGCTGGCCTTGCTGCAAAAACTAAAGGAAGATAATGAAGATCATGCCACCATAGGCACCTCTTTAATCGTTATGCCTACTTCTTTAATTTACAACTGGCTGAGTGAGGCGCAAAAGTTTACGCCACAGCTTAAAATACTGGCACATACAGGGACAACCAGAAACAAAGACATCAGTAAATTTATCGACTATGATGTGGTCATTACTACCTATGGGATCACCCGGGTGGATGTAAGCTTATTAAAGGATTTTTATTTCAATTACATCATTCTCGATGAAAGTCAGAACATCAAAAATCCTTCATCAAAGTCTTTTAAATCCGTAAGGGTGCTAAAATCAAAACACCGGCTTATCCTGAGCGGTACACCGGTAGAGAATACTGTAGGTGATTTATGGACACAGCTTACTTTTTTAAATCCAGGTTTGTTAGGTACCCAATCCTATTTCAATGAAGAGTTTGTACAGGCCATAGAAAGAAAAAAAGACGAGGAGAAATCAAGAAAACTGCAGGCAATTATCAAACCTTTTGTGTTGAGAAGGACCAAAGAGCAGGTGGCTGAAGAATTGCCTCCTAAAACGGAGCAAATTATCTATTGCAGCATGAGCGAAGACCAAGCTACTTATTATGAGGAAACAAAATCTGCCTATCGCAATGATTTGCTGAGCAGTATGGATGATGGCACTTATACTAAAAAACAAGTGCAGCTTTTACAGGGATTAACAGCTTTGCGCCAACTGGCCAACCACCCGGTCATGATTGACAAGGGTTATGATTCTGACTCTGGTAAATTCGAAAATGTAATCAATACGCTGGATAATGTACTGAAGGGAGGTCATAAAGTGTTGATCTTTTCACAGTTTGTTAAACACCTGAGCATCTTTAAAGATTACCTGGAACAGGAGCAAATCAACTTTTCTTACCTGGACGGAGCTACAAAAAACCGCGGAGAAGTGGTGGCAGAATTTCAAAATGACGTTAATCTCAAGGTTTTTCTGATCTCTATCAAGGCGGGTGGTGTAGGCTTAAACCTTACCGAAGCAGACTATGTTTTCATTCTGGACCCCTGGTGGAATCCGGCGGTTGAACAACAGGCTATTGACCGTACGCACCGTATCGGACAGGAAAAGAAGGTATTCATTTATAAATTCATTGCTAAAGACACGGTGGAAGAAAAGATTCTTTCCCTCCAGAACCGGAAAAAGAAACTGGCCAGCTCACTCATTACCACGGAAGAAAGTTTCTTTAAATCATTAAGCAAGGAAGACATCAACGAACTACTTAACTAGCAGGCACTTGCCTTAAGATATCAAGATATGCTGCTCTTGGAATCATTTCTGCACCCAGGCTTAGCAAATGATCATTTGGCAGCTGGCAATCGATCATTTTGATGGAAGGATGCTGACTCAGCCAAATCAAGGCTGCTTTTGAGGCATTGCTTACCAAACTGAACATACTTTCGCCACAGAACACCTGGTTGACTTTTACCCCATACAGGCCGCCTACCAGCCGCCCTTCCTGCCAAACCTCTACACTGTGTGCATGGCCACTTTCATGAAGCCTGATATAGGCCTTTCGCATATCTCTGGTAATCCAGGTACCGTCCTGCATATTGCGGCTTACCGATGCGCAGTTTCTGATCACTTCTGAAAAGGCAAGATTAGTGGTGATGGTAAACACCTGATCCTTAAGCACCTTTTTCATACTTTTGCTTATCTTAATGTGCTCAGGAAATATGACACAGCGCTCATGGGGTGCAAACCAGCAAATCGGATCTCCCTCACTAAACCAGGGAAAGATACCGTTATGATAAGCCAGTAACAAACGCTCCTTGCTCAGATCACCACCAACAGCCAAAAGGCCATCAGGATCAGCAAGGGAACAATCAGGAAAAGAGATTACATTCTTTTGCAACCGAAAAACCATGTACAATATTACGAACAAAATTTAAATTAAACCTATTTGGCAAAGTACAGTCTTACCAGAATTCAATACATAAATTAATGGAGCGAAAAGAAAATTTCTTCAAGATAAAACACTTATATCACAGAGCAGGTTTTGGTATAGCTTTCCAGGATTTACACAAAGCAAGCAACAGAAATTTTCATAAAGCTGTTAATCATTTATTTTCACAGGCGGCTGCAGCTGATGCCGGATTGACTACGGTTGACCAGAGTGAAACCAGGCAGCAACTGCTTCGGCAGGCCGGTTTAGGTGCTAAAAAAGAATTAACCCCGGCAGAGAGCGAACAGCGGAAAACCATCATCAGGATGCAAAATGCGAAAAGCAGGGACCTGAACATTGCCTGGATCCAAAAGATGATCGATTCTGAATCCCCTTTACTGGAAAAGATGACCTTGTTTTGGCATGGCCATTTCGCCTGTCGCTCCAATAACCCCTATTACGCACAGCAGTTGAACAACATCCAAAGAAAAAATGCTTTAGGAAGTTTCAAAATGCTGGTCATGGAGGTCTCGCAATCGCCTGCCATGCTTCAATACCTCAATAACCAGCAAAACCGAAAGAACCGCCCCAATGAGAATTTTGCGCGGGAGCTGATGGAGCTGTTTACACTGGGCCGTGGAAATTATACAGAAAAAGATGTTAAAGAAGCCGCAAGGGCTTTTACCGGCTGGAGCTACAATAAGGAAGGTGAGTTTGAATTCAGGAGAAACTTACATGATGAAGGGAGCAAAACTTTTTTAGGCAAGACAGGAAATTTTGATGGTGAAGCTATTATCGATATCATCCTGGAGCAACCTGCTGCAGCCGAGTTTATTTGTAAGAAATTGTATACTTTCTTTGTTAACGATCAGCCAAACGAAATACACATTAAAGAACTGGCCAGGCATTTTGACGCTAAAAGCTATAACATAGCTGCTGTGATGGAGCAGATTTTTAAGTCTGATTGGTTTTATGATTCCGCAAATACAGGCAATAAAATTAAGTCTCCTGCCGAGTTCCTGGTCAGCCTGAGCAAGACCTTTTATGTAAATTTCCAAAAACCCCAGGTATTGATACAACTGCAAAGCAGTTTAGGCCAGTACTTGTTTAACCCGCCCAATGTGGCTGGCTGGCCCGGCGGTAAAAACTGGATCGACAGTTCTTCACTGATGTTGAGGATGAAGATCCCTTCGCTGGTTTTGAATGATGGCCTTATTGATTTTAGCGGCAAGGCCGACCCTGAAGATGAAGCCTTATTGGCCATCAACAGAAAAGGTAAAGCCAGGCCAGTAAAATCTTACATCAATGCATCGGCCGACTGGACCAGGTTTTTAGCTTCTTTACCTAAAGATTGCAGTGCAGAACAACTGGCTTCTTTTCTATTGCAGCCCGGGCTGAATGCCAAGATTAAAAGTTTAATTGATCACAAGGCTACCCTTAAAAATGTAGCGATAGAAATAACCAGCACCCCGGAATACCAGTTGTGTTAAGCTAGCGGATAAAATATCATGAAGAGAAGAGATTTTTTAAGAAACACCATTTTTACCTCCGCAGGCGCAATCATGGTTCCTGCCTTTCTTAAGCCTTTTGAAGCATTTGCTTTAGAGGAGTTAAGCAGTTATAAAAACCTGGTGGTGATACAGCTTTCAGGCGGTAACGATGGGCTGAATACCGTTGTGCCCTATGGTAATGATATTTACTACCAGAAAAGGAGAAGCATTGCGATTAGACCACAGGAACTGATTAAGCTGAATGACATGCAGGGACTTCACCCACAGCTGTCGGCACTTAAAGAAATTTATGACCAGGGTTGGATGACGATCATCAATGATGTGGGTTACCCAAATCCCGACAGGTCTCATTTCCGTTCCATGGACATCTGGCAAACAGCCAGTGATGCTAACCAGTTCCTGACCACAGGCTGGATAGGCCGATACCTGGATTCAGACTGCAATACTTGCAAATTCCCTTATACAGCTATTGAAGTGGACGACAGCCTTTCGCTGGCCATGAAAGGACAGACTAAAAAAGGGATCGCCCTGAAAGATCCGGCAGTTTTATTCAGAAACACCAATGAGCCCTTTTTCAAGGAAATGATTCGTCAGGAGGAGAAGGAACACCTGGATGAGGATAATTTAGGTTATCTGTATAAAACAATGATAGAAACATCTTCCTCGGCAAATTATATCCACCATACCTCAAAAACTTTTCAAAATAAATCAGTTTACCCCAGTACGGCATTTTCCAATCAGCTGAAAACCATTTCGAGGTTTATCTCCTCCGGATTAAAAACCAGGATCTACTATGTTTCGCTGAGTGGCTTTGACACGCATGTGAACCAGAAGCAGCAGCAGGGAAATTTGCTGAAGCAGTATGCTGAAGGGATTAATTCGTTTGTAAAAGACCTTAAAGAAAATGATAAACTGGATGATACATTGGTAATGACCTTCTCCGAGTTTGGGCGGAGGGTGGAACAGAATGCCAGCAACGGGACTGACCACGGCACGGCAAATAACATGTTCCTTTTCGGTGGGAAATTAAAGAAGCAAGGGATCTTTAATCCGGCACCTCATCTTGGTGATCTGGATGCCGGTGATTTAAAATACCAGGTGGATTTCAGACAGGTTTATGCAACGGTTTTAGATAAGTGGCTGGATGTGAATAACGGTGATATCCTTAGCAGGAAATTCAATACGCTTGATTTCATATAATTTTATTCCAGCAAACCGATTTGTTTGGAATGCTCAATAGCTTCTTTACTGCTTTTGAACAGACAGGTCTTTATGCCCTTAGCTTCCGCCTCTTCCAATAAGGCCCTGGTAGCGGCTTCTTTTTTATGAACAACCTGCCGGATATAAATCGCCTTGATGTTTTGCGGGTATTTATGGGCAATGGTGGTATAAATATGTGGGTCTTGTTGTGAATTGTCGCCGAAAAAAACAAACTTCTGGTTAGGAAAAGCATGCAAGATTCGCATTACCCTTAATAGCTTCCCCTCATGGCCTGTTTTACCTGTTTTAAAAAGGTTCTTCCATTGTTTGATCTGGTTAAGGAGGAACGCCCCTTCGGGGAGTTCATTGTACCTGAAAGTCTCCACGAGGTAATCGTACAGGTTCCATTCACTGCTTGATACATAAAAAAACGGATTTGGTTGACCAGGTTCTGTTTGTGCGTTGGCTAATAATTCATAATGCTGCTGCGCATCTGCAAAGGTTTTCCTGGTACGTGGGTTTTTAATGAACAATTCGCGTAATCTTCTCCAGATGGTCGCCGAATGTGAAATCATAATGGTATCATCTACATCTGATATGAAGGCATATTGAGTAATGTGTGGCACATAAATTTCACCGGTACTCTCGGCAATCACATCATCGCCCTCACCCAATGCTTCTACCTTTACAGGGTGCCAGCCTGCGTTCACCTTCTGGCCGGCTACCCATTCAAATTTAAAAAAGCCATCATATTCAGTGGTTTGTTCCACTACATCATCAAGAAATGATAATCTTACCCGGGTAAAGGGGAATGGTTTCAGTACAAATAATTTAAACAGGTGAACAATATTAACCAGGAGATTATTGCTGAAAACCTGGTTAGCCCTGGCTTTATATTTAAATACATGTCCGTATACCACCAGGTCGTGCCTGTGCCCGTACCCGTGGTATACTTTTACACTTACAGATTTATTCATTAAAAGTAAAACAGAGATTGGGCAACGGTTGTTTGTATTATTAAACAATAACGCTATCCATTGGAAGAAAAATTACTTTTTATCGTGAATCCTGGTTCAGGAAGTCACGGTACCGATTACACAGAACTTATCAAAGAGTTTTTCCAGTCGCGGGATGACCTGTACGAGATTTTTAACCTGCCAAGTAATTGTTCCATCCCCAAAATTAAAGAAGCCATCGGCGCTTCTAATGCTACAAAAGTAATTGCTGTAGGCGGAGATGGTACACTACGGTTAGTAGCAGAATGCTTGTTAAACACCAATATGCCAATCGGACTAATCCCTGCAGGCTCTGCTAACGGGATGGCCAGGGAATTGGGAATACCTGCAGATGGGAATGAAGCCCTGGAGCTGGTACTAAATGGAATACCGAAAAGCATTCACGCGGTCATTGTAAACGGGGAGTTATGTATCCACCTGGCAGATATTGGTTATAATGCCTATGTGGTTAAAAAATTTGATGACCTGCCAGAAAGGGGGATGTGGGGCTATGCAAAAGCGGCATGGCAGGCTTTTTTACGGCAGCATAAAATGGAGGTTGTTTTTAAAACCGACAAGGAAGAAGTTAAATCAAGTGCCGCCATGGTGGTGATTGCCAATGCCACGATGTATGGCACGGGTGTTAAAATCAATCCGGAAGGACAATTAGATGATGATTTCTTTGAAGTGATCCTTATTAAGGAATATTCTGTGATGGAGATCCTGAAGATCAGGTTTACCTCGCTTCCTTTTAATCCGGATAAGATCGAGATCTTCAAAACCAGGGAACTGAGTATCAGGACCCGGCACCGTGTTCATTTCCAGGTAGATGGGGAATATATGGGAAAAGTGAACCGCATTGCGGCAGAAATTATTCCTGCGGCTTTAAAAATCATTGTTCCGCCGGAAGAAGATGTTTAGGGACAGTATTTTTTGATGTACTGATCGGCAAGGTCAAAGCCCATGTGTTTAACAAACTGAAAGTCTTCACAGGCGCCTTGATTGTCATTCTGCTTGAGCTTTTTCATGCCTGCGGCTATCTTCCTTTCCATAAAAGCTTTGTCATAGCCCAGTTCTTCCTTCAATTGTAAGAACCTGGCTTCTTCCTCTTTTTTAAACGTGCCGGCTTCCTTATTCTTATAAAAATTTAAAATGGCCTCGGTAAGCCCTTCACTGGCCTGGTAAGCAGCAATAGCTCTTTGTTTGTCGGCCTTTGTGCGGTTACCACAGTTATAGCCTTCCAATTTGAAATTTACAGGGGCAATGACAACAACGGAGGTATCATAACTGGCAGGCATGATCCATTTGCCGGTACTCCTGCGGATGAGCCGCAGTGCTTCATCATCCAGATCGGTGCCTATACCTGATTGTACTGAAGATTGGTAAACTTCACCATCTTTGGTCAGTTTAAAAGCAACTGTCACGTTCCCTTCCAGGCAGTTTTGCAAAGAGTAGGGCGGATAAACCAGGTTAGACTTGATAAATGCTTCCAACCCTCCTTTAATTTGAGGTTGAGCAAAGGCTGAAAAAGTGATGCAAAGAAAAAATATGACTAAGATTTTCCTCATGTACTAATTTACATAAATTAAACCGAAACCAGTGGAAATGTATGTTTTAGAATTGGTGCCGGATCGGGACTATTTGCCAGGAAACCTGCCCTTTGCGTATACCTGCAAACACCGGGATAATCGCCTTTATAACTTTTGATATCAAAGATCAGTTGGAAATGAAGGTGAGGCGGCCAGTGGCCATTTTCTTCTGGTATTCCGAAAGTGGCAAACTGCTGACCTGCAGCAATCAGCTGTCCTTCTTTTAAATGATGTAAGGAATCTAAACTCAAATGACCATATAGCCCATAAACAACGAGGTCATCGAGCTGATACTTTAAAATGATGGTAGCACCATAATCACCAAAGTGATCATTAAATTTAAAGCTATGTACGGTTGCAGGAAGGAAATTATAGACTGGGGTGCCTGCCTTGCCCCAGATATCAACACCGAGATGTAAGCGTCGAGGCTCTTCGCCGGCATCGAAGTGCGCACTTCTGGCATAGATG
Source organism: Pedobacter immunditicola (assembly GCF_037482985.1). Taxonomy (NCBI): domain Bacteria; kingdom Pseudomonadati; phylum Bacteroidota; class Sphingobacteriia; order Sphingobacteriales; family Sphingobacteriaceae; genus Pedobacter; species Pedobacter immunditicola. The sequence continues at coordinate 5,673 of NZ_JBBHKC010000002.1, read as the reverse complement.
GTCCGGTGTTCATTGTAACCACCTATACCATACCGGGCCTGTTTTTCCTGAAGATTTTTGTCTATCCAAGTGGAAAACTGTGCTGTATCTGCTAGAACAGCAGGATTCAGGTCTTTATTGTTAATCGTGAAATCGAAAGGGTACAGGCGGTCTGCAGCGCTATCAAAATCTACCACTGGGGCTAAGTTAACAGCTGACTTATGAAAATAGTTGGCAAATTTCTCTGAGGGCGACATAGATAACCTGGCTATTCTTCTTCTCCGTTTTCTTTTCTTTCCTTGGTAATCTTATCGAAGATCTTATCCATTTGTTCTACATAGGTATTCGTGTCATCCAGGAAGAAGTTAAGTGTCGGAACAATACGCGCCTGGTGGCGAATCCTTGAACCAAGTTTATACCTGATCTCTCCTGCATGTGAGTTGACTTCTGCAATGGCTAATGCAGTATTGTTAGCGTTTAAAAAGCTCAAATATATCTTTGCGACGCCAAGATCAGAAGATACCCTTACCTTTGTGATGGTAACGAGTGTATTTGGTAAATATACTGCCCCTTCACGTTGAAATATTGCTGCCAGCTCTTCTTGCAGCATGCCCGCAAATTTCCTTTGTCTTTTACTTTCCATAATAATCCTGATCTTATATTAATATAACAATTTATCATAAGGATAACGCTGTTTGTGCAGCACCACGACCTTATCATAGAGTAATTGTTTAAGTTCTTCTAAATTTTCTTTGTGTAGGGCCGAGATAAACAACGCAGGGTCGTTATGCTGGGCCATCCAGCTTTTCTTAAAATCTTCAAGGGTAAATGGACGCTTTTCCTCCCCTTCTTCCTGTACCTCCGGGCTCACATAGGCGTCAATCTTATTGAAAACCATGATGATTTCTTTATCCCTTGCGTCCAGATCTTTCAGGGTTTCATTGACCACGCCGATCTGATCTTCAAAATTAGGGTGTGATACATCTACCACGTGAATCAGAATATCTGCTTCGCGAACTTCATCTAATGTAGACTTAAAACATTCCACCAAATGATGCGGTAATTTGCGGATAAATCCAACGGTGTCCGACAAGAGAAAAGGTAAGTTTTCAATAACGACTTTTCTCACTGTGGTATCCAGTGTAGCGAAGAGTTTGTTCTCTGCAAATACTTCTGATTTGGAGAGCATATTCATGATGGTAGATTTACCAACGTTAGTATAGCCCACTAAGGCAACCCTGATGAGTTGTGTACGGTTTTTACGTTGCGTTTCGTTCTGCTTATCGATCAGCTTTAACCTTTCTTTCAGCAGGGCTATCTTTTCAAGGATCATCCTTCTATCACTCTCAATTTGGGTTTCACCGGGACCACGCATCCCGATACCACCTTTCTGGCGTTCAAGGTGTGTCCATAATCTGGTTAATCGAGGTAACAGGTATTGCAGCTGTGCCAACTCCACCTGCGTTTTTGCCTGTGCAGTTTGCGCTCTTCCGGCAAAAATATCCAGGATGAGGTTACTTCTGTCAAGTACTTTAACCTGTAACTCACGTTCAATGTTTCTCAGCTGAGAGGGGGAAAGCTCATCGTCAAAAACGACCATATCAATCTCTTCAGATTTAACATAAGCCTGTATTTCAATTAGTTTACCCGTACCTACGAAGGTTGACCTTTCCGGGCGCAGCATTTTCTGTGTAAAAACCTGTTCCACCTTTCCACCCGCCGTATCTACGAGAAATGCCAGCTCATCAAGATATTCTTTCGTCTCTTCCTGAGTCTCGCCCGGTCTGATTACACCAACAAGTACAGCGCGTTCCTGCTTGACTGCAGTATCATAATATTTCTGTTTTCCCATTCTGTTTTACAAAGATACAAAAGTTATACCGAGATTAATTCACGCACAAATTGATCCATTGCAGCGCCTGGGTCGGCTGTTTTCATGAAATTCTCGCCAATTAAAAAACCATTAAAACCGGCGGTTTTCAGTTCCTTTATGATCGCCGTATTGCTGATGGCGCTTTCAGAAATCTTTAGAAAGTCATTCGGAATCTGATCAACCAGGTCAAAGGAGGTTTGGATATTTACCGAAAAATCTTCCAGGTTTCTATTATTTATGCCAACGGCATCAAGTCCCATACAGATACTGCGTTCTAATTCCGCTAAATTATGCACTTCCAGGAGTACATTTAAACCAAGGCTTTTTGCTAAAGCAACCATTGACTTTATTTCGGCCGGATTAAGGATACCAGCAATCAACAATACGATGTCAGCGCCCATTGCTTTGGCTTCATAAATTTGGTATTCATCAACAATGAAGTCTTTCCTTAGGATGGGAATTTCGTTGACGGCTCTCGCTTTTAAAATATCCTCCTTGTGTCCGCCAAAAAAATCAGCATCTGTCAGTACTGACAAGGCCGATGCACCTGCGGCAGCATAACCTTGGGTAACTTCTTCTACAGTTGAGGTGTCGTTAATGATGCCTTTGGAAGGAGAGCGCCGTTTAAATTCGGCAATAATGCCGCTACGCTTTTCATCCAATAAGAATTTTTTAAAGGAATAGGTTTCACGGTCAAAATTAACAGCAGCCTTTAATTCTCTTACCGAAACCTGTGTTTTGGAAAGTGCAACTTCTTCCCGTTTACGAACTACAATTTTATCTAGGATATTCATACTCTAACCAATTTTTAATGATTTGTTTACCATACTCAGTCAATACACTTTCGGGGTGGAACTGTACACCCCGCACATCATAATCCTTATGAGTTAAGGCCATCACCTGACCATCTTTGTCTTTAGCTGTAACTGTCAAACATTCAGGCAAGCCTTCGTTGTCGACTACCCAGGAATGATAACGCCCTACATTGATAGAATCGGGACACCCGGCAAAGGTAGGTTCGTTTTGATCCAGCACCGAAATGGGCGTGGCGATACCATGCATTGGCCTGCCCAAATTTAAGAGTTTTCCACCAAAAGCTTCTGCTATGGCCTGCTGTCCAAGGCATACACCAAAAATACTCTTCGTTGGGGCATATCTATGGATGACATCCAACAGTAAGCCGGCTTCATCAGGAACACCCGGACCTGGGGAAAGGAGTATTTTATCATACTGTTCCACATCATCAAGGTTAAACTTATCATTGCGCCATACTTCGGCTTCATAACCAAGCTCATTGATCAGGTGGACTAAATTATATGTAAATGAATCGTAATTATCTATTACTAAAACTTTCTTTTGCATCACTCTTATTGTTAAATGTTTTCGGCTGTTCAAATTTCAGCTACTCCTGTTTTTGATCTATTAAATGCTTTCAGCCATTACAATTGCTTTCCTTAACGCGGCAATTTTATTGTTAACCTCATTCAATTCGTTTTCTGAAATAGAATCTGCCACAATTCCAGCACCAGCACGGTAGTGAAGCTCATTGTTTTTACTCATAAAAGTCCTGATCATGATGGCGTGATTAAATGCCTCGTCAAAGCCCATGTAGCCAATGGCGCCACCATAAAAACTCCTTGCCAGACCTTCATATTTGTCGATCAATTGCATCGCTTTATATTTTGGAGCACCACTTAAAGTTCCGGCCGGGTAAGTATCCGCAACGACTTTAATGGCCGAAACATCACTATCTATTTTCCCGCTTACTTTTGATACCAGGTGAATTAAATGAGAATAATACTGAACTTCTTTAAAAGATTTCACCTCCACTTGTTTACAATGTCTGCTTAAGTCATTTCTGGCAAGATCAACGAGCATTACATGTTCTGCACTTTCTTTTGGATCATTTTCCAACCTTTTTGCAATTTCTGCATCTTCAGCATCATTACCGGTACGTTTAAAGGTTCCCGCAATGGGGTAGATATTGGCTGTATCCTTATGGATAGTGATTTGGGCTTCCGGTGATGAACCAAAGAGTTTAAAGTTACCATAATCAAAGTAAAAAAGGTAGGGTGAAGGATTAATGGAACGCAGGCAGCGGTAGACATTAAATTCATCCCCCTTGAAACTTTGTTTAAAAGCTCTTGAAGGTACAATTTGGAAAACATCTCCCCTTAGGATATGTTTTTTTAATTTTTCTACCATCTCGATAAAATCCTCATTTGTTAAATTCGAACTTTCTTCGCCTACACTGGTGAAATCATATTCCGGGAAATTCTTGTTTTGGATGATGTATTCAATCCTTTCCGTATCAACATTTTCACTATCATTAAAAGTGTTGTTAAAGAAAGTGATCTCATTTTTGAAGTGGTCTATTGCAATCGTATATCTGTAAACATGATATTGCATGGAAGGGATTGCTTCATCCTTTTCTGTTTTGGCGTTAAAAACAATATCTTCAAAATATTGAATGGTATCCCAGGTGAAATAACCAAACAAGCCTGAGGAGATATAACGGCTATGATTACTTTCGGGCTGGACAAACCGGGCTTTAAAAGCATCAATCTCATCAATTAACGTAAAATCTGTTTTAACTTCTTCGCTTCCGTCTGGATAGTAACTCGATAATACACCATCCTGCAGTATAATCCCTGCGACAGGGTCAGCACATACGTAACTTACGGAATTCTCCCTGCTATGGTAATCAGAACTTTCCAATAAAATAGTATTTGGAAATACATCACGTAACCGCAGATAGATACTCACAGGAGTAGTGGTATCAGCTAATCTTGTTTTGGAAGTGGTATGAATCGAAAATTTATCTAACATATTTTTATATTTTTCTTTTAAACAAAAAACCCGGCGTGGTTACGTCGGGTTTAAGTTGTGAAATGGTTTAGGTTGATAAACTATAAGGTACACAAAGCAACGACGAAACTCTTTTGAGAATTACCACGCCACTGCCAAGTATGTAATTTATTGATCATGTGTAACAAATATATACTTTATTATTATATTATTATAAAGAAACAAATAAAATTTGTAATACTAAGACACACCCCAGAAAGAGCGGGAAGGATCTGCATTTACCATGGCATAAATGGCACCGAATATGATGACAAGGGCTAGGGTAAAATAAATGGCTACGTTTTTATGTTTGGCCAGGGCACTATCAAACCTTTTAGTACGGGCATTACCAACTGTAATAAGGATCACAGCAAATATCATCATGCTGATGTGTTCCATTTTCCAGTAACGTCCCATAGCAACCGAACTATCAACTTTATACCAACTGTTCATGAAATATAAGACCAAACCTAATAACAATTGTATATGCGCACTGATTAATGTAAACAAGTTTAGTTTCCTGTTTCCTTCTGTATAAGGTTTTTTACCCAGCCAGCCTGAAATAGCAGTAATTAAAGCCAGCACTAACAAAACGATTACGATATAACGCCATCCGGAGTGGGCACTTTTCAATATTTCATTCATAATTGATCTTTTAATTAATTTGTTTTTTAAAGATTTGTTAAAAATAGAAATTAAAACTTTCATTGTCTAATCTAAATTTAGAAAGACAAGCATCATCTAAGTTTCTATTGATGTACTTAAGGTGCTGTTGCAAGACATCACCAGCTATAGCTCCGAAGCCCTTATAAATGACTCCAAGACTGATACGTTGATCACCCAGGAAATTCTGCAGCAGCGGGCTTAAAACGTCATGGTAATTAACTTGTAAGGGCAAGAAGAAAATCTCCGGTTAGAAGTAACTGTGGGGAACTCACCGGGAGGACAAGCCGGCTATGTATAAAACAAGCATT